>CAVZJN010000037.1:0-19819 GCA_963775585.1 uncultured Chloroflexia bacterium | reverse complement strand
CACCAGACCTCTTCTGCTGCGTCGTCGATGTTGTCGGCCCTAGCAACCTTATCACGCTGATTAAAACGATACCACCTTACTGGTCTACCTTCCTGGCAACATTCCACAATCGCGTCGGCAACCCTGACACTGAGGAAGAGTTTTTGAAGTCGCGTTCTCCACTCTTCAAGGTTGACCAGATCAAGATTCCCATGCTTATCGCGCAAGGAGCCAATGACCCTCGTGTGAAACAGGCCGAGTCTGAACAAATCGTTGCAGCGATGAAAAGCAAAGGCATAGATTACGAGTATATGCTCTTCCCAGACGAGGGACATGGCTTCGCCAAGCCAGAGAACAGGCTCAAATTCTATGCAGCGGCAGAAAAATTCCTCGCGAAGCACCTGGAAGGTCGCTTTGAGAATGAGAACCACGAATAGACGAACAGGTCCTGTAGAGGAGACCAGCACATGAGCTATGACAAGATGTTGGTATTTGCAGGCAGCGGCAGCCGGAGACTCACTGCACGCATTTGCGACTACCTGCACATTCCTCAAGGGAAGAACGAAACCCTCCATTTCTCTGATGGAAACACCTTTGTGCGTATCCTGGAGAATGTTCGCGGCCGCCGGGTCTATTTGGTCCAATCCACGGCCTTCCCTGTGAACGACAATTTTATGGAATTGCTGTTCTGGATCGACGCCTTTAAGCGCGCGGGCACGGAATCCGTGACGGTGGTCATTCCGTATTTCAGCTATGCCAAGGGAGATAAGAAGGACGAGCCGCGCGTCTCTATCCGCGCTCGCGTGTGCGCTGATGCCATCGAGGTCGCGGGAGCAGATCGTGTCGTGACAATGGATTTGCACGCTCCACAGATTCAGGGCTTTTTCCATCTTCCAGTGGATAACCTGTATGCTCTTCCAACTATCGTTGATTGCATACAGGCGAAAGAGCTGGAAAACATCATCGTCGTCTCGCCCGATGTTGGTTTTGCCAAGCAAGCGCGAAGATATGCTTCACGCCTCGGCGTCTCCATGGCCATCGCCGACAAAGAACGCACAGCTCATGACGAGAAATCAACTATTCTACAGATCATTGGTGACGTGGAAGGCAAAACCGCTTTGGTAGTCGATGATTTTACCATTTCAGGCGGAACACTGGCCAATGTATCGGTGAAACTGATGGAACATGGTGCTAAAGCGGTCTACGCCGTGGTAACACACGGTGTCCTCACCAAAGGCTCCGTCGAGCGCATCGACAAAAGTCCCATCAAACAACTACTGATCACAGACACGGTCGAAAATCATCCCATCCAGTTCTCAAATAAAATTGAGGTGGTCTCTGTAGCCCCCCTTTTCGCAGAAGCCATCAAAAGAATCCACAACAGAGAAAGCATCAGCGAAATGTTCTCCTAAAATACCCGGTTGCCCCCACCATGCCACGGCGTCGCTTCTCATGCCCGTTCGTCCATTGTAGGGGCGACCCTTGTGGTCGCCCTCTCCGTTCACCTCTCCGCCTCCATCCCTTGCGCTCGCCCTCCCGCCCTCTCCGCTCGTCTGCGCGTACGCTCACTCATGCTCCTCCATCCACCCTGGTAAATCCACAATCGACGGCAGTATAGCATCAGGATGCACCCGCTCCAAAAGCGATGAGTCAGCATGATGTTTACCCGTACAAACCAGCACACCACGCAGCCCTGCCTGTTGAGCGCCTGCAACATCGTTCTCTATATCATCGCCTACCATAATCGCCTCGTGCGCGGCCACACCAATTGAAAGTAACGCCTGCTCAAAAAAGGCGCGATCAGGCTTGCCCAGCACCGTTGCCTTCTTGCCCGAGGCTATCTCCAGGGCACGCACAAACGGCCCGCTATCTAACCTCAACCCATCTCTTGTACGCCAGTACAGATTGGTATGCATTGCTAACAACACGGCTCCGTCCATCAGCATACGAAAAGCGGCGTTCATCGACTCATAGGTTAATAGCTCCTCAGCGCCACCTATAACCACAACATCCGCTTCCGACTGTACAAGCTTTACGCCGGCAAAATCCGCCTCGGTATCGCCTTTCGTGAGCACCCAGCACCGCTTACCTGGATAGTGCTGTCGAATATAATTTGCCGTCGCTACAGGAGCAGTGATCAAATGCTCCTCAGTAATAGGTAAACCAATGGTCCTTAAACGTTCTGCAAGCGTAACACGTGCCATAGTTGTAGTATTCGTCACAAAGCAAGTCGCAAAGCCATGCTGCTCTAACCAGTTCAACGTCTCGGCCGCCCCGGCAATGGGCTGCATACTGACATGCAATACACCGTCAATATCGAGTAAAACACCACGAACAGGCTGCATATGCAAATCCCCCTCCAAATAATAGATACCCTCATCGTTCTTCCTTACAGAAAATATATAGTTCCAGGAGCACACAATGCAAGTGAATCATAGTGCGCGACCACAAAGGATCGCCCCTACCACGCCACGAAGCGGCTCCCACTACCGCTTCACGACCGTAAAGCGGCAAACGTATATAGTAGGGGCGACCCTTGCGGTCGCCCTCTCCCCCCTTGCGGTCACCCTGTCAACCTTGCGCTGGGCTTCAAATAGCGCGGTACTAGGAGACTCTACCCATTATATGACCAATTCGCTTGCTGCTCCGTTTGTACATCACGAGGGGATAACAAGAATCTCATCAGCGTCACGCCCAGGGGATACCCGTAGGAACCCAATTATGACTTTTGACAAAATAATCCGGCCATCCGTAGGGGCCGATTTATCGCGCCCAGCGCCGATTTATCGGCCCTCGCTGGATTTTCCGCTCTCTAGATGAATACGTTAAACAGCATTATTGCGTCCCAAAAAAAGCTAACATGACATCTGCTAGCAAATGATGTTATAATAGCCGCGATGAGTAGCCTTTAGCCTTTCAGTTAGGAGTTGGCAAATGAACGGTGACATGATTGGTCGTGTCATCAAAGGACGGTATAAACTAATCGACGAAAGAGGTCGAGGTAGCTTTGCGACCGTCTACGTAGCACGCGATACAGAAAATAACCACATCTACGCAGTGAAGGTCATGCACCTTGAACTCTCAAATGATGGTGAACTACTCGCGCGCTTCCAACGAGAGGCACATATCCACCTGAACCTCAGTGATCCTCACATAGTGCGCATCGTCGATTATGGCAACGACAACCAGATGCACTTTATTGTAATGGAATACATTGATGGGCAAAACCTGAAGTATCACATGATAACACAGGGTCCCATGGAACCATCACGAGCATTAAATTACACACGACAGATTGCCGAGGGATTGGATACGGCGTATAAACAGGGTGTAGTACATCGCGATATTAAGCCACAGAACATCCTCATCAATGGAAAAGATGTGGTCAAAATCGTCGATTTTGGATTGGCGCGGAGCAGGGAAACCGTTACTCTTACTCAATCTAACGTATTCATGGGCACGGCCTACTACATCTCGCCCGAACAGGCCGAAAGTGGGCGTTCAGCTGACACCCGCTCTGATCTCTATTCGGTTGCAACTGTTTTGTTTGAAATGCTAACTGGCAATCCTCCTTTTGAAGGTGAGACTGCGGTGGACATTGTCATCAAACACATGAATGAAAAAGTGCCTTCGATCTGCCGCCTACGCCCTGATCTGCCTGTAGAGATGGATATCTTTATGCAGAAGGCGATGGCAAAAGCACCGGCAGATCGCTTTGCTACACCACAGGAGTTCATTGCAGCGCTCGATCAATTACAGGAACGTATCCAGGCAATGCCACCAGGTAAGCGAGTCCCAGAACCTGGCTACGAACAAAAACCAGGAACAGTTGGACCTTCCAGGCCCCCAACCGTTCCCCCAAAACAGGCACGTCTTGTGGTTATCTCCAGTGGACAACAAATTCCATTAAACGGTGAGTTAATGGTTGTTGGTCGACAGGATCCCATTTTGGGTATCTTCCCAGAGATTAACCTTGCAGACAAAACGGTTGGACGGCGTCATGCCTATCTGAGAAATCAGCAGGGCACCTACACCGTCGAAGATCTCAATGCATTGAATAAGACTCGCTTGAATGGAGTTACCTTAACACCACACGAAGAACGTACGCTCAAAGATGGCGATATTCTACGCTTTGGCAGTGTTGAGGTACGTTTTGAATTGCGATAGATGTGGTGTTAAGTCGCACTAAATCGCAGTTTTGATATATCACTAGAGTATATCTGAGAGCGGCCACATCACAACCGCTCCTACGATCAGAGGGGTGAACGACATGACACACATTCTCCAAAACCCTATTGTCATCATTATTGCAGTATTGGTGTTAGCAGTAGTCATCCTGGTAACAGCTGTTTTCCTTTTCCGCAGTAGCGGAAAAAAGAAGGGGGCAAAAGCTGATAAAGCTGCACTGTCAGACTGGCAGCGTCAGGGACAACAAGGGACAGCTGGAACTTGGAATCAACCTGGTGTAGGGGGACAAGCTGACAACTGGGCACAGCAACAACCCGGCGCATGGGCCGCTCAGCCTCCTGCTCAGCAACAACCCGGCGCATGGGCCGCTCAGCCTCCTGCTCAGCAACAGCCCGGTGCATGGGCCGCTCAGCCTCAACAGCCGCCGCTAACCCATGGGGCCCAACTCCTGCTCAGCCTCAACAGCCCGCCGCTAACCCATGGGGCGCTCAACCTCCCGCTCAGCAACCTGGTGCATGGGCCCCTCAGCCTCCTGCTCATCCTGCTCAGCAGCAACCAGCCGAATGGGGTTCCGCTGCTTCCAATGCGCCATCTGCAGGCGCTGGCATGGGTGGAAGTCAACCATCATGGGGCGCTGCAGATGCGACATTTATGCCCCAAAAATCAACCCCAGCGGCTCAGGATCCGTGGGGGCAATCTCAGTCGGCGCCACCGCAACAGGGAGGAGATGTATGGGGTATGCAAAGCAGTTCACCTCCTCAGCAGCAGGCGCCTACTAGCTATAGCGCTGGCGGTTCAGGTCAATCGTGGGCACAATCAGGAAAGCCTGCTTCTCCTGCTCCTACCAATGAGCCATGGGGACAGCCCGCTCCATCTCAGCAACCAGTGTGGGGGCAGCAGCCTTCCGGGCAACAAGTATCCTCACCACCAGCAACTTCTTACAATGCCAACGCCTCGCCGCCCTGGCAACAAGGCCCCGGTCAGGGACCGGCTTTTGGTGGCCCACCGCCCGCTGGCTTTGGCGCTCCCGCTATGCAACCAGATGCTGCGTCACTCTTCGCCAACAACGACAACGATAAGACCATGCTACGCCCATCCGGCCCGCAGGGTACCCTCGGTATGGTTCGCATCGAAGAGGGCAAAGAACCTGGACGTGTCTACGAGGTTCGTAAAGAAGAACTGAGTATTGGGCGCAGCCGCGAAAGTGACATCTTCCTTGAAGACCTGGCGGTGTCACGTCTTCATGCCAAGATACTCAGCCTGGGCAGTGGAAACTATGCCTTGAAAGATGAAGGCAGCGCCAATGGCACCAAAGTGAATGGTCAGTTAGTCAATAAATATCAAACCTATCCTCTCCAGGAGGGAGACAGAATCCAACTGGGTCAGACAGTCTTAGTGTTCGCAAAGCGTTAGCAGTTAAGGTGGTCTTGGCCACGCCTGACGAGGATGAGGAGGAAGGGCGTAAAGTATGTGTACTGCTTGCTTCTTCGCCCATAGAATGCCGTGCAACAAGACGAGCTGATCGGTGCGACACTTGGAAACTATAAAATCCTGGCTCAACTCGGCCAGGGAGGCATGGCTCGCGTCTATAGAGCACGCCAGGAGAACCTTGACAGAGAAGTCGCGGTCAAGGTTCTCCCACCCTGGTTTGCTGCAGACCGCAATTTTGTTGAACGTTTCAACCTCGAAGCGCGACTGGTCGCACGGCTCTCACATCCCAATATCGTGACGGTTCACGATGCCGCTGAATCCCAGAGTCACCTCTATATTGTGATGCAATTGGTCGACGGTGGCACACTCAAACAACGTTTAGATCAACTGCTAACCATCAATCAAAAGATGGACGTGATAGAGGCCAAACGCATCTTCACCCAACTCGCGAGCGCTCTCTCTTACGCCCATGACAACAGCATCATCCACCGTGATGTGAAGCCAGTAAACGTCTTAATGGATCGTACAGGGCGCCCCATTCTTTCTGACTTTGGCATTGCCAAGGTCCTCGCTGGCACAAAAGTATTGACACGCCAGGGCGCGGGCGTGGGTACCCCAGAGTACATGTCACCTGAACAGTGCCAGGGAGGCCCCGTTGATGCTCGGTCAGATATCTATGCCCTGGGTGTCATGCTCTTTGAATCTTTGACAGGACGCTTACCTTTCATGGGAGACAACTACCACTCTCTCGCCCACAGCCACATCTACGAGGCTCCACCGCATCCCATTACTATAAATCCCGCCTTAGACCCCGCTGTCTCGCAAGTCATCATAACAGCGCTTATGAAAAATCCAGCGTATCGCTACCAGCGAGCAGATGATATGGCCATTGCTCTTGAAAGGGCAGTACATTCGTTACCAGGCGGCAACAAGCAGAAAGTAAGTGGGGGACTAGAACAAGTCGATTCCAGTCGCCTTACGACTATGCCCCTCTATACCTGCCCGCAATGCCGCCAGTTCAATAAACCACTCACACGCTTTTGCACATCTTGCGGCTACCCCCTCAATCAATGCCGGTTCTGCGGCGCTCAAAATCCTGCGCATAATCGCTTTTGCTCAAAATGCGGGCAGCCTCTACCCAAACATTCATAGATAAACTCATCTGGCTCTGGATTTTTCCCCTCGTCCAGGTAGCTGGCCACGTTTTCGGGCTAGCGGGAAACGCACCTCTGCGACTGTATGACCTTTATCACTACCGCTCCACAGCGAAAATTGACCCCCCAAATCGCCTATAAGATTTTTGATCAGTGAAAGTCCCAGTCCTTCACTACTTTCTTCTTCTCCAGGCCCCCACTTCTTTAACTTCGTACCTGTGTCGATAACCTGGACAATTACCATCCCATCCTCTTCACGCCCCCGGATCGTAACAGTTCCTTTTGACAAACCTGCCATCCCGTGTTTGATTGCATTTGATACCATCTCATTGAGCACAAGCGCCAGGACCGTTACGGCGCGCGAAGGAATAACTATGGGACATGGTTCTACCTCAAAAGTGATCTGCTTCTCTGGAGGCCGCAGGTTGGCATTGGCAACCCCTACGATTTTCCGCGCTATATCTTCAACCTTCGCCTCGCTCACATCTTCATGAGCAAGCAGATCGTGGGTCGCCGCCAGCCCCTGTACTCGATTGACACTTTCTGCAAGCGTATTGCGCACTTCAGGAGATTTCGTACGCCGGCGCTGCAAGGAGAGAATACCCGCCACAGTGGCCAGGTTGTTCTTAACGCGGTGATGCAACTCACGCAACAATACCGACTTTAACTCAAGCCCGCGCCGTGTTTCATCGTAGAGACGCGCATTTTCGATAGCAATGGCAGCCTCATTGGCAAAAGTAATCACGAGTTGCATTTGTTCATGCGAAAGCGAATGGCGGTGGCTACTATAGATACAGATACAACCCAGGACTTTCCGCTTTACCTGTAGGGGCACACATAAAACAGAATGAATCTCAGCAGAGACGCCTGGGTCTTCAGAAAGAAAACAGTCTTTATCATTATAGAAACAGTCTACAGCCATACTGGGCCGCCCCGTTTGGACTGTTCGCCCGGCACAACAATCCCCAACCTGTAGCTCTAGTCCTCGTACCTGTGCGCTATTCAATCCATAATGCGCCACAACACGCATCAGTTGTTTCTCCTGGTCCAGCTCAAATATACACGATTGTTCAGCCCCTGAAAGGTGAACAGCCTGTGTTGCGATAATCTGCAGAACTTCGTCCAGGTTCAACGTTGAAGCAATAATAGAGGAAACCCGGTGCATAGTAGCTAGCTCGTGAACTTTTCGCCGCAGTTGTTCGTCAGTCTGCTCATAGAGCCGCCCATTTTCTATATTGATGGCAATAATTCCGGCAACAACCTCTACAAAGTTTCTCTCCGCATTGGTAAATTCTCGCATCTCGGCTGATTGTACACTGATAACACCAAAGAGGCGATCCGTATTGCCAAAGAAGATAATAGGTATTGCCATTAATCCATGATAGTCTGTATTGTACGTGCGTACCTCGGTAGCAAACTGTGCATCAGATAGAGCATCACGCTTGAGCAAAGGGCGGCCTTTTTCCGCTACCCATCCACTGTAGCCCTCGCCAATACGCAGCGTAAAATGCATCCCTCCTAATGGACGGGGACCATTGGTAGCACGTAATGTGAGCATACGTTGCAGTTCATCGTAGAAAAAAACTGAACAGAGATCAGCTTTTATTTCCTCGGCTACGATCTTTGTGATTACTTCGAGAGTCTGATCCAGGTCCGTGTTGGAATTACTGACGCCATTAATCTGCTGTAATGCCTGGAAACGTTCCTCAATTTGCTCAGCCAAAGTGTTCCGCTCAAGGGAGACCTCATCCATCACACACTGGTAGCCACGAGTCAGAGCCAGCATACACGTAGATTGCAGTCGATACAAACGAGTAGTTGCTTCTATCAGCAGTTGCGCTCTATCCTGCCCGCCAGCTACAGGCACATGCTTGAAGAGATCTTTGAATTCAAGCGCAAGCGCATCAAAATACCGTTGCAACGCCTGCAACCGCACATCTAACTTCCCCCCCTGTTCTGCCAGCCAGCGACCGGATTGTTCAAAACGCGTGCAAAGTTCGGGGTAATCGTTGCTAATCAGCGCATCAAGTAGCAACCAGGCATCACTACCTTCTTCCGGTCCTTCGCTATCACCTGTGGCGTGTTGCAAGCAGACTCGTAGCCTGGCCGCGTGTTGCGCCAGCACTCGACCTACTTCGCTATCATGTTTCACGTTTTTTCTGCCCTATGTCACTATTCTCCAACAGTTCATCTCATTTTAGATGCACTAGAGTTAAATGTCAAGGCAACCAGGCGCCATATCAACATGGCCATAGCCATTTAGGAAACCATATTTACTTTGCTCATAGTTATTCGTTGTGAACAGTAATGGCCTGATGAAGCTAAATCATGAATAATCACTATAGGACCTTGCAATGAAATGCACACACTGTGGATTACCACTTTCACCAACATCTACAAGCACGAGTTGCCCTCGCTGCCACAGCTCTTTGGTTTCTGGTCCAGTCCCCATGGTACAACAACCCCAGGAGCAAGTTGGCAACCAGGCATGGGTAGGGAACGTACAAGGTCCATCGTGGGGACAGCCCCAGCAATGGTCATCTCCACAGGCCCCCTCGTCCCCCACGTGGTCAACTGGCACGCACCAGGATCAAATTTCCTTCCCGCCTGCAGCGCAGTCACCTACGTCAAAAGCAGAGCACGCGCGGCATTCTGCCCGCACACCAGGAGTAATGTATTCCACCCCCGTACCCACGGCACGACCCCAGGCGCCTCGAATGCGTAATCTCGGTTTCATTGTAGCCGCTCTGTGTGTCATTTCCGGGGGCCTGATTCTCGTCTTTGTCTACTTCTTGGCCATGAATCTACCTGCCACCCCTACAACAGGGGCCTACCCGGCTACACCGGTGGCAACAAGGAACATGTTAACCGCCTCTCCTACCACCCCTGCACTCTCCCCAACGGTCGTACTATCCCCCACTGCTGGAGCACTTCCTGGCCAACAATATATTGATAACCCCCAGATGGCCAGCCTGGTTAATACTACTACGGCTCAACCCTTGCAATTGACGACCACATTTAAGGTCAACCAAAAAATATATGTCTCCTTCAACATCCACCCCAACGGTAAAAATGGGGCCGTCTGCCTCATTTGGTATCTGAACAATAAAAAGGTCACCCAATTTCCCTTCCCCGTAACCGCAAGTGCCAGAGCAGGCTATTCGTATGCCATCTATGGCGGAACAGGTCCAGCATACGTCGAAATTTACTGGGCCAGTACAACGACATGTTCCGACAAAATACTGGCACAACGCGTCAATTTTACCGTCACCCACTAAACGCAACGTGCCCCACAACGAAGCTCTCACACTCTGGTTCTTCAAAAAGTCTTGAGAACATCTTGGCAGGAAAACAGAACCATGGTATGCTAGCACTACCTTATTAAATAATCCGCTCTCCTTCTTCTGGAAGGGTGGGCGAGAGTAGCGTACTCTTTCAGGAGGACTCGTCATGAATTGCACTTCGTGTGGCGCCAATCTACCGCAGGGTGCTGCTCAATGCCCGCTCTGTGGTAACCCAACACCCTATAACGTAGCCAAACCAGCCAGTTCACCACAATATGATCCAACTGTGGTCACACCACAGCCTGGCCCTGGAAATTCGCCCCAAATTGATCCAACCATTGCCGCATCACCATTTGGCGGAACTCCCCCTCCTCCATCAACCGCGTACGGCACACCATCTTATGGCACTCCTCCCCCTCCTCCCAATCCGTATAATACGCCACCAGCAACACCATATCCGTATAATATGCCTCCTCAGCAACAGAATCTCTACGGAACGCCTCCACTACCGCAACAGGGTGGCTATGTTGCACCACCCCCGCAGCAAGGATATGGTTATGGTACGCCACCACCGCCCAAACGCCGCAGCAGACTCGGCCTGATCCTCGGCATCATCGCGATTGTGCTCGTTGTTGCCTGCGCTGGTATCTCCTTCGCGGCCTACCGGGGAGTGCAACAGGCAGCCACATCCTTAAATGCCACAAGCACATCTGTTGCTGCCACAGCAACATCGGCATCGAATACCACACCAACTACCGCACCAACCACGAACGTCACACCAACCACATCAGGAGCGGCTCCTTCAGGCCTCACCATTGATTCAGCCGCCGCAGGTATCATAACCAACGCACAAATGGCAAGTGGCATCGACAGCAACTTCAAACCTACTACAGTTACAAGCACATTCGTCACCAAGCAGACCATCTATGCCACGTTTACTATAGATCCAAACACACCATCCAACGGCTATGTTCAAGGCAAGTGGTATAGCAATGGTACATTTGCTTTCTCCAGCAAAATTCTTGCTGTACAGCCAGACTACCTCGGCTATCTCTCGGCTGAGTACAATATCGCCACCAAGGGAACAGTTGAATTATACTGGTGTGTTCAATCCGATTGTAGCGATGCTAAACTCGCTGATGTCGTCAACTTTACCGTCACTGCTTCCAGCATCCATGGGACACCGCCACCAGCTCTGGCTTTCATGGATATCAACCGTCCTTAATCCAGGTGCCTTTGGCACCCAAATAATACAGCCAGTTGAATAATAGTCCTGGTAGGAGCAAGTGAAATGAACTGTACTTCCTGCGGAGCAAACCTGACGCTCGGCGTCGCTATTTGCCCACTTTGCGGCACGCCAGCACCCTATAATACGAACTCTGCTGGCGGTCCGCCCCAGATTGACCCAGCCATCGCTGCATCACCATATGGCGGAACTCCCCCTCCTCCATCAACCGTATACGGCACACCATCCTATGGAGCGCCCCCACCTCCAAACCGGTATGAGGCTCCCCCTCCACCGCAACAGAACTTCTACAGAACACCTCCACCGCCTCACCAGAGCGGTTATGTTGCGTCACCGCAACAGGGTGGCTATGTTGCACCACCTCCGCAACAAGGTGGCATGTATACTTATGGTACGCCGCCACCGCCCAAACGCCGCAGCAGACTCGGCCTGATCCTCGGCATCATCGCGCTGGTGCTCGTTGTTGCCTGCGCTGGCATCTCCTTCGCGGTCTACCAGGGACTGAAACAAACCGGCAATACAATCGTCTCACCATCTGGGCAAACTATTAACGCTACTGCCGCTGCCATCATTACAAGTCCCCAGACCTCCAGCGCCATAGATAACAACCTTGCTCCCACAAAACCGACCACAACCTTTACGGCGGGGCAGGACGTCTATGTCACGTTTAACATCTCCTCAAACGGGCAAGATGGCTATATCGAAGCAAAATGGTATCAAAACGGACAACACCTTTCCACAAGACAGCTTCACCACAGTGCAAGCAACGATGCAGGTTACTTCTCTAGAACCTTTGCCAATTCAGGAGATGGCGTTGCCGAATTGTACTGGTGTACGAAAGCCGACTGTAGTGACGAGGCACTGGCACAAGTCGTCAAATTCACCGTCGCAACAGCCAGTATTCAACCGCCAACCCAGCCATTAAAGGTATAACAGGTGAGAGGAATGGGGTGTGCGTGGCATCGTCACGCACAGCCCATTCCTCTCAATTCCTCATATCAACAATGCGCGCATTGGTCGCCGGTAGTGGAATACTGATACTCCCCTCTCGCCTCTCCCCCTTTAGTGGATCTCGGATGCTGGGATGCTCCTCCTTTATAGCTTTCAGTATCTGCTCCTTTCACCTCTTTTCGGGCTGATGAACCTGGCCCAGTATTGTCGCTAGATGTATACGTTCTTCCTCGGTCAATGGATGTAATGGAGAACGCGGTGAGCCGCCATAGCCAAACGTCAGTTCCAGCGCCGCTTTCAAACCAGCAACGTTATAGGTAGCAGTGACTGCAGTATTAGCCGGCACAATTCTTGCCTGTAACTCGCGCGCCTCTTCCAACCGACCTTCTCGATAGAGTTCCTCCACACGGCAAACCTCCCGCGGAAAGATATTGGCAAGCGCCGCTACCGCCCCCACAGCGCCAACTACCAGCGCAGGCAGCAGATACCCCGCGCTCCCGGCAAAGACGCTGAAATGCTTCGTACCTTCACCAGCCACCGAGGTCGTCGCCACAATCTGTGCTAACTTTGCCATATCCCCCGCACTGTCTTTGACGCCAATGATGTTGGGATGTTGGGCAAGGGTCGAAATAGTGGTAGCGTCCACGTCCAACCCGGCAGTATTTGCCGGCATATTATAAATCACCAGCGGCAATGGACTGGTATCAGCAACAGCCCTGTAATGTGCCAGCAACGCACGCCGGTCCATGCGGCTTTTGTAGTAGAACGGCGGCAAGGCCAGCACCGCGTCTGCCCCACTGCGAGCCGCTTGTTCGCAATTGCGCAAAGTAGCCCGTGTCGATTGCTCTCCACAGCCCGCGATCACCAGCGCCTCTTTGCCAGCAGCCTGCCGTGCTGCCCGAATCACCTCTGCTCGTTCATCACTTGAAAGGTGCACAGCTTCGCCATTTGAACCCATCACAACAAAGCCCCTTATGCCACTTTCGGCCAGGCGAGCGATATGCCGTTGAAACGTTGCAAGGTCTAATTCTTCACGTGCATCAAAAAATGTAGGCAATGGTGGATAAATACCATGCAGGACAATTGCAGTCATCTCTCACATCATCTTTCTAATGCACCACATTCAGCACCAGGATGCCAATGACAATCACAGCCAGAGCGACAAGACTAAATGACACGATACGCAGCACAGCAGCACGGCGCGCAGCCTGCGCGCGTAACGCCTCTACTCGTGCGTCCTCGGCGGGACACCATCCAGAGGCTCCACAGTACGGGCAAAGAGGGAAAAGTTCATAGGGTGGGCATAGGACGCCATTTCCATAGTTAAATGCGCCCACTTCATCACGAATTTGCTCGCTCTCAAAGACAGCCCGGCAATGAACGCAGCGCAACAACAAGTACTCCCCCCAGTCGCTCGCCTTACATGCCGGGCACACATCCATAGGCCCGCGCCCGCGCAAAGAGGCCAACGTCCACTGGTGATGGCAGCGATGGCAGTGTCGCGGGTAATTGTTCCACGTCGCCAGGTTGTCATCCCTTTTTCCCTGTGCCTCAGTAGCAACTCCCCGTAACATCCCCCGCTCTCTCAGCGCCTCTGCCTCACCGGATGTCAGATCGTAAGTGATGTCACCCAGGTCAATGCGCACGGGCATTTCATCGCTCAAATCGGGAAAGCTATAGTGGCGCTGGCGATCACGCCGTGCTCCTGGCGACACCTCCGCACTATTCCTTGTCTTAGCTCGAAAAGCATCATTATACACATACCCTCGCGGCGCGGATGCCCCCAAAACATGCTCCGAACGCCGGACATCATAAACTTTACGTTCATCCGGGTCGCTCAATGTGCGATACGCAAGCAGCAAGTCGCGCATCCGCTCTTCCGCATCCTCCCCCTTATACACATCGGGGTGATACTGCAAAGCGAGTTTCTTAAACGCCGTCTTAATGCTATTGGCAGAAGCGTCTGGTTCCACACCCAGTAAGGTATAATAGTCAGTAAACGTATCCATCTCGAATCAGTCAGATAAACATTGGGAAAACACAGGATTGACCCTAACTAATAGTATTATACATAAACAGGTATCGTACTAAATAGACGTATGAGGAAAGGAAAGGTTTCAAAGATGCAAAACTCATGGGATTATCAGCGTTTAAGCGAAGCCTGCGCCAGGGATGGCTGCATCCTCTGCCGCATGATAGGAGAAACCACCCAACGCTACCTGGAGACATGGAAAGATGAAATGTTCACAAGTGTCGATGTGCGTGCAACCTTGCGCAATTCAAAAGGCTTCTGTAATACCCATACCTGGCAACTCGTGCAAATGGGCGCCTCCCTGCCATTGGCCCAGGCATATCGCGACATCATCACAGATGAGATAGAGCAGCTTGAAAATGACAAAAACCAGCAAAGGCAACGCCGCTTTCGCTCAAAAAGCGACGCCACTACCGCACCCTGTCCCGCCTGCCAACAAAGGGACCAGGCTCTGCCACGCTACATCTCTTCATTGAGCCAATCTTTACCTGATCCCTCCTTCTATACCCTCTTCCTCTCATCCCACGGCCTATGCCTGAACCATTTTCGCCTCGCCTGCACGCAAAAACCACTGGCCTCCTCAGA
This sequence comes from uncultured Chloroflexia bacterium, assembly GCA_963775585.1. GTDB lineage: Bacteria > Chloroflexota > Ktedonobacteria > Ktedonobacterales > Ktedonobacteraceae > UBA11361. The sequence continues at coordinate 4,969 of CAVZJN010000037.1, read as the reverse complement.
AACCTGGCTCCCCATGCTCCAAAAAGCCCAATTAACCATCCTGCAACAACTCGATCAGCAACTCGCCGAATTAATACGCAAACACGACTACCGCTACATACACGAAAAACGCGGCACCGAAATGACCTCCTGGCAAAGAGCAGCCGCCCTCGTCGCCGGCGAAACCCCACCATGATTCACCCTCGCGGCATCACCACCAATGCAACCTCATGCTCCTCTGCCTCCACAAAATCAAGCGCAGAACTCGCCGAACCACGCGGTGAGATACGCCAGAAGAGCCTCTGCATCCTCGTCCATTCGGCCAGAAGCTGGGCAGCGCGCCAGCTCCGCGTCTTATTCCGGTGCCATTGAATAACCGTCCGTAAAGCCTCTAGTTCTCCGGGATCATCTATACGTTGTAACTCAACCAGTTCTGGATTGCAGCGCATAGGGAAAATACCCTTCGCATCAAACACGTACGCCACACCAGCAGACATGCCCGCCGCAAAATTCTTACCGGTTTCACCGAGCACAACCACCATCCCTCCGGTCATATACTCGCAGGCGTGAGCCCCTACCCCCTCAACGACAGCCAGTGCTCCGCTGTTGCGTACAGCAAAGCGTTCTCCCGCACGGCCAGCCGCAAAGAGTTGCCCACCGGTCGCCCCGTAGAGCACCGTATTGCCAAGGATGGTATTTCTATGCGCGGCGAAACTCGCATCCGTTGGCGGAGCAATGACGATTTGACCACCGGTCATACTCTTTCCAACATAATCATTAGCCTCACCCTGCAGGACCAGGCGCATACCAGGCAGGCAAAACGCGCCAAAACTCTGTCCAGCCGCCCCCTGAAAGGCGCAGGTCACGCTTACTCCTGGCAGTCCCACGTTCCCATAGCGGCGCGCAATCTCACCCGCGAGGCTCGCTCCAATGGCTCGATCATAGTTATGGATCTGGTGCTGCATCAACACGCTGCGTTCTCCCTGCAGCGCCTGTTCAGCTTCAACCAGTATCTGTTCCGCCAGCACCGATTGATGCTGTACTTTACTGGCCGCTCCGGACGAGCTCCCAGGAGCGGCCTTAAGCAGTGAGGCTACATCGATACTCACTTCAGCAGCACTCTGCAACAGGTCAGCTCGTCCAACCAGGTCATCCAGGCGCGCCACGCCAAGCTGTGCCAACAACTCGCGCACCTCCTCGGCTACCATCGTGAGATAGTGCACAATGTGGTACGTTCTACCCACAAACTTCGCTCGCAAATCCTCGCGCTGTGTGGCTATGCCAGTAGGACATGTGTTGAGGTGACATTGACGCGCCATATCGCAGCCAAGAGCCACCAGGATAGCCGTACCAAACCCAAATTCCTCTGCACCCAGCATCGCTCCAATAACCACATCACGCCCTGTCTTGAAACCACCATCGACCCTCACTTTTATGCGGTCGCGCAATCCATTGCGCAGAAGCACCTGTTGCGTCTCCGCTAAACCTCGTTCCCAGGATAAACCAGCATGTTTGATGGACTGCAGCGGCGATGCACCTGTACCTCCATCAAAGCCGCTGATCAACACGTAATTGGCATGAGCTTTGGCAACGCCTGCTGCAATTGTGCCCACACCGGTAGTCGCAACCAGCTTGACGCCGATCCTCGCCCGTGGGTTGACCTGCCGTAAGTCAAAAATCAATTGAGCCAGGTCTTCAATGCTGTAGATGTCGTGATGCGGCGGTGGAGAAATGAGCGCTACATACGGGGCAGTATGTCGTAGTTTCGCAATCCAGGGCGTTACTTTGATCGGCGGTAACTGTCCACCCTCGCCAGGTTTCGAACCCTGCGCCATCTTGATCTCCAGCTCTTCGGCTCGCACCAGGTATTCTGTCGTCACACCAAAGCGTGCAGAAGCTACCTGCTTAATTTTGCTACTGACAGGGTAACCATCCATCTCCTCATGATACCAGTCTGGATCCTCACCACCCTCACCAGTGTTGTTACGCCCTCCAATACTATTCATTGCCGCGGCAATGGTGCGATGCGTCTCGGGACTGAGGGCGCCAACTGACATCGCGGAAACGACAAAGCGCGCGCGTATAGCTTCCATCGGCTCAACCTGCTCAAGCGGAATAGAGGCCGTCGGCACAAATGTCAAAAGATCGCGCATTGTCGTTGGAGGGCGCTGGTAGACCATTTCGGTAAAGTGGCGATAGTCTTCGCTCTCACCACTCTGTGCGGCCTTTTGTAAAGCCCGCACAAGCACAGGGTTGAAAGCATGATATTCGGCGTCTCGCCGGAACCGAAAGCGCCCAACGTCCTGCAATTTGCGACGGCGCCCGTTCAAAGCTGCTTCCTCCTGCTCCTCCTCAGACTGCTGTAGTCCCTGGCAGCGTTCGATCACCTGTCCGGCCACTTTGGCAAATGTGAGGCTGCCAGCATGAGCGGCGGAGCCGGCAAAGCAGCGTTCCACTATCGACCGATGCAGGCCAACGATCTCGAACTGCCCCGCCCCAACGATATTGCGCAGCGTTGAGATCCCCATACGGGCCATGACTTTACGCAAGCCCCCTTCAACGATGTGCAGGTATATCTCTGCCGCCTCTTCTCCTGTCAGGTGCTCTAGCCGCCGCTCGCCAGCCAGTGCTCTTACGCTTGCCAGTGCGAGGTATGGCACAATAGCCTCCGCGCCATAACCAAGCAAGAGCGCTATCTGGTGTATATCCCAGGCAGCAGCAGTCTCACAGAGTAATGAGACATACGTACGCAAACCGCGCCGCACCAGCGCTTGATGGATTGCGCCAATGGCCAGAAGCATCGGCACAGGAGCATACGCCGGACTGGCACCACGATCACTGACGATAAGAAGCGCCATGCCATCAGCGACTGCTGACATCGCTTCTTTCTCCAGCCGCTCAAGTGCAGCCTCAAGCGCCCATGGGCCAGCTGCCGTTTCAAAGGTAGCGTTCAGCGTGCGGGCGCGGAAACCATTGACCTTCAGCTGACCTATCCCCTGCAATTGAGACTCGTTCAGCAGCGGCGACTCAAGATGTATCAGTTGCGCGTGCAGTGCGCTTTCAGTAAGGAAGTTCTGCCGGCGGCCAAGGTAGCAATCGAGCGACATCACATCCTGTTCGCGTAAAGGATCAATGGGGGGATTGGTGACCTGGGCAAAGCGCTGCTGAAAGTAATCAGAGAGCTCACGAGATTGCCTGGAGAGTACCGCCAGTGGGGTATCATCGCCCATACTCCATACCGGCTCTTTCCGTTCCGTGAGCATCGGACGGAGCACAAATTCGATATCCTCATTCGTGTAACCAAAAAGTTGCTGCCGCGAGAACAGGTCGGCATGGCTAAGTGAGCTTTCGGCAAGAGGCGTTGCAGCGCGAGAAATATCTGCCAGGCGCACAAGGTATCTATCCAACCACTCTTTGTAGGGCTGGCGTTGCGCCAGTCCTGCCTTGATTTCGTTGTCACGCAATAAAACACCATGTTTGAGGTCTACCGCAATCATTTCACCCGGCCCCAGCCTACCCTTTTCGACCACGTCATGCGCTTCCAGAGACACTACCCCTGTTTCAGAGGCCAGTATAAGCAACCCCTGCGAGGTAAGGGTATACCGTGCCGGGCGCAGGCCATTGCGATCTAAAGCGGCGCCCACAAATCGGCCATCGCTGAAGACCAGGGCCGCCGGCCCGTCCCATGGTTCAGTTATACCTGCATGAAAGGTAAACCAGGCACGTTGTTCCCCAGACAGCTCGGCATCCTCTTCCCAGGCGGGTGGAATCAGCATCTGCATGCTATGCAACACGTCTCGACCGCAATGCATCAGCAATTCCAACACATTGTCCAGTTGGCCGGAGTCACTCCCTTCCGCCTGGATGACCGGGAGCAGACTCCGTATCTTGCTCCCCCAGAGCGGTGAGTAGAATGTGCCCTCGCGTGCCTGCATCCAGAGGCGATTCCCCTGGATCGTATTTATCTCCCCATTATGTGCCAGTTGACGCATCGGCTGCGCCAGCGACCAGGAAGGAAACGTATTCGTGCTGTAGCGCTGGTGAAAAATGGCGAAGGCGCTGCTGAAACGTGGATCAGCCAGGTCGATATAGAAGCGGGGTAACTCGGTCGGAGCCAGCAAGCCCTTGTGGACTATGGTTGTATGCGATAGCGAGACAATATAACAATCTTTCATCTGCGCCTGCAGCAATCGTTGTTCAATCAGGCGCCGGGCATAATACAATGTCCGGTCATTCTGCTGTTCTGTGCCTTGCCGTGGGCATTTCAAGAGCACTTGTACAATACTAGGTGCCGTTGTGCGAGCGCGTGCACCCAGGAGAGAATAATCGATGGGCGGATCTCGCCAGAGGAGCAACGCCAATCCTACTTCGTTCAGTGTCTGCTCAATAATATGTCGGCACTGTATATTCGCTATCGGGAAACGCTCCTGTGATGGTAAAAAGATCATTCCCACCGCCAGGTCATCTGGATCAAATGGGGGAATATGCTTTGCCAGGAGTTCCTCATAAAAGAGAGTTTTAGGAATTTGAGTAAGCAGACCGGCTCCGTCGCCCGTCTTCGCGTCGGCGTCTTGAGCTCCACGATGCGTGAGGTGCGCTAATGCCTCGAGCGCTGTTTCTACGAGTACATGACTGGCCTCACCAGAGATCTGGGCAATAAAACCAGTGCCGCAGGCATCGTGCTCCCAACGAGGGTCATAAAGTGGATAAGCAGGATCAAATTGCGAATGTACGGACATGTTTCGCCCTCCCAATAAATAGAAGTTGCTCAAGAGAGAAGGCACCTGCATTGGAACCAATCCGGGCTCGACGACCTGACAATGCTCGTCGAAGTCATTACTTGCGCGCGTCACCCATACGTGGGTTAGCTTAGTTGGATGCGAGGCAAAGGCAACATTGAATCAGGAAGAGCAGCAAAGCTCGCAGCAGACAAACAGCGTCATTTGTTAAACAGAGTATAACATAATATACCCGCCACTCACAAGAGGCA
>CAVZJN010000036.1:0-88396 GCA_963775585.1 uncultured Chloroflexia bacterium | reverse complement strand
ATTATTTTGTCAATTTACATTATCGGCCCTCGCTGGATTTTCCGCTCTCCAGTTGAATAAGTTAAACAGCATAATCAAATGATGTCATAGTAAAGAACATATCGATCGTATGAAAGAACAAGTTGATCCAGCAGCGGTCGGCTTTGAGGACGGCAGCGAGGTCTCCAGCGGCGTTTCCTCGCGTAATACCCTGCGCTATATTATTCTGGGCTTGTTGGGTGCAAGGCCAATGAGTGGGTATGATATTAAACAGGCGTTTGACCGTGCCCTGGCCAGCTATTGGAATGCCGGTAACAGCCAGATCTATACGACTTTAAAGAAACTGAGCGACGCGAAACTGGTCGAGGCCGAGGTGATTGTGCAGAAAAGCCGTCCGGACCGCAAAGTGTATCGTCTCACGCCTGCCGGAGAGTCTGAGCTTGATCGATGGCTACAGGAGGATGTGCCCGACCGCTTCTCCAAGGACGATTTTCTGACGAAACTTTTTTTCTGCGGTGAGACTTCAGATGAGGTGGCTCTCAAGCATTTATTGGAACATCGCGCTAGCTTGCTGAAGCAACTTGAGCATATGGAGTGGGCGCGGCAGCAATATTCTACGCGCCCCACGCGGCGGCCCCGTCTCCTGGAGTATCAAATGCTGGTGCGTGACTATAAGGAGGCCGCCTTGAAGGCGGGTCTGGAAGTTACTGAAAAGGCTATTGAGAAATTGAGCGCAAAGGAACATGCTTAAAAGGCGCTAGTGCAGCCGGTTAACAAAGACACAGGATATTACTAAACGAAGTCTTAGCCCGTCCTAATTATAGCTCTTCTATCATGTGATATTATACACACCAGGGACAGAGTTAGATGGACGGGAGTTCTTTATATTATGAGTACTTCAGCAACTTTTTCCGATTTTCTTACCGATTTCTTCGGGCTATTCTCGCAAAAATCTTTTCGTCGGGTTGACTATTTAACATATTTGAATCGACACCACAAAGACCGCAGTAACGATGAGGCACCTATTGTTGACACGGCGATAGTTGGTCCACTTTTGGGCCTGTTAGGTTTTGAGCCAGCAGAACGTGTTTATAATCAACAACGCTCATTTGAACGTCCTGATTTTGCCCCTATAGATTCAGTATATGGTACCTGCTTTGTAGTCGAGGATAAGAACACATCACTAACGTTGACTTTCGACCTGGCCGATCCAGATAGCCATCTTTCACAACTGGTTGGCTATGTACGCTCTACTGCCACGTATCTTGGTTGGTTGACCAATGGCAGACAATTTACTGTTTGGGACTTTAACGACCGTCAAAATCCTATTTGCGTTATCGATTTTGATATACCTGTCGCAATCCAGGAGTGGCAGAGTTACAATCCACCAACATTACCTACATCAATAGAGAAGTCATTACATGACCTATACGATCTTTGCCGCAAAGAGGCCTTTACAGATACGAAACAGCTTGAGGAGCAAATTGGCATAAGTCTTGCTGAGTGGCAAAAACAAGCTCTACCGCTAGGTATGGGAAGTGGAAATGAAACAGCTCTAGTTGAAACGTTACAGTCACTTGTATTGGAACTACAGCGAGATGCCAGGCGTATTCTCGAAGTACATTTGACACGTGCTGCTGAATATTCTTCAAAAGCTTCCCGTTTAACTGACGATGCATCTGAGCCTGCTATCCAAAAACTCCAGGAGCTACGTAGCAAAGTAATGTCCACGCTCATTACTCATTGCCAGAAGATATGGGGGCTAGAGGCAGAGGATATCTTAGCTATCGAAACTATTTTGGTCAGACTTGAACAGGATGTGAATGCATTTTTTAGCCCCAAAGAGGTTCTTGTGGCTGTATTGGTTGTGATTAACGAGGCGCGACGGCGCAAATATATTGATAAACCAAAGGCCGCTCAACCCATGTCAACCCTCGATGACGTGCCACCTTTGCGAGAAGCATTGCAAATATATAGTGAGAAAACATTCGACTGGCACAAGCGGCAAGCACTCCTACGGCATGATTATTTGGCTGATCGTAATGTTTACGATGAGTACACTACCTGGACAAGTGTAGTCCAGGAGACGACGCTTGGGGGTCTGAACGAGGAACAACGTCGGGATGAGTTTGCATTACAGGCAGCTTACGTCGTTTTTATTCGGCTTCTTTTAATTCGAGTCTGTGAAGACAAAGGAATTTTCCCAGGACGTTTCATTTCTGATGGCGGACTGAAACATTGGCAAGAGGATATCGAACGATATTTTGTCTTTGCACAGGGCAATCCTTATGATCCTCTGCTGGACATGGCCTATGCAAATGCACAGAATATTTATGCCCATTTTTTTACTGGGCGTGAACTCTTCAATTGGTATCGTCTCGATCGACCTCATTTTGTAATGGCGCTCCATCGCCTCAGCCGTTTCAATTTTGCAGGCGTCGATTCGGACATTATTGGTACGATTTACAATACCTATGTCAATCGCAAAGAGAAACGTGAAAAAGGACAGTATTATACCCCTATGGCGATTGTTAACTACATCTTGGACAATGTAGGGTATAGCGGCAGGGCTATCATTGGTACCAATAAACGGCTGATTGATCCTGCTTGTGGTAGTGGCACGTTTTTAGTGGCAGCAACCAAACGCTTTGCCTCGGCCTATAGTGACACTAGCGGGCAGATTACTGATCCCGAAGCCGTGCTGCAACGTTTGCAACAAAATTTGTTTGGTTTTGATCTCAACCCTTTTGCTTGTTATCTGGCTGAAGTGAATCTTCTTATTCAAGTGCTTGATCTTATTAAGCAAGCACATGATCAAGGCAAAAGGCCGAAGATAGAACGCTTCCACATCTATAATGTGGATGCTCTTGCTCGTCCTACTGGGAGAAACTACTACAGCCATTTCAACACCTTGTTAGCAGAAGAGAACGACCATGTTGAGCAGATCAAGAGTCGTGCACCGAACACAGCCTATGCCAATGGATTTGCTTTTGTCGTTGCCAATCCACCCTATGGAGCGACGCTCAGTGAGGGTTATAAAGAGACGTTGCGCTCTGATTGGGCCGATGTTTTCTACGGTCAGCCCGATACATATACCTTTTTCTTAAAATTGGGACTGGAATTGCTGGCAGTTAATGGGAAGTTGGGTTTCATTACACCTAATACCTACCTGATGGGAACACATACCGCCGTCCTACGAAAAAGACTTCTTAATTCAGGTCGAATTGAGCAGATTGTAGATTTACCCCAGGGTATATGGTCAGATGTTAACGTAGATTGTGTATTGCTTTTTCTAACAGCAGAAACCAGTGAAGAGAAGCGTAGAGGTCAACAGGTACGGATCAATTTGTTAGGATTGCGTGACACACTGGACAGACTTACAGAACGAACCTGGGTTGAAGTGCTGACACAGCAACAATCACAATGGATGGACGATCCACAGTGTAAGATAAACATTCGTTATAATAGATTGCTGCAACAAATCGAAAAAGCCTGCCGAATTCCTATTATTAGTAATGGTGGTTCCACAACGAAAATACTGCGGCTCAGTGATGTTACTGAAAGTACCCAAGGCATAATACCATATCATACGAGAGCTGAAGGAAAGGCCAATCTTTATATTAGGCTTCGTCGAGATGTACCACTAACTGAACATGATTGGAAACCTCTACTCGATGGAGATGCGTTTGTTGGACGCTATGAACTCCGTTGGAGCAGAGAGCGACCTTTTCTAAAATATGGCAACTGGCTCTATTCTGTTCCTCAATCCAAATATTTCGACTCCCCTAAACTGCTTGTTCAGGATATGCGTAATCGAGCGTTAAGGAGACGATTAGTTGCAACATACGATGATCAAAAATATTATAACCGTCACAATTTCAGCGATATTATTGCAAAGGACGCGAATTACGATCTCAAGTATATCCTGGCTCTTTTTAACTCATCACTTTTGAACTATTGGTTTGGGCGGCAGTTTGATAACGTGCATATTAATCCATCATACTTCCGTCAATTACCCATTTATCCTGCTGATGCCCATACTCAGGCTACCTTGGTAGCATTAGTAGATGACATACTAGCAAAACAGGCAGAGCTAAACAAACTACGGGAGCAGGGTTACACAATTAGACAGCGGCGTGATGGGACTCATCTCATAGATGTACCATACGATGTATTGTTAAATGAACTCCAAAACGCTAAACGCGACTTTACTACTATAACCTTTTTCGATGCGCGAGCGCTTGGTCTATTCAGCATCCCTGAACGATGCGACCTCCAAACAACCATTAGCAGCAATATTTACATCTCAGATAGGTACCCCACCAGCATTGTATTGCGCAATAATAAACTGTGGCTTGAAGTACCAGATGTCAATGTACGACATTACCTGCTGGGCTATCTCAAACGTCCAAAGTGGCAGGGTAAAACCTGGGATGAAATCAAGAACAATGCGCTCATTCCTGAAGATGCGGATCTCAACACTTTTTTTGCCGCTGAGGCGCAGAAGATGGGCTACATTACTGCTCTTCTTGCCGACATCAAGCGTATAGATAGAGAGATTGATGAGCGCGTGCTTGATTTGTATGGAATTATGAATGCGGCTGATAGGCAACGTATTTTGGGAAGTGCTCCGATAGAAGAGGAAGAAGAAGCTAGCGACGATGAGATTAGTTCACCTACCCCAAATGTTCTTTAACGTGGCTGCCAGTTATATCTTCGATAAATCTCCAACGTCTGCTTATCGCCGGGCACGTAACTGACCATCGAATAGGTAGATATACCGGTGAAGACGGTTGTCGCGGTGCGCAGGGTGACGCGGCCAAGTTTGCTGTTTTGTATCTGAAACGCAAAGGAGGGGGCAGGTTTTCCCTCTGCATACGCGGCGGCGGCGATGCGGCGAAACTCAGGGAACTTGCGGAGATGCTTCCAAAGCTCTTTATATGCAGGCAGGTGGGTCAACGTGCGCGTGTTGTATTGGAAGTCGCTAACCAGGCGGCGGGCGAGGTCCTCCCAACCGTAGTAATGGCGGCGACGGCTGGCATCAAATACCAGGTCTAAGAGGTGGAGTTTCTCACCTTCGATAATCTCTTTTTCTACTTCAAACAGGGTAATAGCTGCATCATTCCACGAGTGGAGGTACCAGAGGCGGTCGAGGGAGTGGGCCGGGTACGAGGTATTGTGCACCAGCAGACGAGCCAACTCGCCAAAGTCCAGCAGCGTGCTTTCGACCTTCTCGGTATCCAGGTAATGGCCGGTCAGTTTCGTGAAGGCACTGAAGAGTTGACGCCTCTCGTCTTCCTGCAATTGGAGAGCGCGCACAATACTCTCGGCAACGTGCGGCGAGGGATTTTTGCGCATGCCATTTTCTATATGATAAATATAGGTGCGTGAGAGACGCGTGGCATGGGCAAGCTGGCCCTGTGACATGCCATGCTGCTGTCTAAAGCGTGTGACAAGTTGTGCAAAATCGGATGCGGTGCTCTCTACACTCATTTCTCATCCCCATTTTCTGTTAGCTACACGTTCATTATGCATCACAAAATTGTTAGCTGGCAACATATCTTTATCATCACTGGCGACTTATAATTACTATAAGGGAATTTATGCTTTTGGTTGCGACATTAGCGTTGCCTCGGTATTCACAACAGGCGATACCAGTATGAAAGGTGTAGTATGTCTGATTCATCTGTTATCAATGACTCTCAATCTCCACGAGATTCTGCTGCAAGTACCACCGTCGGAGATGAAGGCGTACTGTCTACCCGGCCATGGGTACGTTTCTATGAAGAGGGCGTTTCCGCCCATCTTGATATCCCTGATTATCCGCTGACATGGTTGCTTGACCAGACGGCAAAAAAGTATCCAGGGCATACGGCCCTGATCTACTTTGGAACAAAAATCAGTTACGCTCAGCTTTCTACTCTGGCGAATCGCTTTGCCGTCGGGCTACAGAAACTGGGCATACAGAAAGGCGATCGGGTAGCGATTGCGCTGCCCAATATGCCGCAGTACCCGATCGCTTTTTATGGTGCTTTACGAGCGGGAGCTGTGGCAGTTCCAACGAACCCTTTATATACCGGACGCGAAATGCAGCATCAAATGGCGGATTCCGGTGCACGTATCATCGTGATGATGGAAGAATTCTACCCTACTGTCCGTTCTGTACGTGACCAGACTGCACTTGAACACATCATTCTCACCAGCCCGGCTGATTACCTGCCGCCTATGCTGCACACGCTTTATCCGTTCAGTCAGCGAAGAGCCAAACGTCTAGAGCCACATCTGACCAACGAAGAACGCCACAATGACAAAACGCTGCACAGCATGAGCGAGATGCTGGAGTCACATACGAAGAGGGGGATAGAGCTTTTCAACTTACCAGTGCAAACCTCAGGAGATGACCTGGCCGTTCTGCAATACACTGGTGGCACAACAGGGCTTTCAAAAGGTGCTATGCTGACCCATCGCAATCTGCTTGCCAATGCTATGCAGATCCGTGACTGGACGCCGCAAGTTTACGATGCTGAAGAAGTAATGTTATGCGTGGCTCCCTTCTTCCATTCATATGGTTTGACGGTCGGCATGAACCTCTCTATTCTTGCTGCTGCCACAATGGTGCTTTTGCCGACTTTCAAGCCCGCTGAAGTCTTAAAAGCCATTCGCGAGTACCACCCCACCCTTTTCCCCGGTATACCTACCATGTACCTTGCCATTATGCGTGAAGCCGGGAAGCACACCGAACAGTTGGGTTCGATTAAGTTTTGCATCAGCGGCGCCGCACCGTTACCCGCCAAAATACAGCATGATTTTGAGGAAGTTACCCATGGCAGGCTGGTTGAAGGCTATGGATTAAGTGAAGCGTCCCCTGTCACTCACTGCAACCCTTTGACGGATAACTGCCGCAATGGCAGTATTGGTCTCCCTCTCCCTGGTGTGGATTCAGCTATCCTGGACCAGGTCACCGGCGAACCTCTTCCCGCTGGCAAGGAGGGTGAGATCGTGGTGAAAGGGCCTAATATTATGAAAGGCTACTGGAACCGCAAGAACGAGACCGAGGCGATCTTTACGAAGAATGGTTGGATGCACACAGGTGACCTTGGCAAGATGGACGAGGACGGCTTTTTCTATGTCACAGAACGCGCCAAGGATATGATTAAAGCCAGTGGCTTTAACGTCTACCCACGCGAGGTTGAAGAGGTTCTCTTCCATCATCCCGCCGTGCAAGAAGCCGCTGTAGCAGGCACCCCTGACGAGTACAGAGGTGAAACCGTTGCCGCTTTCGTGATCCTGAAGCCGGGATTCGCGCCCTCGGAAGAGACGCGACAAAGCATCCTTACCTACTGCAAACAGAACCTCGCGGGCTATAAAGTGCCCAAAATACTCGAATTCCGTAAGACCTTGCCCAAGTCTCTCATCGGCAAAGTCCTGCGTCGCGAACTAAAAGTGACCAGGAAGGAAATAAAATGAGATGTATGGGCCGGGCTTGTCTTTGCCCCGGTAACGCTATATACGGGCTGGGCTTGCTCCAGCCCTATCAGTCTGGTATCAGCAACACGATCAAACAATCAAAGGAGAGCCAATTCGCATGTCAACTACCATGAAACCAACGGAGTCAGGTACCGCATTTTTAACGACCCCTGTGAGCGAGAGTGCCGATAAGATTTTTACTTTGGAGCAACGCAACGAGGAACAGCGCTGGATTGAGGAATTGAGCGCAACTTTTATAGAACGCGAAGTTTTGCCATTGACGGAAGCCATTGATCACCAGGAGCCAGGTGTATTGCCGAGACTTATCAAGAAAGCTGGCGAGCAAGGCCTGCTGATGATCGACGTACCGGAGGAGTACGGCGGCGCGGAATTGGGCTTACTGACCAGTTCCCTGGTTGGGTCTGAATTGCGTGAAGCCTCTTTTAGCGTCGCTTTTGGAGCGCATACTACCATAGGTACGATGCCTATCGTCTTCTATGGGAACGAGGAACAGAAACAGAAATATTTGCCGAAGCTGGCTTCAGGTGAGTGGATTTCAGCCTATGCGCTGACCGAACCCGGCGTCGGCTCAGATGCTATGAGTTTGAGCACGCGTGCGGAGCTATCCGAGGATGGCAAGTATTATATTCTCAACGGTACCAAGCAATGGATCTCGAACGCTGGTTTCGCTGATGTGATGATCGCATTCGCGCGTATCGGCAATGAAAAACCATCGGCGTTTATTGTCGAGGCGAACTGGCCTGGTGTCTCAACTGGCGCCGAGGAGCGCAAGATGGGTATCAAAGGCTCATCCACTCGCCAGGTCTACTTTGAGGATACCAAAGTCCCGGTAGAGAACCTGCTGGGTGAGATTCATAAAGGCTATAAGATCGCCTTCAATATCCTCAACATTGGCCGATTAAAACTGGGTGCGGGCACGGTGGGTGGCGCACGCGCCGCGCTGGGTATGTCCGCCGTCTATACAACCGAGCGCAAGGCCTTCGGCAAGTTCATCAGCGAGTTCGGCATGATTCAGAAAAAACTGGCGCGCATGGCTGCCGAGACGTATGCCGCCGAGAGCGAGGTATTCCGTACCGCGGCCAACATTGAACAGGCGCACCGCAGCGCTGGTAACGACACGGAGAAAACCTTCAAAGCTATTGAAGAATATGCGATCGAGGCCTCCCTGGCAAAAGTTCATGGTAGCGAAGTGCTGGCCATGGTTGTTGACGAGGGCGTACAAATCTTTGGCGGCTACGGTTTTATGCAAGAGTATCCCATCGAGAAGGCATACCGCGATGCACGTATCCAGCGCATTTTTGAAGGGACCAATGAAATTAACCGCCTGGTCGCTTCGGGTACGCTCTTCAGCCGCGTGCTCACCGGTAAGCTGCCCCTTACGGCTCAGTATCCAACAATTGAGGCGCGTGTACGCGCTGGTCAACCTCTCAACGGCGCGGGCGAGTCGATTCCTGCTGAGTTACGGGATGCCGTCAACGCCCTTGAGCGCGCAAAGGATGTCACGATTTACTCGGCTTTGAAGATCGCAATGAAGTATATGCGGGCATTGGAGAACGAGGAAGAGTTCATCGAATACCTGGCAAACCTGCTCATCGATCTTTATGCTAGCGACAGTGCACTGGCCCGTGCCACGCAGGCGGTGCGTCGTGGGGACGAGAACAGCAGTACTCATGTGAAACTGGCACAACTGGCGACATGGCTGGCCCATTCGCGAATGCGCTCAAACCTGGATCAGATGATCATGACCAACAGCGCTGAAAGCGAAGTAGAGGAAGAATTGAAACTGGTTCGCTCTTATGTTGGCGACTACTTGCTCAATGGCGTCGCACTTCAGCGTGAAGTGGCAAAAATCGTTGTTGAAAAACAGGGATATCCATTGTAGATGGTCTTCGATTTTCTACGGCCTGTTTTTACAGGCGACACTATTCGTTGTGTAATAACTATTACGCAGTTTGAGCGCGTAAATGAGCATATCAACATGGCTGCATCATGGGAATGCCATAACCAAAACGGCAAGCTAGTGCTAACAGGCCATACTTATGGTATCATCCGTGAGACTGGAGTCGGATGTTTAACCGCAAAGAGGAGAAAGAGAATATGGAAGAAGCCGTTATCGTAAGTGCGGTACGCACGCCTATCGGGCGAGCCAACAAAGGCGTACTCAAAGATGTACGAGCCGATGACCTGGCTGCCATAGCCGTCAAGGCAGCCGTTGAGCGTGTGCCGCAGCTTGATCGTTCGTTGATCGAAGATGTTATTCTTGGCTGCGCATTCCCCGAGGGAGAGCAGGGCATGAACCTGGCGCGACTCGTTGGCGCCCTCGCGGGCCTGCCAGAGACAGCTGGCGGCGTTACAGTCAATCGCTTCTGCGCGTCCAGCCTGCAAGCGGTCAACATGGCAGCGCAGAACATCATGCTGGGTTTGGGCGAGGTCTTTGTCGCTGGCGGCATTGAGAGTATGTCGCGCGTGCCCGCGGGCGGCTTCAATCCCAGTTTCAATCCACGTCTCATCAAGTCTCGCGAGGATGAGGAGACCAGCTCACCCTATCCACCATGCGAACTGGAATACGGCTTCTCCAGCTATATTCCGATGGGGATGACAGCGGAGAACCTGGCCCGAGAATACGGCATCAGTCGCGCGGCCCAGGATGCTTTCGCGCTGCGTAGTCACCAGCGCGCAGTCGCGGCCACCGATAACGGTATATTCAAACGCGAAATTGTGCCGGTACGGTTGCCGGATGGCACCATCATGGAGATTGACGAAGGGCCGCGCCGCGATACCTCGTTGGAGAAGCTTGCCAGTCTCGAACCTGCTTTCATCAAGGGTGGCACCGTCACAGCTGGTAACTCCAGCCCACTCAACGACGGGGCAGCCGCGGTTGTATTGATGTCTGCGCAAAAGGCGCGAGACCTGGGTATTACCCCCCTGGCCAAAGTGCATACGATGGCGGTAGCAGGTGTGCGTCCAGATATTATGGGTATTGGGCCGGTGCCCGCTATGAAAAAGGCGCTACAGAGAGCTGGTATGCAATTGAGCGACATTGATATCATTGAGATCAACGAGGCTTTTGCCGCGCAGACACTTTCAGTCGTCAAGGCCATGGGGATCGATGTGGAGAAACTCAACCCACATGGTGGCGCGATTGCCCTGGGTCACCCGCTCGGCTGTAGCGGCGCTCGCATTATTGCCACGCTGATCAATGATTTGCAAAGCGAGGATAAGACGTTTGGTATCGCCACACTGTGCATCGGCGGAGGCCAGGGTCTGGCGACGATTATCGAGAGGTTGGCGTAGTTATGACATATCATATTCGCAAAGCCGCGGTGCTAGGCGCAGGAGTGATGGGAGCGGCAATTGCCGCGCATCTCGCTAACGTCGGAATCCCCAGCCTCCTGCTCGATATCGTACCGCCGGATGCTGGAAGAGATCGCGATAAGATAGCGCGCATGGGGTTGGAAAAGGCACTCAAAGCCCGTCCCGCGGCTTTTTATAGTAAACGTGCTGCCAGTCTTGTGACGGTGGGTAATATCGAGGACGACCTGGAGGACCTGGCCGACGTCGATTGGATTATCGAGGCGGTCGTCGAGCGACTGGACATCAAACACGCCCTTTACACCAAAGTTGAGCAAGTGCTGACTCCGGGTACTATCATCAGTTCTAATACATCTGGGCTACCCGCACATATGCTCACCGAAGGGCGCAGCGAGGATTTCCGCCAGCACTTCTTGATTACACACTTCTTCAACCCGGTGCGCTACATGCGCCTGTTGGAAATTGTGCCCGATGTTGACACTGATCCAGCATTGTTGCAGTTTATGCAGCAATTTGCCACGGAAGTGCTTGGCAAGGGTGTTGTCTTTTGCAAGGATACACCAAACTTCATTGCCAACCGTATCGGCACCTACGGGTTTATGGCGACGTTTCGGTATGCGCTGAGCGAAGGCTATAGTATCAGCGAGGTCGATGCTATCCTGGGGCCAAATATGGGGCGGCCTAATTCGGCGGCCTTCCGCACCGCTGACCTGTCCGGCCTGGATACGCTGGTCAATGTCGCCGATAACCTGTATATAAATGCGGCAGAAGATCCCCAACGCGAGACTTTCCGTATGCCGGAGGTTGTCCGTGAGATGATTCGCCGCGGCTGGCTCGGTGAAAAAAGCGGCCAGGGCTTTTATAAACGCATCAAAAGTCCAGAGGGCGGATCGACCATCCTGGAACTTAACCTGAATACCCTGGAGTACCAGCCGCAGCAGAAGGTGCGCTATCCCTCCATCGGAGAGGCGCGCAATATCAGCGACCCGGCAAAGCGCATGTTGACTATCCTGGCTGGGGATGACCGGGCAGCACAATTAGCGAGACAGACGACAGCAGATTCGCTGATCTATGCAGCAGACCTTGCCATGGAGATCGCTGATAGCATTGTCGCTATTGATGAAGCCATGCGCTGGGGCTTTAATTTTGAAATGGGCAGCTTCGAGGTCTGGGACGTACTGCTACAACATCCTGATGTTATGCAGAAAGTGCTACAAGGCCGGGAGATACCGCAACTTGTACGGCACGTCCAGGTGGACGGCCAGGGCACATTCTATATTGGTACGACGGGGCAGCGGCAGTACTTTGATTTTCATACTCACAGCTACAAACCGGTGCTAACACCAGAGGGAACGATCTCATTGGAGGCCCTGAAAAGTGGAAATGTGGGAGGGGTTGCCGGCGCTACGAAGAGTGGGCTCATTCGAGATAATGGCTCTGCTGCGCTGATCGACCTGGGCGATGGGATAGCCTGTGTCGAGTTCCATACGAAAATGAACTCGATTGATGAAGGCATCATTGAGATGTTGCGTTACGTTGCCGAAGAGGGACAGAAACAATTCCGGGCAGTAGTCATTGGCAACGAAGCGGCGGACTTTTCAGCGGGGGCCAATCTGCTGCTGGTGCTGATGGGCTCCAGGCAGGGGGAGTGGAAGATGCTGGAAGGGGCAATCAATGGACTGCAGCAGGCGCACCAATTGCTGAAATATAGTCCTATTCCGGTTGTTGCGGCACCAGCAGGCCGGGCGCTGGGGGGTGGCTGTGAGATTATCATGCACACCAACCATGCGCGTGCATACGCGGAATCCTATATCGGCCTGGTTGAGGTTGGAGTTGGCCTGATCCCGGCGGGAGGCGGCTGTAAAGAACTGCTATTACGCTACGGAGCCAGTTTGGAGAGTCAAAAAGCGGGCAAGACCGGGGGACCGTTTACGCCTTCGCGCCGCGCTTTTGAGATCATTGCTGTTGCCACTGTCTCTACCAGCGCAGTGGAAGCGCAGGAACTGCGTTTTCTGCGAAAAAGCGATGCCATTACGACAAATCGTGACCTGTTGCTACGTGACGCCAAGGCCGATGCCCTGCGCCTGGCCGATGCTCAAGCAGCGGGCAAGTGGCAGCCCGCTCAGCCATCAATGATGATCCTGCCAGGGCCAGGTGCTCGCCTGGTGCTGGAGCAGCAAGTTGAAAACCTTTTAGTGACAGGAAAGGTGAGCGAGCATGACGCGGTGATTGCTCGTCATCTCGCCCGTGTGCTGACGGGCGGAGAGTGTTCGCCCAATACCCCGGTTACTGAGCAGTATATCCTTGACCTGGAGCGGGAAGCCTTCCTTACTCTCTGCGGTATGGAAAAGACTCAGGATAGGATGCAGGCAATTTTGATGACAGGTAAGCCATTACGCAACTAAGCACTACTTCTAAGGGTGATGAGCACCAATGAGAAAGGGAGATTGCAGTGTCTCCCTTTCTCATTGGTGCTTAAGCTTTTTAATTTTCCTCGCTATCATTCGTCTCTTCATAGTAAGGAACACATCACTTTGTTTATACTGATGTATGTACATGCACAAAAACATGTAAATATCACATAAAAAGAGCCTGGTTGTTAAAAAAGGCCCTCAAAACACTAGACAACAGGGGTAATATCATGCATACTATAAATATGTAAACGTGTGTTTGGCTCTTGTATCTAACAAGTAATAACATTGTAATAACAATCACACATTTGTCGGCTGCAATTATCACATCAATCGTAAGTATAAGTTGCTCAGAGGTCACTACAGCAATCAGGAGGGGAACTATGCTAGGAGCTCAGGAGCAGAGAAGTGAAGTAGCAAGGCTGTTATCGCAAATTAGTGAAGAGTATGAGGCTGCGCAACGTGGTCTTACCGGCCTGGCCAGCGGAACCTCGCAGCATGAATTCATCACGGCTCGCATGGAGAATATGGGTCAACTTCATGGCCAATTGCAATCATTAGTGGGTGATATTGCTATTGCGATGATTGCTGAGCAGTTGAATAACACACCGTAGAACGTCGAGTCGAAGAGTAATAACACAAAATAAAACGGCCTGGAAGGCCGTTTTATTTTGTGTTATTGTGTAGATAAAAGGGGGGATCGTGTTCAGGATTATACGATGGCACGCATATGGAAATAGCGTATATTTGTGGCAGGACGCTTATTCCAGACGCCGGTTACAATGAACTCGGTCTCTTCGCTGGCGAATGACTCCTGGTCCAGGACATTCTGAGTCTCATGCAGAAAACACTGTAGCCAATTGGTCATATCCTCGCCCGCAAGCAGCGGTGCTCCCTCACTGACGAACCACTCGGCTATGCCTTGTAGATAGCAGCGATACTCCCTGGATAGCGGGTATTTTCGTAGTATGTGGTAGCTCTTCTCCTGGACATTTTCGTATCCAGCTGCACGGAGGTAGCCTGCGAGCTTTGAGCCAACCCAGCTATCCTCAAAGGTGTAACCCTCGTCTAGACGCAACTGTTCCCAATGTTCACGAGCCTGGAAGACCCGCGCCTGCAAGCCAGGATCAATATTGTGAAAGCGCAACGTACCGAAATCTATATCTTTGATTACGAGGCGCCCCCCATTGGTTAAATAGCGCCCCATCGCAGCAAAGGTATCTATTGGCTTCTGGAGATACTGGCTCACGTTCGCGCTAAAAATAACATCGGCAGAGCCTGGTGCGATCGGTAATTCCTCAAATGCAGCGCATTTATACTGTACTTGCCTGCGATACCATTGTTTATAACTGCGCTGCTGTGCCGTGACCAAAGCTTCCGCTGAAATATCTACGCCGATGATGCGGCCACGTGGTCCGATAGTTTCGGCCAGGAGTGGTGTCCATAGACCAGGTCCGCAGCCTGCATCAACTATGAAACTCCCTGTTTTCAGTTGGAGATCGCGTATCATTTGCCTCCGCTCAACGATTTTGCTGATGTGGTGCGTTTCTAGCCATTCAATGGCGTTGAGTGGCAGACCACACTCATTTACGTGAACGGTATTGTTAGTTGCCATAACCTTTCCCCCGTCTCATTAGATTATTTGAAACACCAGGATGTTTAAATTAGTGATGAAAGTATAACAGATGATATTTTGAAAAGGCAATATATGTTTAACATTGTAGTACTTTTGTGATTTACATTGTGATATATGAGAAGATACATCTGGCCGAAGTGAGATAGAAAAGATAGCTTACCGGGGCAATCGCCCCCCTGCATCCTTTCGGAATGGTTATGTAAAACAATGTATACGTTTTGTGGTATACTACTCATGGGCCATTCAGCTAATAATCAAAAACACTGTATCTTGTATCATGATGTATTTTTGCGCTGAAGAAGGGAATGTAATATGAGTCCTGGGGATGACTCAGCTGGGCAGCCAAGAAGGCGGGGGCGCCCAAAGAAGCAGAAGGAAGTTTTTGTGCCTACTCAGGAGAAGCCAGAGCACCCTGTTGTAGCTGAAAACGGATATCAAGAGCGCACTGATTTGACCGGAGTTCATGAGGATATTTATCGTCGCGTCATAGAATTGTTTACGACGATTATTGATGATGACGCCCGTCAGTGGCAGATTACCCAGGCAATATTTGAACATGCACTGCTTCACCTTGACGCTGAACGCCAGGGGCTAGCGATTACTTATGCGAAATTGATGCCTGCTCGTGAGGATGGTGTGCACTCGCTGGTTGAAGTAACGATGCGAGGAAATTATCCCTGGACCTTTGCGCTTGAGAATCATACATACCTGGGGAGTACCACGCTGGCGGGAAATACGGCTATGCTTGATCGTCTACAGACGTGGGACAATTTCAGCGAAAGTGAACGTTCACAGGTCGAGATTGACGAATTTGAGCGCAGCGCCTGTGCTTATCCGGTGACGCGCGCGGGACGTATCGCGGGCGTTTTGATTATTTCGAGCACACAACCCCGCTTTTTTACTCGTCCAATGACCTGTCAAGCGGTGATTGAGTATGCGCAACTGTTGTCGCTTGCCTTCCGCGAGCATGAATTTCACCCTTTCTCGCTCTTAAACCTGCGGCCGATGCCCAATTTAAAGTGGCAGCGCGCGGAGATCAGCCACTCATATGTCAATCGGATCATCGCCTGCGTACGACAAAAGGGAATTTCGCGCCAGGAGGCAGAACTTTTTGTGCGCAGGGATATGGAAGCCGAATTTGAAGAAATTGGTCAGTTACACCTGCAGCAGCGGCTTTCTCACGAAGAGCATTCTGAGCAGAAGTGATCTGCCTGCTGTGCCTCGCGCCATTGAAGGATACTTTAGCCATGCGCAAGGCAGTGTTCTGTCCAATAATGGCGCGTCTTGGCATTGAATGTCAACAAAAATGAGGTGTGGGATCTTTCCCCACATCTCATGTCCTGGTATGTTGTTCAGGCGCCAAAGGCTACCTGTAGGTTACTCATGACAAATGTTGAGGTATTGCGGGTGCTGCAAGACTCAACAAAGGCGCTGAAGAGGTTGGCCCAGACGGGTTCGAGCATATAGATTTCTTCTGGGTGACCCTGGGCGGCGGCGACAAAGTGTTTTTCTGGGACTTCAAGTAGCTCGGCGATGCCATCTTCGGCGCGACCGCTGATACGTACACCGCGGCCAGGTTCTTTTACTGCCTGGTGATGAAGGCTATTGACCAGGATTTCGCGCGTACCGAAGATTTCCTCCATTTTGCTGCCCTCTTCGATATGTATGCTGTGTATGAGTGTGTCGCGTGGCAATTCACGTTTACTGTGCTTGATAGTCGGTGAGGCCAGGGCATCCACGTCCTGGTAGAGGGTACCACCGAGGGCAACATTGACAAGCTGCATCCCACGACAGACGCCAAGGGTGGGTATATTTTCTTTTAATGCCCAGCGCGCCATTGTTAATTCTAGCTCGTCGAGCTGCTGGTCTACTTTACCAAGCAGGGGATGGGGGTCTTCACCATAGTGTACGGGTTGAATGTCGGTTCCGCCGGAGAATAATATACCATCCAGGCGTTCAAGGAGAGTATGAAGCGTTCCAAGGTCGTTAACCATAGGAATGAGAACGGGAACACCACTCGCGTGTTCGATAGCATGGACGTAGGAGCGATTATTGCAATAGATGGGATGGCCAGACCCTTCACGGTAGTCTGCCTGACAAGGAATGCCTATTAATGGACGCATACATGTACTCCTTCATACGAACAATAAAAATGAGTTCATTGGTTTTGTAATAAAAAAACGGAACGCTTATCAGGTGCGTTCCGTTAAAAGAGAAATCTATTCAAACGACGAAACGCCTGACGAGTCCAAATCCAAGAAGCTCCAGCCAAAACTGGAGCAGAGTATTCACGAGGATTGGTTCTGTACAGGGGTAGTGTGGTTCCACGTTTTTACCTCATTGCATTTACAATGTTACTTTAATGTTATACATCTATACACAATTGTTGTCAAGCTGATCAGGACTTTTTATAGGGCTGTTGCAGAGCTTTCCACTTAGTTTCCAAAGAAGGCGTTCCACCATTCCTGCCAGAAGCCTTGCTGGACAGGAGGTCGTTGGTGATGTACAGCGATTGGCTGCTGCTGGCTGGTCGAGCTTATGATTATTACAGGGTACTCTCCCGGCCGGACATAACCTAGTTGCTGGCGAGCTTCGCTCTCGATTACAAACGGGTCTTTGTAATAATTCGCGAGTTTTGTAAGATAGTCGTGCTTGTCCTGAATCTGTTGATACTGCTGCTGTGCGCTTGTAACGCGTTGCATCAACTGGCTGTTGGACCATGCCTGGGCCAGTGAGCTAAGGAGCAGTGCCAGGCAGATCAGCCCTGTTACCCAGATGACTGTCTGTGTGAAGAGGGAACTGCGCCTGGCGCGTAAGCGACCGACTGTTTCTTCCACGCCTACCGCGGAGGTTACATTGGGGATGCCTCCTCCGTAGCGTGAAGAAAATTGCGTCCTTCTTGGTTGCTGTTGCACCTGCTCTCCCTTCGAGTTATCTTGTTGCGTTACGTTTCCTGGTCTCTATTATAGATTACGGTAAATTGGTGGTTCGGTCAAGTGTAAAGGCCTTTAATGTGCATGTAAGACGAGGAGGCCCATAATATCAAAGCCAGCGAGGAGGAATATCAAGGCCACGCTGGCGAGCAGGACAGTACGCTGCCAGGTAGTTTCCAGCCACTTTGTATTTGCGTGGTCTGTAGAGCGGGGAGTTGGCTTATGATTGGTCGCGTTGGCTGCAACGTATGTTTGTTGTAATGGCTTCGTGATTTGTAAGTGTACTTGCTCTGACGTAGTGAGAGGGCCACTGACGAGACTCAGCCGTCTGTTTACAGCGATAAGACGACCACTTATGGCATGCTCGAATGAGGTGTGCAATTCTTCCTCGTCAGGTGTCTGGTACGTTGGTATCGCTGGAAGCATAGGGGTAGTTGCAAACCAATCCTTTATCATGAAGGTATCGGCAATGAGGTCCTCAGTCATGGTTGTGCCTGGATAGATGGCATTTGTTTCGAGCTTTGTTGCGTTGGCTGTAAGACATTGTGTATGCATGATTTACAACTCCTTCCTGTGTATCTATTCTTTATACGCCCAAGCATAGCGGAATTTGGACATGAAAACATGGGTCATTTGACATATTTCATTGGTTTTTCGCTTTACTAAGCATCATTTAACTTGATGAGTCGATTATTAATATCGCTGACATTTATATTAGAGGATGGCAGATTTCTAAAAACGGGGAAAATTCCTTGACATCTATTTGTGCCTGTGATATATTAGAGCTAGCTTCAGAGGTATGTGCTGCACCCATCAAATAGTCCCGCTATACTGGTTCCTGTGTGTGTTGTAGTATGTACACTGTCAAAGACACTTTGGCCGACACCTCTTGCATTTCCCATGAACTTAGCATCGTTGTCACCACAAGTATTTAAGGTATTTCCCTAAAAGAAACTAGTCCCGTATATGTAACAGAAGTAATTTTTCCCACCATACCTGCCAAGGTTCATCGCAGAAAGGAGAATGGGCGTGTTGCTCCCAACGGATTTGCTTCGCCCAACACAACGTGAATATCGCTGAGCTAGAAACAAAAACTATCACTGAGCTTCGCGACATCGCTCGCGACCTCGAACTCTCAGGTTACACCGCCCTCAAAAAACAAGACCTCGTTTTCCGACTTCTTCAAGCCAACACCGAACAGCAGGGAAATATCTTTAGCGCTGGAGTGCTGGAAATTGTGGAAGATGGCTTCGGGTTCCTCAGGCAAGAACGCTTCCTTCCAGGGAATATGGACGTGTACGTATCCCAGTCGCAAATTCGCCGCTTTGGCTTACGCACTGGCGATATGGTCTCTGGCCAGGTTCGTCCTCCTAAGGATAATGAAAAGTACTATGGTCTTTTACGTGTTGAAGCCATTAACGGTGTAGATCCTGAAATTGCTAAGCGTCGTCCCCATTTTGATGTCTTAACCCCGATTTTCCCCCGTGAGATGTTTAACCTGGAAACAGGCCCCTCAAATATCTCCGGTCGCATTATCAACCTGGTTGCCCCCATTGGGCGTGGTCAGCGTGGTTTGATCGTCTCCCCGCCAAAGGCTGGTAAAACCATGCTGCTCAAATCTATCGCTAACTCGATTACTGAAAACTATAATGATGCACATCTGATGATTGCCTTGATCGGCGAACGGCCAGAAGAGGTCACCGATATGAAACGTTCGGTGCGTGCCGAAGTCATCAGTTCAACATTTGATGAGCCAACTGAGGCGCATACGCGTGTTGCTGAGATGGTTCTGGAACGGGCCAAACGTTTGGTGGAAGGTGGACGTGACGTAGTGGTCCTGCTGGATAGTATTACGCGCTTGAGCCGTGCCTATAACCTGGCAGTGCAGCCAAGCGGACGTACACTCTCTGGCGGTCTTGATCCGAGCGCGTTGTTCCCACCGAAGCGCTTCTTTGGAGCGGCTCGTAAAATCGAAGAGGGCGGCAGCCTGACGATTATCGCCACTGCCCTTGTAGATACAGGTAGCCGTATGGATGACGTAATTTACGAAGAGTTTAAAGGTACCGGTAATATGGAACTGGTACTGAACCGCAAGCTTGCGGAACGCCGTGTCTTCCCCGCCATTGACATCTCTCTCTCCAGCACCCGCCGCGAAGAACTGCTCCTCGACGATAAGACTCTGCGTGCTGTCGTTGTTATGCGCCGTATGTTCTCTACGCTAGCCGACCAGCGTGGCCTGGAGGCGATGGAGGCGTTGTTACAGCATATGTCCAAGACAAGCAATAACATGGAGTTTCTGGCAACCCTCAACAAGAGCATTCTCTAACATTTTCTAAAAAGCACGTTATTGGTACATTACATGAGGTATACTGATAACGTGTTTTTTTGATTTTTCGAAACAATCTACAGGAGATTACCCCATGACCACCACAGCCAGAGTATTTCAAAATCACATCGGGGGAAAATGGCAGAGCACGCAGAGCGGCCAGACGTTCCCCAATAACAATCCAGCCACCGGAGAGCTAATAGGCCACTTTCCTCTCTCTGGAAAGGTTGAGGCGGATGCCGCCGTTGCTGCCGCTCGTTCTGCTTTTGATACATGGCGGCTGGTACCAGCCCCTAAACGCGGAGAGATTCTTTTCCGGGTTGGAGAGCTTCTAACACGGCATAAAGAGGAGCTGGCGCGTACGATGACGCAGGAGATGGGCAAAGTCCTCAAAGAGACACGAGGTGATGTGCAGGAAGGCATCGATATGGCCTACTATATGGGCGGAGAGGGACGCAGGCTTTTTGGATATAGCGTTCCTGTCGAACTGCCGAACAAGTCGGGCATTGCCATGCGTGACCCGATTGGCGTTGTGGCCTGTATAACGCCGTGGAACTTTCCTATCGCTATTCCCACGTGGAAGATGTTTCCCGCGCTTGTCGCCGGGAACACGGTGGTAATCAAACCTGCCAGTGATACGCCTTTGAGCGCACTGCGATTGGTCGAAATCCTGTATGAGGCAGGTTTACCGGAAGGGGTCGTGAACATCGTCTTCGGTCCGGGTGGTACTGTTGGTGAGGCGTTGCTGCACCATCCCGATGTCGCGGTTGTCTCTTTCACCGGCTCCACCGAATTGGGGCGGCACGTTGCCATTGAGGCGGCGAAATCGCTCAAACGTGTCTCACTGGAGATGGGCGGCAAAAATGCCGTGATCGTGATGGATGATGCCGACATCGACCTGGCGGTGGAGGGGATTTTGTGGAGCGCCTACGGGACAACGGGACAGCGCTGTACTGCCTGCAGTCGTGTTATCGTGCATAGTGCAGTGCGCAAGGAGTTGCTGAAGAGGCTGCTGCCACGGATTGAACAATTGCGCCTGGGGAATGGATTGGATGAAACGGTCGATGTTGGTCCGGTGATCAATGCAGCGCAGCTTGAAAAAATCCATAGCTATACCGAGATTGGCAAGGCCGAAGGGGCGACGCTCGTTACCGGTGGGTCTATCGCCGACGAGGGTGAGCTGGCAAAAGGACACTTCTATCGTCCCACGCTCTTTACCGATGTGCGTCCAGAGATGCGCCTGGCTCAGGAGGAGATCTTTGGACCGACGCTCTCGCTTATCGAGGTGGGATCATTTGAAGAGGCCATCGCCGTCAACAACGATAGCAAATTCGGTTTGTCGAGTGCCATCTATACTCAGGATATCAATCGTGTACAGCGGGCGATGCGCGATATCACCACGGGTATTCTGTATATCAATTCCGGCACGACGGGCGCGGAGATTCAATTTCCCTTTGGTGGCAACCGTGGCACGGGCAATGGGCATCGCGAAGCAGGTATTGCAGGGCTTGATGTTTTTACCGAGTGGAAGGTGGTCTACACCGACTACAGTGGCAAATTGCAGAAGGCCCAGATAGATTAAATATCTCCATGAGTGTAGAAGAGGGTATCTGGAGGTTCCCTCTTCTATGGTGATGCTGGAATGCAGGATGTCGGCGTGTCAGGCCGAAGTTTTGGATTTATCCGCCGGCGCGCTTTTTACAGTGTGACCCGATTTCCTCCGGCGGGCATGGTAAAGCGTAGAAAACCACCCATAGCCAGACGGGTACAGACGACATCCAGGGTGAAGAAGGAACAGAGGAGAGCAGCGCTTTTTAGCTCGTAGAAACCAAGCTCAAGCAGGCTGAGGTGATTCGGGCCTGTAATGAAGAGTCGCCAGAGGGCAGGCCCTTGCTGCACGCCACCGAAGGCGTTTACGGAGAGACCACAAGTAAGAGTAATCACCAGATCAATACCCAGGCAAAGCGCTGCCATACACGGACCGAGTAACCAGAAGCGTTTGCTGAGGCGTTCACGTTTCGTCGATGCTATGCGGCACGTTGCCCAGACCGGTCCCAGTATGTATTCGAAAACAAGAAAGAGCAGGGGAACGGCCACGTAGAGCCAATCGGGAAAGAAAGCGGGTGTTACCAGGGCGCCCAGTCGACCCAGTGTGTAGAGGACGATGCCCTCTATCACGCCGCGCCGATAACTGACTTTATTAAACATGATGAATGAACCTGGCCTGTTTAATTGCAGCCACAGCTGCCACCACCACAACCGCAGCTACCTATAGATGATGCCATCTCTTCGTAGCTGGTATCATCACTGCTGCCGTGAGGAGAGGCGAAGACGGAGAGGAGACGACGAACTTTTTCGCTATGGCATTTCATGCAGACAACGTCATCGGCGTGCTGGTGGCTGACAAGAAGTTCAAATTTGGATCTGCAGTCTGAGCAGTAGTATTCGTACAAGGGCATAGCAGGTTTCCTCCATCCAGTACCTGGGAATAGATATTGATTGTACATATTGTAGTGTGTGGCTGACTTTACGTCAAGGTCAAGTGGTGCTTTTTTTATTCTCGCGCTGCCTTTGGCAATGGAAGCTGAGTTATGCTCAATCCTACACTGCCGAATGATGAAAAGCGTGCTAACATTGGCGAGAAGTAGTAAAATAGATTGGATAGAAGTACTTTCGAATAGTTCAAGCTACAAAGTGAAAATGCACTATATTTTTCAGGAGAGTAAGACGTAGAGAAGGAATAGCAGAGATATGGCTCTTACTATAGGTATTATTGGTTTGCCACAAAGTGGGAAGACGACGTTATTTAATGCGTTAACGAAGGCTGGCGCACCGATAAGCGGCTATGCGACAAGTACTGTGCAAGCAAATCTGGCGGTTGTCCAGGTGCCAGATGCGCGGCTGCAGCCGCTGGCGGATATATTTAAGCCAAAGAAGGTCACACCCACAACAGTAGAGTTTGTGGATGTAGCGGGCATGGGACAGGCAGCACAAGCACACAAGGAGAAACGCGAAGGATTGAGCGCGGAATTCCTGGGGCATATTCGCAATGCCGATGCACTGGCGATTGTACTGCGTACTTTTGCGAATAGCAACGTTCCACACATTTATGGTGATATTGATCCGAATCGTGACCTGGACAGCCTGTATGCCGAACTGGCTTTGACCGATCTCGCGACGGTAGAGAGGCGTATCGAGCGCACAAAGAAGGCTGCGAAATCTGGTGATAAGAAATATGTACAAGAATTAGAGGTGCTGCATCTGCTGCAAGAAGCGCTCAACGAACTGAGGATGATCAACCAGGTTGAGCTACTCGCGCAGGATCACGCGGTGCTGGATGAGCTTTTTCTGCTGACTTTGAAGCCACGTATGTTTGTGTTGAATGTCAGCGAGGATGTTTTGGGAGCCGCGAATGATGTGCTGGAACGTATAGCTGGTGGTGAGGACGTGGATATCGATAGCCTGGAAGGTGAGCTGAAAGGGATCGCGATCGTTGCTAATCGTGCCAAAGCTGAGGGGGCTGAGGTTGTTGCTGTCTCCGCGCGGCTGGAGGCCGAGCTGGCGGAACTGTCCGAAGAAGATGCCCACGAGTACCTGGAGTCGCTTGGACTCCCACAACTAGGAACTGATCGCGTCATTCAGGTCGGCTATCGACTACTGAACCTGATCACGTTTTTGACGGCGGGCGAGGACGAGGTGCGCGCCTGGACAGTGACGAAGGGTGCGAAGGCGCCAGAAGCAGCAGGAAAGATCCATTCGGATATCGAACGGGGTTTTATTCGCGCGGAAGTGACGCGCTTTGAGGATTTTATGGAGTGCGGTTCGTTCGCTGCCGCTATGAAAAAGGGATTGGTCCGGCTTGAGGGGAAAGATTACGTCATACGAGACGGCGATATCGCTCATTTTCGCTTTAACATCGGGAAATAAGCCGCAAAAGATGGGTCATTCGCCCCTACTTTTATGAAAAGAATTACGTCTATACTCTATAGAGGACTACTTTTTTAGCTCGTCAAAGTGAGAAGTTAGGTAAGTCGCATGATCATTGCTGATCGCTATTGTTTACGCTGCGGAGCGGCCAATCCAGTAGATGCTGGAGTGTGCTTTGCTTGTGGGCTATCTTTGAAAATTACGGCACCGCTGTTGCAAAAGGCGACGATGAATAGCCATCAATTGCTGCACCAGCGCTATCGTATTCTTTCCCAGGTAGGCGAGGGAGGCTTCAGCGCCGTCTATAAAGCCGTAGATACCCTCCAAGATGAGCATACGGTGGCTATCAAGGCGATCACGTTGGGTGGCTTGAGGCCTCAAGAAGTAATTGAGGCCACGGAGGCATTTAACCGCGAAATGACCGTGTTATCTGGCCTGAAGCATCCCAATCTTCCGCGCATTTACGACCACTTCTCCGACAGCGAGTGCTGGTACCTGGTGATGGATTTCATCGAAGGGATAACACTTGAGAAACACCTGGAGACGATGCCGGAATCCCGGCTTGCCACCGGCGAAGTACTTGAGATCGGCATAATGCTCAGCGTTGTGCTTGAGTACCTGCACTCGCGTCAGCCAGCCATTATTTTTCGCGATCTCAAACCTGCCAATGTTATACTCAGGCCTGGCGCGGGCATTGCTCTCATTGACTTTGGTATTGCACGCCACTTCAAGCCGGGGCAGGCTAAAGATACCATACCCTTCGGCTCTCCCGGTTATGCCGCGCCAGAGCAATATGGGAAAGCGCAAACAACTCCGCGTTCTGATATCTATGGTCTTGGCGTGTTGCTGCATCAATTGTTAACAGGAGATGATCCCTCGCAGATGCCTTTTCGCTTTGCTTCTTTGCAAGTAGAGGATCAGCCTGAGCTTTGCGATCTTGAGGAACTGATTGTGCAAATGGTGCAGATGGATGCAGCAAAGCGGCCTGAGAGCATCACCATTGTGAAAGAGAAGTTACAACGCATCGCTCAATCCTGGTCCATGCAACACTGGCAAGGTCTGCCGGCCAGAGGACTGCGGGGGGCGCAACCGCCGGTAACAGCGGCAACTGTCGCGCAGTCACTACAGCCACCAGTGCAGACGTTGGATGCAGTTATGGGGGCAGGGGCTGCGGTATCTACGGTAGCGGGAGCAATGAATATGGGAAGGCTGACCCAGTTGGGTTGGACTGCTCCAGGTACAGGCGGCACTTCTACAACCTCTACAGTATATAGAGGTTCTACGGCTCAAAAAAGAGGGAATCCTATGGCTGTTGCCAGCGTCTCCCTGGCTATTCTGAGCATAGTGTTACCCGTCTTCTCTTTCATAGGATCTTCTTTTTGGGATTGTACTTTGGTATAGACAATTTTTCATTTACCATTTTTATACCTTTTGTGGTGGCACTTGTGCCAGCAGTTCTCGCGGTTATCTTTGGACATATTGGTAAGCGCAGAGCCAGGGCAATTTCAGGCTTGTCGTGGTCGAAAGAAATAGCGACGACCGGCATGGCTATGGGTTATGTCTTTGGCGCAATCTACCTGGCATTTGGCTGCCTGATATTGTTCTATGTTCTTTTATCGAGCGGATAAAACGAGCCTTTTCTCCTATTGCGAAATCTTGACGACGTATGCTATACTACACTTGAGCAGGGAATGTGCTAAAATCGCTCAGCAGCAATGCTCAGGTGTAACTGGCACAATTATTATAGTCCATTGTAGGGTTAGTTAAAAAGTACTTGCACGGATTGTCAAACCGGGGTGTAGCGCAGTCGGCTAGCGCGCAGCGTTCGGGACGCTGAGGTCGGAGGTTCAAGTCCTCTCACCCCGACCAGGATGGCACACTTAATTCCTTGATGTTTACCCGCATAAGGGAACTGCAAGCTAAGAAGTGTCGCGAAACGTTATCAGGTTACAGAAGAAAGTGTAAGGAGTTTTGGAATGCGGACGTATCAGATACATCCAACTGCTTTAGCAGGATGTTGTGATCTGATGCCTGCTTATGGCGATCTATCTATAGACCGACCAATAAGTAGTCTACGTACCGTTGTGCCATGCTCACCTGGACGTGCAAGGCGCTTGTATCCGTATCCAACTAGTCGTCGCCACAGACGGCAGTAGAAGCTGAGGGGGTGGGTCACTTCCCTTCCCTATCCTGCGCCTCCGCTTCTTCCTCGCTGTCTGCTGTGATTATCGGCTCTGACAGAGAGGAAAGGAAGCCATTCATGCCTGTTCTTGTATTGAATTCCTCACTACAGCCTCTCTCGGTCATCCCTGAGCGTCGTCTCATTGTGCTGCTTTCCAAACAGAAAGTCACCTTCGTAGACGAGAGTGTTCGTAGTTTGATCGAAGAGAGTATTGAAGCTCGACGTCTTGAGCTGGAACGGCCCGTTATTGTGCAGTTGTTGGCCAATGTACGGGTGCCTCGTGTGGCTCTTCAGCCGTCTCGGGCGAATATCCTGCTACGCGATGATGAAACGTGCCAGTATTGCGGGAAACGTAGCCGCGATCTGACGCTTGATCATGTTATCCCGCGTTCACGTGGCGGTAAAAGCACGTGGGAAAATCTCGTAGCCTCTTGCAAACAATGCAATGGCAAGAAGGGGAATCGCCTTTTGAAAGAAGTGAATATGCGCCTATTGCGCCAGCCTCGTCCGTTGTCGCAGGAGTATGCAGGCTTCTTTCTGCTGCGCTACCCTAAGTTGCGCGAAGCTTACGAGGAGTTCATCTTGAGTGCCCAGGGTGGCGGCAGGCTGCGCGGATTAAGCGCGTAAGTTTGTTATAACCTGGAAGGGCGCAGTTTGCGCCCTTCCAGGTTATAATCGCCTCCAATTTGCGTATAGAATACGTTTTTATAGTGCAGCATATGTATTAAAGAGAGCATGAAGCGAATCTTTGTAGCCAGTTCTATTCGTTAGACTAGATAAAGGGGAATGTTTGCTTTGCTCTGGTAGTGACAGTGCCGATTCTGTTGTTTACCAGAAAGGTGGTCATATGATTAAAAATACTATTGAGGGCTCTGCCATAATCCCGCAAACGGGTCGTGCCTACCTCTGCTTGCACGGGCATTTTTATCAGCCCCCGCGCGAAAATCCTTTCACTGGCATCATACCAGTCGAACCTGGAGCGACTCCTTACGTTAATTTTAACGAGAAGATTACTACTGAATGTTACCGTCCCAACGCTGAGGCGGGCAATTTTGCTTCTATTAGTTACGACCTGGGTCCGACGTTGGCCGCGTGGTTGGAGCAACATCATCCCTCAGTTTACCAGAAAGTTATTGCGGCTGAACATGAACATAGGACGCGCCATGGGGTGGGAAATGCCCTGGCACAGGCTTATAACCATACCATTCTCCCGTTGGCAAACACACGCGATAAAAACACACAGATTCTGTGGGGGTTACGGGACTTTCGCCGGCGTTATGGGCATGATGCGCGTGGGATGTGGCTGGCGGAAACGGCTGTAGATCTGGAGAGCCTGGACCTGCTGGCGCAACATGGGATCATCTATACGGTATTGGCGCCCTGGCAGGCTGCTACGCCGGTTGACCCTACGGAGCCATACGTTGTGCAATTGTTTGGGGGCCGCAGTATCTCCGTCTTCTTTTATAACGCACCATTATCAGGAGGGGTCTCTTTTGACTTGGATACCACCAGCAATGCAGACCTCTTTGCGGCTTCCTACTTACCGGGTCAACTTGTCAAGAGCAAAAGCGACGCGGGGGAACCACAGTTGATACTCATCGCCACAGACGGTGAACTGTATGGACATCATAAGCCCTGGCGCGATAAGTTCATGGCCCATCTGATACAGACTGGTGCGCCAGCCTATGGCTTTGAAGTATGTACACTGGAGCGCTACCTACAAATGTATCCTGCCACAAAAGAAGTGGGATTGCGCGTACCAAGCGCCTGGAGTTGCGAGCACGGCGTGGCGCGATGGGATACAGGCTGTGAATGTACCGAGGGAGATAGTAGCTGGAAGGGAAAACTGCGCAGAGCATTGAATAGGCTAGCGCAACGTGGCGATCAACTCTTTGAACAGTACGCGGGTGAGACGCTGGTTGACCCATGGGCGGCACGCAATGCTTACCTTGAACTGTACAATGGCTGGGTGACACCTGAGAGTTTCTGGGCGCAATATGGCAAGGAAGAGCGCCTGTTGGAGAATCCAGAGCTGGCGGAACGTACACGACTGCTGCTGGAGGCGCAATTTTATCACCAATACAGTTTCACGAGTTGCGGCTTTTTCTTTGAAGATTTGGATAGGATTGAGCCGCGCAACGATATTGCTTTTGCACGACGCGCCATCAGCCTTACGTGGCAGGCGTTGGGAGATAGATTTACAGCGTGACTTTTTGCGAGACCTGGCGCGAGCTAAAAGCTGGCGCACTGGTCTGACAGGTGCTGACCTCTACCACCAATTGCCTGTGGTGCAAGAGGGGCTGTTACCGCCGCTGCCTAAGAGTGATAGAACATACGAAAAGAGGCTCACCACCACGAAGTGGCGAGCCTCTTTTTGAGAAGCGGAGGAATTGTGACTGCTCCCTCACGTACTCTTAGTAATTCAGAATTTGTGTATTCCAGTTGGTGTTTGCGTAGAGCCAGGCAGCATCCTGTGTTCGCATATTGATACAACCGTGGCTGCCATCGAAGTTCCCAATACCAGTACCGCCAGAATCAGTATGTGGGAACTGGGTGCCGGGACCAAAGTCCTGGCGCCACCATGCATCGTGGAGGAAGAAGCCACCCCAGTGATAAAGAATCGCATACTGGATAGGCGTATCAGGATACCAGTAGGTAGACCCTACTGGATCAGTCGATTTGAAAACATCCGGTGATTTGCGGTCCTGCACCGTCCAGTAACCGGGTAATGAAGGGCGCTCCACACGCCCTGTTGTGACGTAGAAGGCTTTCACTAATTTGCCGTTCTGGTACACACGCATTGCCTGTTCAACCATTGAGACGACGATAATTTGTCCGGAGACGTGATAGTGATTGATCATCTGGAAGTCGGTGGCATGAGGCCGGTTGTATGGAGTTTTGTCGCTATAGTCTGCCTCGAGCATGTGCAGATTGAAGAACTCATTATTCTCATCATCGACTACGGACTGGAAATCCTGGGGGGTATAGGCCCAACCAAGTTCCCGGTTCAACCAGAAACCAATGCCATTGAGAGTATAGCCCGCATCGAGAATATATTTATTCCCATCGATCTTATCATGGTATAGGTGAGCCTGTCCCCATGCCCTGGCGGCGCGGTCAAGTGCTCCAATCAGGTACGAGGATGCACCCTGTATCAGATCATTATGCATGGAGGCCATGTCCGCATCGATGCGCGCGGACATGGCCAGGTAGTCTTGAATGGTTCTGGCATTATTCATCTGCGCCTGGTCAGCATTGTAGCGTTTTTGATAGGCGCTTGCATCCATACCATAGGTTTTCAGCAGGTTGAGCTGTGATTTAAACTCACTGAGTTTAGCAGCGCTGACATAAGGAAGGGCCGCGATAGAATTTACCACTGCAAGCTGGTATTGTGCATCTATCAGCTTGCTAAGATTGCGAAATTCGCTTGACTTTGTGGCGTTATTGAAGTCTTGCAGGTCACTCTGATATTGCGTTTGCATGGCAGTGACATCGATTTGAGCCTGCTGCATCTGGTTAATGGTATTCTTAAAAGTTGTGAGCTGAATGTAGGTAGCTCCCATTAAGCCCAGCGCGTCTGTGGCTTTTTGGGCTTCCTGGCTGACGAGCACAAAATCTTTAGGATACTTTGCTGACGAGAAAAGTAATTGGTCATTAGTGTATGTATCGGAGAAGGGCTGGACATTGCCTATATGCTGTGAACTTCTACGAGCGAGGGCCTGTTGGAACACTTGCAAATCGTTCTGGGCCTGGTATTGGTACTGATCGGTAGAAGTAGTAATCAGTTGCTGGGTCTGTCCCAGGAGAGTCGAATATTGGTTTGCTAGATTTGTATAGTAGTCTGTAGCAGGCTGGTCGCTAAACAGTGACAAGGGGGCGCCAGTGCTACTAAGTTTTTGTTCTTGTTTCAGAATAGGGCTGAGAAGAGTTGCCGGTATCCCAATTGATAGCGCATGCTGAGTGAGCTGATCAAGCCGCGTCTTATTCTGGCTTGCCTGCTGTTGGGACTGGGCATTACCGCCGCAGGCGCTTGTCAGGACGGTCAAGCCAAGTAAGAGCATTACCAGCATCGCCTGAGTAACCCGGCGCGATGTAAATACAGAATGTACATTGTGCATAAAAGGATTACCTCCTCCCGCTTTTGGCTTTATGTCTTCGTTTTTCTTTGCGCGCGGCCTTGCCGGTTTTCTTCCCACTCCCACCAGGTGGTTTTGGTAAAGCAGGCATACCAGGGATGCTCGCGCCGCCTTGTTGGCGGGCGAACTGAGCCCATTTGCCCTTGCCAGTGCTCATCTGGCGAACCATGAGACGCATCTCGTTGAATTGCTCAAGCAGCTGGTTGATTTCCTGGACGGTCGTACCACTACCACGAGCGATACGTTTGCGCCGGCTGCCATTGATGATCTCAGGACTACGCCGTTCCTCTCTAGTCATGGAAAGGACCATTGCTTCGATATGCTTCATCTGGTCACCTTCCAGAGCTTCTTCCATCTCTGGCATGGCAGCCAACTTGTTGAAGCCAGGCATCATCTCCATGACCTGTCGCAGTGGTCCCATACGCCTGAGCTGGCGCATGGCGCTGAGGAAATCATCGAAGTCGAACTTGCCCTGTTGTAATTTGGCCTGGGCCTTCATGGCCTCTTCCTCGTCGATGGTTTCCTGTGCCCGTTCAATCAGGGAGAGTACGTCGCCCATGCCAAGGATACGCGAAGCCAGGCGATCTGGATAGAAAGGCTCCAGAGCGTCAGTTTTTTCGCCGACACCCATGAATTTGATCGGTACTCCCGTTACTGAACGGATCGAGAGTGCCGCGCCACCCCTGGCGTCACCTTCCATCTTGGTTAAGATCATCCCTGTCAGGGAGACAGCTTTATTGAAGTCATCTGCTACATGAACTGCTTCCTGACCGGTCATAGCATCTGCTACCAATAATACTTCGCGAGGTTGCACTTTGTTGCGAATACTCGTAACTTCCTGCATCATACGCTCGTCGATATTTAAACGGCCCGCCGTGTCGAGTATAACGACAGAGGCGGCCTGTTCACGAGCATAGTTGAGAGAATGAACACAGATATCGACGGGGTTAGCTCCGGTCGGCTCTGCATAAACTGGTATAGTGAGTTGCTTGCCAAGCGTCTGAAGCTGGCGTACTGCCGCGGGACGCTGCATGTCAGCGGCTACCAGGAGAGGACGCTGCCCCTGTTTACGAAGATAGTTGGCAAGCTTGGCGGCAGTGGTCGTTTTACCGGAGCCTTGCAGTCCAACAAGCATTATCACATTTGGCGGCGTTCCACCAAGGTCGAGTCTATTCTGTCCCTGGGAACCGCCCAGCATTTCTACCAATTCCTCATTGACGATAGCCAGAACCTGTTGTGCGGGAGAGAGGCTGCCCAATACATCGGCGCCAATGGCCTTCTCTTTAACGCGCTCAACAAAATGGCGCACCACTTTGAGATTTACATCTGCTTCGAGTAGGGCGAGGCGAACTTCGCGCATTGCCTCGTTGACATCGGCTTCGGTCAGCTTGCCTTTGCCACTTAGATTGGTAAATACCCCTTCGAGACGCTTTGATAAGCTTTCAAACATTGCCATGATTGCGTAATTGTCCTCTCTCCGCCGGTCAGTAGTTTGGTCTCCATTATATCACGTAATAAAGAAAGGGACTACCAGGCGAGAGGTGATTTCAATTGGGTTGACTATTAATTACAGAATTGGTGGAGCCTGGTTCTTTTTACTCTCAGTATTATAACGTTTGTGGTTGGTTAGTTGTTTCGGTGGTTTGGTTCTAATTTGTGTTCTGGCCGACAATCTTTTCGTTGTTTTCTCTCTAGCAAGAACGTGATCTGGGAATACTATCTATTATCAAGAAGGTGTTGCAGGAAGCGTTACCTTATGCCGATGGCACTTTTATTCCTTTTCCAGCCAGTAACGTTTTTCCTCTCTGGTCATGGCGCTTTTTTCAATAGCCTCGGCAAAACTCTGTTTTTTGGGACTTTGCTGCTTGCTACGGGCCGCAATACTAGTCTGACGGCGATTTAAGGTAAGGGCGGGTTGGCTATTGTTGAGCATCGCGCCAAATTGTTCCACTGAGACCTGGAAGAAACTCGCCAGGCGTGCCAGTTGCGACTCGCTCAGGCTCAGTAGTTCAATAGCGCCGGATTCAAATTTTTTCCAGACATCGACGCTGAGCCGCAGTCCCCTGGCTGCATTGACCATAGAAAGACCCTGCTGCATGCGCAATTCTTGCAGGCTGATGGCTGCTGTTTGCCTGTCAAAAACTCTTTCTAAAGCTATCTGAGCGGCGCGTTGGGTTAAAGGTAAAGAGGCGGTCTCTATCGCATGCGTTTCTTCTATTGCAGTAGCGTGATAAGCGGCGATGAAATCAATGAGCGCTGCCTGCGCTTCAGGATGGTCTCGCAGGAGTGTTATTTGTGCCTGCGTATCGTCGCTCTCTTTGGCGGCTATCCACGCCATTTTTAATTGTTGCAGTTCAGAAGCATTCATCTCTCCACGCCTTTCTATGAATAAAGTTATTGTGATTGCGTATGTGTTCCATGTATGTAGGTGCCGCGCTCTCTGGCGATGCATTCGCGCAAGTAACTGCGAGCTCGTTCATAGCGAAAACGAACGGTGCGCTCGGTACGTTTGCAGACAATGGCGATATCATCCCATTTCATTCCTTCAATTGCCCGTAATATCATAATCATGCGGTCCAGTGGATCAGCGAGATAGGTGAGAATGCGTTGACTCTCATCCACGGCGTGCAGTCGTTCAAATTGATCCTGAGGATCAGCGACGTCCGCAGAAAGTGCGCCTTCGTCGTCGGCGGGCGATGGTCGCAGAGGCTCGATCAATGAGCGGGGCACATGTTGAGGGCGTCCTGACGGGCGACCCTGGCTGTCACGCCTATAGTTCAGGCCCTCCTGGCGTAGTACTCTATTGAACTCATCGACACACAGGCAGCGAAGATAATGAATAAAATTTTGCGTCATAAATATTTCTGTGGGGTCCATCGCTTCACGCAAAAGGTGTTCATACATATTGGCGATGGCTTCTTCACGTAGTTCGGGACGGTGACGCAGGCCGTAAGTTCGTCGCTGAAACTCGCCAGCGCAGCGTTCCAGGAGAACTTCGCAGAGCATTTGCACTCCGCCAGTGTTGCCCTCCGCCTGATGCGCGCGAATATTCAGGACAAGGTCGATGTCGCTGATTTCGTATCGTCCTTCAGGTGTGCGACGCCGGAGGCGCTCTTGCAGGGCGGGTTCATCCAGGTCAATCATGTTTTCCTCTCCATGTGGAAAAGAGCTAGCTGTGTTTGCTGTTCTTTAGTAGCTTTTCTCTATTATATTCTTTGGGTTGGGTGAAAAACGGAAAAAGGCGTTTACTATTCTCAATCTAGCATAACAGAATTTGCCGATGGTGAAAAGACAAACTTTGAGAATGAGAGAATAACTCTGTCAATGCAGAGAGGAGAGAGTACTTGACCCAATCAGGTGAGAAGGTTATTATAGCACAAAGCAAATTCACATTTGGGTTCAACCTGACAACACACGCCAGTTAATTGAGAGAGGAGTCATTCATTGGCTGGGGCCCTGATAAATAGATACAGAATGAGTGCTTTCTGAAAGCCAAGTGTATCAGGTGTATCAAGTGTATCAAGTGTATCAAATACTTTGAGTCGGTATGGCTCACTGTATCAGGAGTATCAGGTGTGTCAAATAACTTTGAGTCGGTGTGGCTCACTGTTTCAAGAGTTTCAAGTGTTTCGGGTATGTCATGTGTGCCTGTTGACATCTCCCCACGGCTGAAGCCGGGGGACTCCTACCCTCGCGAGTAGGCTTTCCTGCTTCATTGGAGGTTGCCTTGACGCGACGACCGCTATCTTGGTCTTATACCGCCTCCACAGGCATATCCCTTTCCGCAAGCCCTGCGGTAGGTTCTCAGTCTTGGAGCCATCAGGAACATGGTTCTCGTTCCTGGCAAGAGAAAGAGAGGTGCAGATTGAAAGTTGTTACGCTCATGCTTTTACCCAAAGGAGCGTTTTACTTTGGAACCCACAAACATGATTCTGTTTTCAATGTGCTAGAACAATTGTCTCATAGTTGTCAAGACTTTCATTGAGTAGTTATGAGTTGAGTACTCATACAGTGAAGAAGAAAAGGGCGGTGTTTCATCCCCATGCCACGATGGCAGGGGTCTTCACGCCGCACGTATGATAAATAGATAAAGAAGGAGTACTTTTAGAACCCCATGCCAAAGACAACGAAACGTGCTGTCACGAAACGCACAGCAAGAATAGCCAAAGCTCATGCCACTGATCTGCCGAAATTAGAAGTCAAAGAGTCTTCTGAACGCAAACGGGCGCCTGGTTACAAACCACCTAAGCGTGGACTTGCCCGGTATCCCTGGGGCATCTTCTTGAGCGTCCTGATTATAGCATTAGGTATTTATGCCCTCTACTTCTATCACGTTGGCCCGTTCGCGCCGCCCCATCCGAAGCCTACGCCAGTTGCCAAAGTCGCGCCGACTCCCGTTGTACCGACGGCGACGCCATCAACAACACCTTCACCCTGCTTGTCGATAGTAGGCAAATTGAAGGATACTTCTCCTGGCCCCAGCGGGGCGGCCTTCAATAAGATCACCCATACCTTCAGCCAGCCTCCCGCTATGATAATCGATACAAATAAGGTCTATTGTGCTGGTATTAATACTAATCGCGGTCTGATTGTGTTGGAACTCGACCCACGGCTGGCGCCAAAGACCGTCAATAATTTTGTGTACCTGGCTGAGCATCATTTCTATGATGGGTTGAAATTCCACCGTGTGGTTCCCAAATTTATTATTCAGACTGGTGATCCACAAGGAACAGGCGCGGGTGGTCCTGGCTACAAATTCAATGATGAGCCTGTACTGGCAAATTACACGGAAGGTTGTGCTGCCATGGCTAACTCCGGTCCCAATACCAATGGGAGCCAGTTCTTCATCTGCACAGCGGACAACACAAAGGCCTTGCAAAAATTGTATAATCTCTTTGGTCATGTCGTGCAAGGTATGAACGTGGCTCTCAGTATTCAAGGCCCCGGGGACACCACAGGCTCAAAGAATATTAAACCAGATGTCATAAATCATTTGATCGTGGTTGTGGCACCGTAGGTTGTAAACGAAAGGATTTAGTACGTATTCATGGCACAGAAGCGTTATAGCGGGCCACCTGCGATGGTGATTGATCCCGCAAAAAAGTACACGGCAACATTCCATACGCAAGTAGGAGATTTCCAGGTGGAACTATTTGCGGCACAGGCTCCTCAAACCGTGAACAACTTTGTGTTTTTAGCACGCGAAGGTTTTTACGACAACACAACATTTCACCGTGTGATTCGCGATTTCATGGCCCAGGGGGGCGATCCAACGGGGACTGGAACGGGCGGTCCGGGGTATAAGTTTGCTGACGAGCGGGGCGCGCTTGCTCTCAAACATGATCGCAACGGTATCCTGTCGATGGCAAATGCCGGGCCTAATACTAATGGGAGCCAGTTCTTCATTACCTTTGGGCCAACGCCACATCTGAATGGTAAACACGGGGTCTTTGGTGTAGTATCTTCAGGAATGGATGTTGTACTTGCGATTAAAGAGCGTGATCCAAACCGAGCTCGCGAACCCGGTACCAGGATTAACTCAATAGAGATTACTGAGGGTTAAGAAAAGCGAATGAGGCGCAAGCAATTGCGCCTCATTCTTTATTGTGTGTTAGTACCCTATGTAATAAGGATGTTTCCTGGTTGCTAGCCAGGCACCGAGGAGACTGACCAGCCCGCCGATAATACCCCAGACCAGCAGAAATATCAGCGATACTAAGAAGCCGCCGATGGCCCCATTGCTTGCTGTTGAACTCGCGGTGTGTTGAACGCCTGGATAGTTAGGGATGATGTTAGTAATGAAGCTGAAAGCATAAGTAATGATACCTGCGAGGAAGCCTGCGAGGAAGCCTAACCTGCGTTGAACGGCAACTTTGCCCGCGATGAAGCCGGCAACACATAAGATTACTATGTCAATAAAAAAGGTCAACACGGCATAGCCAAAGATAGTAAAAGCCAGGGCGCTTTTCACTGCCGTATCTTTTGCTATATCGAACGCGTGGTATGTGGAAGTATTCGATAGTGTGATAACAATGCTTTGTGCGACACAGAATACACCAGCGATCACTCCAATTATCAGCGCATTCCTGAAACGATGTGGCGGCAGTACAGGGGTAGTAATTCGTTCACGCTGGTGAACTGGTCCAACAGGTGATGGTGGGGTGTACTTCTTATCCAGTGCTGGTTCGTCTTTGTCGTTGAAGGGGCGGTTATGGCCCTTCTCGACACGATTTTGTGGCTGGTGCAATGGATAGCCTTCTTCAGAGTCTTGCATACGATAACTCCCTTCAGTGACTTACCCTAATCTGGGTGTAAATATTTGAATATGTGTTGATCAGTTCCCAGTTACTGAACGGCCAATAGACTATGACCGCCTTGCCTACAAGATCATCTTTCGGTACAAATCCCCAGTCACGTGAATCGTCACTAGCGGGACGATTATCGCCTAGCACGAAATATTCATTCGCGGGCACTTTAATGATTTTCCCGGCAGGATTGAAGGCCTGGCTTATATATGGCTCCTTGAGCACGACACCATCGACTTGAACCGTCGTACTATCTAAAGTTATAGTGTCCCCCGGCAGGCCGATGACCCGTTTGATGAAATCTTCAGAGGTGTCGAGTGGGTAATGAAACACAATTACGTCTCCACGCTCAGGAGCGTGGAAGAGGAAGGCCATTTTGTTTACCAACACATATTCGTCACTTTGGAGTCCAGGTTGCATACTTGGGCCAGATACGCGATAACTCTGAATAGCAAAGCGAATTACCAGGAAGATGATCAAAGTCAATGCGATAGTTTCAACGATTTCTCGGGCTAAGTGTGAACGTTGTTTCAAGTCAAACCTCGTATACGTTATTTACTAGTGTATAAAAAAGAGGGATTTGCGGGACATCTCTCTGTCAACTGTAAGCTTCACAACACGACTGTATTTTCTATTTCTGCGCACATTATAGCCGATAGTTGAGATTGATTCCACGTCTCGTAGCGTTAGGCAAGCGAATCTGCCTGAAGGTACTACGATTTACCGATGTGAAAGTTGTTGATTCGGTAGTGGCTCACTTGAGCAGGATGGCCCGCTCGGTATTGTAGCAATGAAGAAAGAGAAGCAAACAGGCTTCGTGCATGACCACTGACTTGGAAAACGACAACGTCATGCGCACAAAACGGGCCAGACGCTGCCGTAGCGTGTTATTCCAGCGCTCGACATGGGCCGTTTCTCCTGTCTCTTTTCCCACGGCTGTATGCTGCTCCTGTGGGATCACCGCCGCATAGGCCGCCCAGAAGTCGGTGAAGCAGTGCCCCCTGCGATATCCCTCTGGAATGGCCTGCCACAACCGCTGACATGTCTTTTTGCTCCGATCCCCAACCGCATAGGCCACCACCTGTCGCGTCTTGCGACACAGGGCAATCCATATCCAGACCTCATTGGCTTTTTTGAGCACAAATGACCAGAGTTCATCCAGTTCCAGGATCGTAGACATGGGATTCTCTGGGGCGGGGACTATCAAGGTGGTACATAAGGGGGGAAGCTGAGCTACTTTTTTTTGATCCAACTGAGCACCGTGGTACGAGAGACCCCGAAGGTGCGGGTGAGGCCACGCAGGCTGCTGCGTTCTTGATAGGCATGGGGAGTCGGGTTCTCGCGACTTTGTCGCCCGCACGCACGGCAGCGATACAACTGCTTGCCATTGGGGGCATGCCCATTGCGAACTAGAGCGTCGCTCTGACAGTGAGGACAGTGAAGGGTGATGGTGACCATGAAAGGCTCCTCTTTTTGAAAACGGATTGACTCTCAGAGTCTACCATATCCTGCTTGTTTGTACCACTACCCCAACAAGGTAGCGATCGTCATGCCACAGCAGCACAATCGGTTGAGCATGCGGCCCGTCGTCACAGGCAAAGGAGATACACGCGCGAGGAACTCTCTCGAGCAGATCTCGCGCGTACACGGGATCGATATTTCTGGTGACCCGCTTCATAAACGCTCCCCTGTTCAAATCGAAGGAAATACTTCAGCATTACTGTCAATACCAGGTTGATCAAAAGGGTATTTACGGGCCTTGCGACTCGCTGTTCTGCGCTGGAACCGTGCGTAAATTCAGGAGAATTGGTCGACGAAGCGCTCTAGCAAGTTGGTTTGCCAACTGCTGTAAAGGTTGTATTTGACCAGTACCATCTACGGTTACCGAAACGACTCGGCCGTTGACGCTTACAGTATCTACTTGATAAGATGTACCTTGCAACCAATTCTGTACTGTCACTGTAGCGGTATTGTTATCCTCGATGCCCGTGATGTTTTGATATGCTGTCAGCGAGAGGGGAATGGCTATGAGCAGAAGGCATACAATGAAAAGAATTAAGCCGCGACGACGAAAACGCAGTTGCTCCCTCGAGGCAGCCGACTTTCCTAAGCCGATAATCACCAGGACCACGCCGCCCGCGAAAAGAATCGCGAGAAAGTTGGTCATAAAGAGGAGCAAGGAGCCCTCGGCTGCACTCATTTGTCCAGCCCGAAGAGAGATCCCGACAACGCACAACGGAGGCACGAGCGAGATGGCTATT
This sequence comes from uncultured Chloroflexia bacterium, assembly GCA_963775585.1. Taxonomy (GTDB): domain Bacteria; phylum Chloroflexota; class Ktedonobacteria; order Ktedonobacterales; family Ktedonobacteraceae; genus UBA11361. Next base: position 49,500 of record CAVZJN010000036.1, on the reverse strand, counting down.
GCAACGCCGCCCAGCGCGTCGGCGATCTCAGAACGAGATATAATGAAAGCTCCAGCGGCACCTGCCCCCAATGCAGTCAGAAGCGCGTAGAGTCCGGGATTGATGCGCGAGGTGATCTCGCCATTGCTTGTAAATGAGATGGTAAAGCTTGGTACGATCAACGACAACAGGAAAGAGAAGAGAATCACCGCAATGATCCCGGCTACAGTGAGCGCGAAAGCGCGTAGAGCGCGTGGCAGAGATCCCATCACGACAGCGGAGGTCATCGCCATCATCGGTCCCATCAACGGTGCAACGATCATGGCACCAATCACCGTCGCTGTTGAATTGGAGAGAACCCCGTAGTTAGCGATGACGGTTGCTAATAAAAGTAATGTGAAAAAAGTCACCAGGCGACGCGCCGTTTGCGGACCTTCGATAAAGAGCTTGTCCTCGAATGTCGAGAGATACGCCGGATCGAATCCAAGTTTTGTGAAAACAGCTGGCTCGGTGTGTAATGACATAAAGCCTCCAAAACAAGCATGAGATTCAGATGCTATTCCTTCTGGTGAGGAGAATCATTTCCTCAGGACCGCTGGTAATTTCTGATGAGCCTTGCTACACTCTTGTGAAAAGATTGACAGGAGGTAGAAAGGGATGCCAATTTGCTGGCCAGGTTGCTAGGCGAGATCCGGCGCATGACTTTCTCAGGCGCAGCAATGTTGAGCAGATCATCGATGAAGAATGCATTTACGCCTCCATATATGAGGCAGTGGAGGCGCTCCAAAGCCACGAGTGGGGTGAGTTGTGACAAAGGGTAGGGCGAAACATGACAGTCTCGTCCTTTGCCTTATTGACTCATCCAATACGCGGCGTACAGTTGATGCATCGCCTCATGTAGAACTTGCTCGTCCTCAAAGGCCAGGTGCGGCTTGATGTCGAAGAAGAACTTCTTGATCGTGCCGGTGAACGTGAATGGCGACTTGTCCGCGTAGCTCCGGTCAACGCCCCCACCGTTGTCACAACCGATATCCATCCCAGAGTAGCCGGAGAAGCGGAATGGGACCGTATGGTCCATACGCCCCGTGGCGACTGGATAGTCGTTGACGAACAGCGTTAGCTGTCCCCCCGTTGCGGGCTTTGGCGCATCTGCAATGCCGGGCGACAGATAGGAAGCCTAGTTCGATCCACCTGTTCCGTCGTCATGTGTCTGTTCCTTTCTACAATACTCGTGTCAGTTGTGACTACAGTTCTCCTGATCATCAGGCCTAAATTACTCCGCTTAACCATATGCTGATCAAGCTCTGGCCGTTTTTCGATGGGCAGCATGGGAGGAAGCCATCAGTTCTCACGTGCCAGTCTCTACCACATGCTTCGCCGCGGAAAGATCGGTCTCCAACTCTTTCTTCAACATGCCCGCGATCATCCCATCGGCCAGCTTGAGAAACCCCTTAGGCTCCGTATCTGCCTCAAGGGTAATCCTTGTGGCATTTCCCAACGACTCGAACGTCATGGTGACTTTGAGAGGAAATGGACCTGATTCGCTTTTCATGACTATTCGCTTATTTGGCTCCATCTCAACAATCTCAAAGGTCGACACCATCTTGCGTCCAATGAAGGTGCGCACTTCTGTTATCTGGGTTCCAACCTGGGCGGGGCCTTCCAGCGTGGCCCTCGCTTCAGTAAGTGACGGATGCCACCTGGTGGTATTTCTCGTATCCCTAACGAACGCGAAGACTTGCTCGACAGGCTGAATAATGGTTATGGATTGTTGGATTTTCGCCATGTTTGCACCACCTTATGCCTGGTCCATGGCGATGTGTCTCTCGGCATCCCAGGCAGAATCGGGCATGATACGTTCTTCCTTTCCTTCCTCGCTCTCGTTCACATATTTCGCCATAACAACCCGGCGGAACGATACCGTGGTTTTGCTAAAGAGTGGGAGGAATAGTGTTCAAGAGAGTTCCTCACTTTCAGTATAACCTTCTGAGGAGCGAAACACACCCATCAAACATACCGATTTTTGAGCTAACAAGGACTGCCAGTACGAACACATGAACTAGTGCAAACCTATTGATTAAACCCGATCTGGTATCACATTGCTATCAATGGGAGCGAGCAAATACAGTCTATCTGTAAGTTGTATTCTCCTGAACAGGACAGTACGCTCACGATGGTATAGTTGATTGTTGACGTATTGAGGCATATCATTGGATAAGTGCCTCCAACTCTTCGGCAGCAGAACTGTCTTTGTCGCTGGGTGTGTATAGCTAGGCAATTCAGTTGATAGGTATCAACCCGCGGTCATTTTTAATTGTCTGCTGACCATTGACGCCGTTACCAAGGCCCCTTAGATGACTATCACGTTCAGAATTTGAACATAGTGTATTCGAGGGGTGTATTCTCAATCTTCACACTTTATACTAGACCGGGACGATAATTTTCTGATGAATGAAATACGATAGGTAATAATTTTGGAGGCTAAAAGCATGCAAGATCCACAGGAATCTTCATTACCATACGATGCTGCATCAACGCAACAACAGAGTCCAGGTTCAGATCAAACACCGGCGACGTCATACCAGACTGTGCCAGGGCAGGAGCAGACAGCTCCTCCAATGCCGCCGATTCAAGCCAGGCCTTCTGGTGGAGGATTACGCACAGGTGCTATTCTGATCCTGGCGCTGGTGCTCCTGCTCGTCTTAGGGATTGGTCTATTTGCCGGCTGGCAATTCGGCAGAAGCAGCACGACTCAACCTGCTGCAACACCGGTACCGGTGGCCACTATTCCGCCACTCAGCGGTAACAACCTGGAAACCGTACGTACAGCGGTGATCGCGAAAGCAGCGCCAGCCGTGGTGCAGGTCAATGTGACTACCCAGAGCGGTGGTGCCATTGGCTCTGGTAACATCATCGACAAGCGTGGGTATATCGTTACCAATAATCACGTGGTTGTGGGCGCACAAAGTATCAGTGTGACGCTCTATGATGGCTCCAAACTCCCAGCACAATTGACAGGAACAGACCCTGCCGATGACCTTGCAGTTATTAAGATTACCCCGCCTTCTGCCGGCCTGATCGTGGCAACGCTCGGTAACTCATCGAAATTGCAAGTGGGACAAGAGGTGCTGGTGATTGGCAACCCGCTGGGCATTACACAGACAGTAACGAATGGCATCGTTAGCGCACTTAATCGCACGGTCTCAGAGGGCCAGGGTGGCGCAACCATTCCCAATGCCATTCAGACCGATGCTCCTATCAACCCTGGCAACAGTGGTGGTGCATTAGTAGACTTGCAAGGCGACTTGGACGGTATCCCGACACTGACAGCGATCGATCCCGAGTTTAATACGCCCGCCAACGGTGTCGGCTTTGCCATTCCATCAAATCGCGTCGCCTTCATTGTACCGCAAATCATCCAGACGGGGAGTGTCACCCATACTGGACGGGCAGCACTGGGCGTGAGCGTTACGACCGTCACTCCAACCCTGGCGGCGCAGGATAACCTGTCTGTAGATCACGGTGCCTTGATTGTAAGTGTCGTTCCAAATGGCCCGGCAGCTACCTCTGGTCTGCAAGCAGGCGACGTGATCGTACAGGTGGATAACAAGCCTGTGACCGATGTCCAATCACTGTCGGATGCTCTCTTGAGAAAGAACCCCGGTGATACAGTGGCCGTGACGGTCTACCGTGGTAACCAGCAAATGACGGTCAATGTCAAGCTAGGTGAACTGCAGGCCGGTGGCTAGGTTGGTTAGTGACGAGCCGCCTCTAGCAGCCTGTCGGAGAGAAGGCAAACCGCCGTTTTTTCTCCCACCTGGGCCGCGTGGTTGACATACGAAGCCTTCCTGCGCCCCACCTGGTGGCCGAAATGGGGCAGAGCATTGATTGTCAGCCCCATACTTTTGTTCTCTCCGACAAACTGCTAGGAGTGGCGTTACAAAAAAACAGTACATTTTGTGGATGCGTTTTCGTTCGTAAGTCACTATACTAAAGACAGAGGTGCAAAACTGGAAGCATGTTGAAGACTGGAATGTAAGCACCGGTGAAGCTGTAGTTCTACGTATGTACTGGCTAGCAACCATGACAGAGTTGAGGAAGGAGGACCAGCAATGGGAATGTTACGAGTGATCTCCAAACGCGGGGATGATCGCCTGCACTGGAATGAACAGGATGCCCTGACGGGTGATGCCGAAGCGAACGCCGCGATTCGCGAAGCCGAACGCATCTTTGCACGCGAGCGTGCTCAGGGGCGCGACGGCTTTTCGCGTCGAAGCAGGCAAGCCGGTCGAGCGACTGGAGCAGTTTGACCCACAGGCCTCGCAGATTATCCTGGTGCCTCGGGTGGTCGGTGGATGAACGTGGAGATGCTCGCCTACATTGTGTTAGGGATCATCGTGGCTCTTTGCCTGGGTCTGCTCGGATGGCTTGCCTATGACCGCTACCTCGAGTGGTCAGAGGCGAATCGACGGGCCAATGAGCTTTTACGCTCAGTGCTGACCCGTAAACAATATCGCCAACTGATGCGGTGGGGCTACCTTGATATCCCCAGCCCCCGTGATCCAGAGTGCATCTACCGTGTGCCACAAGCGCACGGGCTGGTGGGGGTGATCGAGCAGGGGAGACGCAAGGCGAGTCTGTGCCTGCAACCACTGGAGTGGGTACCCGATGCCGATATCGTGGTCATGCACAAGCTCATGATTGAGGCTGATGAAGAGACCTATCTGCAGACGGCCAATAAGCTCACACCGATATGAAGCGGTGATTGGGATGATTGAGCCGATAGCGGCTTTACTCCGCTGAAAGGAAAGAAACTATGAGCGAAAACAACGTACAACAATTAGAAGAAATCGAGGCCATGTTTGTGCAATGTGCACACGGGATGACGACGAGTGACAGTACCCTGACGTTTCATGGGTTGGCACACTCGACGCTGTTCTTTGCAGACAGGCCCCAACGAGTCGTGGGTCACCTGCATTCCAAGAAGTTTGTCGACGAGTGGGGCGAGGGCGAAAACAGCTTCGCCGAGGACCCCCCGAACGCGGTTCTTTCCTTCCTGGAAGATGGGGACACTGTTCCCGAAGAAGTGACGATAGTGATCCGCGATCCAAAACTGGACGGAGATACCCTCATGTACAAGGTCGAAGTGCTTGATGGGACACTACCGGCCAAAGCAGGGCCATGCTCGCTCTTCATTGACCCTTTCGGCAGGCCGTTGTCGCCCGTGTCGGCCGCGGGCATACACCGTCGCGATCGGCGCCGTGATCGTCGGCGCTTTTAGAAACGATTTGGCCTAAGCATCCGGCTGGCAATCCTCAAGTAGAATTTTGCCAGCCGGACTCCATCATGTTTACTTTCCTTCGTCCATCATCATATCGATGACGACCGTAATGGCGAGAATCAGGATATCATCAGCACCAGGAACGATATCCACGCCATAGGTATCGGCAATTCGGAACCACTTCTTCGAGACTTCTGCTCTCTTGTTGCGTCCCTCGTAGATTTCATATTCATTATCCACGATATTGCCCTGCAACTTCCATGTTTTCACCACCAGCGACGTGAACGTCGAAGCGCTGGTGCAGTGGCGTGATCAAGGCTTTCTTGACTGTGGCGAGCACATTTCCCTTACGGTAAATACTGTATGTATCTTTGATGCGCATCACCTTTTCCTGGATCGCGGCCAATTCTTTGCCCTGCATGTCCTTAAAACCCAGGTGCTCCCGTAAACGGTAAGCTTTCCCATCGACAAAGAAGACGCGGCTTCCCAGGGCATTCTCAATCCAGTAATCGTCGCCGAATGCTACCAGTTTTTGCCGCATGCGATAGCGATGAATCCCCTCTCCTCCTCGCTGCCCCATTGGTCCCGGTTCTCCTGGTTGCTCTGGTTCTCCTCCTCCATGTCGCCTTCGTACCATGCCATCCTCTCCTTCTCGTTTTGTTACTGAGGATAATCAAGATCAATAGTGATGGAAGCCTGATTCATTCTAGCAGCTGTCGAACCGACACGACGTGATTAGGTGCTACCCCAGGATCTTCTGTTTAGCGGCCTCAAATTCGGCGTCTGTGAGTACGCCCGATTCATGCAGCTGCCCTAGTTGCTTCAACTGCGCCATATCGTCAGAAGAAAAGCCGCTAGATGGTGCTGCTGCTTGTGGTGGAGGTGGAGCAGGTTGCTGGTCAACTGGCGGCGCTGCCTGCTGCTGCGCATCTTGCTGCTGTTGCATGTCAGAGATCTGCGCGTTCTGCTGGGCATCCATCTGTTGCTGCTCTGCCGATTTCGTGGCCATGTGATGGCCCGCTGCATAGGCTGTTCCTCCTACCACAGCGGCCCCTACAATTGCTCTTCTTCTCATTCTCCTTCGCATGAACATAGGTCTTCTCCTTCTTTCCGCTACTCTGTAGCTTTGACTGCCGGTTTTACCTGTCCGGCATTTTGCTTTGCCGCCTCGAGTTCTACTTCCAGCTCTTGCAGCACTTCAGGCGCCACCAGCCTCCGGCCGCAGCTATGGCACCAGCATTCTTGATGGCTTCCTTCAAGCCGATGGCCCAGGTATGCTCGAACAGGAGCACGCCGGCTGCACTATTGTTGGGAATGCTGGCTGCTGCCTGTTGCATATCTGCTGGTGAGAACAGGCTCATGAGATTACCGGCCAGTGGACCAAGCTCCGCAGTTTCCTCACTACTCAGTTCACTCAATTCCAGCGCCGTGACGTTGCCCTGAACATCTTTCTTCATAACGAACAGATCGAGCACGCGGATGATGCCTTTCTCTTGCGCAGCGCGTAGTTCCGCAAGAATCTGACCCGTGAATCGATTGCCTTCAAAACCGACAACCAGGTACTCTAGTGGACCTAGAGCCATAGTAGTTCTCCTTTCAAATCGTCTGTTCACCCGCAGGCCGGGTGAATGTCCTGTTCTCACAGAGAGAAAGCGCTCTGTACAAGGTACAGCCGTCTCCTCGCTCTATTACTGTTACCAGTATAGTATCCGGAGGATAAAGAGGCATGCATAAAACGTACTATTTATGCCAACCGCTGAAAGTTACCTGTCACAGGTAGTCACTATTGCTATAGTGCATTTGTACTGGATGGGTTCCCGCTCAGCCAGCATGCCGCGGTTTTGCGCATTCTCAAACAGATGATGATGGAGATTGCTTGTGTATCAATCTCTCCACAACACTTCGAGCAATGACAAGATGACACCAAAAACTATATCTTTTCTATATCCAATGGCGAATAGTTTTCTTGTATGAAATCGACTACAGTTAATCTTAGTTACTCTTTAGGATATTCTAAGCTCTTTTGAGCAACATATTACATTCAAGATCAGGAGTGGTGTCCGAGGATCGGCCTTGTATGCTGTAGTTATCTATCAGTTCAAAACGATGCGATGAGAGTAACCAAAGGAAGAGGAGCTGCACGATGGAACGAGTAGAACAACGGCTTGGGAATTATCGCCTAATCCAACTGCTAGGCAAAGGCACTTTTGCCGATGTGTACCTGGGCGAGCACCTGTACCTGAGCACCCCGGTCGCCATTAAAGTCATGCGCTCACAGCTTGACTCGCCCACCCTGGCAGACTTTCTCAGCGAGGCGCGTCACATCAGCCACCTGGTGCATCCGCACATCATTCGTGTGTTCGACTTCGGTCTGGAGAGCGAAGTCCCTTTTCTCGTGATGGACTATGCGCCCAATGGCAATCTACGCCAGAAGCACCCTCCTGGTAGTGCAGTGCCACTGCCCACCATTGTCACCTACATCATGGCTCTGGCCTCCGCCTTACAGTATGCCCATGATCAACACCTGATCCATAGGGATCTTAAACCGGAGAACGTGCTGCTGGGACCAAAGCACGAGGTGTTGCTGAGCGATTTTGGCCTGGCCTTGCTCACCTCTGATCGAGAGTCATTGCAGGTCAAAGAGCGCTTCGGTACCCTGCCCTACATGGCCCCTGAACTGATCCGCGGCCAGCCTGTTCCTGCCTGTGATCAATATGCACTTGCGGTGATCGTCTACGAGTGGCTCTGTGGCCATCTCCCCTTTGAAGGCTCGGCTGCTCACATTTCCAATCAGCACCTGTATACCGACCCTCCTTCTTTGTGCGAAGAGCATCCTGACATTCCTCGTGCGGTGGAGCAGGTTGTTTTGAAAGGTCTGTCCAAGGAACCCACACAGCGCTTCGTCGACGTGCTGAGCTTTGCCAGGGCTTTGGAAGAAGCTAGTCAAGCTGTCTCGTCTCCAAAATTGCTTGCTTCTCTACCGGCAATAACTCACTTCGAAGCACGTTCGTCCATGGATCGCCTGGATACACGCTACCAAAATGTGCCTGTACCCCTCACACCACTGATTGGACGCGAGAGGGAGCTACAAGCAGTACGAGAGCTGCTCTTGCGCCCCGAAGTACGACTTGTGACACTGACTGGAACCGGGGGCATTGGCAAGACGCACCTGGCGCTCTCACTTGGCAATGAGATACTTGAGGCGTTTGCCCAGGGGGTTTGTTTTGTCTCCCTGGCTACCATCTACGATTCCGAGCTCGTCATCCCGGCCATCACGCGTGCGCTTGGACTGCCAGAGAGGGAAGGTCGCAGCTCACTTGGACTCTTAAAAACCTTCCTGCGCGACAAGCACCTCTTACTCATGCTCGATAGCTTCGAGCAGGTTCTGCTGAAGGCGCCACTCCTCTCTGATCTGCTCTCATCATGTCCCCAGCTCAAGCTACTGGTGATCCAGCCGTGCTCTGTTGCATATTGGGGGTGAATACGAATTCACGGTTCCACCGCTTGAGGTACCCGACATACGAGAAGTACCGGAGCGCGAGAGCCTGTCCCAGGTTGCATCTGTGGCGCTCTTTGTGCAGCGTACTCAGGCCATGCTGCCCGGATTCCAGTTGACTGTTGAGAACGCACGCGACATCGCTGCAATCTGTACGCGGTTGGAGGGCGTGCCACTGGCCATCGAACTGGCAGCGGCGCAGGGTAAATTGTTGCCTCCCAGGGCGCTGCTCTCCCGGCTAGAGCATCCCTTAGAGGTGTTGACTGGAGGGAGAAGGGATGCGCCTGAGCGCCAGCAGACGCTGCTCAAGACGCTCGACTGGAATGATGACTTGCTCTCGCCAGATGAGCAAACGCTTTTTCGAAGGCTCGCGGTCTTCGTCGGAGGATGCTCACTGCAAGCTGTAGAAGCTCTATCGAGAGCGCTAGGGAGCTTGACGATCTCCGTGCTGGACGGTGTGCGATCGCTCGTCGACAAAAGCCTGCTGCGGAATGCTGTATCCGGGGAGGATGAACCACACCTGTCTCTCTTGGAGATGAACCGTGCATATGCTTTGGAACGGCTGGCAGAGTGCGGAGAGCTAGAACAGACACGGGATGCGCATGCTGCCTACTACCTGGCGCTCGCCGAAGAGGCCGAGTCAGATTTGCCCGGTACCGATCAGGTCGCGTGGCAAGACTGGCTGGAGCGGGAGGTGGGAAATCTGCGAGCAGCGCTGGAGTGGCTGCTGGAGCGCAAGCAGGGAGAGGCAGCTCTACGGTTGGCGGCAGCCCTGCGGCAGTTCTGGTCGCTTCCCGGGTATCTCACTGAGGGTTGTAGCTTCCTCGAGCAGGCCCTGGAGGTCTCCGAAGAGAGCCAGGCGTCCGTCTCACCCACGGTACGGGCGAAGGCACTCTATGCCGCCGGGTGGCTGGCATTCAAGCAGAATGATCCCGCATACGCTATGCCACTGCTGGAAGAGAGCCTGCGGCTCTTCCGCTCCCTGGGGGATAAGCGAGGCACTGCTTCCGCACTGACCTGTCTGAGCACCATCTTGCATGTTCGAGGCGAAGGAGGAACGGCTACCGCTCTGCTCAAAGAAGGCGTCAGGCTCTACAGGGAGATCGGAGAGAACAGTGATCTCACAAAGAGAGTGGTGATAAAGGAGGGAGCGGAAGCATCCCCGGCAACTCTCTCAGTGAGTCCCCCGATGCTCCCTGTGAGGTCTACAGAGCCACTTTTTCCTCCTGCTTATGAAGAACTGACGCCACGTGAAATCGAGGTGCTGCGTCTACTCGCGACGGGACTCAGCAACAAACAGATCGCCGGGTGCCTTGTCTTAAGCCCGCACACCGTCAATGGGTATATCCATTCGATCTTCGGCAAGTTAGCCGTCAATTCGCGCAGTGCTGCCACGCGCTATGCGCTTGAACATCATCTTGCTTGATATCCTTAACCTATACCCTTTTATACCCTGTGATATATAGCTCTCTGAGGTATCTTCTGCTATACTCCTAAGCAGGAATTGTAGGAATCGCTGATCCGCGCTATAGAAGATAGCCTTTGAGGCGAGAAACTGTTGAGTTGAGAGGCAGTACCGCGATCGGTGCCGAGGGGATCGAGTTCTTCTCGGATGAGCTCGCCTGGGACATATCAGGAGGAGATCCCGAACGATTCGGCAGACTGTCGGTGTTCTTCGGCATTCTGCGCCGTCGCCGACGGTCTCCAAGACCATTAGCAGATGATCGAAAGGGCGTCTGATCCTGCCGTGACACGCATAGGAGTACGAATAGCGAATGAGCACCCATGACTGAGAAAGGAGAAGGAGATGAATCTGATCCGCAAGCTGGAGGAAATGCCGGCGTACATACACGCGATGGAGGGGTACGTCTACGGCTTCCCCATACCCATTAAGTTAAGGAAAAATGAGACGAGAAATGCCTGTTTTGCATCTTATGCATGGTGACAAAATCGCTTCTCACGTCAGAGCCACTGGCTCTGGCATCGTGGATCGGCAACAGTGCAAGCACAAAACGCTGCTCGCTAGCCACCATGTCGTTGAAACTGATACAAAAGCGCATAATCTCATCCATTCTTAACTTAATGGGTATGGGGGTACGTCTACGGCTTCCCGCTGGTCCTCATGGACGTAACGAACGGAGTGCTGACAGCGACGTCGAGATCCGGCGAATATAGTGCTCCCATCAACCAGTTCTTCCGGTTGAGGGAGTACGTAAACCCGGATTTCAAGAACGTGGTGCGAATCAGCCGGAACGGACTGTGGTCGGTGGCCGTTCTCGATCTTGATCAGGAGCCGATCGTTGTTTCCCACCCCGATGCCAAGGGGCGCTACTTCGTGATGCAAATGATGAACATGTGGACCGACGATTTTGGCTCGGTGGGCAGCCGCACCACCGGCATGGGGCCCGGCAACTTCCTGATCGCTGGGCCCAAATGGGACGGCACAGTGCCGCCAGACATCAAGGAGACCTACCGCTGCTCCACACGTTTTGCGTGGGTATTGGTGCAGACGGTAGCCAACGGCCCTCAGGACTTCCCGGAAGTAATCGCGCTTGAGCATGAGTACAAACTCACTCCGCTCAGCGCCTGGGGCAAGCCATACACGCCGCCCGACAACGTCCCCATTGATCCCACGGTGGACACCACCGCGACTCCCTACGACCAGTTGCGATTGATGAGCGGGGTGACGTTCTTCAAGCGCCTGGCGATGTTGATGAAGGACAACCCGCCCTACGCAGCCGACGCTCCGGCACTCAAGAAGCTCAGAGCGATCGGCGTCGAGCCGGGCAAGGACTTCGATGTCGACCAGCTCGATCCGAAGCATGCAGAGGCGCTGAATCGAGCGGCGAAGCATGTCTGGAGCGAGGTCGAGTCAGCTCCGCTGCAGATGGCAAACGTGAACGGTTGGATACTTCCCCTCAACCTGGGGAGGTACGGTACTGACTACAACACCCGGTGCGTCGTGGCCTGGCTCGGGCTTGGCGCGCTGACGTCGGACGACGCGATTTATCCCACCGCTTACGTGGATGGCGATGGAAAGCCACTGGACGGCGCCAGGAAGTACGTGCTCCATTTGGGAAAGGACGAGATGTTCCCCACGAACAGCGGGGTCTGGTCCATTTCGGTGTACAGAGAGAACTTCTACGTGCGCAACTCCATCGAGCGCTATGCGATCGCCCCCTGGATGCCGCTCAAGTACAACGCGGATGGACGGCTGGATGTGTACATCCAGGCCGAGTCACCAGGCGCGGACAAGGAAGCGAACTGGCTGCCGTGTCCCCCGAGCGGCCCGATCAACGTGACCATCCGCGTCTACTGGCCGAAAGAAGCGATGCTCGACGGGCGCTCCGAGGACAACCTTGTGGTGCAGGCCGGCACGTACCAGATTCCGCCGCTGATGAGGGTGCCATAGATTCAAGACGGTACGAAGCGCTGTTTCGACATGGCTGGGTGGACGAGTGGTGGGCCTTTACGGTCGCCCGGAGATGGGCATGCACCCGTTCATTAATGAGCCGCATGTCCAGGCGAACCATGGCGGGTGATCATAAAGGACTTTCTTCTGAAATTAGGGGTAGGGCAACATCAATTTCATGCGCAGTGGTGCGCCTGCTGCGCATGGCTCATTGTTGGCGAATGCGAGAAATACGCGATTCCCGCATTCCCAGCCCCCAGGGCATAGCGACAATCACGTAACTATCGTATTCGCCAGCAAAGTCCAAGGGTACTCCCCTAACCACGTCTACTGCGCAGTGCCAAAAGCTGTCCTCACGCCAGGTAGCATGCAATACAGCAGGATGATGCCATTGAAGAGGATAGAAAAGGATACATCCCGCCAGGTGGATGCGCCAATCATCTGAAGCAAGTCGATGCTCAGATAGAAGAGGGTGACGATCACCAGGAATATCCAGGCTCCAGGTTCGACTCGCCAGAGCGCCATCGTCAGCCAGATGTATACCCAGACGAGCAACCCATACATCAGAGCATACCAGAAGCTGAAAAAATGGACTGTATAACCAGAAGGACCAACGACGAATGGGAAGATCCCTAAGAACTGGAGCGAATGGATGGCAGCTAGGACTGCCGCAATACCAGCAAGGATCGCGAGAATGGTGACTACAATGGGACGTTCTTTCGTTTGAGATAACTCACTCATTTGACTTAACTCCTTTCGATATGCAGAACATAGAGAACAACACAGTGCGTCGTGTCTCTCCTGGAGACGACCGTCGATGAAACAAGCTTCAAAGACAGTCACACGATATGCACCACTACTCTCAGTTTACACACATGAGGCTAACAATACATCCTCTAAATATACTGTTTTTGACATGTTGTCAGTATGGGTGGGAATATAGAACAGTCAGCTTGTCCAGTGCAAACATACTAAGCCTCCGACTCTCCCGGGCTTTTCTCGTTCTGAACGCGTAAAAAACAGTATATTTTAAGGATGTGTTCTTGAGCGGGGGGGAGTATTCTTTATATGAGATGAGCTCTGTGCATTCCGTCAAAAACGAGGAGCATTCATTATGATGTCTTCCCTAGATGAGGTTACGAAGGAGAGCAACCATGTCTGAAAGCACACCAAACTCAAGCGGTCAGCCGCAGGCAGCGCAAACTGGTTCCAAGCAGCGAAACCCAAAGAGCATATCCCAAGATCTGGATGGTCATCCTCCTGGCGTTTATCGCAATCATTTTTACGGCCCTGTGGTTGGGAGTCTACAGTTTACTCAACAAAGCCATCTGGAAAAATAACTTCGTGACCAGCAACAAATGGACCATTCCGGTGGGAGTTTTGTTCTTCTCACTGCTGGTTGGGCTTGTCCAGAAGTATCTGCGCGCCCCAACCGTGATCCATGGCGGGGCTATGGAGGCCATGAAAGGCGGAGGCCATGACAAGACCGATTACACGACCTTTCCGGGCGCGCTGCTCACGTCCTTTTTCTCGCTGCTCTCCGGGGCCAGCGTCGGGCCTGAAGGAGCCCTGGGCGCTCTCGTCCAGGACATCACCGCCTGGATGGGGGAGAAACTGAAGGTCGCTGAGGAATCGAAATTAGGGTTATCGTTGGCAGCGCTGGCCTCGGCGTACAACGGCATTATTGGCAGCCCCTTGTTCACAGGGGTGCTGGCGACCGAGTTTCAGATCGGCGGGAAAGAACTGGGCATCGCGTTCCTGGCCTGGAACCTGCTGGCGGGCGTCATCGGCTACTTTTTCTTCACCCTACTGGGATTACCGGTCTTTGCGCAATCTATCACCTTTACGCCCATCAGCACGCTGACGCTTGCGTATGCTCTCTATGCGATCCTGCTCGGCCTGGTGGGGGCGCTGGTGACGCTGCTCATCGCGGTGAGTTTCCAGGTCTTCGGCAGGGTGATGGGACGATTCGGAGAGCGGGTCGTCCTGCGAACCATGGTCGCGGCGGTGGTCATCGCCATCGTGGTCTATTTCTTCCCGGAGTTGATGTTCGACGGTTACGCGCAAATCAAGCCAATCATCCAAAATCCAGCGCAATACGGTGTGCTGCTGTTGCTGCTCTTTGCGCTGCTGAAGATCCTGCTGCTGGGGCTATCGTTCAAGAGCGGGTACCTGGGTGGCCCGACATTCCCAACTTTGTTTTCCTGCACGATGGTCGCGATGGCGCTGAGCCTGCTCTTCCCGGCCATTCCGGTGTCCATCCTCGTGCTGTGCATAGAGTCGGCTGCCGTCGGACTGCTGTTGAGTGCGCCTCTGGCTGCTATCCTGCTGGTGGCGGTGGTAGGGACGGCTGACCCGTACCTGATTGCGCTGATGTGCCTGTCCACGGTCACAGCGGTGTTCGTGGGCGCTGGCGTCAAGCGCTTGATGGCGCGGCGCGCTGCGGGTAAAGCAGCAGCAACTCCCGCGACAGAATAAACACATACCACGTGATGCGCCTCTTGTACCGTGCGACCGCCAATACGCATCAACCTAGGCCGCGAAGAAGCCTGGGTTGGGCGACGAGTTGAAAGGCCGCAGGCTGCTTCCGTCGTGCATGGACGTGACACCCCGTCGCCATCGAGGGAACCCTCTCGCCTTGCCAATGCGCGGCAGGAAGCTACAACCCTGTCATGCGGAGCCCATTCGTTGCACTCAGGCTGAATCTCCCCGCTCTAAAGAAGCGGGGGTTCTTGTGCCAGCCCCAACGCTTCTCGCCTGCCTCTGCGAGAGAGGGAGGCTAGCTCTTGTCGGTTCGGCTGCGGACTTTTCGGCCGACGCGCTCTGGCTCCGGGGATGCCGAAGCTTCGGGGCAAGGATTGCCCTTCATTCGCACGTTGTTGCAAGACCTCTACCACGGCCTTCAGGCGCGATTCCACACCTGCCCACTCGTCATGGGTGATAGAGGGAACGGTTTCTGGTGGGTCCAAATAGGCCAGCAGGCATGCGGAGTACAGGTCACGCTGCACCGGCCCAACGCCGCACGGGCACGTGTGCCAACGTTGCGATAAGGGTTTTTTCACGTAGCATTTGCAGTTGTGACAGTACTGCGACAGTTTGCTGTGATACGTCGGAACTTCGCTCAGGGTGCCGCCAGTTTTTGCAACTATGCGTGTCAAATGGGCTACAAACAGCCCTGGGGCACGAAGTCCGACACTTCTGCCGTACCTTTTCTGCCAGCCTTTGAAGGAGTTTTTCTCGATCTGCATGTGATTGCCCACGCGCACCAGGTCATTGACCAGTTTGCCGTGCAGGCTCTTGCGATGTGCCGCCAGCTTGCGTTCCTGGGTGGCATGGCGGCGGCGTGTCGCTTGATAGCCGCGGCTGTCGTGCCAGTGGAGGCGACGTTTGCCGTGCTTGTTGACGCGGCCGCGCTCGTCGTAGTTGTGTGGGTTGTTGGCGCGGCGCTGCCGCTGCATCTTGCGTTGCAACCTGCGCTTCTTGCGGATATCTGGGCGCAGTTCCTCACAGAACTCGACCAGTTGTGCTTCCCCTGCACGCGGCACTACCGCGAGCGTCGAGGGACCAATATCGAGTCCAAGCGTGTCCTTGCCCGGCTGGTTCTTCGGTTTCTGGTAGGGCGTGCCCTCGACGATCAACTGCACGAAATAACGATGGCCCTCGCCGTCTGCCCCTTGTGCCCGGGGGGAAGACGCCTGGCGGCGGAGCAGTCGCGCATACTTCAGGCGGTGGCGCAGTCCATATGCGACCACCGGATCGTTCCAATCAATCAATGCGGGGATGTGATCCTCGCCCCACAGGAGACACCCTGCGTTGCCTTCCTCTGCCCGTTGCAACACGAAACGCATGCCGGTATCGTTGCGCTTGCCCTCCACGCTCCCCATGCCCCGACCTTTGCCGCGAAAGCGTACCTGTTTGGCTTGCCCCAGGCACACGCGATTGACAGCTTGATAGGCCCGGCTCGCCAGGGTTTGCGCCATCGTCGAGTCCACGTGATCAGCAATCCAGCTCCGGCGAGCTCCT
Organism: uncultured Chloroflexia bacterium; assembly: GCA_963775585.1. Taxonomy (GTDB): domain Bacteria; phylum Chloroflexota; class Ktedonobacteria; order Ktedonobacterales; family Ktedonobacteraceae; genus UBA11361. The sequence continues at coordinate 33,309 of CAVZJN010000036.1, read as the reverse complement.
TTGGCGTAGTCGTGCATAGCGTATTCCACAAAGCCGTACTGCCTGCGCAAGCGCGAGAAGGCGGCGTTGCGTTCCTGCTTACGTGTGGGTGGGATGGCGCGTGCCGCTTGCCATGCGGGGTCAGAGCGCATGCGTTTGAGACGCTTCTTCGCTTCGCCAAGCAGCGCATTATAGAGGCAGCGCGCGGCTTCCAGGTGAGCTTGCAGGCGCTTGGCCTGATCAGGCCGCACCGCCAGAGGCAGTTCCAGCACCCAGGATGGGCTCTTCTTGCGGGTCATCGCTCGTCTCCTCGTTACATCAGAACACCTGTTCTGATGATAGCAAAACGCAACGCGTCTGTCAACCCTACTTTGAAGCAATCATCTCTTCAGACCTCTGCAATAGCCGATTGGAAGAGGCCGCTTGAAAACGGACATCCTCGTTGGAGCTGGCCTCCCTTCCTGCGTGACCTGTGCTTCCATCACCTGTCTCCCTCGCTCCAGATAAGGAGGAGCCATTCATCCCCGCCATGAATGCGCGGGGCTTTCTGGTTCGATCACTGTAAACTCCGCGAAGCATCTGGGTGCCCCTCGAGCCAGGCCCTTCGCTGCGCTCAGGGTGACACTGTTTGGCATCTGAGGTTGATACGTACCGGGCGACCGCAAGGGCCGCCCAGCTACCTTCCCACCTGTGAATGTTCCCTCTAAAAATGTAAGTTGCACTTCACATGTATGTAACAATCCCTTAAGGTGATAGATGTATGTTTCTCATAGCAGAGAAATTGAGACTTCTTTGTGAGACTTCTTTGTAAAAATTTTACAAAAGGATGTGGTATACTTGTGATGTGCTAGATGCACTCGTACCAAAGAAGAATACCTGTTCCAACTCCCTGTGCTCTTCGCTGAAGGGGTCAGCTTGAGTAGCTATCGTTCAACACGCAAGACAACAAGATCGTTTTTTGTATGCTGTGCTCTTATCCACGTTCATCAAAGACTCATCTGCAATGGGGAAGTCTGGGGCCGATATTCGCTCGCAACACTGATCTGCTGATCAGTATGCCGCGTAGCGCGGAGAAGAACCTGCGTCGTGAAAACTGGGGGTCTGCAGGCTACCTGCGTGTGATGACAGAGGATTCTGTGTATGCCTCGTATACTCCCAAGTGTGAAAGGCGAGCGGCTCTACCGGTCGGAGACCGAGCGTGATCCCATCGTGGTTGGGACACCCGCCTGGTACGACTGGCTGGAGCAGCATACCGCTTTTACTTTCGTTGATGCTGCTGGCACCTTTACGGCACGCAAGAGCATGCTACGCACCAGGGGTTCCTACTGGAAAGCGTACTACAGGCATCAAGGCAAGCTCTACCGTATCTACCTGGGACACTCGCACGCCCTGACCCTGGAGCGGCTGCAAGCGGCTGCACGGGCGTTCGCAGGCGAGCACGTTTCAGGCGAACCGACAGACGTGTCCTCGACGCAGTCCGCTGCTTCCAGGCTCCCCATGCACACATCACCCCGCATGGCACTCACTGGCGACCATCCCATGGCCCTGATGCAGACCAAACTCTATCGACCACGCAAGCGTAGCGACCTGATCTCCCGTGCCCGTCTCCTCGAGCGCTTAAATGCAGGGCTGAGCGGCAACGTCACGCTGGTATCGGCCCCGGCAGGCTTTGGTAAGACGACTTTGATAGCACAGTGGATACAGTCGATCGATCGTCCTACGGCCTGGCTTTCCCTCGATGAGCACGACAACGAGCCGCGTGCCTTCGTACAATCGCTCACCGCCGCCCTGCAAAGTGCCTTTCCCGATGCGTTTCATGGCATCGCCAGCTTATTCGAAGCACCGCGTTTCCCCTCAGTCGATTATGTCGTCCCTCTACTCATCAATGATCTGGCCGATCTGCCTGACGATCTCATTCTGGTGCTGGATGATTATCATCTCATTCGCACTCGTGAAATCCATACCTTGCTCGATCAACTGATTGAGCATCTGCCTCCTCAACTACATCTTGTGCTCATCAGCCGATCCGACCCGCCGCTGCCCCTAGCCAGATGGCGTGCCCAGGGGTACCTGAACGACCTGCGTCCCGCTGACTTGCGCTTTACACGCGAGGAGACGGAAGCCTTTCTCACACAGGAGCTGGGAAGCGTTGTGGCACACGAGACCGCGGCTTCACTCGAAGAACAGACGGGAGGCTGGATTGCAGTGTTGCGGCTTGCTGCGCTCTCCCTGCGCAACACTGCTGACCCCGCAGCATTTATGGAACAGCTTCATAGATATACTGATCACTCGATACAGAGTTACCTGGTTGAGGAAGTGCTTGCCCAATTAGCGCCTGCCGTGCAAGATTTGCTCGTGAAGGCATCGATGCTGGAGCAGTTCTGCACCGAGCTGTGTGTAGCGATTATTGGCAACGATACTTCATTGGAGCAAGTACAAGCTACCCTGAACTGGCTGGAGCGTTCGAATGTGTTCATTATCCCTCTCGACGAGCGCCAGGGCTGGTATCGTTTTCACCACCTGTTCCAGCAGTTATTGCAACAGCGCTTACAGGAGAAGAGCAGCACAGAAGAGCTTGCTATGTTGCACCGGCGAGCGAGTAGGTGGTATGCAGAGCAGGGACTGATCGAGGAGGCGCTTGAACATGCGCTTGAGGCAGGAGATGCATCGGGTGCGACGCAGTTGGTGGAAGCGCACTTTCTCTCTGCATTCGCGCAACAGCAACTAGTGGCTTTGGAGCGCTGGCTGGGCCTGTTGCCGGAGGACCAGATCCAGGGCAGTCCCGGTCTCCTTTTCGCGAGAGCGTGGATGTTACAGATACACGGGCGGCTCACAGATTTTCATCGCTTGCTGACGTCTGCCGACCAACTCTTAACAACAAGTGGGAGCAGTGCAAGGAGTCGGGAAGACCCGTATTCCAGGATCCTCTATGCGTTGATTGCGCTCGGCTGGAGCTTTTTTCAGTACTTTACGGGGCAGATGCAGGCGAGCCTGGAGAGCGCCCGCTCCGCTCTGGCTTGGCTCCCACCAGATAGGGTAGATGTAGCGAGTTTAGTCATGCAGTTCTTGGCCTGGTCACACCAGGCTTGCGGGCAGGAAGAGGTTGCGCACCTTCAACTGCAGCAGGCGATGAAAGAACTGTCGGCACATCCGATCATCACCGCTCGCCTGCTCTTTTCGCAGGCGCTTGTGTACCTGGCGGCGGGAAAATTGCATCAGGTGGAACATACTGCTCGCCATTTGCTCCAGGTCGCTCAGGAGGCTGATCTGGGGGTGAGTCAACAGTTTGCCCATTGGTTGCTGGGTCTGGTGCATCACGAATGGAACCAAATAGATGCTGCGATCTATCACTTCTCCGTCGTGATCGCCAACCAGCACGAGGCACACTTTTGGGCGGTGCAGGATGCGTTGTGTGGCCTGGCTTTGGCTTATCAAGCCCAGGGGTCGGGTACCCAGGCACAAGAGACCTCTCGCGGTCTGCTCGCGTTGGTGCAGGAACAGCACAACATGCCCCAACTCATGACGGCCTACGCCTTCTGTGGACGGTTGGCGCTGTTGCAGAACAAAGTGGAGGAGGCAGCACATTGGCTCGAGCTGGCGGGAGAGCAAGAAATACGGGGACCGATGCTGTTCCTGGAGGATCCGCCCATTACCACAGCCTGGATGTTCCTTGCTCAAGGCGATGAGGTGAGCGTGACACACGGGCAAGCGTTGCTAGACAAACTCTTGCAGCATGTCGAAAGTATGCATAGTACGCGCAAGACGATCCAGGTATTAGCCCTACAAGCCTGGGCGTACGATCTGCAAGGTCGTGAGAGCGAGGCGCTCGATGTGCTCGAATACGCGCTTACCCTGGCGCGTCCCAATGGGTTCATCCGCACCTTTGCCGATCTACCACCGTTGGTCAAGGTGCTTCAGGGGCTGCGCAAGCGCCGCAAGGCACGAAAGGAGATCGACACAAAGCTGGATACCTACCTCCAAGACCTCCTGGCGGCCATGAGCTCCAGGGCTGCGCAACCAGTGTCTACGGAAGCGCTGCTGCGGCAAGAGGGCCTTGAATCTTTGACCGGTCGTGAACTGCAAATCCTGCGATTACTCGACAAGGACCTCACGAATAAGGAGATTGCGCGTGAGCTGGCGCTCACAACCGGAACGGTCAAGGTGCATACCAGCAATGTCTATCGCAAGCTCAGTGTGAACAATCGCCGCGCTGCCGTCTCTCTTGCCAAAGCACTCGGCTTCCTGACTGCAGATCAGGCTGCCAGGCCCCAACTGCAGTGACATCATGCTGTCATCCTGAGCAAAGCGAAGGATCTCAAGCAGCGAACAAGGCTTCCTGCCAGGGTTACTACCTGATATGGCGGTTAAACTATTCCCTGATAGCTTTCCCGCGCAACTTTGCCTGATGTGATCCTGAAGATAGAGAAAGGATATAGTTTTGGAGTGATTATGTTGGCGCTATTAGGAACCCAAGGCAAGGTTCAATTTGGACGAATTGCACTTGACAGTTTGAACAGTCAAACCGTGTCACCCTTTCACTTCGTTCAGGGCAAGCTCTGAGCGAAGCGAAGGGTCTATCGCGCTCGGCACTGAGATGCTTCGCTGCGCTCAGCATGACAAAGCCGTGTCTTTCTGTTGGTGAGGAACTGTCAAGTTCATTTGAACCATGCCTAAGCAGTACAAATGCACTAGAACAAGTGTGTTGACCTATGACACGTAGCTGTCAACAGTAGGCTTAAATAGTACGTTTGATGCATGCCTTTTGTGTCCCCTGGATACTATACTGCTAGTAATAAAAGGTACACCTGAGAATGGAGTTGGTGTTTTCGGCTTCACTTCAAAGGGTGATGCTTTATTTTGCCGGACGAACATTAGGAATCCGGCGAAGAAAGTGAGAACACAATGCAAGAAACATTTGATGTCATCATGGCTGGCTATCAGAGCCTCGAGCCTGCCCAGAAGAACTTCGAGGCCGTCGTAAAGCTTATCAAAGACAAGCAGGTCAGGTCCAAGGGGGTGATCCTCGTCGAGCATGACGCGGACGGCAAGGTGCGTGTGACCCAGACCGGCGACCACATGGGTCGCGAGGGCATGGGCTGGGGTGGTGGTGTTGGCCTCGTGGTCGGTCTCTTCTCACCGCCTCTGCTCGCATCGATCGTCGTCGGTGCGGCAGCAGGTGGCCTGGTTGGCAAGTTCGCGAAGCACAAGCTCGATAGCGGCATCGAGAAAGGTCTCGGCGATAAGCTCAAGCCAGGCACGGCGGCCATCATCGCCGTCGTCGTGAGCGATGATCGGCTGACCGCCGAACAGGCGCTCGCCGACTCGCCCGCGAAGTCGGTTGCCCAGATGGACAAAGATGGTCTGAAGGAGCTCCAGGACGCCCTGGCAGAAGCCGCCCACAAGTTCAGCCCCGACCGCACGGTGCTGCCGATCCCCGACCGGACCTTCGGCGGGACGATCGGACGCACGTTGGGCCAGTCGGTGGCCGACTGGACGATCGTCCCCGGGCCAAAGGCGCCAGAGGACGCACCCAACGTGCTGATTGTCCTGATCGACGATGCCGGATTTCGGTCAGCCTGATACGTTCGGAGGGCCGATCAGGACCCCTCAACCTGACACGCGTCCAGCAGGAAGGCCTCACGTACAATAGCTTCCATGTGACCGCGCTCTGCTCTCCGACTCGTGCTGCGCTGCTGACCGGGCGCAACCACCACCGGGTGGGCTTCGGCTCGGTCGCGGAACTCCCCGGCCCGTTCCCCGGGTACTCGTCCGCGAGGCCCAGGAGCTGCACCCCACTCCCGCGCATCCTGCAAGAGAACGGTTACGTCACGGGTGGGTTCGGCAAGTGGCACCTCACGCCGGACAACGTCGCGGGAGCGGCAGGCCCGTTCGACCACTGGCCGCAGTCGTGGGGCTTTGACCACTGGTGGGGCTTCCTGAGCGGAGCCGCGGGCCAGTACGACCCGATCATCACACAGGACAACTCGACGCTCGGCGTGCTCGAGGGCAAGGACGGGAAGCAGTACTACTTCCCGGACGACCTCACCGACAAGGCTGTCGAGTGGCTGCACGCCGTGCGCGCGCAGGACGCGCAGAAGCCGTGGTTCCTGTACTACTCTACCGGCTGCGCCCACGCGCCTCACCATGTAGCGAAGGAGTGGGCCGACAAGTACAAGGGCAAGTTCGATAGCGGCTGGGACACATACCGTGAGGAGACGTTCGAGCGCCAGAAGAAGCTCGGAGTCATCCCCCAGGACGCGGTCCTCACCGAACGTCCGGACCTCTTCCCTGCCTGGGACTCGCTCAACGATGCCGAGAAGAAGCTCTATACCCGGCAGATGGAGGTCTACGCTGGCTTTCAGGAAAACGCCGACTGGAACGTTGGTCGACTGCTCGACGCCATCGGTGAGATGGGTGACCTCGACAACACGCTCATCTTCTACATCTGGGGCGACAACGGCGCCAGCCTGGAGGGGACGATCACCGGCTCGTTCAACGAGATGACCTTCCTCAACGGTGTCGATCTCGACGCCGAACAGCAGTTGAAGTTGATCGAGGCGTACGGAGGCATCGAGGCTCTGGGTGGCGATCACACGGCGCCGCACGTTGCCGCGGCCTGGGCGCATGCGGGCAACACGCCGTTCCAGTGGGGCAAGCAGATGGCGAGCCACCTGGGAGGGACGCGCAACCCGATGGTCGTCGCCTGGCCGGAGCGCATCAAGGCTCACGGTAACCTGCGTACGCAGTTCACCCACTGCATCGACATTGGCCCAACCGTCCTCGAGGCTGTTGGCATCCCGGAGCCGAAGACGGTCGACGGCATTGAGCAGGAGCCGATGGACGGCACCAGCTTTGCGTACACGTTCGAGGATGCGAATGCCACGGAAAGGCACACGGTGCAGTACTTCGAGATCTTAGGCGCGCGCGGCATCTACAAGGACGGCTGGTGGGCATGCACGAGGTTGGATAAGGCCCCCTGGGACCTCTCACCGCAGACACTCAAGCGGTTCGCTCCTGGGGTGTACGACCCCGAGAAGGACATGTGGGAGCTGTACTACCTGCCCGACGACTTCTCGCAGGCCAGGAATCTGGCGGCGGACAACCCCGACAAGCTCAAGGAGCTGCAGGAGCTGTGGTGGCAGGAGGCCGAGCGCAACCGGGTGCTGCCGCTGCTTGGGGGCTACTCGATCTTCTTCGGTATGCTGCCGCCGCTACCCACGATCACCCGTTTCACCTTCGCTGGGGATGTCCAGAACGTGCAGCGTGGCATGGTTCCCCGCGTCATGGGGCGGTCGTACGCCATCGAAGCGGAGCTTCACGTCCCGGACAGTGGTGCCGAGGGTGTCATCGTCGCCAACGCCGACTTCATCGGTGGCTACGGGCTGTGGGTCGACGACAAGGGCCTGCTGCACCACACCTACTCGTTCCTGGGCGTCGAGACCTACAAGCAGGTGTCGACGGAGAAGATCCCGACAGGCGACGTGACGGTGAAGATGCTGTTCGAGGCGGATGAGTACAAGCCAGGTACAGGTGGCGAGGTCACACTGTGGGCGAACGACAAGCAGATTGGCGAGGGCAGGATCCCGCGGACGGTGCCGATCATGTATACGTCCTACGCGGGCATGGACATTGGCCGCGACAATGGCCTGGTCGTCGATCTTGCCTACGAGGACAAGGCTCCCTACGCCTTCACGGGCACCGTGAAGCAGGTTGTGTTTGACCTGAAGCCCGCGCACCAGGAGGTGGAGCAGGCCCTGCACGAGCACGCACAGATGCAAGCCGTCGGCCAGGGAGCCGCTGGCTGAGTCGCAATTTAGGAAAGGATGCCGCCCTTGCGAGGGCGGCATCCTTGGTATATGTGCTGTAAGGTTATTGTGGCTGAGGCTGATAATGACTTTTCACAAAATAGCAGGAATATCATGAAAACCCACGGAAAAGGCCGATGTATCGGCACCTACTGTTGGGGCATAATCAGTTCAGGGGAAACTCCGGATTATGAGGATACCAGTGCAAATATACTATGCGATACGATCATCCAGGTGTCGTTCTCATTCTTCATGCCTACAAAAATAGTATGTTTCATGCATGTGTTTTCGTTTCGTTGCTTGTATGCTAATAGAAGGATGTCAGCGGTGACTGATGAGGGACTCTGAAGCCGAACAAGGAATGTGAAATGGAAAAATACCGCCCAAGCGCCGGTCTGTTTGAACCGGCAACATATAGGATCAGTATCCTGGGCACCCTGGACAAGCAGTGGTCCGATTATTGCGGCGGTATGACGATCGAACACGATATCGTTCTGAATCAGTATCCGATGACGATCTTGACAGGTCAATTAACAGACCAAGCCGCGTTGGTTGGGGTCATTAATTCATTGTATGACATGGGCTGTCCGATTATTTCAGTCGAGTGCGTAGAAGCAGAGCAGCTTCGGATCTCTCCAGATTCGGGGTGTGAAGACGGTGCATAGAGAGCGTGCTCAAGAGTCTGTTCATTGAACAGAACGGTTACCACTCCAGAAGGATATGCCTTCTGGATTCGATCAACGTGTATGTTGATAATGTGAAAGGAGTTTTAACCATGGCGACTTTAGTAGCAATCAAATTTCCTACAACGGAGGGCGCCCAGACGATGCTGTATACGCTAGAGAACTTGCAAAAGCAGCAATTGATCCAGATTGAAGATGGGGCCATCGTCACCTGGCCTGCCGGAGCCAGTAAACCGAAGACCAAGCAGCTTACCAGCATGACCGGGGTCGGCGCACTGGGTGGTGCGTTCTGGGGCATGCTGTTCGGCTTGCTTTTCTTTATCCCGTTCTTCGGCCTGGCAGTCGGCGCCGCGATTGGTGCCTTGATGGGACACTTTGCGCACTATGGGATCGACGAGGGCTTTATCGACCAGGTGCGTTCTAAGATCACTCCAGGTACCTCGGCCTTGTTCCTGTTGTCGAGCGGGGCAGTGGTAGACAAGGTTGCTGATGCCGTCAAAGGCCAGCAGTTCGAGATCATTCAGACCAACCTGTCCAAAGAGCAAGAAGAGAAGCTCCGCGCGGACTTCGGCGAGTAAAGCAGCATGTGATACGTTCTGCTTTTGTAGGAAAAAGGGAAAGGCCAGATAACCCAGGCCTTTCCTCATAGATATACGTCGATATACGTCGTCCAAAACGTGCGCTGAGGTGAACTACATAGCAAAACTCAAGAGGGTAGGAGCTATGCAGACACAGGAAGATAGGTATAGAGAGGATCCAGAAACGGCTGATAGTGTGCTGGTTCAACGAGCGCTAAGCGGGGATCAGGAAGCATTTGAAGCGCTGGTGAACCGCTATAAGCAGTCGCTTTTTGGGCTGATCCACCACTATGTTGGCGAGTATCACGAAGCAGAGGATATCTTACAACATGTATGGCTCCAACTTTACCTTTCTTTAGCCACGCTTCGTCCCTATGTGCAGATGAAGCCCTGGCTCTTCACCGTCGCGCGTAATCGCAGCCTGGACTTCCTGCGCCACAAGCATGTGCTTTCTAAACGCCTGCTCTTTTTTTGTGAGGTAGAGGCAAGATTCGAGGAGGATGAAGCGACATTCCTTGACGCGATCCCTGATATGAGTCCCACACCGGAAGAACAGGCAGAGCTTCATGACCTCCAACGTGAGATACAGCGTGCGATTTGGGCACTCCCTCACACGTACCGCTCGGTCGTTTGGCTCTCCTATGCAGAGCAACTGAATTACGCTGAGATTGGACGAATGCTCAATGTGCCAGGCTCAACGGTCAAAACCCAATTCAATCGAGCCAAACCATTCCTGCGTGCTGGCTTCATCGCACCATAACGTGTTGTCAATGCAAGACCTCAACGTCGTTCGCTTGTGTACAGTCATCAGACCTGGAGCGCCTTTCATACAGAAGTGACGACCAAGAAGTTACCAAGATCGAGGTGTTATCACGTGATCTTATGAAGGTTGGTTAGTCTATGAGTCAGAGAGCAATGAATCAAGAAGCGCAGCAAGGTTTCTCTGAAATTGTTGATCAGTTTATCACGCAGTACTGTAGGCTTGGACCTGGCTTGCATATCGCAGATAAGGCGCTCTTTCCTGCATTTCGAGCTTTCTGGATAGCTACAGTACCTGGGGCTTCACACCCTTCACTGCTTGGCCAATTCCGCGTTGATCTGGCTGAGCGAGGTTTCCGGTCAAATGGCCAGAAAAGACCTCGCTGGTATGGCTTGACCCTGCATCAATTGACTGTGCTGAGCTAACAGACGGATACACAACTCATTGATCCTTCATCTGAGTCGGAGTATCGATGTGCTCTTTCTATGAAGAGGAGCATGCAGGTATTTCCCTCTTTACACATCGACTACGGCTTGAAGGCGACCTTCCTTGATGGCAGCGAGCAACGCAGCATGATCGCGCTCTGTCTGATCCGCATATGCCTCGGCGAACAAGGCAATCGCCTGTGCAAAGGCATCACTGTTTCCAAGGTAGCCACTTATCATAGCCGGGTCGCCGCTGCGGGCATGCGCTCGCGCAAGGGCCATAGCGCATAGCCTGGCGTAGCGGCCGAATTGTTGCCTCGTCAGAAGCGCAATATCTTCCGACAACTTCATGTCGCGCAACTGTCGTGTATACAGATCGACGTTACCATGGGTCCAGCCCAGGAAGATGTCGCTTGCTTCCTGCATCAGGCGCTGTCCCTGCACTACCCGCTCCCCATGGTTGGTGTACGCACTGTTCCCCACGTACGGCTCAAGCACCGAGGCCTGTGCCTCCTTGGCCTGCAGGAAGAGCGGGTCGTCTCCATCGCCGCCTGACATGAACAACAGGACCCAGGCGCGCGTTCCGACGCTGCCCACTCCAACCACTTTGCGAGCGATATCGACGAAGTGATACTTGTTGAGCAGCACTTTGCGATCATCTGGTAGCGTCTGTACATAGGCGTCGAATGCGCTCTTGATCACCTCGGCTTCAGCCACCTGCGTCTTTTTGACATCGCCACGATCTTCGACATGCACAATGAGGGGTGGCTCATCTTTGATGCGGTACGTTCCCTCGACCTGCTCAGTCAACTTGGGAAACGTACCCAGATTGGTACGCCGCTGCTTCGCTTTCTCAACCTGCTTTTGGAGTTCTTCCCTCCCTTTGCGTTTCGCCAACTCCATAATCTGCCCAATGTCGAAGTGCTGGTACCACACCTCGAGAGCACCCATGCTTGCCATTTGTCGCATCAACCTACGGTATTCCTCCACACACCCGACGACTGCCTGTCGGTTCTCTTGAACTGTGTAGCCATTCTGCCGACCAGCCACTACGATGCTGGCTGCCAGGCGTTTCAGGTCCCACTCCCAAGGACCTGGAAGTGTCTCGTCGAAGTCGTTGACATCGAAGACCAGGTTGCGTTCTGGCGTGGCGAAGAAGCCGAAGTTGCTCAGGTGCGCATCCCCACAGATCTGCACGTTGATACCGGAGATGGGAGTGTTCGCCAGGTCGCTTGCCATCACTCCCGCCGAGCCGCGTAAGAATGCGAACGGCGAGAGGGACATGCGTCCATAGCGGATGGGTACCAGTTCCTGCACGCGTGTACGGTTCGACTCCTCGAGCAGACTGATCGGATCCGGTCGATCAGACGCAGCTGCCCACTCCCCATGACTGGTGCGGGGAGCTTTGGAGCGCAGGGCTTTCCCGGCAGCATACCGCTCGGCGCGTGTTGCAGAATAAGACACTACTGTAGCATTTTCGATTGTTGTCATTGAAACCTCCTTGCGTTGTGCTATTGACTACAACACCTTTCGAGATGGAACAAGACCGAACTTTTATCAATCTCGATCCTGGCGATGAGCTTTGATCAGGATTCGGGAGTTTCCTCACCAGTAGGATCTCCCTTCACCTGGTTGGTCTCTTTCCGATAGGCCGCAAGCATATCTGGGAGACTGGCATAGATATGTTCCTCGCCAATCAGCTTCGTCAAGCCATACCGGTCAAGTTCTTGCTTGACGTGGTCGATCACATTCGAGAACACAAGTGTCACTCCCTTCTTTTGGAGAATGGTATGGACCTGCCGTACTGTATCGGCTCCGGAATAGTCGATGTCGACCATGGCTGCTGCATCCACATCGAGCCATGTCACCTGTGGCTTTGCTTCGTCTACCAACCGCACGATCTCCTCAGTGAAGCGCACCGTGTTGGCAAAGTAAAGGCTCGCCCCGAAAAAGTACACAACCAGGCCTGGCACAGCTTCCTGGTTCTGATCCACCGATGATGCTTGCCAGTGACCAGCAGGCATAGGAACTAACGTCGCATCTGATGGCCTGTAGCTGTGAATGAGATGGATCACAATGGACATCACGATCGCCAGAATGATGCCCTGCTCAACGCCAACCACCACCACGGTCACTGCTGTGATCGCAGCGACGACGAACTCCGCCGGGCTCGTGCGGAAGATGCCGCTCATGCCCTTGATGTCAATCAGGAGTATCCCGATCAAGAAGACGACTGAGGATAGGACACAGTTGGGCATGTACGCGAGCGGACCAGTGAGGAAGAGCAACACCAGGACCACAATCACGGCTGTCGTGAGTTGCGCGAGCTGGTTGCGCCCACCAGCATTGTCGACCATCTCGGTTTTGGTCGGACTGCCATTCACCACGAAGGTCCCAGAAATGCCCGCAGCGATGTTCGCCATCCCCAGACCAATCAAATCGACATTCTCGTCGAAGCTCTCGTAATAGCGCATTGCATAGGCACGAGAGGTCGCAGCGCTTTGTGCCAGAATCACGATGAACAGGGAAGCAGCCGTCCCGAGCAATTGCCCAATCTCTGCGCTGGTCAACTGAACCTGTGGGAGTCCGAGCTGTGGCAGGCCACCTGGCACTGGCCCCAGGGTCGAGACCCCATAGGACTGGAGGTTCAGGAAGTAACTCGCAATAATAGAGCCGATCACAGCGATCAGTGCGCCTGGGATTCTCTTGTCTATAAAGCCTGCGCCAATGATGATGATCAGCACCGAAGCAGAGACAATGACGGTCGCGACATTGGCCTGCGGGATCTGTTGGATAGCGCTGAAAAATTTCTCAATTGGCCCGCGGCCAGTTGTATTTACCCCCAGCATTCCTCCCACCTGCCCGAGTGCGACCTGAATACCCACGCCGGTGAGGAACCCGATGAGTACTGAGCGAGATAAGAAGTTGGCCAGAAAACCCAGCCGGAGGAAACGCGCAACGATCAAAAAGAGCGCGGCAAAGATGGCTAACACTCCTGCAAGAGCCACATACTCCGAAGTACCCGGTGCTGCCAGGCCAACGAGTCCAGCAGCCAGGATAGCCGCGGTGGCAGAGTCGGCTCCAACGACAAGGTGGCGAGAAGATCCGAGAAGAGCGAAGATCGCTATTGGAAGTACCAGCGTATACAAACCAGTAATGACAGGCATACCGGCAATCTTCGCGTAGCCCATAACCTCTGGGATACCGAGAGCGGCAAGTGTAATGCCAGCAATAATCTCCGTGGGGATGTGTGACGGGATAATAGGGAGTATACCCTGCAAGAAAGGGAGGCGGCGCTCCTTCTTCTTTTGAGCAGGCGTCTTAGTGGACATAGGAATGGTTGCTCCTTTCTGAAAGGTGGTGAACCACTTGCAATAGGATCCATAAGAGAGAAGCCCTCTTCCAGCATAGGAAGGTCTTCGCTTCTATGCTCTGCTGTCAGGAGCAACACATGATGCAGTTACTGCGCGACAATGGAGCCGGAAACGCGTCGCCACGGGGAGTCGCCGCGGGCAGCGAACAGAATGCAGAACAATGGATGAAGGTGAGCGGGCTCAAGACCGAGTTCCTTTTCTGCATTTCCGCTACTTCCTGACTGCTCCTATTCATCTCCTTTGACAGCAAGCTTGAATGTTCTCAACTCTAGTATACCCATCTGGAGGGATATGCACACCCCTAGAACGCACTATTTTTCACTGTGTCCAGGTAAGCATTCGCCTTGGTCGCAAACAGTGCATTTGCACTATTCACCAGATCTAACAGCCGAGATGAGCAGCCAGTTTGTCGATATTGGATGTCTAGATGAGTCCACCTGCTTGTAAAGATCTGGCCCTCGATGTTGGCAACGCTCTTGCTGCGCGCAAAAACAGTATGATTTAAGCATGTGTTTTTGCAATGTAGACACTATACTGTGTGTAAGGATTCCAGTTTGTCTCGGGCTCAGCGAACGAAGCGAGGAAAGGAACAGATGAGGAGAGCAACTATTGAGCTTGCCTCGTTGATTCGAATCATCGCGTCGTGCCATCGGTGCAAAAGGAAGCCATGGACAAGTGGAATGATGAGTTCGGAACGAGGGCATGAGAGGTATTGCTGTCAGGATTGCTGTCAATCGCTGCTTGCTTGTCTATGATGAGAAGGTCAACTGAGGTGAGAAGCGGTATGAGAGACTGTACCGCTTCAAGTTGGTTGAAACACTATATAGCCATCAAAAATAAAGCGCCGAAAATGCAGGTGCTTGAAAGCTACCATACCAGCGAAGTGGAAGGCTGGCGAAGAACCGAGAGGGAAGACGTAAAAAGCATGGGGATCTTTTGCAACCATCGTATAGTAAGGCTGATAGCGATTATATCCTGGCTCAATGAGATTCGTCACGACTCCGCAGATAATGCGCTCGTCGCTGAGGAAAATGATACGATCACAAGTCCAGTACTCTGAATAAATGTGCGTTGCGCCCATGCGCATAAGGTCAGCTATCAGTGCGTCTTGTTGCTGGTTGAATTGCTGCGTAGCTGGAATGGCTTTTATCGTATTGACAAAACCCATTACCAAAACAACAGCAATATAGATGAGGACGGTACCTTTTGCAACCGCTAGCAGTTTGTCTTTCCAAGACGAGCTGATACTGACCTCACTTAAATGTTCCCAAAGAGGTGCGATAATGGCCGGAGTGGCAACAAGCAGGCAGAATAGGTAGCGCGTGTTCGTCCAGGGGTTCAGTGCTGAGACAGGACTGAGAGCAAAGAGCAGAATGGTCAAACATGCACTTGCCAGGAGCATCAGACGCGCGAAATAGCGGACAGTAGCCTGCCGCGATTCAGCGGGTGTTAGACTGCAGGATGCTGTGTGTCGCTGTTTCCAGATAGCTCGTATGTTAAGAAAAACTGCGAGGATCAGTAATAGAAGGCAGCCAATGCTCCAGCTTCCTTGAAACAGAGTGCAATTGAGAGTGCTCCGGTTGAAGAGACCAAAAAGTGGCAAATTTTGATCAGGGCAGATGGGGTTTGCCCCGGTAGCATTAGGAACGCCGACCAGGAGGGTGCCCACTATTTTCTGCACAAGGGGGATATGTTTGACATCGATAGTGGCTGTCGCATCCGAACGATAGACGTGTAAAAAATCATATAAGGTACTTTCTTGATAGGGAACGGTAAGATTATAGATAATCAAAGGAAGCACCCCAAGAACAAAACTTGCGATGACGCATAGGGGTGCCCATGTACGCCATTCAGGCCAGCAGAATACCAGCAATAATAAGGCAGATGTTAGGACAAAGGGTAGCACAAGCAGATCTGTCCAGATGCTGAAGCCTACTAAGAACCCCCAGCATGCGTAGAGCGCGAGGTGTCCCCAGCGCTTGTGGGTGGGCAAATCCCGGCGACAGGAAAATGCAAGCCAGGAGGCGATGAGCAATTGAAGGGTGCCAAAGAGCAGTGTTTCAGGATAGCCGCCGATAGCCCTGAGCTGAATCGAAAATATCTCTGGAGAACCTAGCGCGAGCAAGAAGAGTGTAAGAAGGGCCAATTTTTTCGTGTAGAGCAGGCTTATGAGTAGATAGATGCTGACGAGAAAGAGACAGAAGATGAGAATTAGACCTAATCGAAGCACGAACAAGGAAGGGCCAAGTATGTGAAAGAGTATGGCAGCAAGATAGGCTTCGAAAGGTCCCATATAACCCTGGCCGTAGAAAAAAATGGGATATTCACTGCGATAGGCGATGTGGAGAGCCATCAAACCTAATGTACCTTCATCGCTATTGGTTTGTGGCCATCCCTGCCCGATGAGAATGATACGCAGTATTATCGCAGTAAGTATGATGAAAAACGCACAAATCCCATGCTGATAGATTTTAAGATGCTTCAAGAACATGCTGAATTACTATTATCGTGTATGGAAACGGTGTTTGTTAGTTCTACCGAAGCATACTAACATACAATGTCGTTGTAGACAAGCAGATTTGCGTAGAGGAGTTATTCTTTGGCTGCCATAATGCGCAACCGCCTGTAATCGGCGATCCAATGGTCAACCATGAAGAGGCGATCACGAACCTTTTCTTCTGTACTGTGTAGCACCTGTTCCTTCATAGCATCAGGAACGTCGCGAAACATGCTGGCGCAAAACATTTGTATCCAATTGCGCAAGCCGTTTTCGCCATCCTCCAATTTCGTTGGCCTGTCAAAGAGAATCGCGCTTTGCACGGCAAGGCCATGTTTCTCTAGCATTGGTGTATATTCACCGATAGAAGGGTAATACCAGCCATGCTTCACCTCAATGTGCACCAGTTCCCAGATGGATTGCTGAATTGCAGTGATAATCGTCGCAACGTTTCCCTTACCACCAAATTCTGCGACAAGCCTGCCGCCGGTCTTCAGGGATGTAGCGATACAACGTATTGCCTTCTCAGCTTCAATCACCCAGTGCAGAGTGGCATTAGAGAAAACCGCGTCGAAGGTAGCAGGAAGAGAGAAATTTGTGGCATCAGCCAGGATAAACTCGAGTTCTGGATAAGCTGCGCGAGCAACTTCAATCATGCTCGGAGAGCTATCGAGGCCAACCACATGCGCTCCTGACTCGGCTATTGCTTTCGTGAGATGACCTGTGCCGCAACCGAGATCAAGGATAGACTCGCCGGGTTGTGGATCGAGCAGAGAGAGAAGACTTTTACCGTATTCAAATACGAAGGCATGTTTTTGATCATAGAGTGATGAATTCCAGTCTTTAGAAGACATATGTTTACTCCCGAATAATGCAAAGAAACATTACAAAAGAAATGTGAAATGGTTATTCTGAAGAACTGGTAGGCTTATCTACAGGAGAAGCTTCAATAGTTTCAGGTATCATTGCTTTGACTTCAGGAAATTGCTCTTTCTCTTTTTGAAATGCTTCCGGGTGCCTTGTGCGCCACTCTGTCCAGAAGGCTGCGATTAGTACCTGAAGGATTCCTGCGATTGGAGACGCGAAGAGTGCTCCCCAGATTCCAAACAACTCGGCGCCGGCAACAAGTGCAGTGAGGGAAACAATAGGATGTAACCCCAGGGCTTTGCCAACGATACGCGGACCAACAATGTCTCCCTCGAAGACGTGGATAGCAACAAAATACAGCAGGACGAGCAGCGCTATCAACCAACCCTTGGTCAAAGCAAGCAGAACGCAGACCGCGCCGGAGATGAACGTTCCCAGGACTGGCACGAAGGCGAAGATAAAAGCCAGGACACCCAGTAAGATGGCGTAGGGTACCTGAAAGAGAGACATGCCGATACCTACAAGCAGACCGATCAAGAAAGCGAGGGTAAATTGGCCACGAATGTAGCCGCCAACGATACGTTCCAATGTGTCCAGGAGGAAAAGCACATGGCCCTGTAGTTGCTGTGGCATATTGCTGCGTAACCAGCGATTGACGCGTCCCCCGTCAATGACCAGGTAGATGCTCATGACGGCTACGATGATGGTATCAAGTACGAAGTCGAAGATTCCTCTTAAAAAGGGAATAGCGCTGCTAGCAAATTCCGACGTTTGAACAATTATCTGCTGCCGCGCATCGTTAATCTGGCTCTGCGAGATGCCAAAGGAAATCAGTGTTTGCTCCAGGGGAGTGGGTTGTCCAGAGCCACTTGAGGTTAACTCGGTGCGCAGAAAGAGTGAAAGTTGAAAGATTTGATGGACGGCGTTACTGATAATCAGGTAAATCAGGAAGCTAAGGCCGCTTAACGCAAGAAGGTAGACGAGAAGAACGGCCAGGAAGCGCGGCATGAAGCGTTGTAGTAACTTCACAGCGGGTGAAAGGGCGTAGGCGAGCAGGGCTGCAATGGTGAGTATGAGTAGTGACCTGATGATGTGCCCGGCTGCCCAAAGAATGACCGCGACCACTCCGATCCAGGCAAGGATAGCTATTGGTATATCACGTCTGCGCTTCCATTTGTCGGCAGTAGTAATGGAAGTCGTTTCCGTAGAAAGTTGGCGTGTCGTTGAGGACATAAAGCACCATTTCTTCTCGTTAATAGTCTAACATGCCAGGAAATGCCGGGTTTTGCGCTAGTAAAAAAGCAAAAACGGAGAGGCATGCATGCCCTCTCCGTGGCTGGGGTGCAGGGATTCGAACCCCAATCGGCCGATCCAGAGTCGGCAGTCCTACCGTTGAACGACACCCCATAGAAACAGGCGGAAGATTGCCTGCCTTTTGTGAAAAGTATGATACGCTAACTTTTGCGAGATGTCAAGCGCTTTGAGGGGGCGCGAGGATAAAAAAGGAGGTGTCTCGTGTTCATCGCGAGACACCACACTAATGCGTTACAGAGTTTTAGTATAATTCGCGCCGCTTGCTATACTTTCAATACTAGACAGATTTCTAATCGAGAGGATGGTGCCACCCAGGAAGAGTACACCGGCAATGGCCGATAGCCCAATCGCCCAGAGGACGCCACGCGGGGCATTTCTCTGCGGGTTATTGGTCTCCTCGCCCAGAGTTCCTGCCGTGTCGAAGCCATAGATGACGAACAATGACATGAACATTGCCGCGGCGAACGCTCCAAAGTAAGTGTCACCGAATTGGGTCCATTGTGCTCACTGGACCGCCAAGAGATAGCGGGAGAGACAGTGGAAGCCGGTGAAGAGGAAACTAAGCGGCTGATGGTTGAAGAAGATCAGTAAGACGAGCGCGAAAACGAACATGCCAAGGATCTCGGCGACAACGCCAATGTTGTTGATAATCGACACCAATCTTACGCCCGCAATATTAATGAGGGTACCAACGACAATCGAGGCCAGGGCGATGAAGACAGCATTGTTCATCCCCAGGATGGTCGCGGGAATGCTGGGGAAGATGGCAAGCAAAGGAATAGGAACAGTGAACGCTACGGCTGTGATGGTGAGAACCCCTGCGAAGAAGTAGAACCAACCAGTGAACCAACCCAAGGTAAAGCCAGATAGACGCTTGCTCCACTGATAGATCGAACCCGCAATCGGGAAGTGCGATGAGAGTTCGGCGAAGTTTAGCGCGACGATGAACTGTCCAATTGCGACAATGAACCATGTCCAGAAGAATGCAGGACCACCGGCCAGGATACCAAGATAGAAGAGCGAGAACGTGCCGGTCGAGACAGAGATGTAGGAGAAAGCGATTAGTTAGCAAAAATTCGTAATGCTCAATTCTGAAGAATCCGAAATCTGCAACTGTTAATAGTATATAGTAGGGTTAGTTCTTTATAAATGCCATGTGCAATGTAGCTATATTATGGGCTTAACATATGTGTATTTGGAAAATTGAGAGTCCTTTGCCTTTTTTGTTGCGTACGGCTTACAATATTTTTAGTAATTTCAAATAACGTCTCAGGATGATGGCAAACGTCGTCCCTCTATTTTTCGTTGAAAGGGATAGTTTTATGCGCAGTAAGATAACCGTTGTTGGTGCCGGATTTGTTGGTAGTACGCTGGTACAGCGTTTGGCAGAAAAAGACTATGCCGATGTCGTGATGTATGATATCGTACCTAATATGCCCCAGGGCAAGGCGCTGGACATGCTCCAGGCGGGACCTGTACTTGGCTACGATTCGCTGGTGACAGGTACGAATGATTATGCTGAGACGGCAAACTCTGATATCGTCGTGGTTACCTCTGGTTTCCCTCGTAAACCAGGAATGTCCAGGGATGACCTGGTCAAGAAAAACCAGGAGATTGTGACGCAGGTGACTGAGAACGTCGTCAAGTATTCTCCTGATTGTATCATGATTATGGTTACCAACCCGTTGGATGCGATGGCACAGCTCGCGTTTCATATCAGCGGCTTCCCACGTAACCGTGTGATTGGTATGGCCGGAGTGCTGGACACAGCACGTTTCCGAACATTCATTGCACAGGAGCTTGGCGTCTCGGTGCGTGACGTGCAGGCCTATGTGCTGGGTGGCCATGGCGATACGATGGTTCCTCTTGCTCGTATGTGTACTGTCGCGGGAGTTCCCATTGCGCAATTGCTTTCAGCAGAGCGTATCGAGCAGATTGTGCAGCGTACGCGTGATGGTGGGGCTGAAATCGTGAAGTTGCTTGGGACGGGCAGCGCATACTTTGCGCCATCGGCTTCAGTCCTGCAAATGGTCAATTCAATATTACTTGACAAGAAAATGATCATGCCGTGCGCAGTCTATTTGCAGGGAGAATATGGGATGCGGGATCTCTTTGTTGGTGTACCGGTGAAGCTTGGAGCGCAGGGTATGGAGGAGGTCGTCGAGGTGGAACTGGATGAGGGCGAGCGCGCTCAGTTGCAGAAGTCTGCTGACGCTGTGAAAGAGCTGATCGAGGTGATGGGGATATAAGAAGCAAAGAAGGGGAGAAGGGACGACGGGACGCGATAAATTGGGCCCCTACGCCTCTCTCCCTGCCCCTGCGATAACAATAATATACTCACCGCGCGGTTTTGACTGTGATACCGCTTCCAGCAGCGAGGAGAGCGTTCCTCGCTGTACTTGTTCAAACATCTTCGTCAGGTCGTTGGCGATAGCCGCTTCACGATCGCCAAAGGTGTTTATTGCGTCGCGCAGGAATCCTTCAAGTCGGTAGGGGCTTTCATAAAAGATAAGCGTGTGGGGAGATTCTTTATCGATTGCCATAAATTTGCATCTCCCCACAGATTTGCGCGGTGGAAAGCCGCGAAAGGTAAAGCTGTGAACCGGTAATCCGGAGAGCACCAGGGCCATCACAAAAGCCGTAGGTCCTGGAATCATCGTCACAGCGACCTGGGCGTTGATGGCTCTACGCACCAGCGTGAAACCTGGGTCCGAGATGCCCGGTGTCCCGGCATTCGTCACAACGGCGACAGACTTCCCCTCTTTCAGCAGCACTTCGATCCGCTCACCAGCGCGCTGCTCGTTATGCTCGTGAAAGGCGATCTGCGGCTTTGTAATCGAAAAATGCTTGAGTAACAATCCCGTTTTGCGTGTATCTTCACTGGCAATCACGTCAACCTGCCGTAATGTGTCGAGAGCACGCAGTGTAATATCATTGAGATTACCGATAGGGGTAGCAATCAAATACAGCATTTACTCAGCTTTCCTCTACCGGGCGACCACAAGGGATCGCCCCTCCAATGGACGTAGACCGGGCTATGGATGTAGTTCACCTGTTTCCCTGCGTATCTTTTCCAGCTTACTGAGCACATCAAGACGCTTCACTTTGAGTGTATGGGTTCGAGGAAAGTCTGCTTCCGGCCAGACGGTAAAACCGCGTACCTGTTGATGTGGGGCAAGCTGTTTATTGGTTTGATGTATTACGCTTTTCGCGTGGTTAGGATCATCCATGAGCAGAACAGCATGGACTTCTGGCCCCTGATCGTTCTCCATGAGCCCAAAAACCGCCGCATCTTTGACCAGAGGGTTTGCTTGTAAGATGTTTTCGATATCTTCTGGATAGACATTGAAGCCATTCGCGAGCACGATAAGATTTTTCTTGCGCCCCTTTAAGTAGAGGTTATTTTTTTCATCGAGATAGCCAAGATCCCCAGTGTAATACCAGCCATCCTTAAAGGAAGCAGCGGTGGCATCTGGATTCTTCCAGTAGCCCAATGCTACATTTGGACCATGAACCAGTATCTCACCGTCATCGGCGATGCGCACCTCAACTCCATTGAGGGGTTTACCAACCGAGTCCAATATATGTTCGCGGTAAGGAGTAGCGGAAATAATGGGAGAGCATTCTGTTGCGCCATATCCCTGTAATACGCGGAAGCCCATGTTTTCCCAGCTCTGGGCGAGTTTAGGAGATAAGTATGCACCACCACTAACAAAGAAGCGGAAGTGGCCTCCAAAGCGTTTATGCACCGTTCCAAAGAGGAAACGACGCCAACCAAATGGCAGGATGGCTGCAATTCGAAGCAGTTGTTCAAATTGTTGCTCTCTCTTTTGTCGTCTTACCTCTCTTTCTATGCCATTAAGAAAAAGCTGAAGAGCCTGTGGAACGAGGACGCTACAGGTTATTTGTTGTGAAGAGAGCAGCCTGAGGAGAGTGTCAGGTACAAGTGAACGGGCATAGACGATACTGGCACCGCAGCAGATGAGAGCGATTTCAACGGTCAACTCAAACATGTGACTAAGCGGCAAAATAGAGAGCGCACGATCTTCAGCCGTCATATTGATGAAAGCTAATGCTGCGGTCGCATTGCTGGTAATATTGCCATGACTTAACATTACGCCTTTGGGCTGGCCGGTTGTACCGGAAGTAAAGACTATTTCAGCAAGGTCGCCTTCATCGACCAGCGGTAATTTCGTGGGGTCTAATGGTTGCTGTGGCAAGGCATCAATGTCAACGAGAGGAAGCGATACTTGCTTCAATCCTGCAAACTGTTTCTGAGAAGTAATCAGCAGGCGAGCATTGGTTATCTCTGCAACGCGTACGAGGAAATCTTCTTTGCTATTGACATCCAGGGGGACAACCACTGCACCGATTAATAGCGCGCCCAGGTAAGCGATTATCCACTCAGACCTGCTTGGTGACCAGATAAGCAGACAATCGCCCTTGTTTATCTGAAGATTCTGTAAAGAGGCGGCAAATCCTTTAGCTCGTTCTTGTAACTCGCGATATGTGAGGGTAGACATTGTTCCCACCCTTGCCACCTCGACGGGCTCGATAAGCGCGACGCGATTCGCGAAGCGTTCAGCGGATGCAGCAAATAATGAATTAATAGTCTGCATGTGCTTTCCTTCCTAACCAATGATGCTGTTGTTGAGGTTGGCCGAAATAAATAAAACCGATGGATAGGATATAGTATAAGGGAAGTAGCCATTTTTTGCTAGCGTAAAAAAAGAAATAATGTAAAACATAGCAGATATGTAGCTCTGTTACGATGTACGCAAGATGGCTTATTAGCGAAAGATGGAGGTAATTCCACTCATTTCAACAGTTAAAATGAACAATTCTGTCAGATTTAGGGTGTGAGAACATTATGAAGTAAACTTACGAAGAGTTTTGAAGGAGAAACTGCTTCATTTTTTAATAACTTCAATACTCTAGTAAGCTTATCTCATTTCTTTTGGCGCGGCATTTTTAGTATGATCAGGCGAGGCGGTATTTATGAGAAAGATTAAAGCTATAATCACAGCATCTATTGACAGCTTCTTAATAACATGCTACTATGATAACTACTGTGTATTATGTTAGCATTTCTTGTCATTAAGAGATGTATTCAAACCTTTATGAGCCACTTTCTATAGTGAAGGGGTAATAAAGGTTATATGTGTCTTAATGACAAGAAATGCGCATAAAGCGTTTGTAAAATGTGTGCTGGTTTGTCTAGAATATAAAGGAATTACAGATGATTCCTTTATAGTGCTCCATTGGATGGAAACGCTTATAATGCTCCATTCGATGGAAACGCTCAAGTCAAATTGAAGGGAAAAACTTGACAACTTGAAAGGAAGTTTAACAATGCCACCATCCCTCGAAGCTGCAAATGTGGGTAAGGCGGTCGCAGCTAGGGTCGGTACCAACATTCGAGAAGTTCGTACCAAGCTTGGAATGACCCAGGCTCAGTTGGCTGCACCTGAATTTTCCATCTCTTATATCTCTGCGATTGAGAGAGGAAAGATTCGCCCATCCCTCAAAGCGCTCTCTATCCTTGCACGCCGCCTGGATGTTCCCCTGACATTCTTATTGGAAGGTTCGCCTTCCGGCGCTGCTGAAGCGAGAGCAGTAGGTTATTCCCCCGCTGACTCAGGTCCTGACCAGAAAATTGATGTCGATTTACTACAGGCAAGTGTGCTCGTACAACAGGGTGACTTTGAAGAGGCTGAGCAGTTGTTAGGGCCCATTCAACCTGAGCGTATTACAACGGATCAAGTATATCGATTATTCTTGTTGCGAGGTCAGATACATTTGGGGTCGAATGAGTTCCAGGAAGCTGTAGTGGACTTACGCCTGGCTGTTACTCAGGCTGAAAGCTTAAATGATAGTGAAGCAACAGAGAGAGCGCGTAATCTGCTGGGTAGAGCCTACTTCATGTTGTACAATTATACCCTGGCGGTAGAAAATCACCTCCGCTGCAACACTGCAATCGAAAATAGCCAGATTAATGACCCTGTTTTCGCACTCGAGGTTTACAGTAATTTAGCGAATGATTATTTCCGCATGGGCGAGTTAGAAAAAGCTGTAACTTATTATCATCGTGCGTTAGAAGTGTTCGATGATTTAAATCGTGACAGTAAGAGCTTTGCGCAGAAGTATATGGAGATCAGCCAGAGTTATAAGGCAATTGGTAAACTGACGATGGCACGGGATTATGCGATGCGTAGCCTGGCTCTTTATGAAATGCGGGATGAGCAAAGGCTCGTTGGTCTCACACACCAGCGACTGGGTAAAACGCTTGAGAAGCAGGACGACCTTGATGAGGCGGAAAAAGAGTATAGGCAGGCTATCGCGATTGAACAAGAGCTTAACGATGCGGTATCGGCCTCAACGTGTCATACATCTCTGGCAGAGCTTCTTTTAAAGCGCGGTGAGCTAAAAGAAGCGGAGAAAGAAGCCCAGGAAGCCCTCACTTATGCTCGTGCAAGCGGAGATTCTCAGTCTCAGGGCCAGGCGCTTATTGCGCTTGCCCAGTTGCGTCACCAGACCAAGGACTATGCAGCTGCCGATGAACTGTTCACCCAGGCTCTCGAATTGCTGGATTCGTCGCACGCCTATGAAATTACGGCGAGTGCGTATTTCCGCTATGCTAATTTATTGGAGGAGCGTGGCGAAGTACAACGCAGCTTGAACGCCATTAAAAAAGCGTACGAACATCAACGTCAAGGCAAACGCGGAGATAGCGAATAGTCGACGATACTAGTGTGGCACCTGATGTGCCTGACATGTTGCGCCCCTACGAAGTTTAACAGTAAACCGAAAGAACGTAGGGGCGCAATTTATTGCGTAAAATTTATTGCGTAAAATGTAGAATTTAGGTACAATTTGTAAAGGTAGTAATTAAGCTCCCTATTTAGCAAACGACAGCCTGTTGAGGTGCGTAAACAGGCAGTGCGGAGGGAATTCGTATGCCCTTTACGGCACACGATCTGAGGTATAACGCGGAACAGACCTATGCGGCCTTGTATGCACATTTAAAGTGGCATGCACAACGCTTTTTAGGTGAACTCAAAAATGATCAAGTTGAGGTTGATCTGGTTGTAGGACATGTTGTAGAGCAACTACTTCGTCTAGGTCTTCTCGGTGGTGGGGATAGAACGCCACTTACCGTACTAGATGGACTGAGCAATGCCCAGTTTTATGCTTTCCTCAATCGCAGTATTCGCAACAAAGCCATCGATCGGCTGCGTAGAAGACGACTGCTAATGACGTATGCCACTGATCTTGAAGGAACGGAAGGCACAGAAACTGAGGAAGATATACTGAACGAGGCGACCGAAAACCTTGGCGGAGCGCCGCCGTTTCCTACACCAGAACAAGCTGTGCTCGCGCTGGCCTCTCAACAAGAGCTGCGCAATCTACTGAAGCATTGTATCAAAGTACTAAGCGCCGCGCCCAAGCAGTTTCAGGCAATCATACAAGAGATCGAAGAGTTCGACGCAACAGATCTACTCGAGAACATTTTTGAGGAGCTACCAGACAAAGACCTGCTGGCGAGCAGTGGGGAGCCCATTGCTAATATCAGTCAACACAAGGATCACGCGCACAAAAAGTTACGCCACTGTCTCCAACAACAAAGTACCAATTTGACAGTTATCGTTGCCTTACGTTTGACAGAGTATGGAGTACAATCTACGCATCCCGATGAGTTTGTGGTAGATATGCAGACCCTTGCGCAGCAAGATCTTACTGAAAGCGATGTGCGCACAGGCCTGAATCAACTGGTGGCTGAAGGTTTACTTGATTGGCATGGCGATTCAGTCGTCCATATCACGTCGACCCAAATGAAGCAATTAACGCGCTTCTATAGGGAGGAGTAAGTTGCCTACATCATCCCCCGGATGCGCTGCCTTATTTGCTCGGGAGAGGACAAATTATGAACGATAACGAACAATTCGATAAATCATCCAATAGTCAAGACGAGTATGAAAAACTGGCGCGCTGGTTGCGGCATGTTTTAACCCATTCTTCACAAGATACAGAAAACGTTTCTACAAACGAAGAAGATACAGGCGCGTATGAAGTAGTAACTGGTGACGAATATCATCCACAATTTTACCGGCAGTTGCCGGATTTTATCATGGCTCTGCTGCGAAACGATGCGAAGGCGACGGTCCATTATGCTCCACTGCTCTATCATTTAGCAGGGTGTACTATTTGTCACAGCGCTTACCTGGAATTGTATGATGCTTTGCGCTATGCTGTGAAGTCTGGTGAAAAGGCGCAGAGTATCAATTACGGCAGACGCTCACTTCCTGATGGGGCGTCGGTAAAACTCTGTCAGTTGCTAATCAACCAGGCAGAAGCTGTGTTGCGCCAGGCTCGCCGTGAACATATAGATGGGGAAGCTCAGGCTCGCTCACTATTGCAGTGGGCTATGAGGGTGAGTGCCCTTATAACACAGAGCGGTATGCGAGCCAGGGCGCTGCATGACCTCGTGCGTGTCGCAACAATTACTGATAACCTTCATTCTACTGGTCAGCAAGAACAGGCGACTCGTTCCTATTCACCCCTGATTGGCGCGAGTGGGACACGTCATGGAAAAGTATTGCGCAAAGCCGATACGCTGATGCGCTCGACGGGGACTCCGGCAGAGCAAGCTATGATCTACCTGCAATCAAGTCACCTTGAGGGAGGTATTATTCAGCGCGAGGGTATCCTCGAACTTCACCTGCACGACCTGGATGAGAAGTTGCGCGGGCACTATCTGACTATTTCTGTCCCCCTGGGTTCATTGATCGAGCCTGTGCGCTGGAATGGGGGAAATCCACGGTCTATTCTTTCTGTGGAACCTGTGGATAAAGATGGCACCTTGATAACACCGCTTGGCCAGACAGACTTACGGCTCAGCAATCCAGATGAGCGTAACCTGTTAGAGGTGATGTTCTTGCTATTAGAGGTGCGTCCCGCTAGTTGAGGTGGCTGCCTTAATCATCCCCCGGATGCGGCTGGTTGAAATTCGACCGTGCCACTTTTGCCACCGCTTTTTGAGGCAACGTATGCTTGTTCAAGTGTAATAGTTGTATCCACTCCTTTGCACATATCATAGATTGTCAGTGCGGCCACCGTGACAGCCGCCAGTGCCTCGACGTCCACGCCGGTCTTATAGTTAGTGCGGGTACGTGCCTCTATCTCGATCAAGCCTCTTCCCCTATCAAGAGTGAAACGGATATCAATGTATGTCATTGGTAGCGGGTGGCAGAGGGGAATGATCGATGGTGTTTGCTTAGCTGCCATAATGCCTGCGATCTTCGCCACTTCCAAAACGCTACCCTTGGAAACCTGGTTTGTCTCGATAAGCTGTACTGTTTGGGGCGCCATGCGTACAGTAGCTCTGGCGGTAGCTTCGCGTACCGTCTCTGGCCGATCAGTCACGTCGACCATATGGATATTGCCGCTTTCGTCCAGGTGGGTGAGGTGTTTATTAGAGTCAGATGCCATAGGCGATTACGCCTCCTTTCCGTTTCTTCTATTGTTCGTCTGTAATCGCCGGTGTAGCTGTCAAATTGGCTGTCAAATTTTCCCCTAATTGAAGACCAACGATGCCCTTCTTCAGCGGACTCATTACTCCTTTCAAGTTCATCCACCTAGTCCTACTTTGGCAGTTTCTCTGAAGCAGATTCACTCAAGCCTGCTGATCAGCTCATTGCTCTACATCGACTGCCAACAAGCCGTTTTTGTCAGATGGCTTGAAGAGCCGGACGCAGCGAAACTAACAAGGCAGTACTAGGGGTGTATTGATCCATCAGGTTCTGCATGCGCGGTCGGACGTCGCTTTAAAACGACCGTACTCAGCGGGGGAAGCGTTAGGATGATCGAGTGCGGGCAGGCTTGCCAGAAAACTGGTCCGCTGGGCATTGGCTGCAGATTTTCCAGCCCGCTGCCGCCATAGCGATTCGCGTCGCTGTTAATGAGCTCATAATACTCCCCCGGGTCCGGTACGCCCAGGCGATAGCCGTGGCGGGGTACGGGCGTAAAGTTACAGACAAATACCAGGGTATCTGCTGCGTCTTTGCTGCGCCTCATGAAGGACACCACGCTGTTATCCGAATCGTGCGGGTCAATCCATGCAAACCCTTCAGGGTCATAGTCCAACTCACTGAGGGCCGGTTCCCGCTGATAGAGCCTATTCAAGTCATGCACAAAGTCGCGTAGCTGCGCATGGTGGGGGTCGCTTGGTGGTTCGAGTAAGTGCCAATCCAGGCTATCGGCAAAATTCCACTCGCGCCACTGCCCAAACTCGCCGCCCATAAATAGCAGCTTCTTGCCTGGATGCCCCCACATATAGCCATAGAGGGCACGAAGGTTGGCAAAACGCTGCCAAAGGTCGCCGGGCATTTTGTAGACCAATGAGCCTTTCATATGCACGACCTCGTCATGTGAGAGAGGCAGCACGAAGTTCTCGGAATAAGCGTACATCAGGGAGAACGTAATATTATTATGATGATAGCGGCGATGAATCGGGTCCAAATGCATGTACTCCAACATATCATGCATCCAGCCCATGTTCCATTTCATGCTGAAGCCAAGTCCCCCAACATAGGTTGGACGCGAAACTAATGCCCAGGCCGAGGACTCCTCGGCGATGGTCAGCGCACCGGCCTCTTCCGCATAGACCGCTTCATTGAGCTGGCGCAAAAAATCTATCGCCTCCAGGTGCTCGCCTCCACCGTACTGGTTAGCCACCCATTCGCCGGGTTCGCGCATATATTCTAGATAGAGCATTGAAGCGACAGCGTCTACACGCAACCCATCGATATGGTACTCCCTTAACCAGAAGAGGGCACTGGCCAGCAGAAAATTTTTTACCTCGCTGCGACCATAGTTAAAGACCAGGCTTCCCCATTGTTTATGTTCTCCCTTGCGGGTATCAGCATATTCGTAGAGGTAGGTGCCATCAAAGTAGCTGAGAGCATGGCCGTCTTTAGGGAAATGAGAGGGCACCCAATCCAGTATGATGCCGATGCCTTGCTGGTGCATGTAATCGACGAAATACTGAAAGTCAGCAGGAGTACCAAAGCGACTGGTAGGAGCATAGTAGCCGGTAACCTGGTAACCCCAGGAACCATCAAAGGGGAATTCAGTCACAGGCATAAGCTCAATATGCGTAAAGCCCATTTCTTTGACATAGGCAGCAAGAGCGTGGGCTAATTCGCGATAGGTGAGAAAGCGATCCTCCTCAGGGTTGCCGGCGACATGTCGTTCAGGGACATGCCTCCAGGAACCCAGATGAACCTCATAGATCGACATAGGCTGGTTCAACTGGTGGCGATGGGAGCGCTGCTGCGTCCAGGTGCCATCATTCCACTCGTGTTGATGAATGTCAACGACGATGCTGGCGGTTAAGGGACGTAATTCGGCGGCAAATCCGTAGGGGTCAGTCTTGTCTACCGTATAGTTATGATAGCGAGAGTCGATGGCATACTTGTAAAGCGCCCCTGTTTGCAGGCCGGGCACAAAGCATTCCCAGATGCCAAGATCCTTGCGCTGGACCGTCATTGGCGTCGCACCGCGCTTCCACTGATTAAAGTCTCCTATAACGGAGACAGCGAGGGCGTTGGGGGCCCAGACTGCGAAGTGTACGCCCTTGACGCCATTGAACGTACGCAGGTGCGCACCCATTTTCTCATAAATATGGTAATGCTTGCCTTGCCCAAATAGATAGAGATCAAAATCGCTAAAAATTGAGAGCTGCTCTTGCTCTCCTGCTTTCTGTTTTAAGGGTGGTGTACCTTTCGATACCTTGTCGTTCGGCCGCGGTTTTGTCATGCTGTGTAACCTCACACTAAACTATGTAACTACTCAGGTCCCCCATGCAATGGGAAGAGGGTGAGTTGCAACCCTTCACGTAATTCCTGATTTGCTTTGCGGGATTGTTCCAACTCTCCGTCTTTGCGGGGCCCCGCTTCGCGCAAGGCCGTATTCTCGTGTCGGAGCTGTTCCAGTTCTTCGTCTTTCGTCATATTATTACTCTACCAGATCAGGCTTTGAATTTGCAACTGCATAGCCCCTCTGAATAGTTACGTGTGGGGAAGCTAATTCATCAAAGTGATTGGCTTGGAATATGTATCTGCGAGGCGTTGTCCTCATTCAACGAGGAGATCCTGCTGCAGAATCGTTTCTGATACAGAGCCTCAATCTGGTTACTATCTGGCATGGGGATTATCTCGCTGTTATTAACACATCCAGAATATAATGGCCTCCCAGGCACCACACGCGATGAATAGGAGAGCATGAGCTTGATTTTTTGGTGGAGTGGCTCCTATACTGATATTAGTTGAGCTATCGAGAGAAGGCGCGTCGCCTGGCCGTCGAGCGTCTTGCGCCGAAGTACCAGGAGTGCGAGAAGCGTGGATTCGTAGAGAAAGATCTGCAGATCGAGATGGGAAAGTTGGGCCTCATCGCACCCGAGATCCCCGAGGATCTCGGCGGACGCGGGCTGGACTGCGTGACCGACGGAATTGTCGTGGAGGAGATCGCACGTGGGGACTTCAACGTCTCATACGTCCAGATCATCGGCTCGCTCGTCGGTCAAATCCTCTCCGGGTACGCGAGGCCGGAAGTGACCGCCGAGTGGGTGCCGAAGATCTGCAGCGGCGAGGAGATCGTGGGCATCGGTCTGTCGGAGCCGCAAGCGGGCTCAGATGCGGGGATGCCGCGTCTGCAGGCTCGTCACGAAGGGAACGGCTACGTCCTGAACGGTCAAAAATCCCTCTCATTCTGCGACCAAGCGGGCGCGGCGGTGGTCTTCGCCCGGACGAGTGTCCAGGAGGTACGCGCACGGGGCATCAGCGCATTTCTCGTACCTCTGGACGCACCAGGGGTGACGCACGAGCGCTTCGAGGACATGGGCACGGTGGCGGTCGGGCGCGGGGTGGTGCACTTCGAGGACGTTCGGATCCCGGAGAATCACCTGCTGGGGCAGCGCCTGCGGGACGTGCTGGGACTGCAGATCGGGGATGGAACGGCCCAGATCATGAAGCTGATCATCGCTCGCCAGCGCGTTGGGCGCGCCCTGGCACCGTAGGCAAGCTCGGCCTCATCCCCGGCGCGGGTGCCCCCAGCGCTTCCCGCGGCTGGTGGGACGGAACCGCGCCAAGGAGCTCATCTTTTTCGGGGAGCCGATCCCGGACGGGGCGCTGGAGCTCGGGGTGGCCAACCGGGTGGTGCCGGAGGCCGAGACGCTCGGCGCAGCGCTGGGGTGGGCCGCGGAGTTGAGCGAGAGACCGCCGCTCGCGCTGGGCGTGGCCAAGCGGGTCGTAGATCAGGGATTCAAGCCGACCTGAGAACGGGACTGGAACTCGAGGCGCAGGGGATAGCCCTGCTGTTCGGTACTGAGGATCAGGTCGAGGGAATGAGCGCGTTTCTGGAGAAGCGCGAGGCTAAATGTACCGGAGAGTAGGAGGAGACCTTATGGGAAAGCTTGACGATAAGGTGGCCATCGTCACCGGCGCGGGACGGGGCATCGGACGCGGGATCGTGGAGAAGCTCGCCGCCGAGGGCGCGAGGGTGGTCGTCTCGGACATCGACGAAGGGTCGGCACGAGAGACGGCGAGGGCCATCGGCGGGGAGTCGGTAGGTCTGAGGGCGGACGTCACCTCGAAGGAGTCGGTCGAGGCGATGGTGAAAGAGGTCATGGATCGCTTCGGGCGCGTAGACGTTCTGGTGAACAACGCCGGCTGGGACAAGGTGGGGCCTTTTCTAAAGAGCGATGAGCCCGACTGGGAGAAGGTCATCGCGATCAACCTCTACGGTACGCTCCACTGCTGTAAGGCCGTGCTGCCGGTGATGGTGGATCAAGGGTACGGCAAGGTGGTGAACATCGGATCGGACGCCGGGAGGGTCGGGTCCTCCGGAGAGGCGGTCTACTCGGCGGCGAAGGGCGGGATCATCGCCTTCACCAAGACGCTCGCCCGCGAGATGGCGCGTTACAAGATCAACGTCAACTGCGTCTGCCCCGGTCCCGCCGACACGCCGCTGTTCGCCGAGATCGGCGAAGAGAACCCGAAGCTCAGGGAGGCTCTACAGAAGGCGATACCGTTCCGGCGTCTGGCTCGTCCAGAGGATGTCGCGAATGCGGTTGCCTTCCTCGTCTCCGACGAGGCAGAGTACATAACCGGCCAGACCCTCAGCGTAAGCGGCGGCCTGACCATGGCTGGCTGACCGTGACTACAAGGAGGTACAGAGCATGACAACTTACGACCCGACGGCGTTTATCCTCGACGACAGCCACCCGAAGGTCTTCGTGTACGACACCGCGCTGGGCGGCATCACCCGCATGGCGTTTGAGCGCTCCGAGCACCGCCCCGACCTCGTGGTGGCCTACGTGGTGCCATCGGACACTGCGCTGGCCGCTGCCGACTGCGAGCGGCACTGCCGCCAACACCCGTTGCTGGCCCCCTACAAGCGACCGCGGGCATACGGGTTCGTCGATGAGCTCCCGCTCACTGCAGCCGGAAAGAAGCTTCACTATCGAGCGACGCAACTGGCCAAGACGGAATACGTCCAGGGGCTTTTCGAGACCGCGGAACCGAGCCAGGCGATCGGCAACAACGACCCGAACCACGAGAGGAGAACCACCACATGATGTACACCGACTACAAGCAGCTGACGTTCGAACGGCGCGAGAACGGCATCTTGTTGATCACGCTCGACCGACCGGAGAAGTACAACGCCGCCGACGAAGGCATGCACGGCGAGCTCGCCAGGGTCTGGACGGACGTCTCCGCCGACTCTGAGACTCGGGTGGCCGTGGTCACCGGTGCGGGAAAGGCGTTCTCCGCGGGTGGGGACCTGGAGATGGTGCAACGCATGGCCGGCGACTACGACCGGGTGGCGCACATGCTCACCGAGATGAGCGACCTGGTCTACAACATGATCAACTGCGAGAAGCCTGTGGTGTCGGCGATCAACGGTGTCGCGGTCGGTGCCGGGCTGGTCGTGGCACTACTGGCCGACATCTCGATCTGTGCCGAGGAC
>CAVZJN010000035.1:0-98035 GCA_963775585.1 uncultured Chloroflexia bacterium | reverse complement strand
AAGCTATTCGGATGCTTGCCAGGAATACACCGCCGGTGATCTTGTGGAAGAGTTGTGGCAAACCAGCCACGAATGTCTGCTCACAATGCATCTTTGACGGGAAAGGCTGGTTATGCGATGACTGGTGGAGGACCACGAGTGCGGTGAAGAGATGCTCTTGCCAGTGGTCAACTCCCACGTGTGGGCATGTGTGCCTATACCGGATAAGATATTGCATCTATCTGGTGGCATACTTCTGCTGGAACTTTCCACGAGGCACAGTGTGTGACAGGCAGACATATTAGGCCATCAGTGCATTTTCGACATGAGGTTACTTCGCTTCTTCTGAGAAGGATAAAGTAACTTCTTGCCTATGCTTATAGTCCCAAAGTGCTTCCCAGCTTCATAAAAAAAGATCATAGAGCGAGGTGAAAAAGATACAATCTCTTTATGAGGGGGATAAGGACTCATGCCAGTAAAAATAATAGTGTAATTAACTATATAGTTAATTACACTATTTGTACGGACGGAACCGACGGGAATCGAACCATCGGTCGCCCCTGGCGCGCATCCCCCTGGAACACCTCTTCTCTGGGAGAGGCGAACTGCTCGTCTACCAGGAACATGCTACCACTTCCCCACTCCGAGCTGATCGCTCACTCTTGCCCTTGACGATCCAATACTGGCATCTCTCCTGAACACCTTCAAGCTGTACTCGATCCTCGCTGGAAAATCCCGCCATCTATTTGGCCAGGTGTAGTTCAGCGTATCGAGCAAGGAGAACCGCTCCGGCAGTCCGCGTGTGATTACGGTGTATCGTATGAGAGATCCGTCGTGTGCTGCGAGTCTCTCGTCGCCGCTAAGTGGGACATGTGAGCACAGATCAGCCACATAGCCAAGAGAACACGCCACGACTGAATGGGCAGGCAAAGGACGGAGCGGGCCCGACTTGCGATGCCGGTACCGATGACACACCTGCAGTGTACCGCATCAAGGTGGAGCACGCACGGGGAGCACCTGGACCGTCGGCGGGAGCTTGATGGAGAGGAGAAGCAGAAATGGCGTGGACGAATATTAGAACGTCGTGCAACTACAAGGAACTCGGCAGCAGAATGGGGACCATGTTCGCAATCGATTCGAAAACTAGCATGTCCCAGTGAAAGTCTCGCTTGACAGGTCAATTGAAGAGCAGTATGATCTTTTGGATTTCGAAGAGCGTCTACTTCAAGCGGGCCGTGGTAACGTGCTCAAATGTTGAAAGGCTCTCGCTGGACGATTCTGTTTCTGTAGCTGCGCGCTCATCGAGACAGGGGGAAGGTCCCGTGTCAAAGCATCTTGAGACAAGCCCGAACAATCTGCCTACCCAGTTGAGTAGCTTCATTGGCCGTGAACGGGCGATTGCCGAACTCAAAAGCCTCCTTTCGACCACGCGCTTACTCACCCTCACTGGAGCAGGTGGCTCCGGCAAAACGCGCCTTGCCCTGCAGGTGGCAACCACCTCCTGGCAGAATTCGAGCATGGCGTCTGGTGGGTAGAGTTGGCCTCCCTGACCGATCCGGTGCTTGTACCACAGCAAGTCGCCTCCTCTCTTGGCCTCTCCGAACGCCGGGTCGCACGTTGATGGACACGCTCTCGGATGCGCTCCAGTCCAAAAAACTCTTGCTCGTGCTGGACAATTGCGAACACCTGATAGCTGCTTGCGCGCACCTGGTGGAAACGCTACTCCGCTCCTGCCCGGGCCTGCACATTCTGACGACCAGTCGAGAAGCGTTCAACATCCCTGGCGAGACGATCTGGCTCGTTCCATCCCTGGGCGTGCCGGATGCCTATCACTTGCCGCCCATCGAAGGGCTGGTCAAGTACGAATCGGTTCAGCTTTTCATCGAGCGAGTGACGTCTGTGCTGCCTGCTTTCAGGCTGACGCAGGAGAATGCACAGGCGCTGGTGCAGGTCTGCCATCGCTTAGATGGTCTGCCACTGGCGATTGAGCTGGCAGCCGCACGGGTGAAGGTCCTCTCGGTAGAGCAGATCGCCACGCGGCTGGATCAATCCTATCGCCTGTTAGCTGGCGGCAGCAGGACTGCTTTGCCCAGGCAGCAGACCTTGCAGGCGACTATTGAGTGGAGTTATCACCTACTGCCAGAGAAGGAACGAATCCTGTTCCGGCGGCTTTCGGTCTTCCTGGGTAGTTTCGCTCTGGAAGCTGCCGAGGCCGTCTGCGCAGGCAACGGTCTCGAGCAGGACGAGGTGCTGGATCTGCTCTCACAGTTGGTAGATAAATCGCTTGTCGCCGTGACGCAAAGGAGTGGGGAAGCACGGTATCGCCTGCTCGAGACGATTCGGCAGTATGCTCAAGACAAACTGCACGAGTTCGGAGAAGCTGCACACATGCGCCGCAATCATCGCGACTGGTATGCACGTCTGGCAGAGCAGGCAAAAGCGGAGACGCTGGAAGCACGCCAGGGGAACTGGTTCGATCGTTTAGAGGTGGAGCACGAGAACCTGCGAGTTGCCCTCGGATGGTCACTCGACCAACAGGAAGCGGAAACAGCCGCACGGATCGGTGCTGGAATCTTTCGGTTCTGGCTTTTGCGTGGCTATATAAGCGAGGGACGACTCTGGATGGAACGGGCTTTGTCGGGCTTTTCAGAAAAGAATGCTGTGCGAGCACAGGCACTGAACGTGGCAGTCGTACTGACGATCCAGCAGGATGACTATAAAAGAGCGAAAACGCTGGCGGAGGAGAGTTTGGATTTATGTCGCGAGCTTGCCGATAGAAGAGAGACTGGCTATGCGCTGAATACTCTTGGATGGCTGGCACATAATGAGGGGAACTACGCAGGTGCAGTGAGCTTCTTTGAGGAGAGCTTAGCGCTCTTTCGCGAGTTAGGGCAGAAACATGATATCGCTCTTGTGCTTTCCAGTTTGGGGCTGACGGTACTTTCCCTGGGGGAGTATGAGCGAGCTGCTGCGCTATGCGAAGAGAGCCTGGCAATATCACGCGAACGGGGCGATCCCAGCAGTATTGCCAGCGTGCTCACAAATCTGGGCATTATCACGCTAGCGCGAGGAGACGTCGAGCGAGCGAAGGAGCTGTGTGAAGAGAGTTTAGCAATACGAAAGACACTGGTGGATAAGGGAGGATGCGCTCATACACTCACCATCCTGGGGCGCATCGCCCTGATCCAGGGCGATGATGAACGGGCAACAGCCTGCTACAAAGAGAGCCTGACCCTACGCCAGGAGACGGGCGAGAAGGAGGGAATCGCCACAGCGCTGGAGGGACTGGCAGCTGTGGCAGGGATGCAGGGACAACCAGTGCGTACAGTGCGGCTCTATGGGACGGCTTCGTCCCTGCGCACGATGCTTGGCGCTCCCTTAACTCCCATTGATCGCTCCTCTTATGAGCAAACCGTTGCTGCTGTACGCGCACTCCTTGACGAGCCCACCTTCCTGAAGGCGTGGACAGAAGGGCAAGCAATGCCACTTGTGGAAGCTATCGCGGAGGCTGCGCAGGTGAAAGTGCGAGAGCACATCACTCCATCTCCAGTGCCTGCACCGCTGGACACTCCGTCAACCTCCCCCTTTCGGGGAAATCCCTTCGGCCTGACCGCTCGCGAAATCGAAGTATTGCGCCTCGTGACGCAAGGACTGACTACCCTCCAAATCGCTGAACGGCTCATTATCAGTCCGCGCACAGCTGATGCGCATTTGCGTTCGATTTACAGTAAGCTCGGCGTCACCTCTAGAGCCGCTGCAACTCGTTCTGCCCTCGAGCACAAACTGGTCTGACTGCCGCATTCCCCTCCTCGCCTTTCGTACTGCCTCGGTAATTCCGCCTAGGTAAGTGGCTCCGCACAGCTTCTTCTCACTCGAGCCTCGAAATAGGCAAGGCAATCACGTATTTTACCGATGTCCTCCAGCCATCCACCAGGTAGACTTTCATCAGGAGCACTCCCGAGGAATTCCTGATGAGGCTACGAGGAGGAACGTACCAACACCAGGTTGTAAACCTCGTTCTTTTCATGGAGGGGATAGAAATGCATACAGTAACTTCAAAAGACGGGACAAAAATAGCCTATGACAAATCAGGACACGGGCCAGTGGTAATTCATGTTGCAGGTGCAATGGGGACGCGCTCGTTTGGCTTCCCTGATCATGCACGTCTCCTGGACTCCCATTTTACGGTCTATACCTATGACCGCCGCGGTCGGGGTGAGAGTACCGACACGAGAGCATTTGCAGTCGAGCGCGAGGTAGAAGACATAGAGGCGCTCATAAACGAAGCCGGCGACTCAGCTTACTTATATGGGATATCGTCGGGTGCCTGCCTGGTACTAGAAGCTGCCATCATGCTAGAGAGCAAAGTGAAAAGGCTGGCTTTGTACGAAGCGCCTTACAATTCCGACCCGGACGATAAACCGATCTGGCACGACTACTACACAAAGCTGAACGAATTGGTCGCTGCCAATAAGCGCGGCGATGCCGTAGTGCATTTCATGAAGTTCGTAGGTGTGCCGGATACCGTGATAGAGGATATGCGTACGCAGCCTACGTGGTCGGGGCTTGAAGCCGTAGCGCCCACACTTCTGTATGATGCAGCTGCCATGGGCGGCGAAACCCGCTTGGTTCCGGTGGAACGGGTGGCTAAAGTGGCTGCTCCTACTCTCGTTATGGACGGGGAGAAATCCCTGAAGATGTACCCTTTTATGCGTACAACGGCTGATGCGTTGGCCCAAGCGATGCCAAACGCTGAGCGACGTACCTTGAAGGGCCAAGGGCACGATGTCGACGCAAAAGTGCTCGCGCCGGTGTTAGGAGAGTTTTTCAGCGAGAGCAAGTAACGGTCGGAGCATCTTTTGAGAAGAAAGAAGGAGAGACAGATGACCGAGCAAGTCGAAGTCGTCATCATCGGAGGCGGGCAGGCAGGACTTGCCCTCAGCTACTACTTAACCCAGCAGGGCCGAGCACACCTCGTGCTTGAACAGGGTCAGGTAGGTGAGGCCTGGCGGAGTGGGCGGTGGGATTCGTTCACCCTCAACACGCCGAACTGGATGACCCAGCTTCCTGGCTTTGCGTACCAGAGCGACGATCCAGATGGCTTTCTCCCACGGGAGGAGATTGTGGACTACCTCGAGCGGTACGCTGCGTCCTTTCATGCCCCGCTCCACTGCGGCGTCCGAGTCACCGCTGTCCGACAGCACCCAGGAGGTGACGGCTACCTGGTCGAGGCACAGCAGATGACAGTCGCGGCTCGCAATGTGGTGCTGGCAACAGGCGCTTTTCCCAAGGCGAAGCTTCCCCCAGCGAGCGCTGCTCTGTCGGTGGACATCTGCCAGATGCACACGAGTGAGTACCGTAACCCGCAAGCACTCCCCTCCGGCGCGGTTCTGGTGGTGGGTACAGGCCAGTCAGGCTGTCAGATCGCCGAGGAGTTGCACGAGAGCGGGCGGCAGGTGTACTTGTCCACCTCAAGCTGTGGGAGAGTCCCTCGCCGCTACCGAGGCAAAGACAGCACCTGGTGGCTCGCCAGGCTCGGGTTTTACGACAGGACCCTTGATCAGCTTCCCTCACCCACGGCCAAATTCGCCTGCAATCCCCATGTGTCAGGCAATCAGGGGGGGCACGACATCAACCTCCGTCAATTTGCCAGGCAAGGGATGACTCTGCTCGGGCATGTGCAAGCGGCGACGGGCAAGCAGCTGCTCCTGGCTCCAGACCTGGAGGAGAACCTCGCCAGGGCAGACGCGTTCGCGACCCAAATCACGCAGGGGATTGACGAGTACATCACGAAGACCGGCATGGAGGTAGCAGCGAACAGAACCACTGGTGAAGCTCCGTCCAATGGCGCAACGCCTACGAAACCTCTTCTGATGTTGGACCTGCCATCGGCTGGCATCAGCACGATTATCTGGGCGAGTGGCTACCAGCTCGACTTCGGCTGGGTGCACATCCCGGTCTTTGACCAGGCGGGCTATCCTGTTCACCGTCGCGGGATCACTGCCTCCCCTGGGCTGTATTTCCTGGGGTTACATTGGCTCTACAAGACGAAGTCGGCACTGTTATTCGGCATAGGAGAGGACGCGGCCTTTATCGCATCAGCCATCGCGGACAGAGGGTAGGCTTTCACCGCTCAGGTGGAATTCACCCGCTTTTATGGAGATCCAAAACAATCGGGCTCACCCATCAATTGTGCATAAGCAACCGGGCTGAGCTAGCCCAGTGAAGAGGGACACGGAAACTGAGGACGAATCAGTCAGACATCTATGAGGAGCATATATTGAGAGAAAGGGGTCGAGGTAATAGAACTTAGGTTCTATTAATTCTAGAGATTTGCATAAATAATCTTCAGCGGAACCGAACGGGATTCGAACCCGCGATCTTCTGCGTGACAGGCAGACATGTTAGACCACTACACCACGGCTCCTCGTGTAGCATCGGACTTTGATTTATCATTCATCCGCTGCGAGTAGGATAATAACAGACAGGCGGATTTCTGTCAAGCCCCTTGCGCACTAAATTCGTTCAGTGGTAGGATTATGCAATAAATCAGAAGTAGGAAGCAAAACCATGGGCCGGGATATACTCGTGGATGGCTACAACATCATCAAGAACAGCGCCACGTTTCGCACCGTCGAAACGCGCAACTTCGCTGCGGCCCGCGAGGCCCTCATTACCCAGCTCGTCAATCGCTACCGTCATACACCCCATCACGTCATCGTCGTTTTTGACGGTGACGGCACAAGTGAACAGGTAAGCCATGACCGCCGTATCCGCGTCATCTATTCGCGACATAGCGAAACCGCCGATAGCGTCATAAAGCGACTGGCCGCCGAGGCCAGAGCAGCAGGTCGTGAAGTAGAAATGTACAGTAATGACGAGGAAGTGCGCCAGGCCGTCGCCCAGCAGGGAGGCGGCGTCCATAGTGTCAATCAGCTTACCAGCCAGTTAAACGCCCCATCGCGCGATGTCGCCCGTCGCGCCCGTCATCGTCTGGCGGTCCGCCAAAAATACGGCCTTGATCCCTCGTACGATCCCGATAGCGAACCAGAATATCCCCATACTCCCAAGGGCGGCAAGAAAAAGTCATCTCGACACCGCAGATAACCTCAGACAAAAGAAGAGGGTCATCTTTGTCGTAGGTCACCCTCTTCTCCGTCTTCGCTCTACTTTTATTTTTCCCTATTTGCCACCTGAGGACGCTCTTCTTCTACCTGCGACACCTCCTCTGTCCTCTTTTGATCGCTGCTCGGTTTCAAACTGACCGCATCTTTTGCCGGCTTTTTAGCAAATCGCGCAAGTAAAACGTAGGTAAAACCCTCAATCACAATCTGGCGCGACATCTTTGACTTCCCAACACGTCGATCCAAAAAGACGATGGGCGTCTCGACAATCTTGAAGCCCTTTTGCGAGACTCGATAGGCCATCTCGATCTGGAAAGCGTAACCCTCAGATTGAATAGTATCCAGTTCGATACTTTCTAAAACCTCGCGGCGATAGCAGCGATAACCCGCAGTACAGTCATGCACCGGAATCCCGAGCATAAAGCGTGCAAAAATATTTCCACCACCGCTGATGAATTTGCGCACAGGCGACCAGTCGGGGGTATTGCCACCAGGGATATAGCGTGAACCGATCACCAGGTCCGCGTTTTCAATCGCCTTGAGAAAATCGGGCAAATAGCGGGGATCATGTGAAAAATCGGCGTCCATCTCAAAAGCTACATCATAATTCTGCGCAACGGCATACTTAAAACCCGCAATATAGGCCGTCCCAAGGCCTAATTTGCCTGCGCGGTGCAACACATTCACCTGCGGATTCTCTTCATGAATCTCGTCCGCGAGTTTTCCGGTACCATCGGATGAATTATCGTCAACGACCAGCACATCAGTATCAGGAGCAAACGAGAAAACCTTTTCTAAAAGTGGGCGCAGGTTTTCTAATTCGTTATAGGTGGGTATAATGATCAACGTTTTCATATAGCTTTGTCTCCATCTCTTGCCGACGCTGTTGCTGATGCAGGCTGAAAACCTATCTCGCGTTCATGCACAGGCAAGGTGCTTAGGGTTTTGTGTTCTAATCCAGGTAAATGTTTCTCTTCCCAAACATCCCCTTGTCTCAAAGGCATACCAGTATGCTGAGTTACGCGGAATATGAGTAGAGCAATAACTCCTAGTCCCAGACCAAACCATAGCGTACACAGACGAATGAGCAGCGTCGCCGCACCTCCTATCGTTGCCGAAGTTGTAACGAGCAAGCGAGTAAGCCCCAACATACTACCATCGGCCGTTCCTAATCCTCCGGGCAGGCCTGAGGCCGATCCAATCAAGGATGAAACAGATAAGATAAATATAGATTTCAGGAGTAGGTCAGGTCCCGGTGTGATTCCCAGACCCAGAAATACAAAATATAGCGCCACGCATTCTCCTGACCATGAGATAACGCCAATACACACAGCAAACAGTAAAGAGCGCCATTGCAATAGGGTGTAGGAGCTTTCATAGAAATCACGTACCAGGTGAGCAAACCGTGCCACTAGTGGCAATCTCTCGCCATAACTCAGGACCGCCAGCGAAAGGGTGCGATTTTGAATCAGTATGATCCCACCTGAGCCGAGCACCAGCAGGACCAGCAACACTGCCCAGCTAAAACGGTAGAGTACCAGCCCCGTTGCCGCCAGGATGAGCATTGCGAGACCGTCGCTCAGGCGTTCCGCCATGATAATCGGTGAAGTACGACTGATTGGTGCCCCGTTCGTATTCTTCAAGAGGTATGATTTCAGTAATTCGCCTACCTTGCCGGGCGTAATCGCCATTGAAAGTCCTGATAGGAAAATCAGCAGACTTTTCACCCAGGGGACATGCAATTCAAGGCGTTTAAGAAAATACTGCCATTTGAAAAAGCGGCAGAGATAATTGAAGAGTGTCAGCGCCAGGATAAGTGGAAGATATTCCCAGCGGAAGCGGACTAAGGCACTGAACATTTGCGGTACGTCTGCGTAGAGAGCAACGCCCGTCATAACAACAAATGCCAACACCAACGAAAATAGTATTCCGGTGCGTATTTTGCGAATGTGCAAACCCACGCTCTCCCTTACTGCGGAAAAATGTATAGCACGAAAATAATAATTGCTATACTCAAAACAACGGTTCCGAGCATGTGTCGGTCACGTAATAGCGCCTCTTCGGGACTTCCGCCTTCCTTTCGTATGTAGACCAGGTACAAATAGCGGAACATGCCATAGAGTACCAGTGGAATGGTGATCATCAGGCGATGATTTCCTGTCGGCCCCTGGAACGTGTATAGGCTGTAGGACATTAAGGTCGCCGCCGTCACTATTGTAATCATCTGGTCAAGCATAGGGAGGCTATACTCTTTGAGTATCTGCCGGTGATCACTGGCTCGTCCCTCTAAGAGCACTAACTCGTGGCGTCGCTTGTTGAGCGCAAGGAACAGTGAAAGCAGAATGGTCACCAGGTAGAGCCACGGCGAGATAGAAACAGGAACAACCACTGCTCCGGCCAGAATACGCAATATGAAGCCGCTGGCGATGACAAAAACATCGATCAAAACGACATGTTTCAGGCGTATGCTGTAGAGCACCATTACCAGGAGGTAGATCATGATGGTAGCGGTAAACAGCAAGTTTGAACCGCCCAGGTCGGCGAAGGTATCCTGCTGTGCATGAATAGGAATGGTAAAGATCAACGCGGTTAGCCCGGCACATCCCAGTATAAGGAAACCCATCGCAGTCATAGCCCACGCAATTGGCAGGATACCGGCGGCCAGTGGTCGATTTCGTTTTACCGGATGTTGGCGATCATTCTCCAGATCCAGTAAATCGTTCAGCAAGTAAATGAAACTGGAAGCCAGGCAAAACGCGGCAAAAGCTAATCCAGCTCGTTCAAACGACGAGAGGGTAAATAATTGTTGCGCGAATACCAATCCAACAAAGAGCGCGAGATTTTTTGTCCATTGCCTGGGACGCATTGCGCGGATGAGTGCAAATATCCGTCTTTTTATACCCAATTCTTGCGGCGGTAGAGGTGTCTCAGTCGTTGCCGCGTAAACGAGTTCCTTCTGCTCTTCTGCCTGTTTCTCTATTGCCATAATCGTCTTTTGTGGGAACTCCCATGGGGTGCTCCCTCATTTTTTCTGAAAGGGAGCTCTTCATCGTTATCTTCGTTTGACGTCAGTGTATAAACGTTTTGCGCTGAATGCAAGTAACAGGAGCAACCTGCAATTCCATCCCTGCCTGATAGGACGAATTAATAAATTCGTCGCTTCAAGTCGGCGATGCGATGCAACGTAATTTTGTGTTTGTCCGTGCTGATAAAGTTTTTATCGGTAAAGTACCCCATCACCTTGTTGACGCTTTCACGAGACGAGCCAACCATCGAAGCCAGCTCTTGCTGTGTCAGGCGCACATCGATACGAATCCCATTTTCGACTTTGGTGCCATGT
Organism: uncultured Chloroflexia bacterium; assembly: GCA_963775585.1. Classification (GTDB taxonomy): domain Bacteria; phylum Chloroflexota; class Ktedonobacteria; order Ktedonobacterales; family Ktedonobacteraceae; genus UBA11361. Next base: position 87,592 of record CAVZJN010000035.1, on the reverse strand, counting down.
GTGTCGGCCAGTTCCAGCAACTTTTTCGCCACGCGTCCATAGACATCCAGGAAGATCAAATCTTCCACCATCTGGTCGGTGCTGCGCAGCCGTTTGGAGAGCACTTCCATCACTTGTATGGCGATTTTAGGATTCTTCATGATCGCTTTATGGAAGTCGCTCCGCTGCAGCGTATAACACTCGACTTTTTCCATTGCGATGGCATCTGCGGAGCGTGGTAATCCATCAAGGATGGCAATTTCTCCGAAGCATTCGCCTTTGCCGAATACGACCAATGAAATTTCCTGCCCATCGGGGCTAATCAGGGAGATTTTAACCTTACCTTCCTTAATTACATAGAGTACCTGGCCTGGGTCTTCGCGATGAAATATCACCTCACCACTGCGGAACGTCCGGCGCTTTGCTACTGACATCAGTTCGCGAATATCCTCGTCCTCCAGCCCGGCAAAAAGCGGCACCTGCTTCAGGTACACTGCTTCGCTCTCTGTTTGCATATGCTATTCCTTCATAGAACTACTTCAGACGGATACTACTTTGACGTATCTTCTACCTAACATAGCCGTATACTAGCCTACTTTGCGCTTTCGTGCAATAGTTGCCTTGTCATCGGCAGCAAAAACTTGATTTTTATCTCCACATTGGTTACTCTTTACCTAGTAAACGCAAGGCTCAATCGAGAGCTGCGCCTATTTATTTCTACCTATTTGTTCGACCCCAGAGGAGAACGAAAACACTATGACAGTGATGCAAAAAAATTCGCCTGTCGCATCCACCGACAAGGCAGAACGCCGCTGGAGTTACACCAGCGCTACCAGCGATACCCCATTATTAGGCCTCACCATTGGTGACATGTTTGATCAAACCGTTGAAAAATATCCCGACCATCCAGCCCTCATCTCCCGCGAACAGCAAATCCGCCTCACGTACCGGGAGCTACAGGCGCAGGTCAACCAGTGTGCGAGGGGACTGATGCACATGGGCTTCCAGAAGGGCCAGCGCATTGGCATCTGGTCACCCAACCGCGCTGAATGGTGCGTCACCCAATTCGCCACCAGCAAAATAGGCGTAATCCTCGTCAATATCAATCCGTCGTATCGCCTGCAAGAACTCGAATATGCCCTCAAGCAATCAGGCTGTACAGCTCTCGTCCTTGCCCCCGAATTCAAGACCTCCAACTACACCGAGATGATCACGACCCTGGCTCCTGAATTGAACGAGTGCGAACCTGGACAGTTGAAAGCAGGTGATTTGCCCGAGTTGACCACGGTCATCCGCTTTGGCTCGGAAAAACGGCCTGGTATGTATAACTGGGATGAGTTGATGTCTATGGGCTCTTTGGTGAGCGACGAGCAGCTCGTGCAGCGCCAACGGGAGCAGGAGTTTGACGATCCGATCAACATCCAGTATACCAGCGGCACCACTGGTTTCCCCAAGGGCGCGACCCTCAGCCACCACAACATTCTCAACAATGGCTATTTTGTGGCCCGCCTGCAAAACTTCACCCACGAAGATAGACTCTGCATTCCCGTTCCCTTGTATCACTGCTTCGGCATGGTCATGGCCAACCTTGGCTGCATCACCCACGGCGCGACAATGGTCTATCCTTCGGAAGGCTTTGAACCGCTCAGTGTCCTGCAGGCAGTACAAGACGAAAAATGCACCGCTCTCTACGGCGTTCCCACCATGTTCATTGCGGAACTCGACCATCCAGATTTCAACAAGTTCAACCTGAGCAGCCTGCGCACTGGTGTCATGGCGGGTTCTCCTTGTCCCATTGAGGTAATGAAGAAGGTCAATTCGCTCATGGGTATGCATGATGTGGAGATCTGTTACGGTATGACCGAGACGAGCCCTGTCTCGACTCAGACCCGCCTCGATTCTCCCCTGGAGAAACGCGTCAGCACGGTGGGTATTATCCACCCGCACCTTGAGATCAAAATTGTTGACCCGGAGACCGGCCAGGTTGTTCCTCTCAATACCCCCGGTGAGCTGTGCACGCGCGGCTACAGCATCATGCTGGGCTACTGGAATAATCCTGAAGCCACCGTCACCGCCATTGACAATGCGCGCTGGATGCATACTGGTGACCTGGCGACCATGGACCAGGAGGGCTATATCAACATCGTTGGTCGTATCAAGGATATGGTCATTCGCGGTGGCGAAAATATCTATCCGCGCGAGATCGAGGAGTTCCTCTATACCCATCCCAAGATCAGCGATGTGCAGGTTATAGGTGTGCCTGATCCCAAGTACGGTGAAGAAATTATGGCCTGGGTGAAACTCAAACCCGGCGAACAGGCTACAGAAGAGGAGATAAAGAACTTCTGCAAGGGCCAGATTGCCCACTACAAAATTCCTCGCTACATCAAGTTCGTCGATTCCTTCCCTATGACGGTCACCGGCAAGGTCATGAAGTTCCAGATGCGCGGGCAATCTACCAAGGAACTCGGTCTGGAAGGGGCGGCCTCAATAAAAACATCCTGAGCCGGAATAAACAAACCGTGCCTGGTGTGCAGTCCATTGGCTGTGCCATGGACTGCACACCAGGCACAAAAAATCACACGGCGGCCTGCTTGCAGGCCGCCGCGCTCATCACTATAGTCATACCGGTAGAGAGTGTGCTATAATATATCTGAGTTGAGAGGTAGGAATTGAAATCTCTGTTTCGTTCTTGCCTGACACCACAAAAACAAACGCAATAGTTACTCCTTATTTTCATATGCTCTTTGACTTGAGAGGTAATAACACATGGCGGAAACAATAACTGCCGAAATGATAATTCACGACGTAGTCTCAATGCACCCGGCAACTGTCAAAGTCTTTCATGGCCATGGGCTTCCTTGCACGGCCTGTGCCGTCGGTTCACGAGAAAGTATCGCGGGCGGTGCTCGCACGCACCGCTTTGCACCAGAAAAACTCGCGCTGCTCCTCCAGGACTTGAATGCGGCTGCCAATGGGCAACCAACCTCCGTGGCTCCCAAAAAGCTCCTGTTGGCCGGGGTGTTCCTTTACAGATGTCCAATGCCGACCCGAACCGTGGCATCAAACAGGTCATCGCCATTATGAGCGGCAAGGGCGGTGTTGGTAAATCGCTGGTTACCGGTTTGCTGGCCGTTTCACTGCGCCGCCAGGGATTGCGCGTTGGTATGCTGGATGGCGATATCACCGGCCCTAGCATCGCCCGCATGTTTGGTACCAGGGGCCTGCCCAACAAATCTGCTAGCGGCGGCATTGAACCCCTGACTAGTAGGGGCGGCATCAAGGTCATGTCGATGAATATGTTCCTGGAAAACGAAAGTGATCCCGTGGTCTGGCGCGGTCCTATGATCTCTAGCGCGATTAAACAATTTTATAGCGATGTCGATTGGGGCCAGCTTGACTATCTCCTGGTCGACCTGCCTCCCGGCACCTCTGATGCACCAATGACTGTGCTGCAGTCTCTGCCGGTCGATGGCATCGTTATTGTCTCTTCACCACAGATGCTGGCCACCATGGTGGTCATGAAATGTATCAATATGGTGCGTCAATTGAAGGGTATCATTGTAGGCGTTGTTGAGAATATGGCCTACTTTCAGACGCCCGATGGCGAAAGGTATGAAATATTCGGCCCCAGCAATGGCACCGAGCTGGTCAATATGACTGGCGCACCTCTGCTGGCACAGCTACCCATTGATTCCGATCTAACTACGCTCTGCGATGCAGGCCGTGTCGAAGAATATCATGCCGAAGCCTTCGAGCTGCTGGCTGAAAACTTTATTAACACCCTCAAAATCAAACGCTAGTTATAAAAAAAGTAGAGGCGATCCCAGCCTCATCCATGGGATAACGTAGGGACCCGATACTACCTTTCATCCCTGCTGACTGTAGGTAGAAGCGGCACAAGAGAGCGGAGTTGCATGGAGAGGGATGCCTTTCAAGTGTATCGCGTCCCAGGCCATGGTCGCCCTGAGGAGCAATGAGCGGTGAATACTCAACATCCCTCACAGCACTCGACAGCGGAGCATGTGGTTCTGATTGGTGGAGGCTCAACCAATGCTCTGACTGCCGTCCGCCTGGCGGAACGCGGCTTCCGCGTCACCGTCCTCGAGAAGGCTAAGATTGGGAACGGTTCTTCGAGTCGGTCAGCAGCGGGTATTCGCGCGCAGTTCAGTGTCGAGGAGACGGTGATTGGGATGCAGTACGCCGAGTGGTGGTATTCGCATTTCCACCAGATTCTGCAAACTCCGGCTGAAAGATGTCAGCCCGTCATACAACAAAATGGCTATCTCTTTTTGTACGAGGACCCGGAGCAAGCTGCGCCTGCATGGAAACCGAGTGCTCGCACTGCGCTGGCACGAGCATGGCAGATGGCCCAGGCCAATGTCGCGATGCAGCAGCAGATCGGCTTGCCGGTCGAAATCCTGGATCTCCAGGAGATTCAGTATCGTTGGCCGCATATCGAACCTGATTGTCTTGTGGGGGCAACCTGGTGCCCAACCGATGGGTTTCTCTTCCCTCAGATGATCTACACAGAAGGCTTTCGTCGCGCACAAGAGTTAGGCGTCCGTTTGTTGCAAGATACCGAAGTGAGCGGTGCGACGCTTCGAGGTGGTCGCATCATCGCTCTTGAAACAACGAAAGGTCCTATTGAAGCCGACTGGTTTGTCAATGGAACCAATGCCTGGGCGCCGCGGCTCAGTCAGCACATAGGTGGTATGTTCTTGCCCGTTGCACCGCTCAAGCGCTATCTCTACTTCCTGAAACCAACCAGGCCGATCATGAGCAACGAAGAATGGCGCCGCCTGCCGATGACGATCTACGGTATGGGGACTGGCCGAGGAGCCCACACACGTCCTGAAAATGAACTCCTGTTGCTCGCGTGGGCACACGAGACCGATCCGGAACCCGACTTCAATGATGAAGATCAGGATCGTATTGACCCACCCTTTAATCATATCAATGGTATTGATAATTACGGTTACGCAATACTCGAACAGGTGATGACCTTCGCGCCGCGCTTAGCGGATGCTGGCGGTTTGATAGCCACAACATCCGGTTTCTACGGGACAACACCTGATGCGAATCCTTTGATCGGCATTGACGCCAATCAGCGCAATCTTGTCCACGCGGTCGGTTTCTCCGGACATGGTTTAATGCATGCACCGATTACTTCAATACTGGTGGAGGCCATTATTGCTGGAGACGTGAAGAATGGGCAAATGCGCCTCCCATCACCCTTCGATAGCCACTCTATCGACCTTGCCGCCTTTGACCCTGGTCGAGCGTTCAACCCCTCTAAAAAAGAAGCTCTCGTTCTATAACCACACATCGCTCATCCAGACGCGCGCTTCTTCACGCATTCCGCGCAAACGATCCTAGCACCTTACAAAATGTGGTATGACCGGCCAGGTCTGCCAGCACACTGCGCACCGCCGGGTCATCGCGGTGCCCTTCAAAGTCCAGGTAGAAGACATATTCCCATGCACGCTGGCGAGAAGGGCGTGATTCCAGTTTGAGCAAGTTGATCTTCTTTGCCGCCAATATCCCCAGGCAGTTATACAGCGATCCGGGTTGATGAGCCGTCGCCATCACCAGCATGGTCTTGGCATCACCCTCGCGTCGTGGAGCGGGCTCCCGGCCCAATGCAATGAACCGTGTGTAGTTATCTTTGATGGTCTGGATACCACAAGCCAGCGTCTCCAACTGGTAGAGTTCCGCCGCTCCCCTGCCCGCAACGGCTGCTACACCCATAAGATTCTCTTCGCGGATCATCTTGGCGCTGCCCGCCGTATCGTAGGTGGCCACAATCTCCACGCCAAGCTCGCGGAGAAACTGGTCGCTCTGGGCCAGCGCCTGCGGATGCGAGATAACTCGCCGAATGTCGCTGAGCTGTTGTCCTGGTAAACACAACAGGCAGTGATTGACAGGATGGCTAATCTCTCCTATGACAAACAGGTCATGCTGGCGTAGCAAATCATACACATCATTAATACTGCCCGCCTGCGAATTTTCCACTGGTACCAGGCCGTATTCAACTTCTCCCGCAGCGACAGCCCGGAAGACCTCGGCAAAACTGCGACAGGGAAATGGCTCGGCCTCCTCCCCGAAATAGATGTTCACTGCCTCATCACTAAAAGCTCCCCGCTCGCCTTGAAATGCGACGGACAGTCCTTTGCCTCCCCTTATTTCTTCAGCTTGCTGCTCTGTTGACGACTTGATCATAATTACTCCTCGCGTGCATGGCTTTGTCGAAGCTTCGCTTCGACCTGTCGATTGTGCCAGCTTATACGAGAATTGTCAAGCCAATAGCTTGTAGGGTATTTCAGAGATTGGACATCCTGAAATGCTGTTCGCGGTGGAGAATCCTCCACGAACAGCACTTTAGGACGCATTGCCAGCGTTGCGGAGAGGAGATAGCGACACGCTGTTTCTGGCCATCTGAAAGCTGTCTCAGGCTCTCTTCTTAGCTGAATACAGTGACTGTCCCGGCATCCCCATCGACCGTGACACGCTGTCCACTGCTCAGACGCCCGGTTGCCATGCCAGTCCCCAGAACAGCCGGAATATGATACTCGCGGGCTACGATGGAACTGTGGCTGAGTGGACCGCCCACATCGGTAACGACCCCCGCGGCAAGGGCAAAGAGTGGCGTCCAGGCGGGCGTCGTGATCCTTGCCACCAGGATATCACCCTGTCGCATCTGATCAAACTCGTTGGGACCCGCGATCACTCGCGCCGGGCCAGTGACTTGACCAGGGCTGGCCGCGATTCCCTTCAGCACATCGCCCTCGGGCTGGTCGGCGCGAGCTGGCATCGTACTGCTGAAGTCTATCCCCAGGAAGCGGGCCCCACCCTTGATTGGCAGGCTCGGTGGTGGCGTGACGGCGCGTTCACTCTCCCAGGTTGCACGCCGCTCGGCCACGATTGCATGAGAGTCCGCTAGTGGTTGGCCCGCGTCCAGTGCCATTGCGGCCCCCTGCAATTCGTCCAGCGTCAGCCAGAATACGTCGTCTGGCGTGCCGATCACGTTCGCCTCGGTCAGGCGCCGCCCGATCTCACGCAGCATCCGGCGCAACACCGGCCAGCCCAGGCCCACATCCGCCAGCGCATCTTCGCGCAACGGGGCGAAGCTTTGAGCCCACCCCACCAGCCGCCGGAACAGCGACAGGCGCATTCCGTGCATTCGTGTGAGCATCGTCTGTACCGCTTGCTCGCGTGCCGCCGCCGTTGCTTCCTGGCGTGCGTGGGGATCGGGTGCCTTGCCGCTCAAGAAGTACTTGAGCGCTTCTAAGACTGGCGCCGGGTCATCAGCGAGCACGGCTTTGGCAAAATCGAGATCATAGATGGTATGTCCGTAACGGGCCAGGTGATCAGCCAGGCGCCGCCAGAATTCGGCCCATGCTCCGTCCGCTGCCGCCGCTCGTGCTGCCTGTTCACGATACGCCGTTGTGAACTGCTCGCTCGATATGTTCGCCAGCGCAGCGGCCAGTTCAGGCTGTCCGCGTACCCATTGTGCCAGGTCATACAGCGATTTCTCGGCCTGAATCGGTGCGCTGTCAAAGCCCAGCACAAACGTCAGAGCAGAGGGAGCATTGCGCCTCTTGAGAAACCTGTTGTACACCATGGTAAAGAACAACTCGCTCATATACGCTCCCGGCAGGATGCCAGTCTGTACAGAGAGGTAGTACTGAGCAGCTTCGGCAGTGATTTCGCGCACACCATTGAGCAGGTCTACGGCTGACTCGGTAACCAGGTCCGTTGTTTGCCAGCGGTTGACAACCTTTGCATACCTGGAACGGGACTTCTGCCAGCGTGCCTGCGAGGTGCGCAGCAGGCGCGGAAAGATGGCGATGAGGCGTGGCAGGGCGAGCAACAACTTTGCCGTCTGTGCAGGCGTGAAGGAGAAGTCATAGTAGCCGTATCCGTTGATAGTGATCAATAGCTCATCAGGAAACACCATCCCCAGGTTCTTTATGAGCACCCAAGTAGCCCTGCCCCATGAAGGGAGTCCGAGCGTGGCAAATAGGGGGGAAAGCGGATCTGGCAGCAGTTCCAACGGGCCTGAACGTATATAGCTCCCCTTGGGGTTGGGAAGTTTCCACTCTGCCGCTGGTGTCACATGAGGCTTGGCAGCAGGTTCGGGCAAGGCGGTGATCGGGCGAGCTTGCACGACGGAGACGCGACCATCGTGGAGCGCCCACTCGATATCCATTGGCTGGCCATAGAGGTCCTCGATCTGCACACCGATGCGGGCCAGTTCAGCAGCTTGCGCCGGGCTGAGTACCGCCCGGGTGCGCCGATCTGCCGGCACCGGCTCCTCGTGCGTGCCTTCGCGGGTACGCACGGTCATCACGTCCTTCTCACTGATCTCCTGTTCAGTAATCGTCCCGCTTGCCCTGTCAACCACGACCGTATCGGGCGTGACCTGCCCACCAACAATGGCCTCACCTAGCCCCCAGGCAGCGTTCATCATCACCTGGTCGCGTGCCCCTGTCAGCGGATTCGCGGTGAAGAGGATTCCTGACGCATCAGCAGGTACCAGTTCCTGTACAACCACCGCCAGGCTCACATCCTGGGGCGCGATGCCATAGCGTGCGCGGTAGCCGATTGCTCGCGCTGTCCAGAGCGAAGCCCAGCAGCGTTTGACCGCCTCCAGGACCATCGCTTCGCCGTGCATGTTGAGATACGTCTCCTGCTGACCGGCAAACGACATCTCAGGCAAGTCTTCTGCGGTGGCAGAGGAACGCACCGCGACGGGCAGGTCATCTCCGCCAAGTTCAGCATACGCCTGGCGAATCGCCTCGGCAATATCATCCGGCATCACACTATTCGCGAAAAGCCTTCCTATCTGCCTTGATGCCTCTTCGAGCGAAGCAGGCTGATCGGCAGTGACAGCGGCGGAAACCCCGGAGACAGCCGCCAGAATCTTCTCTTGCAGCCCATTCTCCGTCACAAACCGGCGATAGGCTGCCGTGGTGATGTGAAAACCCGGGGGCACAGACAGGCCAGCCGCTGCCATGCGTGCCAATGAAGCACCTTTTCCTCCCACCTGCTCCAGTGTGGCAGAGGCATCATCCAGTGCTAAAACGAGAGGGATACCTTGTTCATTGCTCATTTCGAACTCTCCTGAAGGGGTCATGATTCTACTTCTTGCTGAAACTGTTCTTGTACAATTGCCATATCACGATTCAGGTACTGCATAAAGGCGTGGGAGGCGGTTTGTAATGCAGCGGATGGAACGGAGCGACCAGGCTCAAGTGTGCAATGCACCGTCTCGGCCATCAGCTCTGCCAGCTCCTCGTCAGAAAGCGTGAACTCGTCCGGCATCAATGGCGCAACGAGGAAAAATCCTGTAAAAATGGCGCTCAACATATATACTTGCGCTCGCAGGCTGAGGTCAGTACGCACCAGATCCTGTTCGCGCAGCAATTCGAGGTAGGTTTTGAAGCCCGTCAGCCTCTCCGCGTAGGCAGCACTGCTCTGCTCGCTGTGTGCCAACTTCCCTAGCACCTCCATATCGCGCAGGAGGACCGCCTTTAGCAACGGGCGTTTCATCAGAGCAAGTGCTGAGTGCTTGAGTATCCCTCGCAGCGTTGCACCCTCGGGATCTACTATGATGCGCTGCTTGATATCCTCTGCCACCTCCACCTTTTCACGTTTTATGAGCGCTGCGAACAGCTCTTCTCGCGTTTTCCAGTGCAGGTAAATGGTGCCTTTCGCTACTCCAGCCTGCCTGGAGACATCGTCGAGGGTGGTCTTGTTGTAGCCCCAGCGCAGGATCAATGCTGCGGCAGCATCCAGAATGCGCTGTGCCCGCTCCCGTCGCCTGGATACTTCCTGCTGTCGAGAGCTCGCTGCCTGACTCTGATGTGCCAAATGTCTTTCTCCTTTGCAATCAGGCAAATGACTATTTAAGATGATTTAGTCATATAACTATCTATTAGAAATATACAGTGGAGAGGACGAAAAGTCAAGGGTGTGGTCAGCGAGCCGTTTATCTTCAAGAAATGAGATGAGGTATTCAGTGATCGTTCGATAGTTGGTATGCAGAGATCAGGCAGGAACAAGTCGTGAGGTTCCCTGATAGCTTTTGCTTACTGCAAGAACCCTGGCAGGGTAGCCCCGTCTTCCGTATTCAGGAAGTTGCCACACCAGGCGAGCAGGCGACTGACACGCACCGCATTCTCGGGTACCTTGTAGCCACGCATGGTGCGATAGCGTTCTTTGATCCACCAGCCGATGGCGCGTTCACAGGCATTGTTGGTGCCATCGAGCGTTTCCCCTTTGGGTCCTTTCCATTTGCGATAGCGCGTCAAGCGAGACCACAGGTTCCAGCGATCTAAAAACAAGAGTCGCAGACGATACGCCAAACTCTGGTGCTCTCCCTCTTGCGGCGGTGGCGCTTCCAGATAGCGCCGATGCATGGTTTCCAGTTCCGTCGCCTGCTCCCGTTGTCGACTCTTGACCAGTTCTCCTAAGCGCGTTAAGTCGGCTGCCGCTTGCTCTGGACTCACGCCAATGGCTTTGAGGGAGCCATCAGCATCCTTGGCCACCAACGGCTGGTAGCGCTCAATCAAGTCCTCGGTGTTGCGCAGGACATGCGCTTTACAGACCTGGTGCTGCACGCCCACCTCATCAGCCACGGTCTTGAAGCCATCGGCATCATCGGTGACGAGCACCGTCGCTCCCACGCTCTTGGCAATCGGCTCAATCCAGGCTTGAAGCGCCTTGATATCTTGCGCCGACAAGGCATCAATGGTTAACGCCACTCCACTGATGGGATCAACCGTGATGCCTAAAGGTATCCACTCGCCCTTGCATTTCACACTGGTCAGATCACCTCCTAACGCGGGTGTTTTGACCCCTGCAAACACCTGATCCCGCTTGAGCCCAGGCACCAGCTTTGCTGCCTCTTGCACCGCATCATAGATGCGACTCTTGCACAGATACACCCCAAGCGCTTCTAACGCTAAGGAGGTTGCCCCATAACTTAACCCCAGCAGATACAGCATCACCGCCAGCCCTTTGACTCGTTGCGAGGTCTGGGCATGCGTCGTCCCCTCAGGATAGACCCGAAAGGTGCGTTTGCACTTCAAACACTGATAGCGATGCACTTGCACTTCATGATACACCGTATCTCGCAGTGGTTTCGCCACTTCCTGGCGAAAGTAAAATTTGCTCCCACCACAGCCAGTATAGGCACATCGGGTTGGGGCAGTGATCGCCTCAGGGTTCACTTTGGCTAACACAATTCGTAAACGCATGGGTCTGCCTCCTTTGGGTTCTCTCTCCTTCCTATTTTACCAGTTTTACCGCTTGTCGAACAGTCACGGTATTCAAACTATCTTGACTTTCACTGTAGGATTGTGTAATAGTTGGGCTGTCCTAATTACAGGGTGGATAGCTCATCCGCTACAGTCTAGGAGAAGTGTAAATCGTGTCCATCTTAGAAACCAGGCTTTCGGCTCAGGGTATTCCTCTGAATAAAGGAGATGCGCTGCTGAAACTTGAGGCGATGAAGATGGAGCATACCATCCGTACCGCGGCGAGTGGTGTGATCGAAGCAATTTATTTTGCACCGGGTGAGACTGTAGCCGCGGATACTCTCTTAGTACAATTGAAAGAAGTAGATTAATGCAATGACACAATCCTCTTTTTATGTTCATCCAACCGCTGAAGTATCCCCTAAAGCTCACATTGGAGCGGGTACACGTATCTGGCGCCAGGCTCATATTCGAGAGTTTGCCCATATCGGCGAAACATGTAATATTGGCAAGGGTGTCTATATCGATACACATGTCCATATCGGTTCATGTGTAAAGATTCAAAACCATGTCTCTGTCTTTGAAGGTGTCACGTTGGAGGATGGTGTTTTCATCGGGCCACATGTCTGTTTTACCAACGACCGTGCCCCTCGCGCGATAACGCCCACTGGCAAGCTGAAAAGCGCCGATGACTGGGAGATTACGCCAACATTGGTAAAGTATGGAGCGTCTATTGGTGCCGGGGCGGTCATCCTCTGTGGTATCACTATTGGGACATTTGCCCTCGTGGGCGCCGGGTCGGTGGTAACAGGAGATGTTCCGCCACATGCGCTTGTTTTTGGCAATCCTGCGCGCCAGCATGGCTATGTCTGCCGTTGTGCCGAGCGTCTAACGAATATTCGTACGTCAGTGGACAAAGTGTTGGGTTGGTGTGAGGCATGTGGCCTGGATTGCCTTATAGAAATGGGTATATGATCAAGTGTGGTTCCGAGTAGCTTACGTGACTCTGGGCCTAAAAATCATGTTCAATTCTGCAATTTCGTCGCTACCAATTGTAGTGATTATCCGAACGTGATACAATCAGCTATACTTCATTAACCCCGTGGGAAGGAGCATAGCTATGGGAGATTCACCATCCTCTGATAATCCAATCGTGATCCTCAATCCAGCAGCTAATCGTGGCAAAATGGAACAATATCGCGTATTACTCCGCCGTCGTTTAGAAAAGGAACCGCAGGCGGAGTATGTTGAGACAAGCAGGCAGGGGGAAGCGCGGGAATGTGCAATGTATGCCGCTAAAGAAGGCCGTGCTGTGATAATCGTAGGTGGTGATGGCTCTGTTCACGAAGTTGCCAATGGCATACTCTGTGCGGGCAGACGGGTTCCGTTGGGTATAATCGCTGCCGGTTCCGGGAATGACTATGCCTGGAATACGCTCAAACTGCCGCTTGATCCCGCCGCCGCTATTGAACGAGCTTTTACAGGCCAGCTTGTGGAGTCAGATGCTGGTATAGTCAATGGGAAATATTTTGTGAACTCGTTTAGCGTGGGTCTCGATGCAGATATCGCTGTAGCGGCTGGTAGAATGAAGAACATACCATTCATGAGCGGCTCACGGCTTTACTATAGTTCAACTCTCAAGCAGCTCCTCTTTGGCTATCATCGCTGCCCGTGGTTAAAGCTTACTTTGGATGACGGTGAAGAACCTATTGAGACGGAGTTCAGGCACTATGTTTTGATGGCGGTGACCAACGGGCCAACCTATGGAGCAGGCTTTCGCATCAATCCAACTGCTGACTACCAGGACGGGTTTTTTGATGTCTGCACTATTAGTTATACACCCCTACTACGCGCTCTAAAGTTATTACCCGTTGTGCAAAAGGGAGAACATAGTGGGCTGCCAGAGGTAACTTTTTTCCGCGCAAAGTCAGTGCATATTGAAAGCCGAGAACCTGTCAACGTCCAGACAGATGGTGAGACGGGGAACGCTACGAGCTATGATGCAAAAATTCTACCAGGTGCGTTATGGGTGCGTACGTGAGCACTTGGTTTGCTGAACTACTTTAGAAGGAATAAGGCCTATTTCTGAGCAACGAAGGCAGATGGGCATAATTTTGCCAACGTACACTGCTCGCACAGGGGCTTACGAGCAGCACAAACGGCACGACCATGATAGATGAGAAAGTGCGAAAGGTCTAGCCAATCCTTCTGAGGGATAATGCGCATCAACGCCTGCTCAATTTTGACCGGGTCTTCACTTGTCGTCCAGCCAAAACGGCGAGAGAGACGCATATTATGCGTATCGACGATATACCCTTCCACGATGCCAAAAGCATTGCCCAACACTACATTAGCGGTCTTCCTGGCAACTCCTGGAAGACTGAGCAAGTCTTTCATTGTATGTGGAACCTCACCGCCGAAATCAGTAATGATGCGTTGGCAAGCTGCGCGAATGTTTTTGGCCTTGTTGCGATAGAAACCGGTGGACTTAATATCCTGTTCGAGTTCTTCCTGGCTGACCGTTGCGAAATCTTCAACGCTGCGATATTTGCGAAAAAGGTCTTTTGTTACCATGTTGACACGCTCGTCGGTACACTGAGCTGCGAGCTGCGTGGCAATGAGCAATTGGAGAGGGGTAGAGAAGTCCAGCGAACATTTGGCATCCGGGTAAAGGCAGCGGAGTTCGGCTATGATAGCCTCAACTTGTTCAGGTGAGCCTGGCTCGGGGCCACTGTAGGTGGAGATTGATGTACGTTCCATACTTTACGATCTTCCTTTTAGTATTTCCGCCTCATTATACCACTGCCAACATCTCCGGCCAGTACCCAGTACTACTTTTTTCAGCTCTGCTCACGCTCACTCGTGCTTACTCAGGTTTGCTCACTCTGTAAGCGGAGAATTTCTCGCAGTGCATCGGCCTGGCCGCGATTTCAGGCAGCTGATCGTACTTCCGGGCCGATTATGGGCAAGGAGCTACGCTCACGAATTTGGGCTGCTCGCTCCCGATGTCTGATCTCGTGGACAAGTTGCCGATCGCTCAGGCGCCAGCCGCGCCTGCGAGCCATTTCAGCGAACCACATTACACGTGCGTATCCAGCATGATAGTCACGTTCCATATCACTTTGTGTTGGCGTATCTTGCATAGTCCGGCCTCTTATGTGTCGCAAAACCAATACTTCACAAAAGGAATTATCGCAGAAATATGTAGCAGCGTCAATAATTGTGTATCATTGAAACAGGGCTATTTTGAAAACGGTTGCGATTGAAAGGCCAATACGGCTATAATGGATACATTCAGTTCTTATGGCTTTTCATCCCAGGTCTCAAGATATTCACAGGGAAGGAAATAGAGTATGGCTAGCAGTAAAAAAATAGAAAACTTGTCTTCAGATGAGGATGTGAAAAAGATAACCCAGGACAGCTTGAACAGCGCTATTCGTCAGGGTAACAGGATTAGAACTTTCAGCGACCTTGGTATAAGCACCCTGAAAAATTTACCTGCTACCATTGGGATGGTGCAGAGCTTTATGAAGACCGTCAATTGGAAAACTGCACAAGAAGAGGTGCTGAATGGTCTGAATCATACGGTGGTGATCGTCGGGCAGCCCAATACTGGCAAAAGTACGCTTTTCAATAAGATAAAAGGGGAAAACCTCTCGCCGGTTTCATCGCAAGCTGGTACAACACTTTCATTGGTACGTACGGACTTCGGCCCTTTTTCATTAATTGACACACCGGGCATTGAAAGCTCTAGTTTTCTTTCTGATGAAGTAAGAAGTGGCCTGGATCAGGCCAGTGTCATTGTCTTCCTCATTGATGCAAGCAAGGGGCTGCAATCGATAGACCGCGAACTGTACGAGAGTATCAAGAAACTCAATAAACCGATCATTGTTGCAGTCAATAAGATCGATGCATTGAAAGGTGGAGAAAGTGGTGATCAGCTAGCTACTAAGGCAGCTGTGATGTTTGGTGTGGTGGGTGTCATACCCATTTCAGGCAAAACGGGCGAAAATATTGCTGAAGAACTGATCCCAACGATGATTGAAGCGAGTCCTGAAGCTGCGCTGGTAATTGGACATGAATTGCCAGCTTACCGGCGCTCAGCGGCACAGCGAATCATTCGCAATGCCACTTTTTTGAGCCTTGCCGCTGGAATTGAGCCAATACCGCTGATCGATATTCCGATCCTGCTGGGTTTGCAAATTCGCCTGGTATTGCGCGTCGCTGCGCTCTATGGTGAACCTATTGACTCCAGTAATTTCATGCTGCATGCACGGGCGTTAATTTCAACTATGGCTGGTGGTCTGGGCTTTCGTTTCCTTGCGGAACAGGCCGCAAAGGTAGTGCCTTTTGGTGGTGATTTCGTAGCCGGCGCTATAGCTGGTGCAGCTACCTGGTCGATGGGCCAGGTCGCCCTTGAGTATTACGATAGCGGTAAACAGCTAAGCCCGAGGACGTTGCACCGCCTCTACACGGGATTTTATCGACGATTCCGTAGACAAAACACGCCAGAGGAATTGCGCCAGTATCAGCTTGAAGGTAAAGATTTGCCACTCCTCATTGAAGAGCCGAAGGAAGAACAATTAGAAGAAGAGACTAATGGCAAATAAAACATCATTTCCTTATGAACGCTATGAGAGATTAGCAGAGCCACTGACTGTTTATTACCCAGAGGCTGAAGAAGAGTTTGCCCGCTGGGCATTTCAGTCTATCAACAAAGCGGGCAATTTGCTGACGGATTTACTTGGTCAACCAATGCCTGAGATAGAGCTGTTGTTAGTAGCGCTAACCGATTGGAACCTGGTTCCACGAGATGAGGAAGAAGAGTTACAAAATCCTCATCCTTTTTGGACGGATGTAACATCCCCTCCAACTCTTGTCGTTCCATTGGAGTTTGATCCAATTTTTGGTGAGCCAACCCTGGCAAAACTTGCTTTTATGTTGTATCACGAATTGGGGCTGGCTTACCTGGAAAACGATCCGCGCCCATATCCTGTTGAATATCCTTTGTGGGCGGACGAGTGGCAACTGAAGTTCGCAGCACTCTGGGTCTCTCAGCAAATAAGTGGACACCGGGGCATCGTCAATAAGGATCTTTTTGAGAAATACGCGGAGATTTTTGAGCCGGAAGAAGATGGAAAGACGCCAGTCACGATACGTGGTTTCGATTGGTATGATGATACCATTCCAGAGGATTATTTGTGTTACGAGCTTTTACTTGAACAACTTGCTGCCGATATCCTGAAACAGTATGGGCCAAAAGTGCTACCGCGTTTTCTCGCTCTTTATCGCAAAGATCGCAATATTTTACTGAGTGACGAGGTAACTGAAATGCTGGGAGCTGCGCTTGGCGCGGGTGGCGTTGAGTGGTTAGATGAACTGGTCTATTTTTAAAGGTGCTTCTATTGTTAACGGTTTGACAGGGCAACCCGGATTGTGTTAAGCCACTTGAATGAAACCAGCTATGCAATATACTCATTTTTTTTACATGAGGAGGAGTTGTCATGTTTAATCGCGTAGCAATCATTGGTTTGGGACTTATTGGTGGCTCAATAGGACTTGCTCTGCATAAGGCTAAAGCGGCACAACAGATTACTGGCTATGATCTGGCGAAGGGTATCAGTAACCAGGCCCGTAAAATCGGTGCGATCGATCAGCCCTACAGTGCTCTTGCAGATGCTGTACGAGGAGCTGAACTGGTCATTTTAGCTACGCCAGTCGGGGCGATGCGTTCTTTGCTCCAGGATGTCGCTGCTGCGTTAAGCCCTGGTGCTGTAGTTACAGATGTCGCCAGCACCAAAGTCCAGGTCATCAGCTGGGCTGAAGAGTATCTTCCTTCTTCAGTGGCGTTTGTGGGTGGACATCCCATGACAGGGAAAGAATTAAGTGGTGTTCAGGCGGCAGACGCTACGCTGTTTCAAGGGCGCATCTATTGTCTGACGCCTACAGCGCGGACACGTTCCATTGCGATCACGAAAGTCTCTGCACTTATCGAGGCTCTGGGCGCGCGTTTACGTTTTCTGGAGCCTGCTGAACATGATGGCCAGGTAGCAGGTGTGAGTCATCTCCCATTTATTGCTTCTATTGCGTTAATGAATGCTGTTGGTGGAGGTGCCGCGTGGTCGGACGCAGCGATGCTAGCTGCTAACGGTTTTCGAGACATAACTCGCCTGGCTGCAGGCAATCCAGAAATGTATCGTGATATTTGTCTGACGAATAGCGAGAGTATTACGCGATGGCTCAATGAGTATATTGGTACTCTCAGTGGATTGCGTGATCGAATTGCTGCACACGATAGGAGTTTAGACGAGACTTTTACCAGGGCGCGGCAAATGCGTTTAGAATGGCAGGATTTGTATAATATTTCTGAGTTTTGATTTTTCTCTTGACATTCCGATGTTTATCATTGGCAATTCATTTCGAGGAAGCAAACGAACATACTTCATTTCCCTTTGATGTATCTTACCCAATTTTTATTGCTCAGGCAAGGAGTTTAGTGCAAAAAAATGCTACAAGTATATGTCAAGCAACTCTTGCGAGGTATCCTATGAACGGCGCTTTCGACGGCGTAGCAACAGTACAAGACCAATGACAATTCCAATGCCAATGCCAACCAGGAGGGTACGTTGACGTCTCCGCTGCTCCTGTGCTACATTGCGTGCGGGGATTTCATATAGTCCTCCTACGCGGTATGCCTCGTCGATTAACTGGATCGGATGAACTACGTCGATTTCCAGGCCGCGTTGACGGGCGCCTAGGGCGATCTGTAGCATACAGCCGGGGTTACCCGTCGCGATGATGCTTGCGCCAGTTGCAGCGATATTGTCCATTTTGCGTTGTAGCAGTGTGGTGGCCATCTCCTGATTGGTGATGTTATAGATTCCCGCGCTGCCGCAACACCAGTCAGCTTCTTTTAAATTGACGAGCGCTATGCCTGGAATGGCCTGGAGCAACTGGCGTGGTTGCTGCTTGATCTTTTGCCCGTGAACGAGGTGGCAGGCATCGTGATAAGCCACGGTGCATGTAAGCTCTCCCATATCATGGTTCCAGTCGATAGAGACCAGGAACTCGCTGATATCTTTTACTTTCGCGCTGAAGTTACTTGCACGGAGAGCATAGGCAGGGTCATCACGAAGAAGGTGTCCATATTCTTTGAGGTTTGAGCCACAGCCAGCAGAGTTAATAATTATTGCATCGCAATTATATGGTTCAAACACAGCAATGTTCTGCCGGGCAAGCTCTCTGCCGCGCTCAGCCTCTCCCGCGTGGACATGGAGCGCCCCACAACATTGCTGTTGTACAGGGGTTATCACTTCGCAGCCGTTGGCACTTAGAACACGGATCGTTGCCTCATTGATATGACGAAAGACCTGGTCCATGATACAGCCACTGATAAAACCAACACGGTAGCGCCTCTGCCCTTTTGCCGGGGTAATTTCGGGTAGTACAGCTGGTAAAAGGTCACCCTCAACACTGTTCATCAAGACTTCGGGTACTTTCAGTTTTCCCTGAAGTGAGGTGGGCAGAGCATTCGCTGCATCGAGTAAACCTGTCTGGTGTACTAGCTTTTGTAATCCACTGCGCTGGTAGAGTTTCAAGCCGGCGAAAAGCAGCGAGGTAGCAAAACGTGACGGCAGCACCAGGTCAAAGAAGAAACGGCGCAGTAGTCTTGCAGTGAGCGTTTCAAGCGGTGGTGATGAAGGATACTCGCCGTCACCCTGCGCAAAATGTTCAGCTTGTCCAGGTTTTCCAAGTTCACTCAATGCTAAAGTGAGAGGAGTATGGGCTATTTCGATCTGTATTTGCTCGCGTGCTGCCTCGATCAATTTGCCAAACTGGACGCCGGAGGGACAGGCCGTTTCGCAGGCCCGGCAGCCAAGGCAACAATTGATATGCTCAACGAAATCTGGGGAAATTTCCAGGCGGCCGTCGGCAACTGCCTGCATCTGGTAAATACGTCCACGCGGGGAATCCATCTCTACGCCGAGTACTGCATACGTTGGGCAGGTCGGCAGACAAAAGCCGCAATGAATGCACTGGCGTAACAGGTCGTACGTATGAGTTTGGCGACGTAATGGCCCCTCGGTTGGCGGGCTGATCTGCCGCGATGTAACCTGTAGATTTCTGGATTCAAGTGACATACTGACCTCCCAGCATAATAGACAATGTTCACGCCCGCACGGGTAGTGGTTTTGCCGTAAGAACGGTAACTTCCTGCCGGTTATGAAAGAGTTGCCTGGCCTGTACGATGCCGTAATGCTTATCGAGTAGCTTCAAGGCAGCTCTCAATGTTGCCAATGGGTCAATTTCACGGGTTGCATGTGGTAACTTAAAGAACACTGATGACGAAGCCATCGCTACGTAAGCACCGCGAAGCCTGACCTAGTAGACGCGCAGCATCTCTCGCATCCATACGCATGTCGTTGACAATCACTGCAAAACTCTTATGTGTTTTTATGGCGTTCTCTAGATAGTTCTCAGCGTATCCCTGATAATGCTCTAAACGGGGATGTTTTGCCAGGCGCGGGTCGAGATTGGCCGGATCTACGGCTACTACATGCAATCCTGCCTCCAGGAGTAGTACGCGTCCACCCTCCGGGGGCCGCACCCAGGTCGAGTACGCGTCCTTGCGTTGGCAGTGTGACGCCAAAAACTTCTAAAGCTTCCAGCAGTTTAAATTCTGCTCGACTGATCTGTTCTGGCGTTTGTGCAAAATGCCGCGCTCCTCCCGGCCAATCGCTCAGGTTCTCCCTGGCTAGAGAGATGCCCAGGTAGCCTTTGCCTGCTGTACAGAGTAAGGAGACGACGATCTGCGGCTTTTTGATTGACTCAACGGCTCCTGTTTCCTCGATGATGGCTTCAGCCAGTGCCATATTCAATTGGCCACTGCTATAGGGTCGACTTGACTGAACTTCCCTCACTTTGGATGATGCGCGTTTGCACTGCAAAGCGTTGCCCGCGCTCTAATAGTTCAAAGGTGGGCAAGTTTGCGGTTGCTAAAGCGAGCTTGCCCACGTCACGCTCTGTGTCGCTGAGGGGGACAATAGCCTGTACTGGCGCGATGTGGCGCACGAAAATAGGAGGTTGCTCTGCTGCCAGGCGCATCAGCGTGGGAACATCAGGTACCGTACATAGAGCGATGCCTGGTGCCAGCAGCTCAACACTGGCGAGTCGTTTATCGAACTGCCTGATTTCAGCCAGGCCAGCATCTAAAAATTCAGGGTGTGCAGTTACAATCAGTAAATTTTCTTAAATCACAGTCCTCCTACAAATCGTCCCTTGACGAACGTTCCCTTTGGATCAAATTGATTTTTGAGTCGTTGCATCAGGTAAAAATCTGAACCTGGTTCGCCCCATACATTGATACGCCGTTTCAGGTCAACGGGGCAGCGTTCAACAACCAGACTCCCGCGAGCCGCTTTGGCGTGTAAACGCAATTCTGCAATGGCCTGGACGAGGCGAGGTGTCGCGTCGCTGGGACGAAGCTCAATGTAGAGTATGCCATTTCCAGCATGAGCTACAATCGCTGCTTCAAGGTCATGTTGGTGACAGACCCGCTCGACCGTTTCCAGGTACGAAACTACCTGCGATACAAGTATTGCAACTTTGCAGGTCACGGAACCCTGCGTGTGTTCTCGCACTACCTCCCAGAAACGATCCTGTGCCCCTGCGGCCAGGTCATCTCCTATGAGAGCGCCATTTTTGCGAGCGAGCAAGCGTGTCTCATCAACCTGGCGGTTGATTGCGGTAGTGCCACCCTCAAAATTGACGGCCAGGGTGTACCCACTCGTCGGCAGGTTTATGCCAAAGAAATCACTCATGTCGCTGGCTGCTCCAGGGTCAATCAACTCGATGGCGCTTGGGGTCAAGAGTGAGCCAAGGAGAGCGATCACGGTCTGCATGGCGTCTGTGGCATTGGTAAATGTCAACAAAAGTGTGCGCTCCGCTACAGAAAGAGGGTGCAGTTTGAAATTAGCGTCGACAATAATGCCCAGTGTGCCCAGGGAGCCGATAAAGAGCTTGTTGAGATCATAGCCAGCCACATTTTTGACGACGCGCCCCCCGCTCCGTGATACGTCACCATTGGCCTGAACAACGTGCAATCCGATGACT
Organism: uncultured Chloroflexia bacterium; assembly: GCA_963775585.1. Taxonomy (GTDB): domain Bacteria; phylum Chloroflexota; class Ktedonobacteria; order Ktedonobacterales; family Ktedonobacteraceae; genus UBA11361. The sequence goes on along the minus strand of CAVZJN010000035.1, from coordinate 66,236 downwards.
AAATCACGAGCGGAACCGTAGCGCAATCGCTTTGGGCCGCTGGCATTAGAGGCTAATAGGCCCCCGATGGTGGCCTGGGCCGCGTCTGGTGGATCAAGGGCTAGCCATTGTCCTTCATTTGCCAGGTGGGCTTGTAAAGCGGCCAGGGTCAATCCTGCTTCAACATGGCATGTTAGATCAGGCGCTTCGTGCTCTAGCACTTGCGTCAATCTATTTGTTTCAAGCAACACATCTATCTGCTCCGGCATGCCGCCAATACTTATGCGCGATCCACCTCCCCGGGCAAGCACGGAAAAGCCTTGTTGATTGGCCAGGGCTACAATTTGAGTGACCTGTTCCACTGTTGTAGGTGTCACAACCAAACATGGCAGGAGGCCATCTACAGCATAGTCGCGCAATGTATCGGTTTCGCTGGTCACCTGGGTTGCCGGTACAAATGTCTGAAGAGCGGCAGCGAACGATTGTAAATCACCCATGGAGTCGTTTGACCTCCGCAGTATCTTGAAATCCATCCCTGCAACGACGCTGAACTTAGACAGATTGCCAACGACGACGTGCTGGATAAATCCGCACTCTACAGCGCGTCTAGCTAGCGCTCAGGCAATCTGCAAGGAGTGCGCGCGTCTAGCTCCGCTCAGCAGGGATGCAAGGAAGTATTTGAACCTATAATTGCTTTACGTCGGCGCAACGTCCTGGCATAGGAAAGAGTTTGCCAGGGTTAAACAACTGGCGAGGATTCCATGCCTCGCGCACCTGTTGCATCACCTGCAGATCAACTTCATTGAAGATAAGCGCCATTTCTTCCTGCTTCTCGATACCGACGCCGTGTTCCCCGGTAATCGTTCCCCCAACCTCTGCACAAACAGCTAATATCTCATGACCAGCTTTGCGTACGCGCTCGACTTCACCGAGAATTTGGGAATCGAAAAGGACGAGCGGGTGCAAGTTGCCATCGCCAGCATGGAAGACGTTGCCGACACGCAGCCCGTAGCTTGCGCAGATTTCACCAACGCGCCGTAAAACATAGGGCAGTCGCGTGCGAGGTACCACACCATCCTGGACGTAGAATTCGGGGCTAATGCGGCCAACAGCTCCAAAGGCGTTTTTGCGTCCTGACCAGAACAACTGGCGCTCGGTTTCGTTGGCCGCGATGCGCACGGCGCGCGCATGATGTTTGTTGCATACGTTCACAATCTGTTCGACCTGTTCGGCGACCCCTTCACGTAGCCCTTCGGCTTCCATCAACAGCACGGCGGCGGCATCCATCGGGTAACCAGCATGGGTATCAGCCTCCACCGCCTGTAAAATCATTTGATCCATCATTTCAATCGCGGCAGGAATAACGCCGCTCGCGATAATTTCAGAGACGGTATTCGAGGCATCATCCATTGTATCGAAGACAGCTACCATAGTTTTTACCGCTTCGGCCAAATGGACGATACGCACGATAATTTTCGTGACAATGCAGAGTGTGCCTTCTGAGCCGATCAACAGCCCTGTGAGGTCGTAGCCGGGGGTATCCTGGGTCCAGCCACCCACTGCGATAATTTCGCCCTCCGCGGTGACGATCTCTAATCCCAACACATGGTTTGTGGTGACGCCGTAGAGCAAGGTATGTGGGCCACCGGCATTTTCACCCACATTGCCGCCGATAGTGCACGAGCGCTGACTACTCGGGTCGGGTACATAGTAAAATCCCTGCGGGTTCAGGGCGTTGCTCAGGTGCAAATTGACCAATCCCGGCTGTACAACTGCGCGGAGATTATCGTAATCAATCTCGAGGATGCGATTCATGCGAGTAAAAACGATGACGATGCCGCCATAGATGGGAATGGCGCCGCCGCTCAAACCTGTCCCTGCTCCTCGTGGCACGACCGGCACATTATGATGAGCTGCTATTTTGACTATAGCGGCCACGTCCTCTGTAGAGGCGGGCAAGACCACAACGTCAGGTGTACAGCGATCGATAGAGGCATCATATTCGTACAGCATCAGGTCATAGGCCGTATGCAAAACGTAGCGCGCTCCAAGCAACGCAATTAGATCACGCACTACTTCCTCTTTTTTGGCTTCAGAAATACGTTCATACAAGGGAGAAGTTGTTGGAGGTAATGCGGTGATGCTCATAAAAGGACCCTCCTGAGATAGCTAGGTTTAGGTTGTGTCCGACGTTTGAAACTGATTGTCCTCATAAGATGATAATACCATGCGAAGATGGTAAAAGGAAGAAGTTCAATAACCTTATGCCACCTGCATTGCAGGAAATGCTCAGGTTTTAAAGAAGGCTCTCCAGCACCAGAGGATGGTCAGGGCTAATAAGATGAGTAGAACTGTGAGTGCGATGCGAAGCGGTAGAGCTGTTGTATTGCTACCAGGAGATGGCGGTGTCGTTATTGTTGTTTGGGCTGTATGTGTCGCGGAGGTAGGGGTCACCGTGGGTAATTGTAGCTTGCTCCATTGAGGTTGTACGCCATTGATCAGTGTTTTAGAAGTGCTGGTCGAAGTGTCACCGCTGTGGCCGCGATTCGCTGTGTTTCCACCAGAACCATTTTGTCCACTGGATGGAGAAGTTACGGTCGGAGTCGCCTGGAAAGATGCGTTGCTAGCATCGATAGTAGGCGCGTTGGTCACCTGCCAGGTGGAGGCTCCATCAGCGTGTCGTGCGTATGACTGATCGGGGGCAAGTTGGGGAACGGTAACCTGGTCAACCACAGCATTTCCAATGAGTAAGCGTAAATTTGATGTTTCAGTCGAGAGAAAACTGGCGTCATAGCGCGGGAAAAGAACTATGAAACCATGCGCTGCTATACTGGCGCCAAAGGGAAGATGATAGAAATTCGTATTTGGGCCGCTATCAATTTCGGCGTGTGCTGCATACAGGTTAAATGGATGATTCTGGGTGTTGTAGAGTTCGATCCAGGTGTCGGAAAGGAGGGAGTAGTTCCCGGAGCTTTCTGAACAGTTCCACGTTGAGTGTGGCACCAGCAGCACCTCGTTGATGACAATGACACCAGGCGCTGCTGGTGCGGGATTAGGGTTACCTGATACTCCGGGAGGTGTAAATGGGGCGCAACCATGACCTACCAGAGTGGATGCGGAAACGGGAAGAATGAATATGCTTAAGAAAAGCGCTGGAACAAGGGAGACTGCCACAAAATACCGCACATTGCCACCTTCCTTGTGATATATGTATTATTTGTTATTTCATGAATCAGGCGAATTGACAAGAGAATAACATAACCACGAGGTCATCATTAGTAGAGGTATTTATACTCTACTCCTCGTTTACGAGAGAGGCGTTTTTGTATTAAACGGCGGACAGCTTCTACGCTACTTTCGCCGAGAGTAAAGGCAATAATTGAGCCGATGATGATGCCGCATATACCGCCGAGAGCGATGCCTTCGAGAAACATGCGATTCTGAAAAAATGTCATCGTCGTCACCTTTTCTGTCTAATTGTTTGAATTATTGCAGATAAACCACCGTTTTTGCTTCATTCCAGAGGCGCTCCAAGCGGTAGTATTCCCGTTCCCTGGCTCCAAAGATATGTACGATGACATCACCAAAGTCTAGCAGCACCCAGCCAGTCTCGGCAACGCCTTCTCGATGAAGCACTTTGGCACCCTGTTTTCCTAATTCTTCGTCAATTGTATCTGCAATAGCCTGGATCTGACGAGGGTTGTTTCCACTGCAGATTACAAAGTAATCAGCAAAGGCGGCTACATCCCGGATATCCAGTAAGATGATGTCCGAGGCTTTTTTATCAGATGCGACATCTACCGCCGCCTTCGCTAACTGAGCAGGATCGAGCAGAACTTCCTCCACAAACGCTTCCAATCTAAGTAATCTTGCCATATGCCTTTCCGTATATGGCCATACATAAGTTGTTATATGCGCATTATAGCATGAATAAACAAGGGTTGTTAAGTAGGAGTTATTTTACCAACTCTGTCAAGCCTAGCCACTCCTCCCTGGTAGTATGACGTTCAACAGCGATATTATCTAAAATTTCTGAGCGCAGTTCCCCCAACGTGCCCCACCCTTCGGCCTCCACGTCGTATTTATGGATGGTTTCCTCATTGCGTTGTCGCACCCACACAAACGTATCCTCTGGGAGGTCACTGTACTTTTCGACGACGGAGCGTAAAATTTCACGAGCGACATCTTCAACGAAACGAGGGTTGCTATGTGCTTTGTTGACAATATAGAGTTCATCGGGCCGCTTGAGAAGCGCGTAGTTTTCGGAACTCATAGCATTTTCTGCGAGGGTGATGAGATCTCTGGCATCAACGCTCTGTTTTGTGCCAATCATCAGGGTAGCTCGTCCTCGTTGATTATGGGTCGCCAGTGGTGTCACTTCTAGCATTTTTGCAATGACATCATCGGGGAAACCTTCTTCTTGTAAGCGCGTCCGAGCAAACGAATATACCATGTCTTGGGCACAAGGGCAGGCAACCATTCCTTCAACCTCAACACCCACGATGCAGCGGCTACTTTTCTTTGTCGCGACAGCCTGGGCTATCAAGCCGTAGACTTCCTGCGTACGACGGCCAGAGACGGGGGTCCACCTCTGGAGAGGAAGAGCTGTACGAATATAGACCTCGGCACGAGATACTTTCTGTTTCTCGACGATCGTGTGCGCCATTTGTTCCGCCAGCACTTCGATTTGTGGCCATACATTTGACGCCATCTGTTCGATGACCTCTTCCAGAGCATCGCTGAAGCGCGACATATGTAAGCCAGCTTGTGTCGGGTCAAGATCAGCATACAGGTCAAACATCGCGTCAAACCACTGTTGATGATCCTCGGTGCCGATCAAGAGCGCTTTTCTTACACCAACCACACCCGCTCGTCCAATGCGAACATGTACTGTTGGTTGGCCATTTTGAATATCATGATCCGGTGAGATACGCAAGTGAGCGGCTATTCTTTTTACACCGTCCTGTGAGACATTATTGAGCAATTCTTGTACAGTTTTTCCGCTGACGGGATCTTCCAACTCAGGTGCAATTTCCACCAGAGGAACCAGTACAAAAGCGCGCTCGGACATACGCTTGTGGGGTACAATCAAATCATCCTGCGTAATGTGAAGATCGTCATAAAAAATGATATCGATATCGATTGGGCGCGGGCCGTTGCGAAACGATGGCTGGCGACCAATGGCTGCCTCAATCTCTTTGGCTTTTTTCAAAAAGTCTTGCGCGGAAAGTCCTGTCTTCCCAACACAAACCATATTCAAAAAGAGCGGTTGATCAGCGTATCCAACCGGCTCCGTTTCATAGATGGACGAGACAGCTGTTATTTCCATTACATTGCGTAATTGTTGCAGCGCTATAGCGAGATTGCCACGGCGATCTCCCAGATTGGACCCCAATGCCAGGTAGATTGTATGGGCTGCAACGGGCGCATTGCCGTTTAATGGAAACAAAGGTGAGATGGTAGTATCTAAACTCATGTATATGGTACCTCTCTAAGTAACACGTAAATTGTCATCATAGGTGATAACAAGGAATTGCTCGGAATTGTTCCCTTTCCAAAGGTAATACGACTTATAGTTCGCTGAGAAAGGAATATGGTGTGCTCACAGGGTGAGGCCTATTGCTTGTTGCTGTTCTCGCTCTCTGTTGGAAAGACGCTCAAGGTGGGAAAAGAGAGGCAGATGCCGCGGCTAAAAATGATGTAGGAGCTGGAGTATGTCTCCAGGCTCCTGTTCGTGTGTGAGAGGGAGAGTCTTTGCAAGCGCTGAATTACTGGTTAGCGCGTTGTCCAGAAACGTTCCAAACGAACTGTATGGACTGGACGAATGTTGTGAGTGTACTCATCCACCGTTTTGCGCATACTCGCTTTGCTGTCGAAATTCAGCTCGATTTGAGAGGTATAGAGGGCCATTGCCTCCTGGCGGATGGGGAGCATTTCTGACATTTCAACGTAAGCCGGTTCAAACGCGCTGCCTAGTTCGTTTAGACGAGTTTCAAGTGCATCCTCCTTTAAGACATAGGGAAAGTCTTCATAGAGTTTGACGTTTGCTCCGCGTTGAATCAAGCGGTCGGCGGCTGAACAGACGATCTGGTGATCGACATGGCGACCGACACCAAGAGGAGCATACCAGACTGCGTCTGGTAACCGTTCTTGCAGCGCCCCCAGGTCTTGTGCCAACTGTCTATCAACCTCAATGTCGGCAGGGTGAACTGTGCCGCCTATTAGCTGTTCACTGCTGGTGTAATATGCTGGATTACCACGGTAGATGGCATCAAGGTAGTCGAGCCAGAGGTAATCGGCGTGGATAAAATCCAGCGCTTTGGCATCTTCATTGTGCCGAGCTTCCACCAGGCTGGCCGCATCCAGGTTGGCGCCTCCCATCTTGCGTTGTATTTCAAGGGCGAAGGGACTGAGGTTCAGCTCTGGCGACGGTACGCCACTAAAAACGGTAATCACCAGTGGGCGTAATCCGTTGCTTACCTGTACTGCTAGCGTACCACCACAGGAGTATACAGCGTCATCGAGATGCGGCGAGAGGAAAATATGCCGGTACTGCCTTGTAATATCATTAAAGCTTGTGAGTTGCAAGGTTGAGCTCCTTTATAAATAAGTTGAAAGGCGTTGGTTGGGTTAGAGCAAGATTTAGCCACAGTATACACGATAAAGGCAAGAGCGTGAAAGAGTAGCTAAACAGTCTACGGTAGACGTACCCCGTCAATGGCGCAATCGAGTAGACCATCTTTAGCCAGGCCGTCAACCAGATTCTGTATCCAGGGAAGGTCATCCTGGCTGAATGTCGGCTTAATTTGCAATCCAAGCTCTGTAAGCGAAACGCGTTGCCCAGCGGGTTGAGTGCGTAACAGGTCGACGATGCGACCACGAAAATAGCGGTTTGTGCTGGTGTAAGGTTGTACCTGGCGTGCCTGGTAACCCGCCTTTTTCTCTGCGACTTTGCGCAACTGGCGCAGCACCGTTCCCGATGGAAAAAGGCTATGTTGTTTCATCTCTGTATAAGCACAACAGGATTCTTGTAGCGGACAATCTGTACAGCGTGGGTTACTACTTGTACAAAAGGTAGCCCCAAGATCCATGAGGGCCTGATTCCAATGATAGGCTTCAGCAGCAGGCAAAACCTGTTCTGCCAATGTTAACATTTGTGCGTCATTGAGTTTAGGCTCAGGGAGTTCCAGGCCAAAGAAAACGCGATGGAGTACGCGACGTATGTTGGTATCGACGGTGGCTACCTGCTTGCCGTAAGCGAAACAGGCAATCGCGCCAGCGGTATAGCGGCCAATTCCTTTTAGTTTGAGTAGCTCATCAATAGTATCGGGGATGCGCCCACCGTATTCCGCAATTACCTGGCGTGCAATCGCCTGGAGGCTCACTGCTCGCCTGTTGTAACCGAGGGGCACCCATACTGTAATAATATCAGCGGTGTAGGCTTGAGCCAGGTCGGTTAGTGTTGGAAATGCAGCGAGAAATTGCTGATACTTTGGAAGCACCCGATCCACCTGTGTTTGTTGGAGCATGATCTCTGACACAAGAATAGCATAGGGATCGGCTGTTGACCGCCAGGGCAGATCTCGCTGCTCAGCTTGATACCATTGTAGTAAAGAAGAATGTACTCGAGCAACTACTTCAGGCGCGAGTTGGACAATAACATCTGGAGACAGAGATTGTTTGCTCATGCAATGGTACTCAGATTACGATGTTGTACGCTGAGAAGTTATTTCTTCAGTGATATCCTGCTGGCTGTTTTCTGCCTGAGACTGATTGCGCTTACGGGCCATCAAAGAAAATATGGTATCGCCGCCTTCTTGCCAACATTTCGCATCCGGCGCTGGTAGATTCTCGCAGAGAATCCAGTCATCAGCATTTTTAAGGACATGACCCTTAATACATTTCGCATACATCACGCTATCGTTGAAATCAGGATCATCTGGCTTGACTCTAGGCGAAGCAATCTTTGGGATGAAAAACTTACACCAGGGCACAGTTTTATACCTTCCTTGTTTTCAATTGGTTGACCCAGGACGAGGGTCTGATCTCACCTGCTCTTCTACGCTTGCAGTTGATTAGTGAGGACAATCCCATTATAGCGCATACCGTGAGATTTAACTAGTGGCTGCTTCATGTTTCGCCTGTGAGAGAGAATGCCAGTTCATGGACTGGGAATATTCAAATGCGTTACAATCTTTTATAATTTGAATATATTATTAATCATGTATTTCATATATGTAGCTATCTATGTAAAAATCTACGACTTTGACATTATATAGAACATGATGGTATAATAGTATGATAAAGGTCATTAGTAATATTATTATGACCGTTACCACTTTCATACTGTTGTTATGAACAGCATGTGGGGTTGGGTACGTGTTGAAGTGTCGAAAGGATACTTTTTATGTTAGCGCGTTCATGGCACTGGGTTACCCAGTGGAAGGACGGCAAATTACTGTTTTGTTCGAGATGCAACAAAGACATGCCTTTCAGGAAATCCATTGTTGATGGAGCCTGGGTTTGTCAGAGATGTGGCTCGCGAAGCTAAACATACAGACGTTAACCGTCTCAAGAATAGGACAAACAAGAAGGAAGGTCATTGTCTCAATGGCCTTCCTTCTTGTTTGTCCTATAGTCACGTTTAGCGACTGACTACGAAGCGCAACCACCAGGTTCCGGTCGTAGAGGCAATTAACAAACAGAGCCATGTCCATGGCTCTCCGATGACGCCATAGCTGGCGGTCATTGCCAGAAAGAAAAAAGTAGCGATAGCGGAGATCTGCGCCAGACGCCAGTTGCGCGACTGCCAACGAAAGCTCCATGGACGAGTACCGCGATAATGCCACAGGACTATTCCTGCGCTTGCAACGAATATGGAGGTGCCTATGATGCCCAGCGCCCCCAGGCAAAGTGAAAGAATGAATGTAGCCATACAGCTCGACCTCTGTACGTGTACTTACAATTCTGCTGCTACATGGTGTAATAAAAAAGGAAGATTTCCGGGGACAAACCCTTTCCCGAATGGCCTCCTAAACTGTAATAGGACACTTTCTAGAATTATAGCATGTCGATAGAGGGATGTGCCTTACAGGGTGTATACTTAAGATGGGAACTGTCCTTGTTCAACTATGTTTTGAAAGGCGATAGTGTGTGTTAGCCGAAGAGTTACTGGTGCTTGATGCCGCTTCTCCCCTGTGGAATGCCGCCAGGCCATTATTGGACGTCGCGTTGCGGCTCGAGCAGTACGACGAGAGTTATACATGGCGCGGCTGGAATAAACAACAGATTAGCTCATTTCTCAAAAGCTTACCGACAAAGTGTAGCCTGGTGGTGGGAGTATGGGAGACCGCCTCAGCAGGAGATGATAAGGAGCAGGATGAGCATGAATTGCTGGTTCTAGGAGTTGTTTGCGAGGTTGTTGAAAGTGAGGTGTGTTCAATTCGCTCTTTTGAAGCACTGGCCGAATCCGGCCTCAAAGCCGTGGAGCATTTAGAGCCAGGTGTTGATGACGCCCTGGAGATAATGCGTGTTGTGAGAACGCAGGTCGCTCCGGTCGCATATGCTCTCTTTACCGATAAAGCAGCATGGGATGAGTGGCTGTTTGCCAGCGACGACGAGGGGAGCGTCGTCAACAAAGGCGACATATTAGCCTCGCTCGCCCGGCAGGGTCGTTGTGTAGTTATGGGTAGCCAGACCGCTCATCACCACCTTTCATGAACAAATGGTGTGATGTATTACGGTTGTTGGGCAGCACATATATATCATCAAGAGGAAGAATGTGCCACAGAACACTCCTTTAGTCCGGAACCCTATTTTACGCCAGTATCTTATTACCTCTATGTTTGCACTTTTAGAAAGGGAGGTAGCAGGAAAGAACACCATGTGGTATCAAGGGTAAGAATAAACAACCTTGTAGCCACGGAGGTGTCCGATGCCTGTCCCCATTATATGCCTGGATGAAGATGTCCGCTACTTTGCAGAACGGTTTCGGGAGGGGTTCTCCAAACCCCAATATCAGCACTTCGTGACCGTGCTGTTGGGATTGATGCTCTGTGAGGGAACACGAACCCTCTCGGGCCTGTTGCAGCAAATTGCGGATAGCCCCAGTTTGGCAGGACTGAGTCGCTTTTTGTCGGAAGCCCCATGGGAAGAGGCAGCAGTGGTAGAGAGCTGGTTGAGGCATTTCCGGGAAGAGATGCAGCCCAAGGTGGCAGCAGAGTTGCAGCGAGAGCACCAGATGCAGCCGAAGCGTCGAGGTCGCCCCAAAACACCCGTCGTGACAGGGTATTTGATCGGGGATGACTCGACGATCGAGAAACGCAAAGGCAAGAAGATGGAGGGATTGGGTCTGCATCACTCGACGACGCAAGACAAGCGCGTGCGAGGCCATAGCTTGGTCGAGAGCCTGTACGTGCTGTTGGGGCGACGCTGTCCGTTGGCTCCCCAGTTGTATCGACAGCAAGCGGTCTGCACAGCGGAAGGAGTCCCCTTTGCCAGCAAGATTGAGCTGATGGAAACCACGATCCGCACATTTGAGCCGATCGCGGGAACGGTGACGCATGTCTTGCTCGATAGCTGGTACAGTGCCAAACGTCACGGGCTCGCGGCACGGGAGCGGGAGTTTCTGATCACCACGGGGATCAAGAGCAATCGGTGGCTGGCGGTAGCAGACCCCAGCGCACCCAAAGGCTGGAAGTGGCAACGACTGTCGGAGTATACTGCTCAGTTGCGCGCGAGCGACTACGTCGAGTTGGCATGGCCGAAGGGAAAGAAGATGGTCTACGTGCATGTCGTAACGACACGGGTGCGCAGCTTGTACCGGTGCCAAGTCGTGATCGTGCGGCAGTCGTTGGACGACCCCGTGTCGCAGGCACGCTATTGGGCTTCCAGTGATGTGGAAGCGAGCCCAGAGCTGCTGCTCGCGCACATCGCTGCTCGTTGGGACATCGAAGTCCTCTTTGGCGATGGCAAAGAAGAGTTGGGCTTGGATCACTATCAACTGATGAGCGCCATCGCTATCGTGCGTTTCTGGACCTTGGCCATGCTGGCCTATGTCTTCCTCGAGGAAGAGCGCGACCGCTTGCAAACGCAGTGGCAACGCCCCGTCACCATCGGGGAGGCTCGGCGTGAAATCCAACGTCGCCATCGACGACATCTGCTCGACTGGCTTCATGAGCAATTCCAATCCGGCGTTGAGCCTGATGCTTTGTATGAACTTCTCTCGGCTTGAGAGATGGCGGCCAAAAAGTGCAAACATAGAGTTATTAACGCGCCGCTATTCAATAATTGATATTTTTCTTGTAGGGACGCGCTTGACGACTCTCTACAGAGAATGGTTCGAAAAGTAAGTGGTTATTCAGCCACAGCAAACACAGGTGTTGAAGCTTCTTCTTCAACGGTAGCGCCGGTAGCAGGTGCTGTTTCAGGGATACCCTTCGGCTTACGTGATCCGCGCACAAACAGTACCGAGATGATAGCTAGGCCAATGACTACAACGGTAAACGAAAAGGCATCCTGAATGGCAAGAACATAACTTTGTCTCTGTACCATCAGGTTAATCACCTGCAAAGCGGCAGATTGAGCAGCTTGTGGAGTCGCACCGTGCGCTACGAAAAGCGCCTGTAAGCGCGTGAATAACTGGCCAAGAAGCGAGCTGGCCGTCACCTGCTCGGAGAGATGAGCATAATGTATTTTAGTCTGTGACTGTACCAGGGTTGCCAGAACGGCGATGCCCAGCGAGCTTGAAACAGAACGCATGACAGTGTTCATGGATGAGGCCTGAGCCAACTGGCGTGGTTTTATCTCTGAGAGTCCGAAGACAGTCAATGGCTGTACGGTGAGACCGAGGGCAAGTCCGCGCAAGACGAGCATTGACTGGAGCCACCAGTAAGGAGAATAAAGCGTAATGAACGAGAGTTCCCAGGTGGCTACCCCCAGGATGAGTAAGCCTGGTATCATCACTGCGCGTACCCCAATACGATCTACCAGGCGGCCACCTATAATAACGCTCACCATTGAGGCCAGCGCCTGTGGGAGCAGAATTAAGCCAGACTCAAAAGCGCTCAGCCCGCGTAGGTATTGCAGGTAGATGGGAAAGAGGAATAATCCGCCGAAAAGGCTAAAAACGACAAACAGACCCGCAATAATGCTGGTGGTAAAGGGCCCGTTGGCGAAAAGACGCAGGTCAAGCAAAGGTTGACCTCCCCGATAGATAAGAATAAACTCGACGGCAACAAAAATCGCCAGTGAAATCAATCCTCCGGTAAGGCAACCGACCACTGTCGTAGAGCCCCAGCCATCTGTGCTGGCAGAAGAGAGGGCATAGAGAACCAATCCCAGACCAAGTGCAACGAAGATGAACCCGAAGAAGTCGAACGTGGTATTGGCCTGTGGTCGAGCCTCGTGTAAGAATATAGTGGCGAGAATAAAAGCCACGATGCCGATAGGAACGTTGATGTAAAAGATCAACTGCCAGCCCGCGAACGTCACGAGGTAGCCACCCAGCGTCGGGCCAAGGGCGGGGGCCAGAAGCGCGGGAATACCAAAGAAGCCCATCGCGGCACCGCGTTCCTGCGGTGGGAACTCGCGGAAGATCAGGGTGATGGACAACGGGAACAGCGCTGCTCCCCCAATTCCTTGCAAAATGCGGAAGAAAATGAGAACGGGTAAACTCCATGCCAGGCCGCAAAGTGCAGAGCCAATAGTGAATAGGACAAGAGAGATGAGGTAAAATCGCTTGATCCCCAACCTGTCAGAGAAAAACGCTGATGTCGGGGTGACAACACCCAGAGTCAAAATGTAGGCTGTGAGCACCCATTGGACGCTATGGATATCTGCACCAAAAGCTATTTGTAGCCTTGGAATCGCAATGTTGACAATGGTTTGATCGAGGATGCTCATAAACACCGCGATAACCACGACCATTGCCACGACCCATTTGTATTCTAGTCTTCTGCGTGGCTGTACGGCCTGTGCATTGACTTGCATATGGAGGGACTCCTTATTAAGCAACGAAAACACGTAGAGAGCAAAGCGATCAAACCACAGCAGCAGGTGTGACTATCAGGAAACTGCTGCCTCGTCTTTGTGCGGTTGGTCACGTTGCACCATGCCATACAATAGCAAGGAAACTAACTGGTCAATAACTTCATCTCGAGAGTGGTTGGCAAATGGCAAGAGGTCATTCAATCCACGCCCGATGGCACGCATAGCAAAAAGCATGGCGATGACTTGCACGAACAGGTTGGCATCGATATTCTGGCAGAAATAGCCATCATTTTGGCGTTTTTGGATATATTTTGTGATACGTTCCTGTGCATTTCCCTTTATGGGGGTGGTGTTCTGTCATTAATCTTCGCAATCAGTTGTGTTTGTACTATGTAAGGAAAATAACTATACTATACAGTAGCTGTATTAAGTATGGTAAAGGTCTGAGAAAAAGTCAATAGGCATTTCGATGGGTGGCAGCGTTTATTTCTATGTAAGACAAGGTTCAGAAAGAGCCAATCCTACTTGACAATGTTTACGTAGGACGAGCACAAAAGTGTCAAGTGCATTTGAACCATGCCTAAGCGGTTAAAAGTGGTTGGGTTGAGGTAAGCAATAGGTACAGTTGAGATAAGCTATACGTACTATAGAAAGTGACGTTACTTGACGGAACAATGAGTATAGGATACCTTTATACCTATAAATTCTGATCGTTTATTGGTGCAAATTTTGCAGACTCTTTTTAGGAGGGGTTTCTTCGCAATGCAATGTTCTTTTTGTGGTTCCCCCTTAAAGGAAGATGCTCGTTACTGCAATCAGTGTGGAACCCTTGTTGCATCGCATCCTTTCAGTCCTAAGTCATCATCTGCGGTTGGAACGTCCGATAAAGCAGGTAAGACGGGCCGTGAACAGATTGCACAGCAGCCTAATCGAGCTGCCCGGCGTTTGCAAGATGAGCCACCTTCGTGGTTGAGCTTTTTGGAAAATGGGCTGCGCAGTAAAGTACCATATGGTGGATTAGAGTCGGAGCGTCAAGAGAGGCCGACAACAGCAAATGCAAAAAATGAATCTTCGCCCATGGAGATACATGCATTTGTAGATGATGTCCCGCAGCCTGAAAACCCAGCGCCAGAACAGGTGCAGCGTGCGAATACACAGGTACGAGAATTACGCGTGAAGGTCTGGGATCAAAAAGAACCCGCGATACCCGCTGCCAATGGGTTGAGGAATGAAGATGAATTCGAAGATTTACCTACCGGACCACTGGTAGCTGGTTCATCAAACGGGTTAAATCAGCATCATACGAGTCCTCCAACTCCAGGTAAAGTAGCTCCTACTCGTTTTGACGAGGTGGAGTATGTTGATACCATGCCACTGGCAACACAAATGGGGAAGAAACCCGTGGTAACGCCCGGGCCAGTGGACGAACCAATGCGGCAGCAAGAAGAGTTTTCGGGGCAACAGTTCGGACCCTCCGATCACTCAAGTTACCAGAGTTTTTCGACGGCTTCGCCGCTTGCAAGTGAAGTAAGTCAAACGCCACCTTCACAGTCCGTTGTACCCCCTGTCCAACGCACCAGGCGTCGTGAGAATCGTAAGCCGCTGGTAATTATGCTGGTGGTACTCTTATGTCTTGTGGTATTTGGTGGATTAGGAATTTGGATCATCCTGGTTCAGCCGTTTTCCGTGCCTGGAATTACACAGCCGCAGCAGAGTTTTAGTAATAACCAGCTTGGTTTCTCGCTGCTCTATCCCAGTGGTTGGCAATCACAGATTGACAAGGGTAAAGCGACAGTACATTTTTATGATAGTAGTCAAACTGCCCAGGTGAATATTGTCGTGGGAGCCGCGCCCGGTGGCGACACCGGTACATATTTGCAACAAAAGGCGAACCAGCTTGGTCTGACGGGAACAAAAAACTCGTCAACATCCTTTGGTGGGACGTCCTGGCAACGAATTCAGGGAAATGTACTGTTAAAGGGAGCGAGCTACACCGAGACCCTATTAACGACTACTCATAAGAATAGCATGTATACTATTATGCTGTTGGCACCCCAGACTACATATGAGCAGGAAGATCAAATAGTATTCTCAAAAATGTATGCGTCATTTCAGTTTTTGGCATGACCCGCCTATTCACCTGTCCACTTGTTCATAAAAGCGCCCATTGTGGTATACTATGCGCGAATAAAAGATACTCAACAAACTACGCTCTCCAGGCTGGTATGGGTAGGGTAAAGAAAATCCGCTGAAGAGAAAGAAAGGAGGGCGCGGCAGAGAAACTGGCTGCGCTTAGAAAATAGAACCATGGACGACATTCGCTTTGAACGACATTTTCGTACTCCATACTCGGAAGGTTACTACATTATGCAAGGTAGTAGCTTACAGAGTAACAATCGTCTGGGTACAGTCGATATTCATTTTACGACAACCGCGGTTCATGGAACGCTTATTTTAGAGCGGGAATTGGAAGAGGCTGACTTAACCAAACTTATTGAGCAGATTGATGAAGATCTTGTACTATCTGCTGATATGCCACGCGATGATTTTCTGGTCAGTGTCTACGTTGGCAAAGACGTTGGTTTCTATAGCGATGAATATTTTGCCGAGGAGAACGAAAACGGTACTGGCTTCGAAGAAGATGAAGAGGAATAGAATAATAGCCCATCCTTGTCCCTTCATTACGTTCTAGTCATCTAACAGACCGCGCCGCATGGCATATTTGACGAGTTCAGCGCGGCTGTGGAGGTTGAGCTTGTCCATAACATGGGTGCGATGGGTATCTACTGTTTTTGGACTGATTACCAGACGCTCCGCAATCTGGTTATTGGTGTAGCCCTCAGCTACTAATTTTAAAATTTCTCTTTCCCGCTCGGTCAGGCTACTATAACTATCTTTTTCTTCGCCACTGCGTACGCGTTGCAGATAATCTCCAACCATGACGGATTGCGCAGTTGGTGAGAGATAAAATTGGCCACTACGTATAACGTGTAACGCTGTGATGAGTTCAGTATCTGCGGCTTCTTTGAGCATATAGCCAGATGCACCAGCACGTAACGCCTGGAAAACATACTCTTCATTTTCGTGCATAGTGAGTATAAGTACCTTTATTTCTGGTAACAATTTTTTGATTTGTCGTGTTGCCTCGATGCCGTTCATATCAGGCATAGTGATATCCATGAGTATGATATCTGGCAGAAGGCGTTGTGCCTCTTGAATGGCCTGGCGACCATCTTGCGCTTCACCGACCACCTCCATATCTGGCTGGGCGTTCAGCATCATTTTTAGCCCCGCACGTAAAATTGTATGGTCGTCAGCCAGTAAGATATGTATATTCATTGATGAGAATGAATTCCTGTCTTTCATAAGATTGCCGGTGTCTACGATATTATATGTTCAGGTTGGATGCCATTTTTATGAATTGGTTTTTCTATCGGAGAGAGGGGTATACGAACCTCAATCGTCGTACCGTGCCCAATAATAGAATGTATATCTAACGAACCATCGAGTAGAACCGCTCGCTCATTCATCCCGGCCAACCCTAAACCACGTTCCTGGTCGGGGGTTTTGTGTAAAGTACCTACATTAAACCCGATGCCATCATCTGTAATGGTGACATAGACGGCATCTGCATGCTCTTTTACAGTGACGATTACCTTATGCGCATTGGCGTGGCGCGCGGTGTTGGTTAAAGATTCCTGGACTATTCTATAGAGAGCTGTTTCCACCTCAGGAGGTAATCGCTGTTTGAAGTTTTGCGCGACGAACTCAACTACAATTGAGCACTTCTGTTGATACTCTTTAATGTACCAGCGCAGCGCGGGAAGTAACCCTAAGTCATCGAGGGCGCTTGGGCGCAGATCAATGCTCAGGTTGCGGATGGCGCGCAAGGTCTGATGTGCCAGTTTACGCGTATCGGCGATGCGGCCGCGGGCTTCCTGCGTTGTAATCGATTCTTCAAGTATTGCCAGGCTAATAAGTAACGAGGTGAGTACCTGACTGGTCTCATCATGAAGTTCCCGCGCGATGCGTTTGCGTTCTTGTTCCTGGGCGTTGATAATCTGGCTGGCCCGCAGTCGTGTCGCATCATCAATCGCTTCGAGCATCATATTGAGGGTGCTGGCGAGTTGATCGGCCTCGAGGTCGACGCCGGTCATTGGCGCTCGTAACGAACGTTCGCCTGCCCGGACGCGGTTCATGACCCTACCCAGGTCTTTAAGGGGGCGAAATGCAACCTGGAGGACAACAAAATTGAGAGCTATGCTGACGAACCAGCCAACAACAATGAAAATGGCCAGAGAGGCAGGCGTTGCCAGAGCCTGGCGAGAGTTGTGGAGATTCGAGGCAAGCCAGGTACCACCTGTGGCACCGACGAAGATAATCAAACTATTAGCGAAAAGCACTTTATAGAATACTGGCAGGCTCAGCAAAGGTCTGAGTATTTTAGGTATGCGACGGCTTTCATGTAATCTGGTATCGGTATGAACCATGATGTTTTTCTCTTTGAAGAAGTATGGTACGCAAGATACATTATCATTGTAGCTGTACCACGAAAGTGTGTCAAATGAGATGAGTAAATAGATGAGCTTTATATGTAGCAGAGGATATGCTGGCGGCATTTTCTCTTGAGAAGATGCAACGTATCTTGAAAATCAGGTGTGTACAATATAAAAATAGGGTATGCACCTGATGCTGGTATAGATGTGAGTAAGTATGCTTAG
The DNA here is from genome assembly GCA_963775585.1 of uncultured Chloroflexia bacterium. Lineage (GTDB taxonomy): Bacteria > Chloroflexota > Ktedonobacteria > Ktedonobacterales > Ktedonobacteraceae > UBA11361. The sequence goes on along the minus strand of CAVZJN010000035.1, from coordinate 48,546 downwards.
GATTAACAATCCAGGTCAGGCTATGTACTCTTCTCATTTGAGTACGAAGTACATTACAATTAGAGAGAGGATTGGTTCTTCTTGAGGTGAAGAAAGCATGTTCTCCCCCACTTTTCTTGGGGGTACCAGCCTTTTCGTGAGTATGATATAATCTGCCACAAAGAATGAGGACTTTTGCGACCAGGCTTATTTATTTTTCTGACCTGGTTTAACAACGAGGCATAATCCTTTTAGAGGAGGCAAAGTGAGCTCAACTAGCAAAAAAAGCTTACTCGACACGATGACCCAGAAGATGGTCGAGAGTCAAGTTTGGCGTTCAATTTTTCGCCACGGCTATCCCGATACCCCTCTGAACCAGTCGCTAGTCATGATGGGGAATGTATTTCTGCACTTGCATCCCGTCAAAGTCAGCCGTCAGGCAATGAAAATCACCTATACCTGGTGTATGGGTGGCATCTCATTTTTCTTATTCCTGCTGCTGACGCTCACGGGTGTTTTTCTGATGTTCTTCTACATCCCTGAAACCCACGTAGCTTATCAGAATATCAACCAAATAGATAGCGCCGTCTCATTCGGCAACCTGGTGCGTAATATGCATCGTTGGGCGGCTCACTTGATGGTTGTTTCGGTAACGTTGCATATGGTGCGCGTCTTCTATCATGGCGCATACAAGCCCCCCAGAGAGTTTAACTGGGTGGTCGGTGTGGGGCTCTTCTTCGTCACGCTCTTCTTGAGTTTCACCGGCTATCTGCTACCGTGGGACCAGATCGCTATTTGGGCTATCACGGTAGGTACGAACCTGGCGCCTTATACGCCTATCTTAGGAGACACTGTCTACAAAGTGATGGTTGGTGGTTCCAGTGTGGCTCAGCCGACATTGATCCGCTTCTACGTCGCTCACGTGATACTGCTGCCACTCGCTGGCGCGCTGTTGATGGCCGTGCACTTCTGGCGAATCCGTAAGGATGGTGGTGAAGCTGGTCCTCCGCCTCCCTCTCGTCGTGAAATTGAAACTCGTGCAGAGCGTTCCACAGTTGGTGCTGCTCGCTAGTAATTGGGTTGTCTCTCCCGTATGGTGTACGCTATATCCTACGGAACTATGAGTGAGGAGATACCGAAACTATGTCAATTGAACAGAAAGAACCAGGAGGGGAAACGCAGGCTGCAGCGACTCAGCGACGTTATCGCACGCTTGCAGTTGTCAGACAGGAGGCCATCACTCGTGTGGAGAAGCCTCTCGAAGATTCGGTCTTCGTCTGGCCCCACCTGCTGGTGCGAGAGTTTTTCGCCGCGGCGATTGTCACGGTGATGGTCACCTTACTGTCGATGCAGATCAATGCGCCTTTAGAGGCGCCTGCTAACCCAAATGTGACGCCAAATCCGGCAAAGGCCCCCTGGTATTTCCTGGGGCTGCAGGAATTGCTGCACTACTTCCCGCCAACTACTGGTGGAGTACTCGTTCCTGGCCTGGTGCTGACTGCCCTTGCTGTACTGCCCTACGTTGACCGCAACCCCAGTCGCGCTTATGCTGATCGCAAAGTGGCTATTGTTACCTTTACCATGTTTCTCATCTTCTGGGCAGTGGTCACGATATCTGGCAGTTTCTTCCGTGGCCCTGGTTGGCTATGGGTATGGCCCTGGGTTCATATGTACTTCAACTTGTAGCCACATATAGCCACAGGCAAGACTGAGAGGACTACGTTGATTTCTGATGATATAAATAGACCGCAAATCACGCCGCAGCAATATGAGGTGCTGCACGGCGGTGGCGCTGAAGCGGCGGAGATTGCCAAAGAGCGCTTGTCGCGGCGGCGTTTCCTGCGGCGGTCAATGCTGGCTGTGTGGGGCCTGTCGACAACCGCCGCTGTGGCAGGCGCATTGTATATGCTGTATCCTAACCTGGCAGGTCAGTTTGGTTCTGCTCTGAATGTTGGGAAGAAAGCGGATTTTCCAGCTGCCACGCCGGATAATTTCAAAGTGAATCAAAGTGGCGTTTTCTACCGGCAGAACGCGAAGACCTACGTGGTGCACCTGGCAAAGAATACGCAATTTCTGTTGAGCGGCACCAATCTTACAGATCAATTGGATGCGGAATCGGTGGTAAAAGATGTCGATGGCTCTTATTGGATTGCCCTCTACCAGCGCTGCGTCCACCTGGGATGTACCGTGCCATTCAGGGATGAATGTGTCAGCTTCAAATGCCCTTGCCACGGTTCACACTATAACGTGGACGGAGAATGGCTCGATGGGCCTGCCCCAAAGAGTCTGGATCGCTTCCTTATCGCCTTCACCGGGGAGGACGTCACTGTGGATACCGGTACGATCAATACCAAGGTGCCGCATCCTGACCAGACGACTCGATTGATCCCGGTCCCAGGTGTAGAATGCGGTGTATAGTTATAGGGGGATTTGGGGATTCGTGCCTGCGAATGCCCTTATGTTAAAGGTTGTGTTTTTATGATAGATCCAATTCAGATCGCAATAGGCTTTCTTGTCCTCGTGGTAGCCGTGGGTGCTTTGCTCTTCGTGTTCTATTCACGCACCAATGCTGTGGAAAAAACGGGGTACGGAACGCTGATTATGCTGGCTATCGTCTCTCTGATGATCCCAATTTTCTGGATCGTTGATAGCAACAACCAGGCAATGGCAAAAGCTGAACAGCATGCCACCTCCGTGCAGCGTGGTGTCGTGCTTTACTCAACATATTGTTATCAGTGTCATGGAACCAGGGGGCAGGGTCATATTGGCTCGCCGCTGAATAATAACCCTGCTGTCAATGGTTTAACCGATGACGACCTGGTGCGCATCATTAGCGGCGGAGTCTATGGCACGACTGATCTGACCAAACCCATCATGCCCGCCTGGAGTGATGTTTTTGGGGGGCCTTTGACTAATTATGACATTCAATATCTATTTGATCTCATTCGTTCATCTGACCCGACCTATCTGCAGAAAAATGGCTTGAGTGGCGGTAATGGCTTTGTCCAGGTACCAATCTACCTTCAGTCGAACAGTCCTACAGGATATCAGACGGCTGTCGCGCAGGAATCCACCGGTGCTTTTGGCGCTCCCGTTGATATGACCCATAAAAAGGCTGTGACGGTAGATATTGTAGCGCCTCCTCCAGGAGCAACATGTGCGCCCGCCTGCTATGCGATAACCAATTTGAAAGTGAAAGTAGGCACTGTCATTACCTGGGTGAACAAGAGTACAACGCCGCACACCGTTTCAGCGATTGAGGGGACAGATGTCAGCAACATCAAAGTTGCGAAGAATATCTTCGACTCAGGCCTGACCACACCTATTAATCCGGGAGGAACATATACCTACACAGTAGCCGCGAATGCCTATACCTTAAACCCGTCAACGCATGCGGTTATCTATTACTGCCAGTTTCACCCTTCGATGCTGGCTGAACTGACGATAGTTCAATAAATCAAGCTGTCGAAAAGGATTGCTTCTATGCAACAGGTTCAACAACGGGAAATCCCAGAACGCATATCCTGGGCGCGCGCAATGATTTTCGCGGTGGGTTACTTTTTCATTGCCGCCCTCCTGGTTGGGCAAATCCCCGGGTATATTTACAACCAGATGACGTCGGCAACACTGGTCGGTCTGGAGCAAGGTTCGATTGCTTTGGCTGCGACCTGCCTGGCCGGTTTCATCGTTATTCAGGTAATAGTCCTGCTTTTCGATCCGAAACCGGTGGTGCCCCCAGTGGCCTTTAGTGCGCTGGGCACGATCTTAGCGCTTGGAGGCCTGGCGATAGCGCTAGCTGCGGGACTGAGCGGAAACCAATATTTCCCTCAAGCCAATGCTTCCTGGAACCCTGTACTTGGAGGTACGGTCCTCTGGTTTCAACCGGACGCGGTCGACCTCGTCATGGTTGGACTGGCCATCTTGTTCGTCGGTGTAGCCATGATCTTTTACAGCGTGCTTGCACTGCGTGAGCGCACCAATCCAGACCGAAGCGACCTGGGTACAACGCCGGCTGTGCGCTGGATCATTATCATAGCTAGTATGGTGCTCATCATTTTCATGGTTGGGTATACCCTGGTGAATGACAATGGCCTGGCGTATGCCATCGACCCGAAGAATGGGGCGCAGGTACAGTTAATCCTTGATGCGATACTCTACGTCATCCTGGGCGCAACGATCTTTTTGATCCTTGGCGCTTTTGCACTGCGACTGCATTACCTGATGCGCCCGGTGCGCAAGCGCACCATGTCGCCTTTATACGCGGTTGGTGCGCTTGGATTGGCGCAGGCCGGTGTCATTTTGCTGCTGGTGTGGTTATTCATCTATCCACTTATTGCCTGGATGCATAGCTGGACATTTATAGGGCTTGGCGATTACCTGACGATCTGCGGGAAAAAATCAGCCATTCCTGCGAGTTGTGCCTTTTCACCGCAGGCTGGCTATATCGCCGACACCCTGATCACCAGTGTCTCTTTCGTTCTACTGATGGCGGCCATTTGGGCGTGGAAGCCAAAGCGCAATCTGGTGGTTATTGGCAGCGTTGTCACTACAGCTGTGCTAGGGTTGGCGACGCTATTGGTGCATACCAACCCCACTGAAATCTTGACGGCCTTGTTGTTGAGTGGTGGTATGCTGATACTTGCTACCATCTGGACCAGCGTAGCGCGTCGTGAGTTCGCAGTAGTGGGAGAAAACAACCTGGGATGCCTGGGCATGTGGCTGGTTTTTGGTACATGCCTGCTGATCTACGTGGCGTCGTTTGCCTTCTTCTCTATCCCGCTCTTCCCCAATGACCCGACGGCGCCAAATATCCCCTATGTTTCCGGTACCATTATTCCTGCACAACCAGCTCCCAATACGCCACCGATCCCCGGTCAGGCTGATGCTGTGGTGTTGCTGGCGGTTATGGGTATTATAGCCGCTATCCAATTCTACTTCCTGGTGCGGAATCGCTACAAAGTGTAGTGCATGCTCGCTAGAGCTCGGTCAAGTAATCAAGCAGCATCTTGAAGCTCAACCGGAAGCTGCTGGGAACGAGCCAGGACGTGCAAATTGTGGACGACGGCGCAGCGGCGGAGATCGAAGAGATTCTTCCGCAGCCCGCGATAGCGTGCGCGTCGTCCTTGCCACTGACCAACATGTGCGAGGGTATGCTCAACCCACGCGCACACTCCGACTTTTGCGCCCGTGGCGCATCTGTCCATCTTCGACACTAATCCGTCGGTCCTTGGCGACTCCTTTGATCAGGCTGGCTTTCCCCGCCTCATCGACCTGCACATCTTGCTCTTTGACCTGCTGAGCAATTTCCAGAGGGGGCTGAGCCAAATATGCCTCTTCCTGTGGCAGGGTCTGCACCCAGGTTTCCACGGCCTGCAACACCTTCAAGACCACGCTCAACGCTTCTTCTCGTTGCCCAAGCTGGTCCCAATCCCGATCGAGGGCCGCCTTCAGGCTCGTCTTACACACCACTTCCGCTCCCGCCTCTTGAGCGACTTCGACCAGCTCCCTCCCCTGCTGATCAGCCACCACGCGCATGACCTTTTTGAGCGCGTGTCCCACCAGATTATACGTGTCTTCCACTCGTCCCGCTCCCCACAAAGGACTGCTATCCAACGCTGCGCGTAAGGCGCGTGGTCCAAATCCCTGGCTTTGGTTGGCAATCGTTGACATGGTGTGATAACCGTGTCAACCTTTTTCTTTACCCGTGCTATAATAGAATCAAATTGTGAGCACGGGAGCTAATCTCTATGCAATACGAACGCCCTCTCAAAGTCTTGATCCTTGCTGCCGAAATTGTGCCCTTTATCAAAGTTGGCGGCCTTGCTGACGTAGTAGGGGCATTGCCAAAATCTCTCAAGGCACAGGGCCATGATATACGCCTGGCTATGCCTCGCTATGGGCAAGTAGATGTAGCGCGCTTTGGTCTCAGTACGGTGCTTGATACTGTTTCTGTGGATATGAGTACATTTCAAGTGCCTGTCAGCGTGCGCCAGGGTTCAATTGGAGACGCTATTCCTGTCTACATGATTGACGCACCACGCTATTTTGAGCGCGAGAACATCTATGGCTATACGGATGATGGCGAGCGTTTCATTTTGTTCTGCCGGGGCGCGTTAGAGGCAATGAGAGCGTTGAACTGGTCTCCTGATATTATCCATTGTCATGATTGGCACACAGGTATTGTGCCGAATTGGATGCACACCATCTATCACGATGATCCCTTCTTTGGTGATGCTGCAACTGTGTACACCATCCATAACCTGGCTTATCAGGGTATTTTCGGTTTTCGAATCCTGGAGGTAGCTGGTGTTGCATCAAATGGATTCCTGTATCCACAGATTGCGGAGTTGGCAAACGTCGTCGATATTATGGCGCGAGGTATCCTTTTTGCTGACGCCGTCACGACGGTCAGTGAGCGCTATGCTCAAGAAATACTTACACCGACATTTGGTGAGAAGCTGGACCACTTACTACGTTCTCGCCGTGACCGGCTCTTTGGCATCCTCAATGGACTTGATTATGAGGAAATGGATCCAGCCACGGACCGCTATATCCAGAGCAATTTCGATGCCCAATCACTTGACAAGCGCGCTGAAAACAAACGTGCTCTGCAAGAACAGGTGCATTTACCTGCGCAACCAGAGGCTCCCTTACTGGCAATGATCTCGCGTCTCACCGATCAAAAAGGCTTTGACATGTTGGCGCAGATTATGCAACCCCTGCTGGTCCAGGGCGTTCAATTTGTGGTGCTGGGTATAGGTGATCAGCATTATCACGAACTGTTTCAGAATCTTGCTGTTCGTTACCCTGAGCAGATGGCAATCTTTCTTACCTTCAACACCGAACTCGCGCAGCGCATTTACGCGGGAAGTGATATGTTCCTGATGCCATCGCGCTTTGAGCCTTGTGGCCTGGGGCAGTTGATAGCCATGCGCTATGGCAGCGTACCTATCGTGCGGGCCGTAGGTGGGTTGGCGGATACTGTGCAGGAATATGACCCGCGTACAGGTGAAGGTAACGGGTTTACCTTTACTAATTATGATCCCTGGGAATTGTTTGCTGCCATAGTTCGCGCACTTGAACTCTACCGATTTAAGGACATCTGGCGGAGACTCCAGCAGCGTGGGATGGCCGCCGACCACTCCTGGCAGGCGTCGGCCATGCGTTTTGTCGAAGTCTACCGCGATGCCATTGCTTTTCATAAGAGCGGCAAGTGACGACACACTAGTAGTGTGCTGAATGTCGCAAGGTGGTTGGCTTTATGGGAGTCGTAGCTGGCCACCATAGAGTGGGCTAAATGGTGTCCAACCATTGGGGCCACATGATTTCTGGCAATGTTCGAGAAATCCTGTCAGGTGAGCTTCCGCCAGGTCTGCCTGGTGGACGATTAGCGCCTCAATGGTCGCGGGATTGACAGGAGAACCAAATTCTTTGGTGTGGTGTGCCAGAATAATGTGCAGCACGTCCTCGATTTTCTCTTCTTCAAGCGTGGGAATGAGCACAGCTTGTTCCTGTACGAAATGCATACCGAGGACGATATGCCCGACCATACGTCCTTGGGGGGTAAACCCTACACCAATTTGTCCCTCAAGCTCCTCTAGTTTGCCGATATCGTGAAGAAGGGCGCCAGCCAGTACCAGGTCCTGGTTGCAGGGGTAGAGGCGTGCGGTCAATTCGGCTATAGTTGTGACGTTTACAGTATGTTCGAGGAGGCCACCAACAACCGCCCCGTGATGTCGTACTGCGGCTGGCCAACGCCGGAACCGTTCCATTACTTCACCTGCAAAACAGTTGCGTAATAGTTTGTTCAGACCTGGGTGATCAATCTTGTCGATTAAGTGCTGAAAATCTGCTTCGAGTTGAGCTATCGAGCGGCGGGTGCCCAATGTAAAAAGATCAGTTGGTATTGATTTGTCATTTTGTACGCGCATCAGTTTTATCTGCACCTGGCCGCGATATTCCTCAACGTTTCCTTCTAGCAACACTACCTTGCCCTCCTGGGGTAAAAGCGTTTCCAGCAGGGGTGGATCGAAGTGGCGAGCAATTATTTCGCTGCCGCGCTGATCACGCAGCCTGAGATCGAGAAACGGTTTGCCGCTGTTCGTCTTGCGACTGATTACTTCTACTGCGAAAAGCCAGCCACAAATAGTGCTATTGACGTTCAGTTGTCCAATAACAAGTAACTCTGGCGCCATTTGCTGGCTTTTCTGCAACGTTTGGTTGAGCATAAGAAGGTGTCCTCCAATGAAATTGCGTTATTTCCTGTTTACATACCGCTCTTCGCGAAAAAAGCGGAAATTACTCAAACGATTTCCGCTTTTTGTTTTTGATAGGTATAGATTACTTTGAGTGCTCTGCGGGTAAGACATTAGATTGACGTTTGCTCGGCCAATGCTATACTAGAACAGGATTAAAAGAATGTTGTGTCTCGTAAAGGTAGCGGATATTGTGAATGAGGAGCCAGCTCCATCTGTAGAGGATGATGGGGACGTTGAGCTGGTCAAACGCCGCAAAGGCTTGGCTGATAGATATGATGCTCTTCCGGGTTATGGCTCGGTTGCTTACTGGAAGGCGATAGAAGCATGTGTGGAAGAGGCATTGCCTCTCGAGCTACTGGTTCGTTGTGTGAGAGAAGCTATCGGGCGCGGGGATGATATTGGACGAAAGCGCTTATTCGAGGTAATCTTTCGTCGCACCCATAGTGCCAATGAATATTGGGCGAACAATGTAATCAAGACGATGAACTTGCATGCGGAGGAGCAGCGTGTTCTGGTCAGTGATCTGTATGCAGATTTATGCGAGTGCGTTATGCGCGCTCTGATGGATGGAGATAGATTATTCTGGGAAGAGAGTTTTCAGCACTGCTTGAGCTTTGAACGAAGGCACGTGTTTCGAACGTTTATGACACGTGAGGGCCGGTGGAATAATGAGGCAAAGAAAAAGACTGCGCGTATCCCGCGTGCGCTAGTAGATAGCCTGGATCAACCCAGGCAACAGTCAACAGGCGACCTGATAGAGATACATATTGAGGATGAAATGGCCCAAAAAGATCTGCTCGCCGTTGAGCACAGCGATCTGCCCCGCCTCATACTGGACCTTCCAGACAAGCTAAAAGCGGTTGTGCTACTCATTTTCTGGGAGGGCAGGACGGAAAAGGATACTGCCATGGTCTTGGGCATCACTGATCGTACTGTACGCAACAGATTGCGAGACGCTTTAGAGATATTGCGTCACAAACTTGAGCCAGAAAGAGAAGTGCTGTATGGATAGAGAGCGAGAAGAGTTTGTACAGCGCATCACTGCTCGCTATGTTGAGGAAGTGCGCACCGGTCTTCGACCGAATGTCAGTGATTACCTGGTCCGTTATCCAGAATACGCAGATGAGATCGCCGATTTTATCGCATATTTTCATGCCTTCGAAGGAGACCTGCCATACGAAACACCTAGCATGCCTGTTCTTTCTGGGCAATTTCAAGGAGCTATAGACACTGCCTGGGAGCGTGTTTTGCCATCGCTTGGACAGCCTACCAGCACTATCACATCGTTGCTTGGAACAGCAGCCAAAAGGCATTTGACGGTATCCCAACTGGCTGAAAGGCTTGGGTTAAGTAAGGATATTCTTTTGAAATTGGAACAGCATACTATCAATGCTACAACGATTCCTGGAGAGCTTATTACTTTGCTAGCAAAGGTACTGCAAGAACCCTCAAGCGCAGTGCAGGCGTTCTTTGGCATATCTCAGAGGCAACAGACGCTACAGCTAGCCGAGGCGCAAGCAATGTACCAGGTGAATGGCCAGGCGCAAAGCTTCCAGGAGTCGATAGAAGAGAGTGAGCAACTTTCCGAGGAACAGAGACATGCCTGGTATATACTACTGGAACAGGAAGAGTTGTAGAAAGATGGGAGAGATTATGGAGGGGGCACTGTCGGGTGAGCAGCCCCAAATTGGGGAGAAGGGCTGGTCCCGACAGTGTCCCAGATGTGGGGATGCTAGAGAGTGCTTGCTCTCAATTGAAACAACGAAGAAAAGCGGAACGATTTGTATATGCTGCAGAAAATAGCCTATCTCGATTGCCATTCTGGCATTAGTGGTGACATGTTTCTCGGAGCGATGCTGGATGCGGGCCTCTCACTAGCCACACTTAAGACAGGATTAGCCGCACTTCCTGTAACGGGCTATGAATTGATGGTAGAAATTGTTCAAGATAAAGGGATACGCGGTGCGCGTTTAACAGTGGTTATGGCTGAACAGGAGCAACAGCCGCGGCGCCTCTCAGATATAGCTGCTATTTTGGATGCGGCAACATTGCCCGCGGTTGTTCGCAAAAATGCGCTTGCCATGTTTCAATGCCTGGCAGAGGCGGAAGCGGCTGTCCATGGAACAACTCTCGAAGAAGTCCACTTTCATGAAGTAGGAGCTATTGACGCCCTGGTCGATATTACCGGCGCGGCCCTTGCTATCGAGACATTGGGCATAGTTCAGCTCTATGCTTCTCCATTGCCTCTGAGCAGCGGCTATGTACATACTGCTCATGGATTGCTACCGGTGCCCGCCCCTGCCACCCTGGAGATTCTGCGACGTGTGACTGCGCCATGGAAACCGTGTCCAGTTGAAGGTGAGTTGGTGACACCGACAGGCGCTGCGATACTGGCAACAATGACGCGTTTCGAGACGCCTGCAATTGCTATTGAACAGGTAGGTTACGGTTTTGGGCGGCAACATTTCCCCTGGCCGAACTGTCTGCGTCTCTGTATAGGGAGTGCAAGAGGTCTCCTCGATGCAGAGGAACAAGCCGCAACAGATTGGGTCACCGTGATAGAGAGCAATGTCGACAATATGAGCGGTGAGCTCTTGGGCGACTTAATGGATAAGTTGCTTGCCGCTGGCGCGTTAGATGTCAGTTATACCCCGATCCAGATGAAGAAGAATCGGCCCGCTGTCATGGTCTCTCTCATTTGTTCGGTTGAGGATGGGGATAGAATGGCACAGGTGGTATTGCGAGAGAGTAGTACGCTGGGGGTACGCATACAGCAGATACAGCGATTGAAGGCACAACGGACACAGGAGCGCATCAATACGGCCATTGGTACAATAGTGGTGAAGGTCAAACGGCTGGGGTCGCGCATTATTAGCGCCAGCCCGGAGTATGAAGAGTGCCGGCGTATCGCCAGGGAGCGCAACATGCCACTGGATGAAGTGTATGCGGTTGTGCAGCAGGCTATTGCAGCTCTTTATTAAAGTTTGCACGATATGCTATCTCATTGGATATAATACATTTGTGATAAAAAAAGAGTAAGGATCTATCTAACCATCTAGAAATCGATCAAAGTATGGACTTCACAGATTGGCGCATCACATCTGACAAGAGACCGACAGACACGGAAACTGCCGCCGTTAAAAGATATTATGGAAAAAAATTCGAGGACTATATTGGTGAGCAGATTCGCGAGGCCCAGGCGAGAGGTGAATTTGATAACCTGCGGGGCACTGGTAAACCATTGAACCTTGATGACAATCTCTATGCTGGCGATAAGGCCATGGGCTATAACCTGCTCAAAAGTAATGGTTTCGCACCAAAAGAGATTGAACTGGCCAAAGAGATACGCAGCGAGTTTGAGCACATTGAAGCGAAAGTCGCCAAATTGCGGCACCAGGGACGCACATTGCGGTCACGCCGGGTTCCCCCTTTTGCCAGCGAAAAACGGGCTTATAACATTGCAGTAGAGAAAACGGGCGCTGAATATGAAAGGATGCTCCACGAGTTGAACCGCAAAGTCCTGACGCTCAATTTGATGGTTCCCAGTTTGATGCATCAACCGATGTTCGATGTTGCGAAGTTGATGCAGGATTTTCGTGAGGCATGTCCCCTTTTCAACTAGTCGGCGGTTCTAGTACATACCCGTCTGAGGTACCATAGAAAAGTGGGCGAGTCAAGGCTGTATCGATCACTACTGTCCTACTGGACAGGATTGACCGATCATTTTGCTGCTATACTGTGATACTATGCATCAGCTCCAGATAGCTCAAACACTATTGTGACGATTGGAGTGTTTTACAGATGGCACAAACAGATATGCAGGGAAAAGTTTGCCTGGTGACGGGTGCTAATGCGGGTTTGGGTAAAGCAACGGCTATAGGGCTGGCTAAACTAGGGGCGACAGTTATTCTGGGTTGCCGCGACAAGCAGCGAGGTGAGTCGGCACAGGCGGAGATCAGGGCCGCAAGCGGGAATGAGCATGTTGATTTGTTACTTGTTGACCTTTCGGTGCAGGACTCAGTACGGGCGATGGCTGCGGAGTTCAAGAAGAAATATGATCGTCTGGATGTGCTGATCAATAACGCCGCGGTGTTCAAGAGTAGCCGGACTGTGACGGCGGATGGTCTGGAAACGATGTTTGCCACCAACCATTTAGGGCCGTTCCTGCTGACTAATCTGCTGCTGGAGCGGTTGAAGACGAGCGCTCCATCGCGCATTTTGACGATTACCGCGCCCTCGACGACGAAACTGAATTTTGATGACTTGCAAGGCGAGAAGAAGTTTAGCGCATTCGAAGCATTTGGGGCGTCGAAAGCATGTAATCTGCTGTTCACGTATGAGTTAGCGCGACGGCTCAAAGGTACGGGGGTGAGTGCGAATGCTATCCACCCTGGACTGGTGAAGTCTGCGCTTATAAAGGAGGCGGTTGCCCCTGTGCGCTGGCTCACGTCCCTTATTTCTACGGATCCTGAGAAAGCGGCTGAAGCGGTGGTGTATTATGCCTCCTCTCCAGAAGTCGAGAATAAGACGGGCTTGTTTTATAAGGGGAGGCAGGTGATTGAGTCGAGTGCTTATACGAAAGATGAGGCGGTACAGAGGCGTTTGTGGGATGTGAGTGTTGCGCTGACGGGGCTTGAGTGAGAATTAGAACTCGCTGCTCTCCATCTGGTTCGCGATCCCTTCCATGGCGATTGGAACTATACCATCAAACCTCAAGTGCCATGATCATGTTATTCCCGGAAGAACCCTAAGGCTCTTGGCGTTTTAGTTTACGTGACTGTAAAAATGCGTCAAAATCTGATCTGGCAATTCTAAAAATCTTCCTGCCCTCTGTACCTATATTAGTAGCTACCAGTTCGCCACTCTGGATAAATTGATAGACTTTCCTCGCATTCACACGTAGCTCCCTGGCTACCTCATCGACGGTCATCAAGCTATCATGCATGGCAAACTCCTAAACACTAATATACGTAAGTCATCACCATTATACGTGTTTTTGTACTTGCGGTCAATCATGTTATCCTTTGATGTAAGGTATTGTAATTTAGTATCATATAGTGTATATTAGATGCGGATAAATTCTCTCGATGATGGCTGGATAGTTGCAATATTAGAAAATTGGCGGTAGGAGGCAATTGATGAGCGTTATTAAAGCAAAGCTCAGTACAAATGATATTGGCGAGCGAGCGCAGGGAGTTATTCTTGCTGAGGTGATGAAATACGGATATACTGCGCTTATTCCGTTTGGAGAGGGACGCCGCTATGATATGGTTATAGAGAAGGATGCTCAATTCTTCCGGCTTCAGTGTAAAGCAGGGCGTTATGATAATGGGGTTATCAAGTTCAATACGTGCAGCGTTAACTGGTGGAATAGGACAAAGAGGAAATATACACGCGAGGAAATCGACTATTTCGCGGTCTACTGCGAACATACGGGGAAAGTCTACCTTGTGCTGGTCGAAGATGTGGGAACTGATGTGGGATATCTCAGGGTGGAACCAACTGCGAATAATCAAGCGAAAGGCGTTCGTTGGGCGCAGGATTACGAAATATAAGAGCCGATGGTCGGAATCGAACCGACGGCCGGCGCATTACGAATGCGCTGCTCTACCGCTGAGCTACATCGGCTAATGGCTTGACTTTGCGATGTGCCAATGGACATCTCTGACGTTAGCGATTATAAACCCAAATTATCACACGTGTCAAGCATTTTTGAGCACGTCTCCTTGCTCGTCCATGTTGGTTGTTATAGGAGTGCTGATACTACTTGTCCTGGTCTTTTTGCTGTGGGTGGTGGTTCGTCGTCGGAAGGCCGCACTTCGTCGTGATGTGGAGCATGCCGCGTCGCTTGAAGTATGGCATGAGGGGATATGCCCGGTATGCCTGGCGTTGTATACTGCTAACCAGCTACGTCCACTCTCGCTGGAGGTACCACTTTGAGTTGATAGCAGGTAAGATGATTTCAAAAAAAGAGGAGATGCATATGGCAACAACGTTTCGTCTAAATCCTGAACGAGTAGCATATGCCGAGGCCAATGGCTGGCGTGCGTATTATGAGCGCGACTGGCTCAAGGTGTTGCGCTTGATAGTCACACTGTGCCAGGAACAGTTTCATATTCCCTTTCCCGTGTCGCTGCAGGCGGGGTATTATACGACACGCGCTTCGGCAGCCTGGGTTCCTGAAGATCACGATCTTGAAAAGGTGCGGCGGTACTTGAGGAAGTTTTACAGCGTTGCACGCCGCTACTCTGGCCTGCAATTTGATGTAGAGCGCGTCGCTGACCTCGAACTGCAATACTTTGATGTACACCGCCGCCTGGTTGGGCAGGCGGACAAGAGCGAGTTTATTCTGGCTATGACTGAACTGCATTCGGCTATTTTTGGACTGACGCAGGAGCAGGCGCGAGAATCCGCAGAACTGCGGGTGAAGGCCAACAATACTGTTGATCTGATTACCAGTAAGAGATCAACCAATGAAGCGGCCGATTGGGCGAAACTGGAGGAATATTTGCGCCAGTGCTACGCTTCCATTCAGCGTGAGCAAGCGGGCATTTAGTCTGGTTCTGCTGTATCCGCTAAAGATGAATTATTGCCTCTTTGCCACCTTGCTTCCTCAATAATTGACATTTTATCCCCTGGTATGATAATCTCAAATCGTTACATACCCTTTTCCTGTAGTGCTGGCGTGCCTTTAGATGAAGGCATCGATAAACGTATTTACGATTGGAAGGTGTAACGGTATACCCGGTCTTTTTATGATGCGGGTAACGATGAAAAACTATCCTTGTTTGCTTTATCTCCACGTGTATTCCGACCTGAAAAGAAAGGAGTTTTTTTCTTTGCTACACTCCAACTCTGACTGCACAATGAGATTGGAGAATGGCGAAACCCCATACCGTATTAGAGAATATAGCTGTCGCATTGAGGAGCACACGAACGAAGATGGTAGCTTACTGGACATTGTTCCAGTGTCCAGTGTTATGGTCCCGTCCAGGGGTAGATGGAAGCGTCCATCTACCCAGAGAAGCCGCTAGAAGAAATGTTCTTAGTGGATAATTACTTAATCAGATGGAGGTAACCATCAATGACGATGAAGCACGAAATTAGTGTTACAGTGAATGGACAGCAACACCATTCAGAGGTTGAACCGCGCACGTTGCTGGTACATTATTTGCGTGAGGCATTGGACCTCACAGGTACACATATTGGCTGTGACACTTCACAGTGTGGTGCATGTACGGTCCTGCTCGATGGTCAATCAGTGAAGTCATGTACGGTACTGGCTGTTCAGGCCGATGGGTGTGAAGTGACCACGATCGAAGGCCTGGCTCCAGAGGGAGGATTGCATCCTATCCAGGAGGGTTTCTGGGAGAAGCATGGTCTACAATGTGGCTTCTGTACTCCAGGCATGATTATGGCCTCGTATAACCTGCTCAAACATAACCCCAACCCGACAGAGGCAGAGATACGTAAAGGCCTTGAGGGAAATATCTGCCGCTGCACCGGCTATCAGAACATCGTACGTGCTGTCCAGTATGCTGCCGAGCGGATGCGCGCGAGTGCTTCTGAGCCTGTGGGTGCTGGCGAGTAATCTCGAAGGCACACAACTCCAAATTTCCTTCATATTCTGTTTCTCGTGATGGGAAAGGATAGGTATACAAATGGGTATTGCAGCTATGCTTGGTTCGCCTATTAAAAGGCGTGAAGACCCGCGCTTGATTACTGGTCAGGCGACCTACGTTGACGATATCAAACTCTACGGCATGCTCCATATGGCGGTTCTGCGCAGCCCCTATGGGCATGCTCGCATTACGAGCATAAACACGGAAACTGCCCAAAAATATCCTGGTGTTGTGGCTGTGTATACAGCGGAAGACCTGAAAGGCGTAGTAGGCAGCGTTGCTTGTGCCGTTCCAGTGGGGCATATTGCCGAGGGTATGGGCATCCGTCAGCCACTGGCCGAGGACAAGGTACGTTTCTATGGTGATCCTGTAGCCGTCGTGATTGCGGAAGATCGCTATGGGGCTCGTGATGCACGAGACCTGATCGATGTCGATTACGAACCGTTGCCAGTAGCCATCGATGTCGAGAAGGCCATGCAGCCTGATGCTCCTCTGCTCTATGAACAGTTCGGTACGAATGTCGCCTTCAGCATGCATCCATCGACGGAAGAAATCGACAAAGTCTTCGAGCAGACCAAAGCTGATGGTGGTGTGGTTGTTAAGGGACGCTTTATCAATCAACGACTATCCCCGGCTTCTATCGAGACGCGCGGCGTTGTTGCAGATTATAACAAAGGGAGCAGAAACCTTACTCTCTGGAGTTCGTCACAGATCCCGCACATACTGCGTAACATCCTGGCTGCGACAGTTGGCCTTCCACAGCACCAGGTACGTGTGATCGTGCCCGAAGTTGGTGGTGGCTTCGGGTCCAAGCTTAATGTCTACCCCGAAGAACTTGTGACGGCTTACGCTTCTATGAAATTAGGGCGTCCCGTCAAGTGGATTGAGGATCGCAGCGAGGCTCTCGCAGCGACGACCCATGGACGTGACCAGGTCGACTATTTCGAGATTTCCGCTACCAGGGATGGCAAAGTGACTGGATTGAAGATTTATGTGATCTCTGATATGGGGTCATATAGTCAGCTCTTCACCGATGTGATGGTTCTTGCCTTCATGTTTCCCGTGCTATGTGGTGCCTATGACATACCAGTACTATACAGAAGCACTGATCTCGTCTTCACGAATAAAGCTTCCACGGATGCATGTCGTGGAGCAGGTCGCCCTGAGGCTACTTACCTTATTGAGCGTGCCATGGATATGGTGGCGCGTGAGCTTGGCAAGGACCCAGTTGAAATACGCAAGCTAAACTTTATCAAGCCTGATCAGTTTCCCTACAAGTCAGCGACCGGGAACGTGTATGACAGTGGTAACTACGAAGCCGCGCTAGCTAAGGCCCAGGCGTTAGCAGATTACCAAAACATGCGTGCCGAGCAAGCCCGGATGCGTGCAGAGGGCAAGCTAGTGGGCATTGGCTTCTCCACCTATATCGAGGCTTGCGGAATAGGTCCCAAAGGATTTGCTCCGGTTGGCCTCTACGAGAGCGCGCGTGTGCGTGTTGAGCAGAGTGGCACCGTGTTAGTCTATACTGGTTCATCTCCGCATGGGCAAGGCGAGGAGACGACGTTTGCTCAAATCGTCGCTGAGGAGTTTGGTATCCCAATAGAGAACATTCTTGTGATCCATGGCGACACTGACTCCACGCCAGAGGGTCGTGGCACGTATGGCAGCCGAACCGCAGCGGTCGGCGGCTCTGCGGTCTATACTGCTGCCCAGAGACTAAAGGAGAAGATGAAGCAAATCGCTTCTCACATGCTGGAAGCCAGCGCTTCCGACGTGACGCTGGAGGATGGCAAGTTCTTTGTGGCTGGTTCGCCTCAGAAAGCCGTTACCTTTACTGAGGTAGCTGCGACGGCCAATCTTTCCAATACGCTGCATCCTGGTATCGAGCCAGGTCTGGAGACAACGGCTTTCTGGGAGCCAGCAGCATTGACCTACCCCTTCGGTACGCATATCTGTATGGTCGAGGTGGACAAGGATACCGGTGAGGCAGAGATCAAGCGTTACATCGCGGTTGACGACTGTGGACGGCAACTCAACCCGTTGCTTGTCGAAGGTCAGATTCACGGTGGCATTGCGCATGGTATCGGCCAGGCGATGATTGAGGGAGTCGAGTACACGGAAGATGGCCAGCTGCTGACGGCAACACTGATGGATTATGCCATGCCGCTGGCTTCGGAGCTTCCCAGCTTTGAGACCGATAGCACCGTTACTCCATCCCCGGTTAACCCACTTGGTGTGAAAGGTATCGGCGAAGCAGGCACTATTGGTTCTACTCCAGCAGTTGCAAATGCTATTGTTGATGCACTGGGTGTTGTGCATGTTGATATGCCATTTACATCAGAGAAGCTGTGGAAAATCATTCACCAGAAGTAGGGTGAAAAGGAGAACGTACAATGTCTGTTCCAGCAGCATTTGATTATCATGCCGCGAAGTCTGTGGACGAGGCTATTGCTCTCTTGCAACAGTATGGCGATGACGCCAAGTTGCTGGCGGGTGGTCACAGCCTGCTACCAGCGATGAAACTTCGCCTGGCTCAGCCGGCACATTTGGTTGACCTTGGCAAGATCAGTGGTCTTTCATACATCCGCCAGGAAAGTGGGGCGGTGGAAGTTGGTGCGATGACGACCTACACCACTATCCAGCACTCTGAGCTACTTCACCATCATTTCGCATTGTTGCCAGAGGGTACCGCCTTGATCGGTGATCAGCAGGTGCGTAACCGAGGCACGATCGGTGGCGGTATAGCTCACTCGGATCCCGCAGCAGATATGCCGGGTATTGTGTTGGCACTCAAGGCCGATATCCTGGTGCGGGGTCCTAATGGCGTGCGCTCCATTAAGGCTGACGATTTCTTTAAGGGGATGTACGAAACAGCCCTTCAACCGGATGAGATTGTCACTGAGATTCGTTTCGCCATTCCGCATGCTCACACCGGCAGCGCGTATACGAAGCTGGCAAACAAAGCTTCTCATTACGCGGTCGCGGGGTGCGCGGCAGTAGTTACACTGGATGGAAATGGCACCTGCATTGCCGCCAGTGTTGTCATAACCGGAGCATCGGTAAAAGCCAGCCGCGCCAGTGGGGTCGAGGCAGCCCTCGTTGGGAAGAAACTGGATGAGGCTACTGTGGCGGCTGCCGCAGTGCATGCCTCCGATGGTCTCGAACTTCTGGGGGATATTCACGGCTCCAAGGAATATCGCGCTCAGATGACGACCGTTATGGCGCGCAGGGCGATCTTGAAGGCAGCGGAGCGAGCATAGTTCGCTAGCTGATCATTTGAGACAAAGCACAGTGAGAACCGGGCTGGTGGCCAGGTAACCAACCCGGTTCTTACTGTGCTTTGTCATTAAAGCTACTGGTGATCCTGGGGCACAGCTGGCCATCTTTTCAATCTTTTAGAGAGTAACAGCGAGCATGATAGGCTTGCAAATATGATGAACCAGAGCACGAAAAGGTTTGTTTGATGGGCTAAAAACATAGAAGGGAACAGATCTGTTAAACGATAGTTGAACAATTGGAGGTGGATGATGGTTCTGTTATATCCTGTTGGAGCATTGAAGCTATTGAGAGGCGGTGAAAGAGATAACAGGTTGTACGTAAGCCCATACAGCATTGTGGCAGCTATGACGAGTCGTGAAAACAGGGTATTGATTTGCTCAAGCGCATAGGCCAGATAGAAAGAATAGAGCGGGAGCAGCACGAAGATTAAGCGCGCAGGAGGAGACCAACCGCCTGTCCAGTTATTAAATGACGTAAAGATGAGCATGTAGGGAATAGTCAAGATGAGCATTAAGAGGTTATAGCGGGTACAGTGGTTTTTTATCGTTAAAAATATACCCGGAAAAAGCAAGATAAAGATGGGAAAATTGATCAGAAATCCATATTGCTGATCCAGGAAAACACCAATGATGCCATTCAATGGATCTGTGACAAAGGGCCTGCTGTGATTATGGATATCGTTAATTTCGATCGCGGCGGGATTAAATGTACCCCAGAATTTGTAGGTATATACTTCATAAGCAATGAACAAGATTGTTACTGGTAAAAGGAGAGAGGTGTAATATTTGAACTGCTTTAGCCGGTTCTGTTCGTAAATTCTATAGAGCAAAGCGAAAAATAAGACTAACTCAAAATAGGCAAAACGGATATGTATCCAGAGTAGGATGCCTAAGAGAATGGAGCTTACGATCACTTCGGTAAGCGTACGTTCTTTTTGAAATATTTTTCTGAGGACATAGAGGCAGATCAGCGCTCCCACGGGTTCTATAAAGGTGAGGTGGGAATAGAGATATACGGGCGAGGCGATGGCATATGCCAGGCTGACAATGAAAGCGTATGTGGCGCCAATGTTCATGGTGATCAGCAACTTGTAGATGTTCAGAATTATCAGTATCGAGAGTAAAGAAATAAATAAAACTACCCCTGGTCTGCCGAACAAGTAGAATGGTAGGAGCCATAAAATGGGCGCTCCAATGCTATGTAACGGCATAAGTTGGCCATGTGCGCCATACGAGAGGTGAGGATCAATAGTATATGGATAAAAGACGTGGTAATCGCCGTTGCTATAGTCTAACATGACGTTGAGAGAGTGGTATTTGAGTAGGGTCTGACTGATGATCAAGTAATGTGGTTCATCGCCAGAGGGGGGAGAGGAAAATTGTACATAGATGAAGGAAGTCGTACAAAATACTACGCCACAACAGAGTATGAGCAATAGTAAACGGTGTTTTGCGATGGTTTGATATATTCTATTGAGTGGCATAGGGTTGTCTTTTTTTCTACTTTGTGACAAGTATATGCGTTCTGTCAAGGATTTCCTGCTGGTTGGTGCTGCTACGCTGCTACAAAGTATCTTGGAAACGTATGCTAATATGGGTGGTATATTACATTCTACTCACCATTCGCGTAATAGGATAGGCAAAAGAGGAAATATCTGGCATACTGAGGAGCATGAAAGAAGAAGTGCACATTACCACGGAACGCATTGATGATTTTGTGGTGCTTTTGGCCTTGATCCAACAAATGGATCTGCCAGGCATCCTGGATCGGCAGATAGCGCGGCATTGGTGCCAGCAAGGACTGAGTTGGGGCTGGGTAGCCAGTATATGGTTAGCCCACATTGTCTCCCAGGGCGACCATCGGAAATTGACGGTACGGGACTGGGTGCGCCAAGCGCACAGCACGCTGGAACGAGTCACGGGATTGGATATCCGCGAGACCGATTTTACTGATGATCGCTTGACGATTGTGCTGCGGCATCTGAGTGATGAGTCCTGCTGGCACGTGATTGAGCAGGAGTTAGGACAGCATCTGATCCGCGTGTACGACTGAGAGGAGGAGCCGATCCGCGTGGATGCGACGACGGTGTCAGGGTATCGAGAAGGGGGAGAGGGCAGCCTGTGGCAGTTCGGACACAGCAAGGATGATCCGACGCTGCGACAGATCAAGGCCGTGATGGCCACCCTCGATCCGCTGGGTCTGCCCTTGGCCCTGGATGTGGTGTCGGGGGAACAGGCTGATGATCGGTTGTATGTGCCGACGATTGACCGGGTGCTGACGTGCCTGGGGCGGCAGGGCTTGCTGATTGTGGGAGACTGCAAGATGAGTGCGCTGGCCACCCGTGCGCATCTGCAAGGAGAAGGCCAGTATTACCTGACCCCACTGGCACAGGTAGGCGAAACCGCGCGAGCCTATGCCTGGGTGGATTGAGGCAGGTGTGGCGCAAGGGGATGCGTTGACGCAGGTGCTGAGCGAGGACGGGAAGCAAGCACTGGCAGAGGGATACGAAGGAGAGCGGACGTGTATCAGTGGAGAACTCCGTTGGCAGGAACGCGTGCTGGTCGTGCGCTCCCTGGCTTACGCGCAGACGCAGCGCCGTCATCTGGAAGACCGCCTGGACAAAGCTCAGGCAGCCCTGCTTTCGTTGACCCCAGCAGTGGGGCGAGGCAAACGCCAGATCACCGAGGAAGCGGCGTTGCAGCGCGCGGCAGAAGCGGTACTCACCAAGCAGCGTGTCACCGGTCTGCTCACGTACACGTATGAACGGCAGGTCGAGCAGGAGGTCACGTTGGTTGGGCGCGGACGGGCAGGGGCCAACCGCCCACGGCAGGTGAGTGAGCGTGTGCGCTATCAGATCACGACGGTCACGCGCAATGAGGAGACGATAGCACAGTTCGTTTCCTCGTTGGGCTGGCGTGCCTATGCCAGCAATGCGCCCCAGAAGCGCTTACCCTTACAGAACGCCGTGCGGGCATATCGGCACGAGTATCACATCGAACGTGGCTTCGGACGCTTAAAAGGCGCGCCGCTCTCGCTGGCGCCGCTGTTTGTGAAACGGGAAGACCAGGTGATCGGATTGACGCATATGCTCAGTGTGGCCGTCCGTATCCTCACGCTCATGGAGTTCGTGGTTCGCCGCTCCTTGAAGCAGCAAGGGGCGACGCTGGTGGGATTGCATCAGGAAAATCCGCGCAAAGCCACGGCCACCCCGACGGCAGAGCGCCTCTTGCAAGCCTTTGTGCCCATCACCTTGACCCAGGTGCAGTTCCCAGAGCAGGTCGTTCGCCATGTCACCCCGCTGACGCCGCTGCAACAGCAGATCCTCGCTTTGTTGGGCTTCCCCTCCGATCTCTACGCTTCCCTGGCTCGTGAAATTCCACAAACTGCTTTCCCTTTACGCGAATGATGAGATTCTATTTTACGCAAAGGACAAATTGTACTATGCAAGATATTCGCATAGAGCGCTGGGCGCACACACTCGTGCATTATTCTTTGTACATCAAAGCAGGCGAAACCGTTGCGATCCATGCAACTCCGCTGGCGACTCCTCTTGTGGAGGCTGTTTACCGTGAAATTCTTCGCGTGGGTGCTCATCCCCTTGCTCTGATAGACCTGGAAAGCCTTGAAGAGATTCTTTTACGTGTAGGCAATGAAGCGCAGCTCATCAAAAAGTCGCCTGTGTTGACTGCAGTGGCCGCGCATTGTGATGCGCGGCTGTTTATTGCATCGCGTAGTAACACAAAAGCCCTCAGTAGTGTAAAGCCTGAGAACGTGTCGCGGCGACGCTCGGCTTTTCGAGATATCTACGAGGTTACGCGAAAACGCGAGCAGGCTGGAACATTCCGCTGGTCATCGACGCTGTATCCCACCAGTGCATATGCCCAGGATGCTGAAATGTCCCTGCACGATTTCGAAGAATTTGTCTTTGATGTCTGTTTCCTCAATGACGTCGACCCTATTGCTCGCTGGAGAGAACTCTCTGAGCAGCAGCAACGCCTGGTAAATTGGCTTGTAGGGCGCAAAGAGGTGCATATCATGGGCGATGGTACTGATCTGATGCTCTCTATTGCAAACCGCAGGTTTATCAACAGCGATGGGAAGCGCAACTTCCCCAGCGGCGAGTTCTTTACGGGGCCGGTTGAAAACAGCGCCAATGGCGTGATTCAGTTTGACATTCCAGCATCGCACGATAGTCGCACGATTGAAGGGGTGCGCCTGGTGTTCCGCGATGGGAAAGTTGTCGAGGCAAGCGCGCGCCAGGGGCAGGCGTACCTGGAACATATGCTGGAGATGGATGCTGGCGCTCGCTATCTTGGTGAATTTGCTTTTGGCAATAATGCTCGCGTGGATCGCAGCACGAAAAATGTGCTTTTCGATGAGAAGATGGGAGGTACGGTACATCTTGCATTGGGCGCGAGTTATCCTGAGACGGGTGGAGTGAATGAATCTGCTCTGCACTGGGATATGGTCTGTGATCTGCGCCAGAGGGGTGAAGTGTGGGTTGATGGTGTGCTGTTTCTAAAAGATGGCACAATCGTGATTTAGACGTTGCTAAGTTCCCTACATATAGCATAGAATATACATACATATTGATTTTCCTTGTGCTGGAAAGCACAAATTCATTTTTGGAGGCCCATTTGGAGCAGGAACAACAGTTATCCAACTTCGAGACTATAGAAGATGTACAGAGGGCGATGTTTGCCCAGAGTTATATTGCCGATCGCAGTCTGTCCACGGCGGTGTTCCTGGCTCTCAAACGACGTAAGCCACTTTTGTTGGAAGGCGAACCCGGTGTTGGTAAGACGGAAGTAGCTAAAGTGCTTGCCGCTATTCTCGACACTCAACTGATACGTCTGCAATGTTATGAAGGTATCGATATCAGTACGGCGGTATACGAGTGGAATTATACACGCCAGATGCTGCACATACGCCTGATGGAAGCGGGAAGGATTAATCGCCAGGAAGAACTCAAAGAGGTTTTTGGTCCAGAATTCCTGATGAAACGTCCTTTGCTCCAGGCTATCGATGCAGCCAACGCCAAAACTCCCGTGCTGTTGATTGACGAACTGGATCGTAGTGACGAAGAATTCGAGGCGTACCTGCTCGAGTTGCTCTCTGATTTCCAGATTACGATCCCGGAAATTGGCACAGTCAAAGCCAAAGAGCCACCCGTGGTGATCATCACTTCAAACCGCACGCGCGAGATTCACGATGCTCTGCGCAGGAGATGTCTCTACTATTGGATTGATTTTCCTTCTTTGGAGAAAGAGTACTCTATCGTTCTGGCTCGTATGCCTGGCGTGCCCGAAAAACTGGCGAAGCAGGTCTGCGCCTTTGTGCGTGAGTTGCGCAGCGTCGATCTGTACAAAGCTCCAGGTGTGGCAGAGACGCTGGACTGGATTAGCTCCTTGCTGGCGCTCAATCAACTGGAGCTGGTCGAAGGCCCTGTACGTGATACACTGGGAGCACTACTCAAGTATCAAGATGATGTGTTGAAGGTTGGTGGAAACGACATGTACAAAATCTTGCAGAAGGCACGGGGAGTCTCCTAGTAATGAGCGAAGTACCACGGGAGAATGGTCATTACTTTGCTACTCATCCGCTGAGCCAGATCGAGCTTGAACGCGGCGAGCGCTTGCTTTACCGCTTAACTGAATTTGGTCATATCCTCTGGGAATCGGGCATTGACGTTGGGCCGCGGCAGATACTTGATCTCTCCGAGACACTGAACTACATCGATATCACCAACAAAGAGGACTTTTATAACACGCTCAAAAGTTCTCTGCTTGCCCGGCATGAGCAGGAGACACTCTTTGACCAGTTGTTTCTCTACTTCTGGTATATGCGGGATCGTCAAGATAAAAAGGTTGATAATCCAAAGGGTGCGGCGAAGCGTGACGAACGACAGATGCGACTTCCCCCGTCAGAGCGCAAGAGATTAGCGGAGCACATGAACGCTAACGAGCAGCAGCGTAAGGATCTGCGGGCTGAGATGCGCCAGAGCGAGCGGCCCCGTCGTGCGAATGAGCGTATTGACAAAGAGGACGATGAGGATGACGCGAATCCACAGGGAACGGCCTATAGCGCTATTGAGATGCTGAGGAAAAAGGATTTTGAATCTTTTACCTGGGAAGAGGTGCAGGAAGCAAAAAAGCTGATGGCTGAGATGCGTTGGCACCTGGGAATGCGCCCGACGCATCGCAAGGCTCCATCGCGTAAGGGTTCATATCCTGATATGCGGCGTATCGTCCGCCGTAACCTCAAATACGGTGCAGAAATCCTTGAACTGACCTGGCGTGAAACCAAGATGAAGCCACGTCCATTAGTGATCATCTGCGACATCAGTGGCTCAATGAGCCTCTATTCTCGGCTGTTGTTGCATTTCATTCATACCATTTCCAATGGCTTGATGAACGTCGAGGCCTTTGTTTTTGGGACGCGCCTCACACGAGTTACACGGCAACTGAAAAAACGCGACGTTGATGATGCTGTGCGCGATGTCTCCAAGTCGGTCCAGGACTGGTCAGGAGGGACGCGCATTGGCGACGCGTTACATTACTTTAACCATCATTGGGCCAGGCGCGTACTTGGGCGCGGTGCTGTGGTGCTGGTGATTAGCGATGGATGGGATCGTGGGGATGCCAGTATACTGCAGGTCGAGATAGATCGCTTACAGCATAGTTGTCACCGGTTGATCTGGCTCAATCCGCTGCTTGGTTCTCCTGATTATCGCCCCTTAACCATCGGTATGAAGACGGCTTTGCCGTATATTGACACTTTTTTGCCTGCCCATAACCTGGATAGCTTAATCAGTGTGGGTAAACTCTTGCAGAGTATCGATGATAGCCGCCCGACGCGCAGCGCTGCTGCACAGCGAAAGGCTATTGCCGCGTGGACTAAGACGAGTGCTATCTAGATGCCATTCCTGGTGAGTAGCGGGTTCGTTAGACTATTGGAGGTTTCCTATGCGAGATGTGCTGAATGATATTGAGCGATGGCGCGCACGAGGTGAACGCGTGGCCGTTGCCACCGTTGTTTCTATGGCAGGTTCTGCTCCTCGAAGGCCCGGTGCGAAACTGGTTGTCAGTGAAAGTGGGGAACTGGCCGGCTCTGTGAGTGGTGGTTGTGTCGAGCCAGCGGTTGTCGAAGCTGCCATGGAAGTTATTGAGAATGGAAAGCCACAACTGCTTGAGTTTGGTATTACCGAAGAAGAGAATATCGAGCAGATAGGCCTGGCATGTGGTGGCACCATTCACGTCTTCGTCGAGCGGCTGGATTGGTGACCGTGATTTGACATACTATGTACGTGACGAGAAATAGATATAGAGAACGTTCTCATGAGTAAATTGTTCGAAGAACTGAGAGACCAGCTGAACCAGGAAAAAGGGGTCGCATTGGCAACGGTGGTGCGCGGCAAAGAGCATGTCGGCGCTAAGCTCCTTGTCTTTGCAGATAAGAGAACTGATGGGACGCTGGGGAATGCGGAGCTTGATGCGCGTGTCATTGAAGACGCTGACCACGCTATCTGGCATGGAGAGGCAGGAACATATACGTATACTATCGAAAGTCCTGCTAGTTTGCTATCCTATGATGTCTTCATCGAAGGCTTTACCCCGCCACCAACGCTGATAATCGTGGGCGCAGGGCATATCGCTATTCCCTTGACTACGTTTGCCAAGACCCTCAATTACCGCGTGGTGGTGGTTGATGCTCGCGCGGCTTTCGCCACGCATGAACGATTCCCCCATGCCGACGAACTGATTGTTGAGTGGCCGGATGAAGTGTTGGAAAGGATGGATCTTAATCCGTCTACATCAGTAGCAGTGCTGACGCATGATCCAAAATTCGATGAGCCAACGTTAAAAGTAGTTTTAGCACGCCAGGTAGGATATGTGGGCGCCATCGGTAGCCGAAAAACCAGTGAGGAACGCAGTGAGCGCCTCAAGAAGCAAGGGCTGACGGATGAACAGCTCGCTCGCATTCATGGACCGATAGGCCTCAACATTGGAGCTACCTCACCAGAAGAGATGGCCCTCGCTATCATGGCTGAGATCGTTGCCACGCGGTATGGTAAGGGTCGTCCAGCAACTTCTGACTGGAAAAAATAGAAAAGCGAAACTTCAACTGATCTATTTCGTCATTACATAGTAGGAAAAAGCGAATAGATAGATTTCTAGTACTTCTCGCCAAAAATATTGCGCTCTTTCGAAAGAAAGAGCTAGAATGTTATGACATAGTTACATTTGTGGGGGAGAGTGGTAAGGTATATCGTTGTTTCAGTATAGTGAATGAATTATTAAACACTTTACTTATCTGGAAAAGGATACATGATGCGAAACGAGCCCTATTATCATCAAGATGATCCAACTGAACCAGTTCGGCAGCCCTCTCCTCCAAATGGTGGTCAGCAGGGTGACAAATTGATTCTTGGAAGTTTTCAAGATGCCTCGCGACGACCTGAACGTAAACCCTATCAATATCCACCTCCTGCGCCATATGTTGATAAACCAAGCGCGCACCAACAACCACAGCCGCCTTTCCCGGTGCAGAACAGTATGCCTGTTAGGAACGGCAATGCCCAGCCGTATTCCTCATACCCCTACTCTCAGCCTGGTCAACAATTGCCCCCCGGAGGACAAAATACTGCTGCCCCACGATATCCCTATCACCAGCCGGGACAGACTCAGAGCGGGACGTCCGCCGGCTCGCCGCTAAAACGTCCCCGGCGACGCCGTAGGGGATGCCTCATAACATCGCTCATCGTCCTGCTGCTAGTTTGTATTATTGGTGCATTCACCTTTACGACGGCGCAGCGAGTGCTGGCTTTTGGTTCTGCCATTTCTACACAGTCGCCGCTGAGCAGCCAGACGGGCTACATGGGAGGCAGTGATCGCGTTAATCTGCTGGTGATGGGATACGGCGGTGGTAGTCATGACGGGGCGTATCTTACCGATTCGATGGTGGTTATGAGCCTGATGCCGCAGAGCCACCATACCACGCTCGTCTCTGTTCCTCGTGATTTATGGGTGCAGATTCCTCCCGGATCAGGGCAGTATCACAAGATCAACTCAGCATATGAGTTTGGTTCGAATAATAACGCCAACCCTGCGGCAGGTGGTGACGCCGCGGCGGCGAAGGCCTCGCTGGTGACCGGCCTGGATGTGAAATATTGGCTGACCATTAATTTCCAGGGATTTCGCGATTTTATCAATGCCATAGGCGGCATCGATGTCTATGTGCCAGATTCATTTACCGCGAAATATCCGGCAAATGATGATCCCAGCATTAATCCAAATTGGATAACGGTGCACTTCTCCAAAGGGATGCACCATATGGACGGTGAAACGGCGATACGCTATGCTCGTGCCCGCTATGTACTGGACAACCCTGCAGAGGGTTCGGACTTTGCTCGTTCCGCGCGTCAACAGATCATGATGAAAGCAGCATTGACAAAAGTCAAGCAAATGTCTACGTGGCCGAGCCTCTTCAATGCGCTCACCGCCCTGCAAAACACCATCTATACCAATTTATCGCTGGCTGACCTGGCACAATTTGCGCTGAAAATGGATTTGACCAACGCCCATCGTGTCGGGCTGAGCAATCAAAACGTGCTGGTTGATGCAACCTCCCCAGATGGCCAATATATCCTGCAACCAGCAAACAGTAACTGGCAGGCTATTAAAGATTACGTAAAGCAGCAGTTGTATAATTAACTGCTGCACTCTTTTTGAAATATGGGGATCGGAAAATGGGAGAAGAGATACGGAAGTCGCCTCGGCTGATTGGTGGAATCTACCGCCTGGGGCAAGTGATTACCTCTGGCGGAATGCTTACTACATATACTGCTTACAATCGCAATACGAACGACGTGGTTGGACTGCAGGTGATAGAGTTCTCCCCTGCGATGGATGTCCAGGTAGTGCAACAGCTGTTGCAACCTTTGGAGAAACGCCGCTTTATCCGCTCTCCACACGTAATTGGCGTGTACGACTGGGGTATCGACAGAACCCGTGTCTATATTGCTACCGATCCCCCCCGTGGAATAACACTGCGCCATGTACTGGACAACGAGAATATCACTATAGCGCGCGCGCTTGACCTCTTGCGACAGATGGCACAGGGGCTAAAAGAGTTGCATGAGCAAGGGATAGCGGGTGTAGACCTGCGCCCACAACTGATCACCGTGGACACTGTAACTGTGACAGATCGCGTGCAACTCGACGATGTCGGGTTACGTTCCCTGCTCAATGCGCTCGGTTATATGAATAGTCAGCGAGTTGAGGATATCGGGTTTCTTGATCCACGCTACTCTCCTCCCGAATATATCGGCGGAGGAGGCGCGGTGGGACCGTGGAGCGATGTCTACCAGCTAGGGTTGCTTCTTTTTGAAATGGTGACCGGCCGCTTGCCATTTGTCGGGAAAAACCCTGCCGAGACGGGTATATTGCAAAGCACTGGCGCTATACCACGTATGGCGCAGTACAAGCATGATACGCCAGAGTCGATACAAAACCTGGTGGACTGTGCGTTGGCAAAGAATCCAGCTATGCGTTTTGCCAACGCGGCTGTTTTGCTCACTGCTTTAGAATCTATCCAACTTCCTCATCGCTCCACTGCAGGAGGAGGGCGTGCAGCGAGTGGTTCGCCGACTGGCCCTAATGCGGGACCCACAACGCCCGTTGCTGGAATGACAGGCGAAATGCAATCGTTTGAGAATGATATCGCCTTGAGCGCAACGCTCATTGAAGGTTCCACGGCCGCTGCATCGGCACTGGTTGACCCGGCAAAGACGGTGCCAGAAACGGCAGATGCTTACGCGTACCTATGCTATGAGAAGGACGGAGCGGAGGTGCAGCGTTTCGCCATCGCCAAGAAAAACGTCATCGTTGGCAGGATGGATCCGAAGCGCGGCTTAAGCCCTGATGTCGATCTCACTGCCATTGATCAGAGGATGACAGTTTCTCGCCAGCATGTGCGAATTCGTTACGAGGAGACTTTCTTCTATATCGAGGATCTCAAGAGCCGCAACAAAACTCGCCTGGGTGAGTTAACGCTTGTTCCACTTAAACCTGAGCTATTGCAGCATGGTGATATTATCCAGTGCGGCAGTGTGCGCCTGGTATTTAAGGTTCCTGGGATGCGAGATATCCCTCAGTTCAAGATGAAGAGCAGCATATAGAGCTTGCAGGTAGCTCAATGACGCACCCATTATTCATTGTGTGTGAGCGATGGCCAGCAAGTCCGCCAACAATCCCTGTCCTGTTTGAATCCTGCCCGCGCCAGGGCCAATGACTGTTACTTCTGATAGCGTATCACTGTGAATAGTAATGGCATTCATTACGCCGTCTACGCGAGTGAGTGGATCACTGAGAGGTAACTCAATGGGTGCAACTTTTGCTTCTAGCGTATCATCCTCTGGATGCGAGACTAAAGAAGCGATGAGCTTGATACGCCTGTCGTTCTCGATAGCTCTCTGCACCTGTTCCTCGGTGATAGAGGTAATACCCTGGCGGAAGACGTCAGCAGGTTTGAGGGAACGACCAAATACCAGGAAAGCCAGGATGAGAATTTTTGCCAGTGCATCGTACCCTTCAACATCAGCAGTGGGATCAGCTTCAGCGAAACCCAGGACCTGGGCCTCAGCCAGAACTTCGCGGTAATCACGCCTGGTGGACATCGCGCTAAGTATGTAATTGGTCGTGCCATTGAGAATGCCACGAATAGCTGAGACGCTCGTACCGGCCATGCCTTCGCGAATGGTGCTCAGCACAGGAGTTCCTGCCATCACAGTTGATTCCATACGCAACTGCACACCGTGTTGTTGGGCTAGTGCGAAGAGTTCCTGGGCTGCCAGCGCTGCAGGCCCTTTGTTGGCAGTAATGACATGCATACCCTGCGCAAGCGCTGCGCGAATGTGGCTCATGCCTGGCTCTGCATCACGCAGGTTGGTGCCGGTTGCCTCGGCCAGCACATCTCCACCTGTGGCTTGTAGTCCTTCCAATGGATGCGCCCAGTGTTGTATGCCGGGGTGTTCTGTGAGAGGACGTCGTGCCGCAGCTAGCTCTAAGAGAGTAGGAATATCCAGTCCATCCTCGCGATAAATGAAACCGTGGCGAGCGTTAGCAACGCTGATCAGCGTCACTTCCAGCCCAAAATCACGTCTGAGCAAGGCTTGCTTTGTGGTGAGCAATTCGGCCAGACCCTGGCCAACGACACCGAAGCCGATAATAGAGAGGCGAATATGTTTCATAGTTTTCAAATCCAGGATAATTTAAGACGATCAAGTACGCGCTTCACCGGCCCTAGCTCTTCTATGCCCAGGCGGCGTGCTACTCTGATGTAGATAAAGACGCCCACAAACAACTCGATTGAAAGTTTTATCAGAGCTAACAGGGAGCCTCCAATGCCTAAACCTACCCCCTCACGAGTAGTGACTAAAACGCGATCAAGGACAAAACGAATAATGAATACACCCACACCCATGGTCAGAGCAGCGAGTATGATGCGGCCTACAAAGTTTGCCAGGGCACGCAATTGTAGCTCTCCGATGCGTTCATTCAGGAGCCAGATGAGCACAATCGCTTCAAGCGTGCCGGCAATGGAGGTGGAGAATGCCAGGGCAAACGTTCCCCACTGCGGGCCCCAGACCGCCATATTTATGAGGATCAGGCTCAAAGCAATCTTAAAGATAAACTGGAGCACGCTCACAATAACGGGTGTGATACTATCGCGAAGAGCATAGAAAGAGCGTGTCAGTATTTCGACCGAGGAGAGACCGGCCAGTCCAATAGCAAAGCCCGCGAGGGGGAAAGTGGTGAATATGGCACTCTGCAGGTTGTAGGCGCCATGTTCGAGGAGTACCTGGACGATTGGCAATCCTAATACAATCAGGCCAACACTCGAGGGAATCGACAGAAACAGGATGCTGCGCAGGGTTTCCTGAATGATACTGCGCAGGCGGTCAAAATGCCCCTTTGCGACATTCTCCGCCAATGTTGGGAAGGCCGCGGTCGAGACAGCCATACCAAAAATACCGAGGGGCAGCAGCAGTATCTGGAGCGCCTGGTAGTACTGGGTAACCAGTCCGTTGACCAGGTCCGCGGCAAAGAGCACGCCGAGATAAGTGATGAGATAGCGGTCTACAAATATGGAGAAGTAGAGCATTGCAGCATTGATGATGCGCGGAACCATCATACGGCCAATCTGAATGACGCCGGGATGACGCCAGTCAAAGGAGAAGGTGTAGCGCATACCAACTTTGACAAGACCAGGAATCTGGATAGCCACTTGTAGGATAGCGCCTAAGACAACACCCCAGGTTGCTGCATAGGCAGCGAAGGTCAAATCGCTGCGCTGTCCGTGATATGCCAGGTATACGCCGGGCAGAAGGCCAATGATAATGCCCACGTTGTAGAGGACTGTGCCAATGGCGGGCAGCAGGAAATGTTGTCGTGCATTTAAGATGGAGGTGACGATGACACCTCCGCCAAGCACAATTGCTTGCAAGAGCATAATCCTGGCTAGCGAGATAATCAAATTGATGTGTGCAGCATAGACCTGCGGGCTTTCAGCGGTAGGTTTGGGATTGTAGAGCGGTATGATTTGTCCGGCGAAAATGATAGCGAGCAGCGCCAGAACGAGCATGATAGCGATGGCAAGGTTGAG
The DNA here is from genome assembly GCA_963775585.1 of uncultured Chloroflexia bacterium. GTDB lineage: Bacteria > Chloroflexota > Ktedonobacteria > Ktedonobacterales > Ktedonobacteraceae > UBA11361. The sequence continues at coordinate 15,743 of CAVZJN010000035.1, read as the reverse complement.
CGCCGCGCTAGCGATATGCCAGGCGGACTTTTCATCGTTATCGCCAGCCATGTATTTGGTAAAGACGGGAATAAAGGCTGAGGCGAGCGCGCCACCTGCTACAACGTTAAAGATAAAATCGGGAATAAAAAATGCCTGTAAATAGGCATCGGAAGTAGCCCCTGCTCCAAAGACGAAAGCAAATAGAAGAGTGCGCAGCAGGCCGAATACACGGCTGACGACGAAGGCGCCAGTCAAGATAAAGGTAGCTCTACGGATATTCACCCGTTGGATCATGCCGGTGTCTTGAGATGCTTCCGATGCAGGTAGTAGAGAACTGGCGGGGTCGATTACTTGTCCTGAAGGGCTACTCTGCGCGAGAATGGGCAAAGAATCTGTTGGAGGTATAGGCGATACTTCCATGGGCGTCGCTGTCGGCGCTCCTTGTCGCATAGATGGCGCTGCACCGGCTCTCCAGGATGGTGACATTTGTGCAGAAGTGGCAAGGAAAGGTGGCCTGGCCTCAGCAGAACGATTCTGACTCCAGGACGGGAAAATACTGGTCACGTCTGGTTGCATGCGCCGTTGTTGCCGACGCATGCGCTCCTCGCGCAACTGTTGAAGGCGGGCCTGGCGCAGCGCGGGGAGATGCTGAGAGGGCTGGGGCGTTTCGTAGTACTGATACTCCATGCCTTGTCCAAGGCCGAGCGAACTCCCCATATCAGCGATTGGCTCCTGGTAGCGCGGTGGCAGCGGCTGCTGTGTTTCCCCTCCCTGTGACTGGTGTGGGTCCAGTGGAGAAGGTTGTTGTAGTTGTGGCTGGGGAGATGGATACACTGACGGCTGTGGCGCAACTGGTGGTTGCTGCGCCATTATGTTGGGCGGTTCCTGCTCGTATTGCCAGCCGTAGTAGCCCTGCTGCCCCGCTTGTCTCTGTCCTTGTGGTGGCTGGGGTGGTAGTTGTTCTTCGTTTCCCACTATGCCTGCTCTATAGGTCTATATTCAATCAATGTCTTTCAGATTTTTATTGCTGCTTTTCTTTAGGTCTGATTTGAAAGGTTGTGGTTCAGTATTGTTTGTCAAGCATACCATAATTGGGGTATTCTGACCAGAGTGAGTTACTTTAGGTTTTGCCCCATTTGACACAATCCCTGAACCCCTATACAATCCTAACATCGTTAGCAAATTGTGCACAATGTGGTGCGCGGTTCGTGGTAAACATATTTGATGTGAGGTAGGTTAACGTTTGTATGGAACATCTCAACGCGGTGATTCTGGCTGGCGGGAGCGGGACGCGGCTGTGGCCGCTGAGCACGCCCAGTTTCCCTAAGCAATTTCTGCCACTTCCCAGTGGTAAAAGTATGATACAAGAAACGCTGGCGCGAATCGCGCCGCTTATTTCGCTCGAGCGCGCCTGGGTTGTCACCGGACGTGCTACGGTCGGGTTAGTCCATGAACACTTGCCATCTATCCCCATGGATCATATTCTCGGTGAGCCGGTGGGTCGTAATTCGGCGCCTGCTATCGCCTGGATTGCGGCTGTCATCGCACGGCGTGACCCGCAAGCAATCATGGCCTCGTTCCATGCCGACGCGGTAGTTGCCAATGTTGCAGCAATGACCCAATCGCTGCAGCTTGCTTATACATTAGCCGAACAGGGGTACCTGGTGACACTGGGCGTCAAACCAACTGCCCCCGAAACGGGCTTTGGTTATATCCGTTATGCCGACCAGGTGGGTGAAGGGTATGGGCAGCGGGCTTTCTTGGCCGAGCGTTTCGTCGAGAAACCCAATCTGCCGACGGCGCAGAGCTACTTGAAGGATGGCCACTATGTGTGGAACAGCGGCATGTTTGTCTGGAAAGTCGAGGCGATCCTGGCTGAAATGCGTACCCATCTTCCTGAACTGGCACGAAAAATTGATAGCATCGTTAGCGCGATGGGAACGCCAGAGGAGACCTGGACCATTGATGAAATCTGGCCAGCGCTAACGCCTATTTCGATCGATCACGGCATTTTGGAGAAGACGAAGAATCTTGTCGTTATACCTGCCGATCTTGGCTGGAATGACGTTGGCAACTGGGAACAGTACGGCTCTCTCTTCCCTTCCGACGCACAGGGCGTGGGCGCTATTGGCAGTCACGTGGGCCTGGAATGCCACAATGTCTTTGTGTACAATTCTACAGCGCGTCAGGTGTATACTATTGGCCTGGAAGATATCGTTGTTGTTGAAGTGGCCGATACGACTGTAATCTGTCATAAAGATCATGTGCAGCGTGTGAAAGAGCTGGCGGAGCTTCAGCAGAAAAAAGGGCAATAAAGAATAGCACATAGAAGAGTGGTGTATCCTCATGAGGATGTCCCCGCTCTTCTATATGCTATAATAAATGCAACTCTAATTGGTGCTGTGCTGTAGAAATGGAGTCTCCCGCTATGCTCTCCGAACAACCCGTGCTGGGTACGCGCGGCATGGTCGCATGTGCTCACTACCTCGCCACTCAGGCTGGTCTTTCAATATTGACGCAGGGTGGAAACGCCATTGACGCTGCCATTGCTGCTAACGCGGCTATGACAGTTGTCTATCCATCAACCTGTTCGGCAGGCGGTGATATCTTCATGCTCATTTGGGAGGCGAAATCACGGCGACTTTATGCCTTAAATGGCAGCGGGCGCGCTCCTCGCGGCATGACGCCTGAGTACTTGTTGTCCAGGAATATGCAAGAGATTCCCGAGACAGGGCCACTTTCTATCAATGTGCCAGGCGCGGTTGATGGCTGGTTCGAGGCTTTGGGCCGTTTTGGGAGACTATCAGCAGAGACAATCTTTGCGCCAGCCGTTGCCTATGCGGAAGAAGGTATGCCAGTCAGCCCCAAGTTGAGTGGCTGGATACGCCGTGGCGAGCGCATACTCAAACCCTGGGAGAGTACGACAGCAGTCTTCCTGCCTGGCGGCCAGCCCTTGAAAACTGGCGCGATTTTGCGCCAACCTGACCTGGCCAGAACCTATCGAATGCTGGCGAAAGATGGGCGCGATGCCTTTTATCGCGGTCCGTTAGGCCGCTCGATCACCGGATATGTACAACGCTGTGGTGGGGTGCTCTCGCAGGAGGATCTGCAAGCTCATCGCTCCGATTGGGTTGAGGCGATCTCTACCAATTACCGGGGGTATGACGTCTTCGAATTTCCCCCCAATTCGCAGGGCATTGCTGCACTGGAGATGCTCAATATTCTTGAAGGCTTTGATCTCAAATCACTGGGACACCAGACCGCTGAATACCTGCACTTGCTCCTTGAAGCAAAAAAACTGGCCTTTGCTGATCGCGACCGCTATGTTTCAGATCCAGCGTTTGTGGATGTGCCAGTTGACCGTCTTTTAAGCAAGGCGTATGCTGAAGAACAACGTGGCAGGATTGACCCTAAGAAGGCGACGCCGTATTTTGTTGCGGGCCTTGAAAAAGATGGCGATACGACGTATCTTTGCGCGGCGGACAGCGAAGGGAATGTCGTTTCTTTAATTCAGAGCCTCTACCATGGTTTTGGAAGTGGAATCATTGGCGGTGATACGGGGGTATTGTTGCATAACCGTGGCTCGTACTTCTCTCTTGATCCGCGCCATGTTAATTACCTGCAACCGGGGAAACGCACGATGCACACCCTCACGCCGGCGATGGTTTTCAAGAATGGTGTGCCATATATCGCCCTGGGATCAATGGGAGGCGATGCTCAACCGCAGATTCATGTGCAGATACTTTCGGCCATCATTGACTTCGGTTTGAATGTCCAGCAGGCAATCACGGCCCCGCGCTGGCGCAGCGGGCGAGTGAGAGTAGCATCGCCGCACAAGGGACGGAAAGTAAGTGGTCAGCGCGGCGTTGATGAACACCTGGAGGGCAACATAGTTGAAGCGGTAATGATGGAGAGGCGCTTTATGAGTGGCGTAGCTCTTGAACTCGATTTACTTGGTCATCGTACCATTGTGGAAAGCTTGTGGGAGGATGGAATGGGTCATGCTCAAGCTATTCTCATCAATCCAGATACACATATTTTTGAGGGGGCTGCCGACCCACGCTGTGATGGTCTCGCGCTTGGTTGGTAGCAAGTTATTGTGGGCAGAAAAAGTTAGTAGTACCGAAGGATGGAATGTATGACCACGAAGCCATATCGCCATGCAATCCCCGCAGATATTCTGGCGCTCTCACATGAGCGTGATATGTTACGTAGAAAAGGTCAATACGACCGGGCAGATGCCCTGAAACGGCAGATTGAGGAGGCTGGCTATGCTATTAAAGATAATCCTCATGGAGCACATTTAATCATTCTTCCAAGCATTGAAGTAGACGGCAACACCTATCGCACTGCGCGCCAATTACCTTCTCTGCTTGATGAAGCTGACACCTGTTTGTTTTCAGTCAATGTCCTGGCTCACGATAGCTTTGAGCAAACACAGCGCTGTTTGCAGAGCATCCAGCGTTTTGCGGGCCGAAACGACATTGAGATCATTCTGGTAGATAATGCTTCACGAGACGAATTGAGCATTTGGGCGGCAACGTTGCAACGTGCTGATACGCACGTACATGTCCTGCGCGTCAGCCGCACCATGGGTGAGGCAGAAGCGCGCAACATTGGCTTGAAGCAGAGTCGTGGACGCTACATTCTCTTGCTTGACAGTAGCGTTGAGTTAACCGGCGATGTTTTCACTCCACTGGCAAAGGCGTTGGCGAATGAGAAAATCGGTATCACCGGTCTGCACGGTTTACGTACCGACGATTTGCGCCATTTTGAGGAGAGCCAGGGCTCGAAGGTTGAGGTGGTCGACAAACTCTGTATGGCTTTCAGGCGGAACCTGCTCAAGGAGGTAGGTTTCTTCGACGAAGGTTACCGCTTCCCCTACTATATGGACATTGATTTTAACTTCGCCGTGCGTAATAACGGGGCAAAAATTATTGTAACGCCAGACTTGCCTGTGACCTGTTATCCAGTTCTGCAATATGCTGACTTGTCTGATGCGGAACGGACCAGATTGACCAGGAGAAACTTCTATCGTTTCCTTCATAAATGGGGCGATCGGGAAGATTTATTAGAGGAATAACCTTACTGTTAAGGAGTCAAACATTGCAGACATTAAAGAAGCGAGCAGAGATTCCTGTGGAGTTTACATGGAATCTCGAAAGTATTTTCCCAACAAATGATGACTGGGAGCGCGATTATCAGGCCCTGCAACAGCGGTTGCCTGAATTGGAAGCACTGGCAGGAACGTTAGCCCAGCGTGGGCAGGCATTGCTTACGGTCTTACAAAAGCGCGATGAAATATATGAGAAACTTGAGCACCTGTATGTCTATGCTTCAATGCGCAAAGATGAGGATACAACCAATAGCACATACCAGGGAATGGCCGACAGGGCTGTGCAACTCTATGTACGTACCTCTACGGTTTCCTCGTTTATTGAACCTGAAATACTGGCGCTGCCTCAAGCTACGCTTGACCAGTTCGTGAAAGAAACCCCAGGTCTAGCGATCTATGGGCAACAGTTGCACGACTTAAATCGCAAGCGAGCGCATATCCGTTCCGCGGAAATTGAGGCAGTACTGGCTGCGGCAGGGGAAATGGCGGAAGGCCCTGGTAGTGTCTTCACCATGATTGACAACGCAGACCTCAAACTTCCCACCATTAAAGATGAGGAAGGCGAGGAGGTGGAACTGACAAAAGGGAACTACCAGTTATTCATTCGGAGCACGAATTGGCAGGTGCGCAAGGATGTCTTCGAGGGTTTACATATGACGTTCTTGAAACAGCGCAATACTATTGCATCGACGCTGGCGGCGCAGGTGAAAGCTGACATTTTTTACACAACGCAGCACAAATATAGTTCCTGCCGTGAACGTGCCCTCGCGCGATATAACATTCCAGTGAGTGTGTACGACAACCTGGTTGAGACCGTCAGCGAGCGTATTCCGCTCCTCAACCGCTACCTCAAGCTACGCAAACGCGTCCTGCAGCTTGATCAGCTGCATATGTACGATCTCTATGTCCCGATTGTCGAGGAAACACGGGAAGAAATCAGCTATCAGCAGGCGTGCGATACCGTTGTAAAAGCACTAACTCCTTTAGGGGAAAACTATATAAGCGTGCTCAAGCAGGGTTTGGCGCAACGCTGGATCGATGTCTTTGAGACACATGGCAAACGCGGTGGTGCGTATAGCGGCGGGGCATATGGTACGCAACCCTTTATCCTCCTGAATTACCAGAATAACCGCGATAGCATGTATACATTGGCGCATGAACTGGGACACTCCATGCACTCGTACTATACACGCAAGTATCAGCCCTACCAATATGGTGACTATACTATCTTTGTGGCCGAAGTTGCCTCTACGCTGAACGAGGGACTGCTGACAGAGCACCTGTTGAAGACGACCTCTGACCGGGCTTTGCGGCTGGCTATTCTGAACCACTCCCTGGAGGGATTCCGTGGCACACTCTTCCGCCAGACGATGTTCGCGGAGTTTGAACAGCAAATTCATAGCCGGGCGGAACAAGGCGAACCATTAACGGCGGATACACTGAGCGCGCTCTTTCACGCCCTCAACGAAAAGTATTATGGGGGAGAGACATTCGTTGATGAACTGATTGATATTGAGTGGGCGCGTATACCGCACTTCTATAGCAGTTTCTATGTCTATCAGTATTCCACCGGTATCTCCGCAGCATCCGCTCTCGTACAACAGATCCTGCACGAAGGAAAGCCAGCGGTGGAACGTTATCTGAAGTTCCTCAGCAGTGGCTCTTCCGATTACAGTATTGAGCTGTTGAAGAAGGCAGGAGTAGACATGACCTCCCCGCAGCCGGTGCGGCAGGCCTTACAGCTTTTTGAGTCACACCTGTCACAAATGGAAGACTTGATGCAGTAGAAATCTGTCTTCAAAATTTTCTTACGGGTTATCCCACTCGCGTCCATCGCTCTGGATGAGCGCATCGGCTTCTGGGGGACCCCAGGTTCCTGCTATGTAGGGATAGATAGTACTTGCGGGCATATTTGTCCAGGCATTCGTGATACTATCTACTATGCGCCAGGAAGCTTCAACCTCGTCACGGCGGATAAACAACGTTGAATTGCCGACCATGCAGTCAGCGAGCAGGCGCTCGTACGCTTCGGGCGGTTCGATACCGAAGGCCTCGCTATAGGAGAAATTCATATCTACGTCACTGAGATTGCGTGCGGCGCCAGGAACCTTGGCGGCAAACTTCAGTGAAATGCCCTCATCCGGCTGGATACGTATCGTCAAACGGTTGGGAACCAATCCCTTGGTTTCAGTTGGTTTGTAGAGCATGTGCGGTACACGTTTAAACTGGATGGTCACCTCTGTACTGCGTTGAGGCAGGGCCTTGCCTGAACGAATATAGAAGGGGACGCCCGCCCAGCGCCAATTCTCGATGAACAGTTTTAAGGCGACGTATGTCTCGGTCACCGAATCGGGGGAGACACCTTTTTCCTCTTTGTATCCTATCTGTTCCAGTCCATTGATCGCTCCTTCAATATATTGTCCGCGTACGGTTCGATTTGCCACTTCTTCAGGCGAGAGAGGGGGGATTGCGCGCATGACTTTGACTTTTTCGTCACGGATAGCGTCGGCGTCAAAGGAGACAGGGGCCTCCATGCATGTGAGGCACAAGACCTGCATAATGTGGTTCTGAACTATGTCGCGGATCGCGCCGGATTGCTCGTAGTATTCGGCTCGGGAACCTATGCCCAGGCTCTCTGCAACAACGATCTGTACATGGTCGATATATTTCTGATTCCAGAGAGGCTCGAAGATACCATTGGCGAAGCGGAACGCGAGAAGGTTTTGCACCGTCTCTTTCCCCATATAATGATCGATGCGGTATGTTTGATTTTCGCGGAAGACGCGAGCTATTTCGCGATTGAGTTTTTGGGCAGAGGCCAGGTCGCGTCCAAAGGGCTTTTCGATCACGATGCGTGTCCAGGTCTCTTCATCGCCGTTATAGCTGGAGGCGTGTGCTAAACCAGCGCCCCCGAGTTGAAATATGATTTCTGAATCGGTGGTTGGTGGAGTGGCCAGGTAGAAGAGGCGGTTTCCTCGTGTGCCCTTTTCACTATCAAGCATGTCCAGCAGGTCGGCGAGTTTCTGAAACCCGGCGCGATCATTAAAGTCAGACTGGCAATAATACATGCGTTGAGCAAAGGCATGTTGTGCCTCGCCATCTAAGCAGTCGTTTTCGGGCATATATTTGTTGATCGAATCAAGTGCCATTGCGCGCCATTGGTCATCGCTCATGGGGCGACGCGCAAAGGCGACGATCGAGAAGCCCTGTGGAAGGGGGTGATCGCGGAAAAGATGTGCCAGCGTGGGCAACAATTTTCGTTGGGTAAGATCTCCAGTAGCGCCGAAGATGACGATTGCACACGGTTGTGGTTGCTGGCCGTCTTGCCAGATTGAGTGTTGTTTGAGTACGTTCATGGGATGAACTTCCTGTGACATGAATACGCTCCTCTATAGATAGGTTGAAATGCAATGCATACGCTGAGTATACCGCATTCCGAAATATTTGGTTTTATTTATATATAGACATGAGAATAGCGCTATCGTTACAAAGTACTAGAGCCCCTTTTCCGGCTACTATGTTGTGCAGGTACGGAGCAGAAGAGAGAAGCAATTACTGTATTGTAAATTCACCCGGGGCAACTTTCCGAGCGAGGTACGTGCGTCGGTGCAATATGGACCGATGCTCAAAGGGATCGCCCTCTATCTGCTCTATGGAAACTTCTACCCTATGCACGAACTGCTGAACTGCTCTCCGACGTGTGTGGCTGTAGCCTCTCGCCCGGGACGCTGGAAGCCTTCGTCGCAGAAGGAGCAGATCGGCTCGTCGAGGTGGAAGAGCAGATCAAGCAAGCCCTGCAAGCAGCAGAAGTGATGGGAACCGATGAGACGGGGATACGGGTGCAAGGCGTGTTGCATTGGCTGCATACGGCACGTACCGAGACACTGACCCATTACGCTTGCCACTGCAAGCGAGGCAAGACTGCCACCGATGAGATCGGCATCTTGCCTCAGTTTCGCGGGACGATGGTCCATGATGGCTACAGTAGCTACCCCCAATACACCCAATGTGAACATGCCCTGTGCAATGCTCATCATCTTCGCGATCTCCGCTTTTTCCAGGAACACTTATAGCAGTGATTTCATGGCGTTCCATATTCGTACACCTGGATAACATCCCTGCGATATCTTACAATGAGCAGGGTTGTTGCTGAGAAAACTTACAAGGGAGCGTACAGCAAACTATGGTTGGAGACAAACTAGATGTGATGGTTTGCGTGTAGCAACAACAGGGAGGATAAGATGGCGAAATATGATATGACGATAATCGGTGGGGGTTCTGGTGGTCTGACTGCTGCGCGCACTGCGGCGGCATTGGGCGCAAGCGTCTTATTGATCGATAAAGAGAAATTGGGAGGGGATTGTTTACATTACGGTTGTGTGCCCAGTAAGAGTATGATCCACGTGGCTAAGGTAGTGCGGCAGACCAGGGAGGCTGCTAAGGTAGGGCTGATGTCTGCCGATCTTGGGGTGGATATGGGGAAGGTCTCTGAATATATTCAAGGGGTGATAGAGCGTGTCGGTGAGGGCGAACATATTTATACCGAGGGCGTCACAGTAAAGTTTGGTCAGATAGCATTCAAGTCAGCGACCGAACTATCTTTGAATGGTGAGCTTATCAGCAGCCGCAATACCCTCATCGCAACCGGATCACGCCCTTTGATACCAGGGGTGGAAGGCCTGGAAGAGACCGGTTATTTGACCAATGAGGGTGTTTTTGATCTTACACGGCTGCCTGTCTCCCTTGTTGTGGTGGGCGGCGGTCCAATTGGTGTCGAACTGGGGCAGGCTTTTGAACGCCTCGGCTCGAAGGTGACCATTATCCAGGGACCGGGACGCATTTTGCCCAGGGAAGATCCAGAAGTCTCGGAAACTGTTGCTAGCGTCCTGGTCTCCGAAGGAATCAAGATCGTTACCAATGCTCGTTTTGTCAAAGCCAGCCGCAATGGTGATAAGAAGGTGGTCACAGCCAGGCAGGGTGACCAACTGTTGACCTTTGAAGCTGACGAGATACTTCTGGCATCAGGACGCCAGCCCAATGTTGGCGGATTGAACCTGGAAGCTGCCGGTGTCAAATATGATGCTAAAGGCATCAAGGTCAATGAACACTTGCAGACATCGGCATCGAACATTCTCGCAATTGGCGATGTAATTGGTGGGTACCTGTTTACGCACGTTGCTGCATACCAGGCTGGCGTGGCAGTACGGAATGCGCTGGTGCCATTCGCGAAGAAAAAGGTCGATTACCGTGTTGTGCCCTGGTGTACTTTTACAGACCCAGAGGCCGCACGTGTAGGCCTGACACCCGAAGATGCGGAAAAGCAATACAAGCAGGTACGGATTGTCAAATTCCCGTGGGCCGATATCGACCGCGCCCAGGCAGAGGGCGCAACAACAGGTTTTATTAAGCTCGTGCTGGCGGGCAAGAAAGATGAAATTGTAGGGGCACATATGGTAGGGGCGCGTTCGGGCGAAATGTTGGGCGAAATGGCATTAGCAATGCAGCATAACCTGACCTTGAACGATATCCTGGCCACGATTCATGCCTATCCTACAATGAATACTGGTATCCAGCAGGCAGTTTTCGAGGCGTATCTCGAGGGCGAGGCTCTTGCCGGCAATCGCAAGCTTGTGCGTACGGTGCTGAGCGTGCGTAGCTAGACGAGGGAAAGGAAGGCGCATGCTTTCGCCTTCCCAGGAATTCAAGATGACTTCCGGTCGGCGCTTTTGGGAGGTGCGATGCTAAAGAGCGATCGTGCGGTTGAATGTATATAGGCCAAAAGACCGGCAATCAACGCGAATAAAAAGCCAGGCACGAGTAGCGCTACAGCAAACGGGACGTGTAGCCACGAGAGAAAAAGGAGTTGAGATATTACCAGCAATAATCACCAGTATAGTGGCGATTAACGTGATCGTCGCGATGAACTTTGCGCGCAATCGTTCTTCCTCCAAGTGTATTTGCAGTCCTGCCTGTTCACGCCAGCTATTTTGTTGGTTCTGCATATTCTCGCGTTCGACGGCCATTTGTTGTCGTTCCTGGGCAAGCTCATCTTCAAGTTGATAGGCTTTTTTCTGCGCCTGTCGTATTAGATAGAGCGTCTCGGCAGTATGTTGTTCTTCAATCTGCTTGACGTGCAGTTCCACTGTTTTCAGGGCGTCCGTTGTCGGCCTGTTTTCGGGGTGAAGTTCGAGGGTCCGCGTCGCCTCCGCGAGCATATTATGTGCCTCTTCCTCCACGGCGCTCTGGAACGAGTGGTAGAGTTCCTCGTAACGCCTTTCTAAGTCGAGATGATCTTGCATTGTGCGGTTTAATTGTGCCGTGATTGTATCTAGATGGCTCTCATAGAGGGCGATGTCTTGTTGATGAGCGTTCAGCATAGTATCAATTTCGTCTACGTATCTGGCTATTTCTGAGCGCAGGCGCTTGTTTTCTTCTCGTAATTGTATGTATTGCCGCCAGACAATTCTCCCCTGCGTTTCCTGGCTACTGATATGTGGAAGGTCTTCAGTTTGTTTCTGCTGCAAGATTTGCTGCCGCCTTTCGGATACATAATCTCGATGGTTATACGGCCGTGATATTTTTTCGATGGCCCCAGTGGTCTGGGTGGTATCATCCGAAGAAAGCATGGTATGTTTCCTCGCATTGTTTCTATCTTGCGGTCAGCGACTGAGTACAAAAACGCCATCACCATGGCATGAAGCAAGCGGCTTGCTGCATGATAGTGCCTGTATATCAATCAAGTGCTTCTCTCTCCTGTTGTTATTATGTACAGTAAAAGGCAAAGATGCAAGCCCTCGGGATGTTTTTGGCGGTATCAAAGTGTATCAAAGTGTATCAGAATGTATCAGCGCGCCTCTATGCCTCTATGCCCAGGGCGACATATGTTAGCAAACCAACTGCAAGTCCGCCGGGAAGCCCCAGGAGATACATTGCCCAGAGGGGAGTGAAGGCCCAGCCGGTTTTGTTGAGGACATAGTCACTGAGCCAGGGGATGAGCGCGCTAGTGATAAGGATAAGTTGTAGCGGCCAGGGGATGCGTTCCCAGCGTTGTCTCACCATTGGGCGTAACGGAAAACTGAGTAAAATAGTTGACAGGCCTAAGAGAGCGCCATAACAGAGGGGACAGACGGCGGTCGAGTAGCCGGCTATCAAGGCGGCCCGCTGTGGCAGAGGGCAGAGTGTATCGCCCAGGAAATAGACAAACTGGGCAATCATGCCGAAGGGCCAGAAGCCAATGTACGTAAAGAGAGGTGCAAGAAATGGCCCTGCTACAGGAAAAAACAGTACCAACAGCCGCCAGCGCAGTCGGTAGAGCGGACTGTCTTGAAATTTGCGCAGCTGTTGGGTGGATGTATGAATTGTACGGGTGAATACCTGCATTAGTATTATGTCCGGCTACTTTCTCTTGCAGTGTTGACCAGCGCGCGTGCGGCCAGGCGGCCGCTGCTAACAGCTCCCTCCATACTATCATAAAACTTCTGTATAGTGTAGCCGCCTGCCAGGAAGAGATTGCTAATGGGTGTTTTCTGTGAAGGACGTAAGGCATCAAGACCGGGCTTCGGCCAATAAACCGACTGAGGTATACGCACCAGGCTGCTTTTGACTATGCTGACACCGGCAGTTGTCTGGGGGAAGACTCGCTTCATATCTCCCCACACGCGATCAATAATTGCCTGATCGTCCCAGTCAAAGAAGTCTCGTGCAGGGGCAACGACGAACTCCATACGTGAATGCCCACCAAAGGAATAATCAGGCGTGGTGTTGCCAAGGTCAGCATAGACGGGGATAACTCCGTCAGGGCAGAAGAGAATATTATCAATACCTGTTACCTGGCGGTCTAACCAGAGTTGAACGGTCATTACCGGCACGCCCTCAAATTGGGATAGGCGCTGGAAATACTGATAAGTATTGCGCCATTCGGGGGGAATGAGACGATTGAGCTTATGCACCGGTAGAGCAAGAAGATAGTAATCGCCCCGTACGACCTCTCCACTTTCCAGGCGCACGCCATCTAGTTCCCTGGTAGGAGCATCCAATTTGGGCAAGAGCGCTCGCACTTTTGCGCCAGTGCGAATTGTGCCGCCAGCATTTGTGATCGCCTGTGCCAGGGGGCCAATTAGCTTCTCTTGAGGCGAACCATTGAGAAAACCCATGCGGGAGGCAGAATCTTCACGGAGGAACATGCCTGAAACATCCAACACGACTTTGGCAGATAACTCTGCTGGCGGCTGAAATTTCAATGCCAGCGCCATCGGCAGGAACATCTTTTTCAGCATCTTGGGGCTTATACCGTGTTGAAGATGCCATTCCTCATAGGTAATCTTATCCTGCTCTTGATAATATTTTTCACTGCCAAAGACGATATATGGCATTGCACGTGCCAGCGTCAGCGTTTGCGGCAGTGAGAAGTATTTTTGACCAAATACTGCTGGGACGAGGTGGAAGGGGCTGGGTAGATTGGCGGTACGAAAGGCGAAACGCTCGCCATTGTCAAGGGTATAGGTGAGAGCGTGTTCTTTCCAGAGAATATTCTCATAGATACCTAGCTCGTGCATGAGCTTGAAAATTTCATCATAGGCGCCAAAGAAGACGTGTAAGCCACTCTCAATCCAGTCGCCATCCCTATCGCGCCATGAAGACACTTTTCCGCCAGGAATACCCCGTCCTTCGAGTAGTTCAACGTCATACCCGCTGTCCAGAAGCATTTTTGCTGCTGAAAGGCCGGCTAAGCCACCACCACAAATGACGACTTTTTTCCGTAGAATGTCGTCTGTATATGTGGTGAAGGATGGGCGACTATTAGATACCGTAGTCATCTATCTACAACTCCTTAAATGCTGGAGGCAGGCACCATCTTTTTACAACTACGTATCGCAGTATGGTGCAAGCACGGTGCCAGTTCACTGCGTTACTGCGCTACATGCTATCTACTTAGCATATAGACGAGTTGCCCACTCAAAGTAGGGTAGTTTTAGGGGCAAGGTGTCGGTGTCTTCGTTGGGTTCACCGTAGGACAAGGCTTAGGTGTCGGAGTAGGTGTATTCCTGGCAGTGGCAGTTGCTGTTGAAATAGCCGTTGGGAATGCACCAGCAGTTGCTGATGCAGCCGGTAAGGAGTTCACCAGTGTGAAGAAAGCCGCACGATCAACTGTGACGTCGCAAGGTGGAACGCCCTGCGGCCCCTGAAATGCAACAGTGACCAATATTATTTTGTAGAGATCTGCGAATTTATTGGCGACTGAGACGGGGAAAATGGCCAGTCCGTCAGAAGTTGTATTTGCCGTGACATTCACGCTGCCATCGGGCCAGAGAACGGTAGCCGTGCCTTGAGCAGGGTATACCCCCTCAGGGTTGCCATTGACATTATGGACAAATTTTGCATACACACTGATGGTTGAGGAGCCAATGCCAGGGGTGGTATTGGTGACCCAGGCAGAGCAGGTATATTCGGGTAATGGCGGAGTTGGTGAGCTATCGTTCTGACCGAGATTGATGGTAACCGTGACGTCGGTTTGACCCAGGTTTGCATTGGTAGGGGTACTGCCACAGGCAACGATGAGCACGCTGAACAGAAAGAGGAGAAGTATCGCGCCGCAATTGAGATACAGTGATAGAGGGGCATTCTTCTTCCATTGTTTCCATGATTGTAGCCGCATATACCCGCAGTTACCTTTAGCTGATCTTATTTTTTCGGTTAGTATAGCACGGAGTATTTGCAGGTTGTATATTTTACGCATTGCCTGCCATGAAAGTACTATAGTCTGTTCTTTATGAAGTAAACGATAACGGAGATCAGAGTAACATGCCCTGTGTGGCAGGCAGCCATTGGATGTCCTGCCACACAAGGCACATGTTGCTGTTCTTGGACAAGATCGATTTGTTACTGGACGTTGACGGTCAAGTTCATACCAGGATGGACGGTACAATACAGTTTGAAGATCCCTGCTGTATTAAATGGACCGATAGTTCCGCTATCGTTGCCGATAAAGGTTTTGTTGACCGTGGGAGCGCCACTTTCAGTGGCAGGTTTTGGTGTGGTGCCATCCCAGGTGCCGTTCGCAATAATATGTGTTGATGCTGCGTCATCCACGAGGTTGAGCATATCACCTTTGTGAATAGTAATCGACGGCTGAAGAAAGGTGGATCCGCCCATATGCACCGTTGGAAGGTTAGTGGGAGCGGAGGTATCGACTATAGCGCATGCGCCCAATAGGATAGTCAGTAAACCAAATAGAGTTAAACCAACTACAATTCTTTTATACATAAGAGTTCCTTTCAAATGTTCCAGCTTGCAGGTTTGTTGTGTTCTCTGTGAGAATTTGGCACAGTTTCCTGTGTGTTTTTGCAGGTGTGCTACTTCGTATTATAGCAGCATCGAGGCGGATTTGCCTCACGAATTTGGCGTGCCACCGTAATAAGAGGTGAGGTGTTTGCCGTTGTCCTGGAGCGTATGGAGACAGGCTTAGTTAATGCGCATTCATGCCGACGTTGTGAGGGCCCTCCCGCTTTCTGGGTTTCATTCCGAATAACCACCGTGCGATGCTGATCCGTTTGATCAAAAGTTCATAAACCACAAGCGTTGCCGCCAGAGCGAGGGTACTGACGAGCAGGAATCTTGCCACCATATTCATATCCCATTGAACAAA
>CAVZJN010000034.1:0-72092 GCA_963775585.1 uncultured Chloroflexia bacterium | reverse complement strand
GAAGCCGCTTGTCAAGATACAAAATACAGCCGGTCCCTCAGGTTGCTGCATTGCTCTTTATCAGCTAAGATAGGGGTGGCCCGCTGTATCCACGACCTCAATCACTCCGGGTTGGAAAGGAACAAATAATTATGGCAGCAAACAGTACTACTGAAAATACAACAAACAACCCTTCCAGAAGGCTTACAACCTATGATTTAGTCATAGGAATACTGGCTATTTTTTCCCTCATTATACTCATTCCCCTCTATTTCGGAAATTTATCACAGTCGGATGCGGCAGTCTTAAACACATTAGAAAACAGCCTGTGCATCATTTTCCTCTTCGATTTCTTTCGTAGCCTTCGCCTGGCCCCACAGAAGTGGGCCTATTTTCTCAGAGGGGGAGGGTGGCTTGATCTGCTGGGCAGTATTCCATTTGCCGCGTTTGCGATTTTCCGCGTTGCCCGATTGTTCCGAGTCGTGCGTTTACTGCGTAAAGTAACAGGCGGTGAATTAAGACGAATAATTACGAGACGTCTCGCTCAAAGCACACTGCTCTTTACCCTGGTCATTGCGCTGATCCTGATTTTCACGATCAGTTGGATTGTTCTTCAAGCTGAACAGAATGCTCCTGGTGCAAATATCAAAACGTATCATCAAGCCGTCTGGTGGGCTTTCGTCACCATTACAACCGTTGGCTACGGTGATTACTACCCTGTTACAAGTGTGGGCCAATCGATGGCAATCATCCTGATGTTTTTTGGCCTTGGCATCATTGGTGTGTTATCAAGTTATCTCTCGAGCACGTTTATTTCCCTTCAGAGAAGAAGGAAATGAGAGAAGAGACGGAGAAAATGAGCAAGACAAAGATGAGGAAAATGATGAGGACGAAACTACCAACCTGGAAGCTGAACTGGCGACGATCAAAGAAGAAATGGCCGCAATCAAACAGTTGCTTGAAGAGCGCTACCAGGCACAATAAGAGCCAGCATATGTCCAGCAACAGGGCTAACACGACAGCAAAGCACTAGAACGGACGGTTACATATCATGGATTACGGCTATTATGGTCCGGGCAGCGCGACGTGGAAAATTGCCAGCGAAGCAGCGATTTCGCTCGGCGGCACCCGCGCAGTACTGATGCAAATAGCCCATCCACTCGTAGCGGCAGGTGTATTCGAGCACAGTAGATATATGACCGATCCTTTCGGCCGTGCGGAACACACTTTCGTGTTAGGCCAGATGATTACCTTTGGCTCCACCACCACCACCCATGATGCCGCCCGCACAATCAACCGCTTCCACAAACATGTCCATGGCACGCTGCCAGACCAGGCTGGCGCCTATCGCAATGGCACTCCATACACGGCACGTGACCCTGAACTGCTGCTCTGGGTGCATGCTACACTGATCGACACCATCTTATATACTTATCCCCTCCTCATCGGGCCGCTCAACCAGCAAGAACAGGAACAGTACTACCAGGAGTCGAAAACAATAGCGAGCTTGCTCGGTCTTTCTCCTCAGAATATGCCCGAAACAGTGCACGACCTCCGGCAATATGTCGATGAGATGGTGCACAGTAACCGATTGGCAGCAACGCCCCAGTCACGCCAACTGGCACGGCAGGTGATTTTCCCACGTACTCCAGCCTTTTTACGACCTGTGTTACACCTGAATGCTCAAATAACCAATGCACTCTTGCCTCAACCTATTCGCGAAATCTATGGTATTGAATGGAGCACGCGACAGCAGCGAGCCATTGAACTGTCACTGCAAGGTCTGCGCATGGTTGTATCGCAACTCCCGCTTTCTCTCCGCATATTTCCCATTACGCAGCGCTTGATGCGCCAGGGAAACCTTCATAAATAATGGTGCATAGGAGGGTAAGCAAGAAAACTAGTGAGAGACCACACCTGACACGAAGAAGGCCAGCAGGACAATCCAGCTAATAAGAAAAGCGATGAGCAAGCGCAGAGCTATGACCGAAAAAAGCCATGAGAAACGGTGTTGGTCTTTTGTTGTGTTTTGTACATGGGTATTCAATCCATCCATTACCATACTATACTCCATTTTTATATGTTTATTGGTATCCAGAAAATGGTTCTATGCACTCAATCCACCCCATCTACTCATTAGAACGCTTTGTGTCACTCTCGTTAACAATCAACGCACTTTTGGCCAATCTCGCCTGGTTGATCGACACTGCTCACATTCGCAACTGGTTCGCAGTTTCTCGTAGGTATAGATCCCTGTCTTATGCCCATCCTCCCAGATTGGCGTCAAACCGTAGCGGCCTACAGGCTGTATATTAACCAGGGTCGTCTCTTCAACACTCAGGCTCTGCCTGCTCTGCAACATTCCTGGCTGGTTACCTTCTCCCGCACACCAGGCACACGGGCATGCCCAGCGCAAGGCTTCCCAGCCGTGGACACTTTCGTGCTCATCGCTCCAGGTTAAAATGAGTTTGCGGTTCTCCTCGTCCAATAAAAAGGAGGTAGGAATTGGATGATCATACTGGCTCATTAGATGTATACCTCTGTGATGAGAACAATACTGATGAAGACAATAGAAATGCCTGTTACATTTCCTATTATATGCCTTTCGGGTGATGTAGTCTACTAAGAGGCGCATATTCCTCAACTTGCCGATCACACCTGGTTATGCGCGGGAGAGATTCTGCCAGAATCTCCTGTTGTCCTCCTTGTGCTATACTACAGCAATGGGTGGGGTGGAGCAAGTAAAAACTCCTAAGGAGGGAACTATATGACCAATGAACAGCAATTACCTCTAGCCGGCAAAATCGCTCTTATCACGGGCAGTAGTCAAGGAATTGGCCGAGCAACAGCACAGCGTCTCGCGCGCAATGGAGCCGATATCGTCATCAATTATCGCAGCAACGCTACCGCTGCCAAAGAGGCAAAAGCCAGCATCGAAGAACTGGGAAGGCAGTGCGTCGCAATACAGGCTGACGTCAGCCAAGAAGAGGATGTCACCCGACTCTTCGCGGAAGCGAACCAATTACTAGGCCCCATTTCCATCCTTATTAACAACGCAGGTACCACACGGGATAAGCTCATTTTACAGATGTCACTCGCTGACTTTGAGCATGTAATAGATAGTAACTTACGCTCAGCGTTTCTTTGTACAAAAGTCGCACTACGAAGTATGACGAAGGCTCGCTGGGGACGGATCGTCAACGTCTCATCAGTGGCAGGTCTCCTCGGTTCAGCAGGCCAGGCAAATTATAGTGCATCGAAAGCAGCCATTATTGCATTGACTCTCAGTACCGCGCGCGAAATGGCCAGTCGCAATATTACCGCCAATGCAGTCGCCCCAGGATTCATTCCAACGGAATTGACAGCCTCACTGTCAGAACAGCAACGCGATTTCATCCTTAGCTCTACGCCATTGGGCCGTTTTGGCAGCACCGAAGAGGTTGCAGCGGCAATTTGTTTCCTCTGCTCACCAGAAGCAGGATATATCACCGGGCAAGTTCTTCGTGTCGATGGAGGCATGGCAATTCATATCTAAGTAACATCCGGATGAAACAAAATGGGCGTATCCACTCTCTAAAAACGTTAGATATACTAGCAAACGGTAAAGGAGTATGCATCGATGGGATTAATAGAAACAGAAGAAACCAATAAATTCACATTTGAGGCATTCGCAGCACACCCATTTTACACAGATGTCAATCGCGCATTGGTTCAACAGGCGCTCGCTCACCTCTCATCACGACCGGTTGATGATCCACTCACCATTGTAGACATGGCTTGTGGCACAGGAGCTGTTACCAGGCTTGTCGTGTACGAAATGGCTCAGCAAGGAAGACAGGTACACATTATTGGAGTTGACCCATCAGCCGAAGCATTACGTCGCGCCCGGAAAAGTATGGAGATAATGGGGGCGAAAGCAGAATTCATTCAAGGAGACGCAGATGACCTCGACCTCCCCTCTATAGCCCACGACGTAGACTTAGCCTTCTTCTGTAATGCCATCCACCTTGTTTCCGATAAGCTCGAAGCCTTCAGGCAAATGGCCTCAATACTTGCTCCTGGCGGTATTTTCGCCTGTAACAGCGCGTTTTATGAAGGCACGTATATTGAGGGAACTGAGCGATTTTATCGGCTGTGGACACGGAGAGCGGTAGGTTGGCTGCGCAAAGAACATCCTGACGTGCACTTGTCACGTGAGGCAAAAGCTATAGCAATGCAATGGCTTACGCCTGGAGAATATATTGATCTGCTTAAGCAAACGGGTTTCAAAACAGTCGAAACGACGAACCAGGATGTTTTTATCTCGCTAGACGCCTGGAGAGATCTTGGCCAATACTGGCTCTTCATTGAAGGAGCACTACCGGGTGTTCCCCTGGCACTTGCAGCATCGGCACTTGAACATGCTGTTTACCAGGCAGGGCAGGAATTGGGTCAGACAGAGGTTGCTCGTACCTGGTTACAAATTATTGCGACAAAAGCATAAGCGCCCAAATTCTATCTTCTTTGTGCTACAATAAACAACAAGGATATCTACCAGGGACTATCCTTTGGAAATAACGTAACAAAGATATCCGCAAAGCCTTTTTTTTCAGCAATAATGAGGAGTCATGTTGCATGCAATGGGCTGTCCTTACGGCTGCCTTTCTCGCCTCCGCTGTTGAATTTGTCGAGGCATTTACCATTGTCCTTGTAGTTGGAGTAACTATTAACTGGCGTAGTGCGCTGGCAGGCGCCTTTTCAGCAGCGGCTACCCTTGCCCTGATTGTCGCCACACTCGGGGTCGCGCTGGTCAAATATGTACCCATCGATATTTTACGTCTTGTTGTGGGCATTATTCTTATACTCTTCGGCCTCAAATGGCTGAAAAAGGCCATCCTCCGCTATAGCGGCCTCAAAGCCCTGCACGATGAAGAGGCCATCTTCGAGGAGACCCAGGCTGAACTGCGAGCACGCAGTGAAATCATTGCGCCACGTTTTGAACCCTTTGCAGTAGCCCTCTCCTACAAATCAGTGCTCCTTGAAGGTCTTGAAGTTGCCTTCATCGTGATCACCTTCGGCAGTAGCGCGGTTACCAGCACGTGCAGCAATACCTGTGGCATTAGCTCGGCAGCCATTGGAGCAACCATCGCCGGGATACTGGTGATCTTCGCCGGGGCGGTGATCCGCGCACCTCTGACGAAAGTGCCAGAAAATACACTCAAGTTCGTGGTTGGTATCATGTTGACCTCCTTTGGTACATTCTGGGCAGGCGAAGGTTTTCATGTCTCCTGGCCTCTGGCAGATGCAGATGTGTTCATTCTCATACTGGCAGCAATCTATCTTGTGGCTTCTTTCCTCCTGGTTACAGCACTAAAACAGGTGAAACAGCGCAACCTGGCACTGGCCGGAGCAAGCGTTACCTCCAATGTGACGGTTGAAAAGCACGAGGAGGTGCACCCATGAAAGTCATCAAAGCCATCTACAACTTTATTGTTGGAGACATGATCATCCTGGTGGGCGTTTTGCTCGCCACCCTCCTTCTAGCGCTGATTGACAACGTCAAAGCATTGTCATCCCTTCAAAGTGTCTCAGGACTCATTTTAGTTATTGCGGTACTTGCTGTACTCGGTCTCACGCTCTTACGCGAGGCAAGAGGGAAAAGGTAGAGCTTACTACCTCAAAAACGAAGCAAAATAGTTGACGTTAACCTGACAAACTGCTAAGATAAGCCACAAAAAGTGCTTTTAGAGCTATTTTAGCAGTAAGGCTAACAATATGCAAAAACAACCAGAGACTTGGCGAAGCTTGCTGAAATTAATCATTAGCGATCCCCAGGAGAGGCAACGATTGGCCGAAGAATTGGGCATCAAGCCAATCACCTTGATTCGTTGGGCCAACGGCGAATCAGATCCACGCCCACAAAACCTGCGCCACCTCCTCACCGCTGTACCACAGTATCGCGACCAGATGCTTGAATTGATCAGGGAAGAGACAGGCTTTGAGGAATTTACAAATACCGGTTTTGACGAATCATCGATAAGTATCCCTTCTGCGTTCTACAATCGCGTGTTTACCGCTCGCTCCTCAACAGTCGAAAGTATGCGTTTTTGGTCGATCTGCAATCTTATATTGCAGCAAGCAGTCAGCCAGTTTGATCCCGACCGATTGGGCATAGCAGTCAACGTTGTGCGCTGTATGACACCCTCACCTGTAGATCACAAGGTGCATAGCTTGCGTGAAAGCGTTGGATTTGGTACCCATCCCTGGAGTGGAGATCTGGAGCAAAAGGCTATGTTCCTTGGCGCAGAATCTCTCTGCGGCTATGTTGCCACCGTGTGCCGGCCTGCGTCAAATCAAAATATTGATGAAAAGCATAATCTGATTCCGGCCCACAGAGTAGAATATGAGAAAAGCGCATCTGTGCATCCCATTTTATTCGCAGGTCGGATTGCCGGTTGTTTACTGGTCTCCAGCACGCAATATAACTATTTTTTGTCGCAAACCCGCCTGACTTTTATCGAAAACTACGCAAATTTGTTAGCCCTGGCATTCGAACCAGAAGAATTTTACGAGCCTCAAGACATTGAGCTATTTGTCATGCCGAACCAGGAGGAACAGAAGAAATATTTCGCGGACTTTCGTCAACGTGTCGCGAATACGATGATCGAAGGTGCGAGAAACAAACGACCTGTGAACAATATTCAGGCTGAGCAAAGTGTGTGGCAACAGCTTGAAGAAGAATTATTACGACATGCGACAGAAACTCATTAAGAGACGGAGCCAGCATGCCAATCGATAATTGTATGTTTGTGGACTTTACTCAGCCGCTTGACTCACATTGGACACAGACGTGCGTTGGGGGTGCTACGCTGCGTTCCGTTGAATCCGCGCTGCGTATGGAGTTTCCATCAGCACGAAGTGGGCACTATGTCGATGCCCAGATTGACGACTATACAGGACGAGTACGTTCCGCTTTTCCCTGGAAGCCTCCGTTGCGCATGGAGGTTCAAGCACGTTCATCGCTTCCCGCTGCCAACGCAAAGAGTACGAATGAGAGTGCTGGCATATTGCGGGGTACAGCAGGTTTTGGCTTCTGGAACTATCCGTTTTCGATCACCGGAGATCTCCTCTTATTACCCGAAGCCATATGGTTCTTTTATGCATCACCTCCATCAAACATGGCGCTTGTACCCGGTGTTCCAGGCTGGGGCTGGAAAGCGCAAGTGGTACACAGCATGCGTTTCAGCGCACTAACGGCTGTCATCCCCGCAGCGCTTACAGTCGGTTGGTCAAGGCTCACAGGCAACACAGCGCCAGCAGCACAATGGATACAAAATCTCAGCGGAACCCAAGAAGCAGTAATCACAGCCGAGATGGACAGGTGGCATACATACCTTTTAGAGTGGCGGCACAGAGAAGCACGATTTTGGGTTGATGACATCCAGGTACTAAGCGCTCAGGAACCGCCAACTCGGCCACTTGGTTTTGTTGCGTGGCTGGATAACCAGTACGCGATCGCTACACCACGAGGCACATTACGTTTTGGCACCATCTCAAGTGGGCCGCAATGGTTTGAAATCGGCTCGATCAGAATCGAACCATGCTGAACACGAAAAATGGCAAGAAGCCAGAAAGAGTGTAGCATGCTGCTCTTTTCCTGGCTTCCTTGACTCCTTCGCAGCTCGCTATTTTTCAGCCAGCGGTAACACTTCGTCAATGATGCCATATTCTAATGCTTCTGTGGCACTCATGAAGAAATCGCGCTCTGTATCGCGCTTGATTCGCTCCAGGGATTGACCTGTGTGATGCTGAATGATCTCGTTGAGCACATCACGAGTATGGAGAATCTCGCGAGCTTGAATATCAATATCGGTTGCCTGCCCACCTATACCGTCCTGTATTAGGGGTTGATGCATATGAATACGGGCATGAGGGAGAGAACGGCGCAAGCCTCGGTCTCCCGCCATCAGCAAGATGGTGCCAAAACTTGCCGCCAGGCCAACACACGTGGTAGAAACAGGGCAGGGGAGAATGCGCATAGTATCGTAGATGGCTAAACCAGCAGTCACCGAACCACCCGGTGAATTAATGTAGACATTAATCTCTCGTTTGCCATCCTCCGCGGCAAGAAACAGTAGTTGCGCTACAACCAGATTTGCCAACGTCTCCTCGATCTGGCCATTGACCATGATGATCCGTTCCCGTAACAAACGGGAAAAAATGTCATAGGCACGCTCGCCTCGCCCGGTTGTCTCTATGACAGTGGGTACAAACAAACTTGATGACATGATTTCTCTCCTTATACCAGTTTTTGACGAACAAAGTAGTAGTGGATAAGTGTACCGCCCCTCGTCGTCTCCAAATCCAAGACGCCCGTTAGCAACCAACCTTCATCGCCTAACTCATTGAGTGTCGCGGCATCAGGAACAGTCATCTCGCGTGTATCAATGGTCAGTACTCGATACTCCCAGCGCGTAGGCTCTACCCGTACATTTTCATACACCATCGGCACCGGTATGGTAGGCTTGACATCCTGTTGTCCAGACATAGGCCGAAAAAACGATCGTGTTATTGACATGCAATATTCCTCCTTTGCAATTCAAACACTTCCTTGCATCCCTGCTGAGCGAAGCTAGACGCGCTGTAGAGTGCGGATTTATCCAGCACGTCGTCGTTGGCAATCTGTCTAAGTTCAGCGTCGTTGCAGGGATGGATTTTAAACTGTCTTCCTACTTGAATATAACATGCTCATAGCGTATACTAAAAGGAAGAAGCTATGCTAAAAGCATGTATATTATTCAGACTATGCCATAAGCATAGGAAGGAAAAACAACGATGACTGATTTACAAGAAATCATCGGGAGAGTCACTCGCAGGGAACGTCAGGATCGACACCTAACGATTAAAGAACTCGGCGATAAAGCCGGTCTTTCAGAGATCTACGTCGGTGAAATCGAGCGTGGGCAGAAATATCCTTCCGCTAAAGTACTGGAAAGTATCGCCCAGGCCTTAGATTTAGATATAGCAGACCTGCTAGAACTCATGGCTGAGGAGATTCGTTATGAGCGCGAGCCACATCATACCAATGCTATTGGCTTTACACTCCCGGTAACACCAGGTCAGCCGCGCCGACTGGTGGTAAAAAAAATGGTCAACATGCTCGACGAAGGAGATGTGGAAAGCGTGGCAGATTTCAGTGCCTTCCTGCTCTCCAAACATTTCAGCCCACATTAATGACTAATGGCACAAAGGGGAAAGGTCCACAGCACAGGAGCAATCAACCATGCCAGAAATCGACAGCGACCACATCTTTGGGTTCGACACCTTATCAATCCATGCGGGACAACGCCCTGATCCAACCACCGGCGCGCGAGCAGTGCCTATCTATCAGACGACCTCCTTCGTCTTTGACGACACTGACCATGCCGCCCATCTATTCGCGTTGCAGCGCTTCGGCAATATTTATACTCGCATCATGAATCCCACAACCGCCGCCTTTGAGGAGCGCATCGCCTCCCTGGAAGGCGGCACAGGAGCGGTCGCCACCGCCTCTGGTATGGCAGCCCAGATGGCCACGATGATGACGTTACTCCGCCCAGGGGATGACCTCATCTCCTCCAGCAGCCTCTACGGCGGCACCCACACTCAGTTTGACTTGACCCTCCGTACCTGGGGTATCAATACCATCTTTGTGGATAGCACTGAACCTGAAAACTACCGTCGTGCCCTCACCCCACGTACCCGTGCCTTCTACGGTGAAACTATCGGTAATCCACGCGGCGACGTGCTGGACATTCGCGCAGTTGCTGATATTGCGCACGAGGCTGGCGTCCCCTTAGTTATCGATAATACCTTCGCCACCCCCTACCTGTGTCGTCCTTTTGAGCACGGCGCGGATATTATTGTGCATTCGGCCACGAAGTTCATTGGTGGCCATGGCACCTCCATCGCGGGTGTCCTGGTCGAGTCCGGCAAGTTCCCCTGGGATAATGGAAACTTCCCTCATATCGTTGATCCTTCACCAGGTTACCATGGCGTGCGCTTTTATGAAACTTTTGGCGATTTTGCCTTCGCTATGAAAGCCAGAGTCGAAACCGTTCGCGATACAGGCGGCTGTATCAGTCCTTTTAACGCTTTTCTTTTATTGCAAGGCCTGGAGACCCTCTCGCTGCGCATGCAGCGACACTGCCAGAATGCACTGCAGGTGGCGCAGTTCCTGCAGGAGCACCCCACCGTCAGTTGGGTGCAATACCCCGGTTTGCCTGATAATCCCTCATATGCGCTGGCCAGACGCTATCTCCCACGCGGCGCCGGTTCTATCTTCACCTTTGGCGTCAAGGGTGGCTATGAGGCAGGCAAAAAGGTCATTAATAGCGTGCGTCTGTTCTCGCACCTTGCCAACGTCGGTGATGCCCGCAGCCTGATTATTCATCCCGCCAGTACAACCCATCAGCAGCTTTCGGCAGAGGACCAGTTAGCGGGAGGCGTCACTCCCGACCTGATTCGCCTTTCGATCGGCATTGAGAACATAGAGGATATTCTGTGGGACCTGGATCAGGCTCTCCAGGCAAGGGGAGCAAGTATGCATTCTCGATAAAAAAAGGAGTTTCCCCATTGTAGGGGGCCGATTTATCGTGCACCAGCCGATTTATCGTGCACCTTTGATTTCATCACCTTGAAGGATACACAGCATGACACTTTCAACACCCGACATGTATGAACGTCTACGTCTCCTGCAGCAATACCGGCACGTTGCCATCGTTGGCGTTTCGGCTGACCCCTATCGCCCAAGCCACTTCGTCGCCATCTACCTGCAGGCCGAGGGCTATGATATTATTCCTATCAACCCGCGCTACGCCGGACAGACGCTGTTAGGCAAACGCGTATATACAACCCTGACAGAAGCTAAAGCAGCTGGGAAACAGATCGAGATCGTAGACGTCTTTCGTCGTCCCGCAGATGTTCCTCCAATTGCGGACGAGGCTATAGCTATTGGGGCCAAAGTGCTCTGGCTTCAACTGGGTATCCGCAACGACGAGGCAGCCCAACGAGCGGAAGAGGCAGGACTGACGGTCGTCCAGGACCGCTGCATAAAAATCGAACACGCCCGGTTTTTCGGCGGCCTTCATACTGTCGGATTAAATACAGGAGTGGTTTTGGCAAAGAAATTGTAATTGTAGGGGGCCGATAATGACAAATCTAAACAATAGGCCAGGGATAGCCTGCGGATTGGTAGATCGCCTCAATCGTAGCCAGATTCTCTATTGCCTCTTCCAGGCTGAAAGGGAATTGTTTACCATAGCGGATACTTGTCGCGAAATGCTCTACCTCGAGACGATACTGATCTACAAGCGCGAAACGCTGGTGGATGGTCTGCCCTTCCAATGCCAGGATGACCGCTGTCTCAATATGTCCAGGCGTAAAGGGAACTGGGATAGTAATCGTACCTGCTTCCCCAATTATTTCACTTACCTGGCGCGTCGGCAGTTCTAAGCTGGAATCCACCAGGCCGAAACAACCATCATCAAAGTCAAGCACAGCACTCGCATAACGCTCTACCTCACCATCTTCGGGTGTATAGACGCGCGCTCCAACGGCCGTTGGAGCGCGCCCGTAAACAGCACGACAAAAATTAATGGGATAGCATCCCACATCCATTAAAGAGCCGCCAGCCAGCGCCGCCTGTAAGCGAATATCATGAGGACGCGAACCGACATTGAACGAAAATGAGGAGCGTATGAGCTTGACTTGTCCTATGCGGCCAGCAGCCACCTGCTCCAGAGCCCAGACTGTCTGTGGATGAAATCGATACATAAACGCTTCCATCAATAACATGCCAGTATCGCGCGCTGCTTGTACCATCTTCAGTCCCTCTTCGGCAGTGATGGCAAGCGGCTTTTCACATAATACGTGTTTGCCAGCTTTCAACGCTTTGATGGTCCATTCCGCGTGAAGACTATTGGGCAATGGAATGTACAGCGCCTCAATTTCGGGATCATTGATGACGCTGTTGTAATCTCCATAAATAAGCACATTCGGGGCAAAAGCAAATAACTCGCGCGCTCGTTCGGGATTGCGGCTACCCACCGCCACTAAGCGTCCATTAGAGGAAGCTTGTATGGCGGGAGCCACCCGTTTGACCGCGATATTAGCAGCGCTGAGCACGCCCCAGCGCACAGGCATATGAAGGGATGTTTCATTGTATTGCATAAAGTGTTCACCTTTTCTCAAAATGTTCATTTTCGCCTGAATTCTGTACGCCTTCAAAAAACGTACCAGTCCTATTTGATACTGCGAAGTATCACTGCCCTATTATATCTTTCTGAACGCTAGAGCTGCCGTTAGTAGCCAAAACTGCGCTCTTTTGACAAGCCAGGGCGAAAGAAACTTGCAACCCCTATGAAAACGTGATTACAATAAGCATACTTACAAATTGTAAGGCAGCCGAAAAACCTCCAACGTCACAAGAGAGGATTTGCATTCGTGACACAACCTCATACTACTCACCCGCTCCGTGTTGGTGCCCAACTTCACCCCCAGCATACGACCTATCAATCGTTTGCCGATGCAGTCCGCCGCGCCGAAGACCTCGGTGTTGACACTATATGGACCTGGGACCATTTTTTCCCGCTCTATGGAAATCCAGCAGGAAACCATTTCGAAGGATGGACGCTCCTTACCGCAATGGCGACACTGACGCAGCGGGCTGAAATTGGATGCCTTGTAACCTGCAACACCTATCGCAATCCAGCCTTGTTATCGAACATGGCCAAAACGATTGACCACATCAGCAACGGGCGTCTGATACTTGGCATTGGCGCAGGCTGGTTTGACCGTGATTACAGGGAATATGGCTACGAATTCGGTACTCCCGGGAGTCGCCTCGCTGCTTTAGAAGAATCTCTGCAAATCATCCGATCCCGCTGGGAAGTAGATGTACCAAAACCAGTACGCAATCCTATTCCTATCCTCATTGGTGGTGGCGGAGAAAAGAAAACGCTGCGCATTACCGCTCAATATGCAAATATGTGGCATGGCTTCGGAGACCCAGAGACCTACCGCCACAAAATGAAGGTGCTGAATGGCTGGTGCGCAGAAATAGGTCGCAATCCCGAGGAGATCGAACGCACGGCTGACGCTCGAAGAAACGCCAACGCGGCGGAACTCGATGCCTATGTCAGGGCAGGAGCAACGCATTTAATCCTCGGCATGGGAGCACCCTGGGATTTTACCGCCCTCTCCAGGCTGGTAAAATGGCGCGACGAGAGACAGGGGCAATAAGGAACACTAGACTAGAAGGTTAACTTTACTATGCAGTTTTCTCGTATAACGTCCTCAGGGAAAGTCGCTGAGGAGGAACAAGATCAACATGCTAGAGAATCTCTGTTTCCTCAGCCCAAAGGCTATCAGTGGACGGCTCTTTCTGTTACAACGGTCGGGGCATTGCTTGCTTCAATTCAGGGGTCGGCTCTGCTGATAGCGTTGCCTAGCATCCTTGCTGAGCTCCACATCAGCTTCTTTATAGTAATGTGGGTGCTTCTCGGATATCTGCTTATACTCACCGTTTTCACACCAATAGTTGGACGTCTGGCCGATCTATGGGGCCGCAAGCGCCTGTACAATAGTGGCTTTATTGCCTTTACTGTTGGCTCACTCATCGCTGGTCTAGCACAGCCACAGTTTCACGGCGCTGACCTTATCCTGGGGCGAGTCATTCAAGGCTTGGGAGCGGCCTTGCTCGTCACCAACAGCACAGTGATCGTGACCGATGCCTTCCGCAAAGGACAGGTCGGCCTGGGACTGGGTATCAACCAGATAGCTGGCGCGGCCGGTTTTCTCATCGGCCCGATCATTGGCGGTCTGCTTACTGAGTTTTCATGGCGCTGGGTCTTCCTCTTTAACGTCCCCATTGGCATCTTTGGCGCTCTTTGGGGTATCTGGCGTCTCCGCGAACCTGTGCTGCCGCTTAAACGCCAGCCTTTTGACTGGTTTGGCAGCATCAGTTTGAGTCTTGGCCTTGCGGGAATACTCTTAGGGTTGAGTATGCTCGCCTTTCCCATCCTCCCGCAGCCTGTCACCATTGCCATTTTTGTTATCGGCGTCGTCGGCCTGGTACTATTCGTTGCCATAGAACCCCGTATTAAGGTGCCGCTTATACAGTTGCGCCTTTTCCGTAGCCGCCTCTTCGCACTGGCAAACCTGAGCGGCCTGCTAAATGGTATTGCGCGTGGCGCAGTGCTGTTCTTACTGATCTTCTTTCTCCAAGGTCCATATGGAAAAGATCCGCTGACAGCAGGGTTGATGCTCACGCCCTTTGGTGCAGCTTTTATGATCATCGGCCCCTTAAGTGGGCGACTCTCCGACCGTGTCGGCTCGCGGTTGCTCGCACCTATTGGACTGGCTATCTCTGCACTCGGGCTACTCGGACTGACGACAATCAACCAGTTTACCCCATACTGGGTGCTATCTCTCTATATGGCATTAATGGGAGGAGGCTCGGGCTTCTTCGTTTCACCCAATACTAACGCTATCATGAGTTCAGTTGAGCCACATACAAGAGGCGCGGCGGCAGGCATCCTCAACATGCTGAACAATACCGGTTCAATGCTTAGTATTGCTATTGTTTTTCCGCTCGCTCTAAGCAAGATACCATTTAACGCAATTCAGCAAGTGTTCATCACCGGCGGAGGTATGGGATCTTTTTCATCAGCAATCCCACCCTTCCTCTCTGGCCTGCACCTTGCATTCCTTTTCTCTTTTGTGTTGAGCGTTTTAGCAGCGATTATCGCAGCACTGCGCCCAGCCCATTGATTTCAATGCATATCTTTCTTGAGGAGAACGCGAAAAACCACCATGCTAGAACATGAAACTAAAACATTCCCGGAATTCACTCGTAGCGATGCACGTATCAGCGAGTTGCTGGACCACCTGCACCAGATAGCCGACCTCCAGGCGCTGGGAGCCATTGCAGAATGGGATCAGAACACTGCCATGCCAGGTGGAGCAGCGGAGGTGCGAGGCTTTCAGGTAGCAGCGCTGCAGGGTATCCTACACGAACTCTGGACCAATCCCCGTCTGGGCAACCTGCTCCGCGAGCTACAGGAACCTGTCCAGCAGGCAGTTTTCACCGACGCTGACCGTGGCCTGGTGCGCGAAGCTTTGCGTGCCCACGAACGCGCCACAAAGTTGCCGCGTAAACTGGTCGAGGAGCTTGCCCATGTCCAGGCCACAAGTTTCGAAGCCTGGCGCAGTGCCAGGGAACACAGCGATTTCGCTCGCTTTGCACCAATGCTCAGTCGTACAATCACCCTGCGTCGTGAGGTGGCAGACCATTTAGGCTTTGCCGAGACGCGCTATGATGCATTACTCGATGAATATGAACCAGGTATGACATCCAGCAAACTCGATAGATTGTTCACACCTGTCCGTGAAGCCAGCAGGTCACTGCTGCAACGTATCGAAGCCAGCGGAAATACTATTGACGCCTCCTTTCTTGAAGGTTCATTTCCCGCTGAACAACAGATAGCATTATGTGAGCACCTGCTGCACAATATGGGTTATGACTTCTCGCGAGGCCAGATGGCTCAATCGCCCCATCCATTTACCACCAGTTTTGGCAGCCCTTTTGACGTACGCCTCACCGTCCGTCCCTTGGAAAACTTCCTACAGGCCGCGCTCATGGCAGCAATTCACGAAGGCGGTCATGCTGTCTACGAACAGGGGATTGCACCGACCCTTGTGCGCACACTCCTTGCCAGCGGTGCATCCAGTGGGGCTCATGAGTCGCAATCGCGTCTCTGGGAGAACGCCATTGGCCGCGCAGAGCCATACTGGCAGGGTCAATTCGCCGCTGTGAAAGAAGCTTTCCCTGCGCAATTTGCTCACACAGACATACCAATCTTTGTTCGTGCATTAAACAAAGTACAACCCAGTTTAATCCGTGTTGAAGCAGATGAGGTCACCTATAACCTGCATATCATTGTGCGCTATGAACTGGAGAAGTCGCTGATTAACGGCGATATCGCGGTCGAGACGCTACCAGGGCTCTGGAATGCCAAATACCGTGAATACCTGGGCATTGAACCTGCCAACGACGCGGAAGGAGTGCTGCAAGATATCCACTGGAGTTTCGGCTTTGGCTACTTTCCGACCTACACCCTTGGCAATCTCTACTCCGCTCAAATTTTCCACAAACTTCATGTCGTTTTTCCTGACTTCGATCAGCGCCTGGCCGGTGGTGACACAGCTTTTGCCCTCGAGTGGTTACGCGAACACATGTATACGTTCGGTGTCATCTACCTACCTGAAGCACTCATTGAGCGTATTACGAACGAACCACCCAACCCGGAGCACTTCACTCGCTATCTTAACTCGAAGTTCGAGAAAATCTACGGCCTCCCTCCATCCGGGTAAACACCTGTAAGACATGTGGGATATGAAAAAGCTGGTTGCCCCTGGCCGTTTCATATGCCTCACATGTATTGTTCCAAATTACTTTATTGTACTACTCTGGCGTTCTCTTAAAAACTGTGCTAAAATCCCCACGGAGCTAATCCAAGCAAAACGAACCCATACTTATAAGTAAGGAGATTAAGGAGATAAACACTTGACCACGCACGATAGACGATACGTTATCATCGGCAACGGTATTGCGGGCACAACGACAGCCGAAAACTTACGCAAGAATGATCCAAATTGCAGCATCCACTTACTGACCAACGAGATCTATCCCCTTTACAATCGCGTCTCACTCCCTCGCTTTTTGCAGGGCGTCATTGTAGAGCAAAAAGTGATGATACGTGACTTCGCATGGCACGAGCAGAGAAATATCAAACTACTGACAGAAACCCTTGTGACGGACGTCAATACCGATGAGAAAGTCGTCACCACGGATAAGGGTCATCGCCTTCCCTACGATGCTTTGCTCGTGGCCAGCGGCGGCTGGGCTAACCCCTTGCGCGTTCCCGGCGCGAAAGACGTCAAACATATTTATAATTTCGTTACCTTGGATGATACAAAAACCATCATCGAACGCATGCTCGAGTCGCGCACAGCACTGGCCTATGGTGGCAGCTTTATTTCCTATGAATTGTGCGATGGCTTCGCGGTACGTAAGCTCGACACAACCTGGCTGATGCGCGGCCCCTACTGGCTCCGTTACAGTTTGGATCCCGATGGCGGTGAAGTGGTTGACAACATCGCCAAGAAATTTGGCGTTGAGGTCATCCACGGCGAGGAAATCGAGTCTGTCGTCCCTAAAAATGGCGTTCCGAGTTATGTAAAGACGAAGAAGGGCCGCGAGATACAAACCGATGTGATTGGCGTCGGCCTGGGCATCACCTTGAACACAAGTATCCTCAATCATACGCCTACCCAGGTACGCCAGGGAGTGGTAGTGAATGAATATTTGGAGACCAACGTTCCTGGCGTCTACTCCGCTGGCGACGTGGCCGAGTTCTACGACCCGACGATTAACCGGCATCACACGATGGGAACGTGGGATAACGCGATGGCCCATGGGCGCATCGCAGCCATAAATATGGCTGGCGGCCACGAGCCATACGTGGATGTCCCGACCTACACCAGCCCACTCTTCGATGTGAATATTGCCGTCGTTGGCACCGCGGAGTCA
Organism: uncultured Chloroflexia bacterium; assembly: GCA_963775585.1. Lineage (GTDB taxonomy): Bacteria > Chloroflexota > Ktedonobacteria > Ktedonobacterales > Ktedonobacteraceae > UBA11361. The sequence goes on along the minus strand of CAVZJN010000034.1, from coordinate 54,502 downwards.
AATAACCCTGAGCTAGAGAGTATTGCCTTGCGCGAACCAGGCGAGAAAGGTAACGAAAACTACCGCAAATTGTTCTTCCGCGAGAACAAGCTTGTGGGCGTCCTTATGATCGGTAGCCCCAAGGGACGTAAAAAACTCGTCGAGATCGTGAAAAACCAGCAGGTATTAGAAACTGCTGCTGAGCGCGAAGCCTTACTGACGCTGAAGTAGATCATATTCCTTCCCAAAACGGACTAACAAGGGCCACCTGCGAGTCCGTTTCGGGGGAATATGCATTCTTATCTCCTACAAAGTACTATCTGACAAAGCAGCGCTAATAGTAACACAAATCGCTCATATTTCGTAATTGTCACGCAACATCTGTCATGAAAGTCACGTATCGCACTTGACAACTTCTCTCCCCTGCCCTACACTCAAATTAGCATCACTAGTGACCAATATAGACCAATGGCTATAAGAAATAGAAAGTAATGCTTATGTCACAGCGCATCTCTGAAGAGGCGGGAAGCAACGAGTATACGCACAATTCTGACCTCGATCTCTCACACCTACCACAACTACCGCCAGGTGTCTCTATACCAGCACCCAGTCACACGCCACGCCGTAGAACACGTTGGCCTGACGCCATCGATGTCATTTTTGAGAAAGACCCTGCCTGTCGTAATATCTTTGAAGCGCTCATCTATCAGGGACTTTGGGCCATTTTCTACCATCGTATTGCCCACGCCCTTTATAAAGCTCACATACCTTTTCTGCCACGCTTGATCTCGCAGTTCGCCCGTTTTATAACGGCTGGCATCGAAATTCACCCTGGTGCGCAGATCGGGAAGCGCTTCTTTATTGACCATGGCGCCGGTATCGTCCTTGGAGAAACAACGGTCATTGGCAATAATGTGATGCTTTATCACCAGGTCACTCTCGGTGCCACCGGCTGGTGGCGTCGCAGCCCTGGTCGCTTACAGAAACGCCACCCTACTATCGAGGACGATGTCACCATCGGCGTCGGCGCGGCCATTCTAGGTCCCATCACTATCGGCAAAGGCAGCAAGATTGGCGCCATGGCCCTGGTATTTGAGTCTGTCCCACCAAATTCCGTGGTTGCCTCGAAACCTGCTGAACTCCTGGTAAAGGGCGGAGAGGCACTCGAAAAGCACCAGGAGCTGACGCAAGGGTGGAGCGGCAATGATTCCTGGGAGATGGACTATCAAATATAGTCAGTGATCATTCATACGTTAAAATTGTGCTGATCACCATCTCCCAGAAACGTGGCACATCCAGGCCATAGCCAACACGTACATTGGCCGGCTTCCCCAGCATACCATAGATGTCGCAAACAGTTCGCCCAGAAGTCCATTCACCTACTGTTTCGATCTCGACACGCATAGCGTGTGCGCGCAGTATGGTAGGATCAATGACAGCGGCCACGGCGCAGGGGTCATGTACGGGCGGAGCGGGGAAGCCAAAGACATTATGGTAGGTATCGCCAAAGAAGATCAGCAAGTCCGCCGCGAAGTTTGCTACACGAAGATTAGCGGCACGTAAGCGACCAATTACCTCCTCAGTCGCAAGGGCCTGGTGGGTAACCTCTAAAGGAGACATAGTAATAGGCCGACCGCAACCGAAGACGATAGCCGCCGCCTCTGGATCAGCCCATATATTAAACTCAGCGGCAGGCATTCTGTTACCCACTCCAATCGCGCCGCCCATCAATGAGATCGCCTTGATCCTGGGCAGAATGGCAGGCTCACGGCGCATGGCCACCGCAATATTCGTGAGGGGCCCGGTGGTGACAAGCGTAATATCTCCCCCGGCGTTCATGAACAGATCAATAAGCAGGTCAACTCCATGCTGCGGAACAGGCTCGATATCGGGTTCAGGAATATGTGGTCCATCCATACCCGACTCACCATGTATGTCCGGCGCATACCTTGGGGGCCGAACCAAAGGTCGATCCATTCCACTGGCAACCGGAACATTACGGATATTTGCTAGCGAACAGACCTTCAGTGCATTGTGGGTGGTCTTCTCAAGTGACTGGTTTCCCGCGACAGTGGTAATTGCAAGCAGTTCAATTTCTGGATGGTGGGCAGCAAGTAGAATAGCGATGGCATCATCATGGCCGGGGTCACAGTCGAGAATAATTTTGTGCCTCATTCAATAAGCCTTCGGGCATCCGCAGTGATGCCCCTCCAGTTACACATTTATCACACAAAGAAAGCGAACGGCGTTGTTTTATACTAGCATGTGATAAAAATCTTTTCAAATGTACTCTCGACGCTCTACCTTCATATTGGTATAATGAACAGAGACGAAAGTTAGGAGACGCTCTTTGCCAAAAACACGTAGTAATCTCATCATTGGACAGTCAGGCGGAGCAACCGCTGTCATCAATGCCAGCCTCGTGGGTGCCATCGAAGCAGCCCTCAAAGATACACGCATCGGTGAAATTTATGGAATGCACCACGGTATCGAAGGATTGCTCAAAGAAGACCTTATCGACTTGCGCCAGCAACCCTCAGACCTGTGGCCGCGAATCCGTATCACACCTTCAGCCGCTCTTGGTTCCTGCCGCTATAAGCTCAAGGAGGATGATCCCGAACGAGTTATTGCTCTTCTACGCAAGTATGATATACATTACCTCTTATATATTGGCGGCAACGATTCAGCAGATACAGCGCATCGCCTGGCGCAAGCGGCGCTCCATTCTGGTTACGACTTTCAAACGATCAGCATCCCAAAAACGATTGATAATGACCTCCCCTTTACCGATCATAGCCCCGGCTATGGCAGCGCGGCACGTTTCATTGCACTGGCAACTATGGATTCGTCGTTGAACACGGCCTCTATACCCTGGTACTATCCTGTCAAAGTGATAGAGACAATGGGCCGAAACGCTGGCTGGCTGGCCGCTGCCTCCGCGCTGGGAAAACGGAATGAAGATGACCCACCGCACATTATCCTCATGCCTGAGCAGGCATTCAATGCAGATCGCTTTCTCACGCATGTTGAAGCAGTCTATCGCAGCATAGGTTATGTCATTGTCGTAGCCTCAGAAGCAATACATGACGAACAGGGGATACCTCTCGGCTCAGCGGGACAGGCGGGAAAAGATGCCTTCCATCATCCGCTACTAAGCGGAGCGGCGCAATATCTGGTAGAATTAGTTAAGCAGCATTTGAAGTTGCGCGCACGTTTCGATAAACCTGGCGACCTGCAGCGCATGGCTTCGAACAGTATTTCACATACAGACCAGCATGAGGCGTATCTTGTGGGGCAGATGGCGCTACGAGCCTTACTCAAGGGCGAAAGCGATAAAATGGTGACACTTATACGCCACACAGAACCAACGTACCATTGCACTACAGGATTAGCTGAACTGGCAAAGGTTGCCAATATACAATACTTGACGCCCGCTCACTACCTGGATGAAAGCAAAACAATGGTAACGCAAGCGTTCTATGACTACGCATTGCCGCTGATAGGCTCTCCATTGCCCGATCATGCAAAACTGGAAAAGACAAAGGTGTTATTATGACGGCACTCAAACGAGCTATTCTTGTCGTCCTCGATGGCGTAGGCGTAGGGGCGAATCCAGATGCACACGCCTATGGGGATGACGGCGCCAGTTCGCTGGAGCACTGCGCGCAGGCGGTAGGAGGGCTGGCACTCCCAAACCTGGGCAGTATAGGACTGGGAAATATTACTCCAATCAAGGAAACTCCTCCAACGGATCACGCCCGCGGAGCGTTTGGCCGGATGGCTGAAGCAGCCGCTGGCAAAGATAGTACCTCTGGCCACTGGGAAATGGCCGGCGTCGTCCTGCACAAGCCATTGCCTACCTATCCGCATGGCTTTCCGCCTGAAGTAGTAGAGCCCTTTGAAAAGGCTATTGGGCGCAAAGTGATAGGGAACAAGGCGGCTTCCGGTACCGAGATCATTAAGGAACTCGGCGAAGAACACATACGCACAGGTCGCCCCATTCTCTATACCTCCGCCGATAGCGTCTTTCAAATTGCCGCCCATCAGGATGTGATTCCCCTTCCCGAGCTGTACCACATGTGTGAAATTGCGCGGCACATGCTCACCGGAGAGCATGCCGTCGGCCGCGTCATCGCGCGACCATTTATTGGAACGCCGGGGAATTTCAAACGTACTGAGCACCGGCGCGATTTCTCGCTCCAGCCACTTGGCACAACTCTCCTCGACCTACTTAAAGACAGCGGTAAAGATGTTATCGGTCTCGGCAAAATTGAGGACCTTTTCGCGGGACAAGGACTGACACAGAGCGACCATACCGAGACCAATAGTGATAGCATGAAAGCAACGCTGCGCTGGCTCGAACAGGATTTTAACGGGTTGCTCTTTGTCAACCTGGTTGAGTTTGATATGTTGTGGGGCCACCGTCGCGATAGCCAGGGATATGCCCAGGCGTTACGTGATGTAGACATGTGGTTCGCACAAGTACAGGAGGTTATGCAAGCAGGAGATGCTATTTTCTTCACCGCCGATCACGGCGTAGACCCAACCTTTCGCGGCACAGATCATACCCGTGAACATGTACCGCTCCTGGCCTATGGTGCACCTGTCCGAGCAGGAGTGAATCTGGGCACACGCTCCACCTATGCTGACCTTGGTCAAACGCTGGCACAGGCATTCAGCGTTGGACAACTGGCAGCGGGTACCAGCTTTGCACACGAGATAGGGCTTGTATGACGGAGACACAACGCAACAAGACGGCAGGGCACGCACAAGATACCCTCCTACGTGGTGAACGGGTTTATCTACGGCGTCCCACCATGAGCGACGCCTCGAAGGTCTTTCATTGGGAACGCGACGACGAGGTGTGGCGCTACGATCCACATCGCCCATTTTCAGAGAGTATGACTGAATTTTTGCCCATTTTTGAACGCAACTATGTTCGCGGCAATGGGCGTCAATTCTGGTTTATCATCGAAGACGAAAAGCATATCCCCATCGGTACCATCACCTATTTCAATATAGATTATCGCCTTGGGCAGATAGAAATAGGGCTTGGCCTGGGTGATAAAACCCGCTGGGGCAAAGGGTACGGACCTGAGGCAATCGGCGTACTGGTACAGTACCTCTTTTCTCTACCTGGACTGACACGCATTTACGCAGAGACCGCCCTTGCCAATCGTTCTTCACGACGGGCCTTCGCTAAAGCACACTTTGTAGAGGTCGGCCAGATCTACGATCCCCGTAGCTCAGGAGAACCCTGGGTACTTTTAGAAATTCGCAAGAAGAGGAAGGATTATTCCAGATAATGAACACAGCTCATGTACCCGTTGATCCAGAAATTTTTCATGCCTATGATATTCGTGGTATCTATGGCGATACCTTAACCGACGAGGTAGCCTATCGTATAGGTCGCGCAGCGGCACAGTATTTACAAGTCCCAGAGATTGCGGTCGGTCGCGATATGCGCCTCTCTTCACCGCAATTGGCCGCAGCCTTATTACGTGGTATTACCGATCAGGGTGTTAACGCTATCGACCTGGGCATGACTACGACCGATGGTCTCTATTTTGCCGTTGGGAAATGTAACTTTTCCGCCGGTGTAATGATTACTGCATCACACAACCCGGGAAAATATAACGGTATGAAATTCTGCCGCGCCCAGGCTTTTCCTATTAGCCTCGAGTCAGGACTAGGCGATATCCGTGACCTGGCTGTAAGTGGAATGTTTACCGAACCATCCACCCAGGGCCAGGTGATCAAACGCGATATCACTGATGATTATGTCAAGCACGCGCTCTCGTTTATCGATGTATCCAGGATCAGGCCCCTTAAAGTAGTCATCGACGCGGGCAATGGTATGGCCGGCATGATCATGCCGAAAGTCTTCCAGCATCTCCCCTGCGAGCTTGTCCCACTCTATTTTGAATTAGACGGCAACTTCCCCAATCATCCCGCCAGCCCCATCGAGCCTGAAAACATGGTGGATGTGCAAAAGAAGGTACGCGAAGTAGGAGCCAACCTGGGTGCTGCCTTCGATGGGGATGCCGACCGCATGTTTCCCGTCGATGAACATGGCAACCTGGTAGACGGCTCTATGGTGATAGCTGCCGTGTCTAATAGCCTTCTTCACAAGTCTCCAGGTTCAACAATCCTCTATAACCTGATCGTCTCTAAGAGCGTGCCAGAGCTCATTAACAAATCAGGTGGCAAGGCTGTACGCACACGCGTGGGACACTCGTATATCAAAGCTGAGATGCGCCAGTACAATGCCATTTTTGGCGGAGAACACTCCGGTCATTTCTATTTCCGCGACAACTGGTTCGCTGACTCGGGCTTAATCGCTTTTCTCATTATGCTCGAGCTTGTCTCGGTTGAGAACAAGCCGCTCTCCGAACTGCTCAAGCCACTCGATCATGGCATACGTAGCGGTGAAATTAATAGTAAAGTCACTGACGTGCAGAGCAAACTTCACGCGTTAGAGGAGCACTTCGGCAAAGAAGCGCAGTCCGTCGATCATTTAGATGGGATAACCCTTGATTTCGGAGACTGGTGGTTTAATGTGCGTCCTTCGAATACAGAACCACTACTTCGTTTAAACCTTGAGGCGAACAGCCGCGAGTTAATGGAGCAAAAGCGCGATGAAGTGCTCGCTTTTATCCATCAATAACTGCTCGTTCTTTTTTCATCCGTATAGCATCTAACCAGTCAGGTGAGAAAAGAAGTGCAGCCACTGCCTCAGAGAACCCCGGCTGCACTTCTTTTCTCACCTAAAAAATGCTGTATCTAAATCGAAACTGTATATTCGGTCCCTGCACTGGTATATTGTCTCAGGAAGTCAATGGTGATTGATCTTATACCTGCCGGGCCTAAAAACGCCTCTACCCCTTTTACGTCTCTCGCCCCGGCATTAAAGCCATACGGCAAGGTGTTATCAACTGGTGGGTGAGGAGAGCCGCCGTAATAGATGAGCCGCACATAGTCATAGCCAAAGCCCGGCGACACATTAACCCCGTTGGGATTAGTAACGCTGAAGTTCAAAACATAATATTGCTGCCCAGCTTTGGCCTGGGTACCGTGATAGGAGTAACGAATGTCAACCCTCGAAAGGTGATAGATGAGCAATAGTGGAGCGTAATAGGGAAAGTAATAATAAATATCAAGAGATTGCGATGACGATCTATCATTATAGATGCCAGGATTGAAATTTCCCGTAAATGGTATGGTCGCCAGGTATTCGCCAAGCATCGAAGAGCCAAGCTGTAGTTTCAATGTGCCAAGCTGCAGCCCAGCAGGGGCAGTAAAGTCGATCCAACCAGTTTCGCTTGTCCCCGGTTTGGGTCCAACGGAGAGAGATACATTTGTAGGGCTCATTGGATCAAGATTTGGAGCAATCAGGCGAGCAATATCATAATAGATGATACTAATTTGGTCAGTAGACTTGTTTGTCACTTTCATATTCAAACGCACTATAGTTGGGCCAGATCGAATGCCGTCATCTGCAAAAGAGGTGGCATATTGTACATTGAGTACAGAAAAATCTAAGCCGGCGTACGTTGCAGTCCGCTGAACATCGAAGGTATGTGTTGGAACTGGTGTAGGAGCGGGATTGAGAGAAAATGTAACATTTTTTAGCCATCCCAATGTGCTATAGCTGACGTAACCGAGAACAATTACCCCCAGAATTAACAGGCTGCTGAACAATAGCCATTGTCGTGGGGGTCTGGGGGGGGGCCGTAAATTCGTACCTTGAAGCACAGGCGTTTTCTCCTGAAACCCTGGTGGGGCCGAAATTGTTGGTAACTTTTTTACCATAAACATGCCCTCCTTATCGTAGATATCATTTCCCCGTCTCTATTGTATCAAGTTTTGGCAAGACTTAATAGCCCTCAGTTATTCAGATATGTACATTCATACTTTTGCTCTCACGCTTTATTCACTTTCATTCTTGACACCCCGTGAGTATGGTGTTAGCATGATTTCAGTTAACAAGCAGATTTTCTCGCCCGCTAGAGGCGTACAGTTTCTGTCACAAGGAGAGTATTTTTAGTGAAAATCCATGAATATCAAGCCAAAGATATTCTGGCACGCTATGGAGTCCCCATTCAGCCAGGAAAAGTAGCGTATACGCCAGAGGAGGCTGAAGCAATTGCTCGCGAATTAGGTGGGCCAGTCGTCATTAAAGCCCAGGTATACGTTGGTGGGCGTGGCAAAGCAGGTGGCATTCAGTTTGGCGATACGCCAGAACAGGCACGCGCAGCCGCAGCAAAAGTACTGGGCATGGATATTAAAGGGCTAACAGTCGAAAAAGTGCTTGTCCTTTCCAAAATAAATATTCAAGAGGAATACTACCTGGGTATCATCCTGGATCGCAAGTCACAGGCTCCCGTTGTTATGGTTTCAAAAGAGGGTGGCATCGATATAGAAGAGGTAGCCGCAAAAACCCCCGAGAAGATCATTAAACAGCCCATCGATATGCGATGGGGGCTCCGTCCCTTTGAAGCGCGCGATATCCTGGCACGTGCTGGACTTCCCCACCAGGTGATTGGCAAAGGAGGAGCTATCCTTACTGCCCTTGCCAAAGCCTTTACTGAGAGTGACGCCAGCCTGGCTGAAATCAATCCGCTTGTACTGACCACTGAGGGACAGGTACTGGCAGCCGACGCTAAAATTCTCATCGACGACAATGGCCTCTTCCGCCAGAAAGAGTTTGCTTCGTGGGCAGAGTCGGAAGAGTCAAATCCACTGGAGTACGAGGCCAAGCAGGCAGGATTGACTTATGTCAAACTCGATGGCAACATCGGCATCATTGGCAATGGTGCGGGACTCGTCATGACCACGCTCGATATGGTTGCCCGCGTTGGTGGCAAACCCGCCAATTTCCTCGACATCGGTGGCGGGGCCAAGGCTGAAATGATGTATAAAGCATTATCCTTTGTGGCGCTCGATCCACAGGTCAAGGGCATCCTGGTCAATATCTTCGGTGGCATCACACGCGGCGAAGAAGTTGCAAAGGGCGTGATCATGGCCCAGGCCGAACTTCCAAAGGGTATGCCCATTGTTGTCCGTTTGTCGGGCACAGGCTCGGAAGAAGGGAAAGCAATGTTAAAAGATGCCGGGCTTGATTGGGGTAAAGATATGCGTGAGGCGGCTCAAAAGATCGTCGCCGCGATCGGCTAATCACTTAGAGGGAAACAACGAATTATGAGTATTTTGCTAGACAGTTCGACGCGGGTGATTGTGCAGGGCATCACAGGACGGGAAGGACAGTTTCACACACGCAATATGAAAGCCGCTGGCACAAAGATCGTTGGCGGCGTAACTCCTGGCAAGGGCGGGACGACGACAGAAGGCGTTCCAGTCTTTGATACTGTTCGCGAGGCAAAAGCAGCGACGGACGCCAGGGCTAGTTGTATATTCGTGCCTCCCCCAGGCGCCGCCGATGCGATCATGGAGGCAGCCAGCGCAGGAATTGGCTTGATCGTTTGCATCACCGAGGGCATTCCCGTGATCGATATGACCCGCGCTATGCTGGTTGTACGAGAATATGGAGCGCAACTGATCGGCCCTAACTGTCCTGGCATGTGTACCCCCGGCCATGGCAAGATCGGCATCATCCCTTACCAGATCTTTAAACCCGGCCCCGTCGGATTCATCTCACGCTCTGGCACACTGACATACGAAGTTGTCGCATTACTCACCGAAGCTGGAATTGGACAATCTACCTGTATAGGCATTGGCGGAGACCCGATTATTGGATCGACCTTCGTGGACTACCTGAAGCTCTTCGAGGACGACCCGGGAACGCATGTCGTTGTCATGTGCGGTGAAATCGGTGGCAGTGACGAAGAAGATGCTGCCGAGTTCATCAAAACGATGAAAAAACCCGTCGTGGCATTCGTCTCAGGACGTACTGCCCCTCCAGGCAAGCGTATGGGACACGCTGGAGCAATCATCTCCGGCAATACCGGTACGGCCCAGGGAAAGGTTGCTGCACTTCAGGCTGCGCATGTACCTGTTGCTGATACCATCTTTGAGATCCCTGACCTGGTCAAGAAAGCCCTGGCAAAGTTATAATTCTATAATTTTCCCAGGGATGCTGCGCCGCGGGCGCCTCCCTGGAAAATTATACAAAAAGGAAAAACATGACCACCGCGCTGATCTACGATCCAATTTTTTTAGAGCACCTCACCCCTCCACAACACCCGGAGAGGCCCCAACGCATTGAGATGGCGATCAAAGTCCTGGAAGCTCTGGGTTGGCTGAAGCGAGATGGGTTGATCCAGATTCCACCACGAGCTGCAACTGAAGATGAACTGGCTCTGGTTCATGACCGCGCATACATTCAGCAGGTAAAGGCTGCTGCCGACAAGGTAGCCAGGGAAGAGCAACGAGGAGGTACCAGAACTCGCTTTTTTGCTACAGATACCTACGTTTCGGCGCAATCATATGCTGCGGCAATCAAGGCTGCTGGTGCGCCGCTGACCGCTATTGATGCCATTTTGCATGGCGAGGTTGACAATGCTTACTGCCTTGTACGCCCACCAGGCCATCATGCTCTACCAGATGAAGCAATGGGTTTCTGCCTCTTCAATAATGTAGCCATTGCTGCACAATATGCGCTTGATCATCATGGGCTGGAACGGGTAATGATTATTGACTATGATGTACACCACGGCAATGGCATACAGGATATTTTTTATGCTGATCCGCGTGTGCTCTATTTTTCGATACATCAAGCGCCATTCTATCCAGGCACAGGTCACTCCGACGAACGTGGAGAAGGAACGGGGCTGGGTACAACTATCAATGTACCGCTACCTGCGACAGCCGGATATGAGGTATACGAGCCTATCTTCCGGCAAGTTATGGCACACGCCGCCGACCGTTTTGACCCACAATTGATCCTTGTCTCTGCTGGATTCGATGCCCATTGGAATGACCCACTTGGTCAGATGAATCTCTCCACAGCTGGTTACGCACAACTGACTAGAATGGTTATCGATCTGGCACAAACACTCTGTAATGGCCGCCTAATAATCGTGCAAGAGGGTGGATATAACCTGGATGTCATGGGAGCTTGTGTTGCCACCTGTATCAATTTGCTCCTGGGAGACGATGCAGCAGTAGACAGTCTCGGTGCCGGGCCAGATGCAGAGCTGGACTTCCACATCAATGCAGAGGTATTGGTAGCTGAGTTGCGGCGACTTCATAAATTGACGGGCTATAGAATGCGTAACGCGCCGAAACCCGATATCGAACGTTTACGCCGTGAAGTTAAAGGACCCGATGCGTAGGTGGGATTAAGAAGAATACTAACGCGAAGTATGGAAGAAATACGCCCATTAACGGGTGATAATATACCTCAAATCAGGCGATTACTCCATACTTCTGAATACGTCTATCAGCGCTTTACGCCTGAGGAACTCCCAATGCTCCTCTCACATTACCCGGCTCTAGGCTCGTTTCATGGCTCTTCACTACGAGGCTTCATCCTTACCCAAACGGCCCATATCCCCTCGGCATGGATCGGTGGCTTCTGCGTCAGTTGGACGGAAAGTAAATCCTATCTGAAACTTCTGGATGATCTCCTTAATCACCTGACGCCGCTCTTGATCGCAAGGCGGGTGCGCTATCTCCATTACTCTGGTAATGACGAGCAGCACGATTGGCTGCGTGATGTGCTGCTCACGCGTGGTTTCATCCCCTTTTGCTTGCTCTACTCCTACGATAAGTTTGACTATCGCATCCCATCGCTGGGGAATCAGGAAGTCACTACCCGTCCCGTCGAGGCACGCGATATACCTACCCTCCTCACTATCGATGAAGCTTGCTTCGAAGAGTTATGGCGCTACGATGAGGTCTCTTTTCTTGACATTGCTGCTACACATCCCTATTTTGTCGTTGCGGAGCTCAACGGCAAGGTCATTGGCTACCAGTTCAATGCTCTAGATGGTGAATATGGCTACCTTGTACGTATCGCCGTCCACCCATCCGCGAGCGGACAAGGAATTGGTATTCGTCTTATGGCAGAAGCAATACGCTTTTTTGAGAAGGCTCACGTGTCACGCATTATGCTCAATACGCAGGAAGAGAATATTCACGCACATAGACTATACGAGTGGTTCGGTTTCGTACGTCTTCAGCAGATGGGATTTGTATTGCGGAAGAAGTTGTGAGTAGCGATCGATTGGATCGTCAGACTAATCCCAACAATGCCCACACTTCCAATGGAGCCGACTTATTTTTCACCTGTAAAGGCGCTAGGCGGGAGACCATCACATGCTGGCGCACCTGGACGAACGTCGAGTGATTTAACAGGATATTATTATCAGAAGCGTTTGATTGCAGGCGTGAGGCCACATTCACCACATCTCCAATCGCTGTATAGTTCTGCATGCGACCGGTTGAACCAAGATTGCCGACAACTCCCAGACCTGTGTTCACGCCTAAACCAAAGGCCAAAGGGAGCTCCTGAGGATGATCCTGCTGATAATTCTGCACTGCTTTTCTCATATTCCAGGCGGCGCGCACCGCTCGTAAAGCATGATCGCCCTGGGGTAGCGGCGCATTAAAAATAGCCATCAAGGCATCGCCTATAAAGGCCGTCACGGTTCCTTCCTCGTGCCAGATCTCCTCAACCATGATGCCAAGATAACTGTTTAGCAGGTTCATCATTTGTTCAGGAGCCATACTCTCGCTTAGCCGGGTGTATCCTCGTATGTCCGCAAAAACAACAGAAATTTCCTTGGTTTCCCCACCGAGGTTCAGTGCCATTGGGTCTTTGATGAGTTGTTGCACAACGTTGGGATGAACGTACCGTTCAAATATGCGTCGTACCTCTTTCGCCTGAGCCACTGAACGCTTCAACTCAGTGCGGTCGTCAATTACAAGTGCTATACCAATGTGGTTGTTCTGTGTATCCAACAACGCGGAGACGTAGAGGTTCAAGTTCACCTCTCCCGCGCCAGGTATTTCACAATCGATCGATTTAGTGACCATCGTGCCATGTTCGTGCTGTATCCTGGCATTTTGCAGCATTTCACTGATACCGACCTGTGGTCTGGCAGCAAAGACGACCTTGTGATGTTTCCCTATCGCATCCTTTGGATCCATACGCAGGATCTTCGCCGCTGCATCGTTAAAAGTTGTGACTATGCCTGAGGAGTCAGTAGTGATCACACCATTGGCTATGGAAGAAAAGATATTGTCCATATATTGCTTATCTTCGTTGACCTTGCGAATCGTCCTGGTCAGGTCAGCAAAGAGACGCGCATTATCAATGGCAATCGCCGCTTGATGACAGAAAGCCAATAGGAGCTCGCGATGTTTTGGGCCAAACAAGTTCGCATTGATACGGCTATCAACATAAACCGCACCAATACAATGGTCGCGCACAACCAGCGGCGCGCACATAATTGAGCGGATGCCATAGGCCATGATACTCTCTTGCTCCTTCAGAGCATCGTCTACCTGCGCATCATCAGTCAGGATTGGCTCCCTCGTTCGTACTACGCGATTCACTGTACTGCGGCTATTCCTGTAGGCACTTCTATCGATCGGCGTGTCCCTGTTTATCAAGCGCGATGGTAAATTCAAGCTCATTAGTTACTGGATCCACCAACGCGAGGAAGCCACTCTCTGCGTTGACGAAACGGATCACCTGCTCCATAACCAGGCGCAACACCTGGTCAAACTCAAGTGTCGAATTCAGCACACGTGCAATATCGTACAGGGTCTCCAACTCATTGCGTTCTCGCTTGAGCGTGTTAATACTCGAATTCAGAGCCTGGCGCTCTCGTTCAAATGGGGTAAGGACACTCTTAGAAACTGGTTGTGCTGTATTGGCCATTTGCCCCTGCAACAGTTGTAACACACGCTGGAGCGTTTGACTGAGTCGCCCTAATTCCAGGTCAGCCAGTCGACTCAAGTGCAGCGAGTCGCTCAGCAAACGAACACGAGGGTCGCTGCTCTCGCTTGCATATGTACCCTCGACAGCCCTCTCTAACTTCTGCGTATGCTCATGTAAACCCCGCGAAATACGCATCAACGCCTCACCAATAGAACGTAAGTCGTTGAAAGCCTTTGACGCTATATCAGGTGATACGCTCAAGTGCCTTCCTCCATCCTATAAGCACTCAGGAACCAACGAAACACCATTGCAGCAAACCAACATCGAAATTCTATGGTTGCATAGTAATAGTGCCAAGAGACCGAACTCCACAAAAGGTAAGGGCATGATCTCTATCTATTAGACGTTCATGCCCTCACATTATAGCACAGCAGATTTTGGATTGGTTTTAGACGCCATGCTCTTTCAAGTAATCGGTAAAAGACACTGGCGTAAAGCCAAAATCGCGCTTAACGCCCTGTAAATCTGTGGTGTTATCAAAGGAGAAAAGCGCCATGGCGGCTTTTGTTAACGGCGGTTTCGGTAAGACTGCTTCCATCATCAAGGCGCCAACGCCCACCAGCGCTGTGGGAGCAGGCGCTTTAATGCGCGTCTTGTGCATTGTATCAAGTAAAATGTCGATCACCTGGCTAAAAGAGTAATACGCAGGACCACCAATAGTATACGTCTTCCCACTTGTCCGTTCCGGATCTTCCAACACCTTCATAATTACCGTCACAACATCTTCGACATAGATCGGCTGAAACATGGTCTTGCCGCCACCAATCAGCGGCACGACAGGGGCGGAACGGATAAGATCTGTCAGGCCTTTGATGAAGGGGGCATCCTTCCCAAAAAGCACCGATGGCTGGATAATCGTCCAGGCTAAACCGCTCTCTTTCAGCATTTTTTCTGCTAAATAGCGACCCTGCATATAGCTGCCTGGCTTATCCTGTTTGGTACCCAACCCGCTAATCTCAATGATACGCTTGACACCTGCATCCTTCGCCGCTTGAATCAGGTTCGCGGTGCCACGCACATTGGTATCTTCATAGTGATTACCCGCTGATTCTTTATGGTCAGCAGTAATAAAAGCAGCATGGACAATGGTATCAATACCACGCACAGCTTTTTTCAGTGAAGCGGGGTCAATGGTATCCCCCCGCACCAATTCGACTTTATCACCAGGCAAGACAGCTGCTGCGCGCTTCATATCTCGCACCAGACAGCGAGGACGTTCTCCCTGTGCAACCAGTCGAGATACAAGGTGTCGTCCAATATAGCCTGTCGCACCAGTAATCAGTATCATAACAATGCTCCTTATATGCTTTTTCGTTATTCCCAACCTTGTCTTTTATATTTCTATTACCTTTGACGCTTATGCTCATACCTTTGACGCTTATGCTCACTAAACCAGGTACTTCCTTGCATCTCTGCTGACCGGAGGTAGAAGCGCTACAAGAGAGCGCAGTTACAGCGATGGATACCAAACAAGCCTTGTGCGCTGCGATGAACATACGTGACCGGTATAGTGTGATCGCGGTAACCAAGCGTAGTGCAGCTCAGGCATGAGACAGGGTGAGCAGGCACACGGCACACGATGTACTCTCAATAGCAACAATACATTTAGCGGAGCGACTCAGCGGGCAGGAGAATACGGACAGTCACTCCCTCATCGGGAGCGCTTTTTACGGTAAGGCTTCCTCCTGCAATGGCAAGAAGTGCGCTGTGCGTGAGTAGCCCTCCTCCTGTGCCTGTTGTAGAGCTACTTGCGGAGATTATACCAACTCCATCATCAGCCACAATCATTTCCACGTGTGGATCTAAACGATCACACGAGGCTTTCAGTGTCAGGCGTAAACGACGATGCACATCTGAACCGCGCGCGTGACGTGCGGCATTGCGCAAAGCCTCCTGTACAGCAGCAAAGATGAGTTCGGCAATAGCCGGTGGCGTTACTTCATCGATACAGTTTGCGGTCTCTTCAGAGACACACCACTCAACTTCATCAAATGCCTGTTGAAAGTCTTGATCAAGCATGGTGTGAATGGCATTCATCATGCCTTCGCGTTCTAACCGATACGGTGCACTCGGTACAGTTGCACGCATCATCGAGGCCAGGCGGCGGTGCGCGTCACTAATCATACCCGTGACCTCATTGAGCACGTCCTCTGGAAGAACTGCGGGGTTCTCTTCGTGTTGATGACTGTCTCTCTCCGTATCAAAGAACGATCGGAGCGTTTCCAGTCGCAACAAAGCAAGATGCATTTCAGGTAGGATATCATCGTGGAGTATACGGCGCTGTTGCCCCCCAAGTAACTTCACATCGACAATGCGGCGACGCAACAATGCGGCAACCGCTTGCATAGCTTCATGATCACCTAGCGTATCAAGGATGCGTTGGCCACAGGCGTGTGCAAGGTCCATATCTTCATCGGTAAAGGCCCCTCCATCCTGGCGCGGGCCAAGGTAGAGCATCGCCACCAGGCCAAGCTCATCATATATCGGTAGAACCCAGCAGATCATTGGTTGTCCATCAATCGTTATCCGCATTCGTGCTGGTGCGCGATTTCCTCCACCTATGGCTTTGTCATAACCATTCCTGGGGATAAACTTAGGAGCAGAGTACATATATTGTTCCTTCGCTCCTAGCGGCCAGCGATAACTAAAAACACGCCTTACCGAACCGGCCATCACGGTCATACGCGCACATTTGACCGCTAACACATCCTGACACAGGTGAAAAAAGAGGTCCTCCAGCCCCTGTTCAGTCTTTTGTAGATCAGTATGTAGCCAGTGGCGTAGATTTGTACTATGGATAAAAGGGCCGAGGAGCGCAATATAGCGATCATGCGCTGTATAACTGGTCCAGGTAAACATTGCGTAGACGCCAGTAGCAAGGGAGGTGATCAGCAACAGGCTACCGAGATCGCTGCCCGTAAAATCTACGAGCAGCGCGATGAAAATAGCCACGGTAGTCGCTACGATTACAATACCCCGCCATTGCTCAAAGAAGCCCCGTCTGGCTAATGGACGTTCGATAAGAACGCCGTGTCGCACAACAGAATATCCAACCAGCAGAATAATGAAGGCCACAACCCCGGTGGCGAGTGTATCGAGAACAAGCAAATGTAAAGGGATAGCGTTAAGGGGCGGCAAAACAGCTAACGATGGCGTCCCGTGGTGTTGAAATTCAAACCAATCGACTATAGACCAGATGCCCACGATTCCAAGGATGGTTGTGAGGCCAACCATCAATACAGCAGCTAGAAATAAACCTGGACGCGCGAGATGCCACGAGAGAATTGGCTCCTGCAGCAGTTCTACATCGGTTGGATCATCCCAAAAAGCTCCAGAGAGCACCTGGTGCACACTCGGCATTTTACCGGCGTCCATTTCGTCTTCGATGCTCATTTCCTCCTTTCCCTATTCTACGCCTGCTATAACTCCACAAGGCACGCATGACGCGATTAATACGGCCCAGTGTAAACCAGGGTCCAATGGCACAGAACGTGACATAGAACAGAAAAAGCACCAGCAAGAGCACAGTCGGAGAAAACAATCCGGCGTTTGTATCATCATACAGCTTGCTATAGGCTAACAAGCGTATTGTTCCCATAAAGGTAAACGTCGATTGATGAAGAATGAGCATCAACAACAGGAAGCAACCGAGTAAGCCGCTACTTACCAGAAGCAGGGGTCGCCGTCTCCGCCAATTTTCATTGATGAGGGCGGCATAATGTAGGCCAATAGCAAACCAGATATACGGTACGCATATTGCAGGTAACCAGAGTAAGCGCCACAAAAAGTCTTGCGCAACGAGACCTGCATTCTGCACGAGTGGTTTGTCGATAAGAAGCGCTTGCAGAAAGAAGAAAAATGCAGAAAAACCCAGTCCCACAACACCCAGGCGCGCAATCCAGGTCCGTCGGTCTCCATTCAGCCAGACTGTTATTGCTAACCAGAGAAATGTCACCAGGTTAAAAATGGAAAGCGCCAGCGTGATGGTTTGAAAAAGGTGTGTCGGTTCAAGAAAGGTTACGAGCGACATATTATTCTTCTTTGTAGAGCGGTACCCAATCTCCCCTGCGATCCTGCACCAGTGCCGCTCCATTTTCATCCCAGATTATCATACGGTTCATCGTGTAGATTAGTGTCGCCCTTGCCCGCGCGACTTTGTCGTCCACCGCGGTCTCGCTCAATCCCCAGGCGGCATAGATACGGCCGTTCGTTCGGCTGACTGCACGTTTGTCGTGCAGGTTGAGGCGAGCCGCGATCTGCTCGTTGGTCATACCTTGAGCCAGCAGTTCCGCCACGCGCAGTTCGTTTGGCTCTAGCAGAGCGCGAGGAGACTGCTCATCAAGATCGCGCACCTCCTGCACTCTATCTTCGATTTCGGGATCAACCAGGCTACGCCCACTGATGGCATCGCGCAGCAGCGGAACCAGCATACTGGGCAGCAAATAGTTGCTCTTGCGTACATACGCGTAGTGGGTCAGTATGCCAGAGGCACGAAACTCACGATAGTACTCATCATCGTCCTGGATAGAATAAAAAACGACGGGTAAACGAGGACGCTCACGCCGAATAGCCACTGCGGCCCCTACCCCGCTCAGGGCATTGCGTCCTGCCTTTTCATCGTGCAATTGCACGTCCATCAAGATGACATCTATGTCGTGTTCGAGCGCCCGCGCCACCGCCTCACGGCCACTGGCGGCCTCGCCGACTACCTGTACGACACCCGTTGCCTGTAGACCCTCACGTAGTGCACTCCGTAGTGGTCCATGATCATCAACCAGTAATAATTTGATAACTGCCATCCTTTCCCTGCTCTCCAACAATTACGTATTTTAATGATGTTCTGTTGTAAGTATATCAATAGGTGCAAACAAGGAAATAGTTTCTGAGGCCTGAAAAAAATGCACACGAGAACGGACTGCGCAAACAACAATTGTTCACTCTATCTCTGTCAGGCAACCAGGCGTGTTCGCTTTACGCTTGACCCACGGCAAACTATACGATATAGTGAAAGAAAATGGGCAAGGAAGCGTTGGGTACATCCAATACCGCTTCACCCCTACTTTATTTTAGGTGATTTACATGACAACTTGGCAAACCAATAGCATCCACTTTGGTCTAGCGCTGCATAATCACCAACCAGTTGGTAACTTCCCATGGGTCTTCCAGCAAGTCTACGAGGAATCCTATTTACCTATGATCGAAGCGCTAGAACGACATCCCAAAGTACGTCTTTCGTTGCACTATACAGGTTCACTCCTTGATTGGATGGATGAAGCACAACCAGCCTTCTTGGAACGTATTTCACTGCTAGTTCAGCGCGGGCAGGTTGAGATAGCCAGTGGCGGCTACTACGAACCCATCCTTTCTTCTATTCCTGACAGAGACAAAGTGGCCCAGATACGTCGTCTGACAGAACGTATTCAACGTGATTTTGGGACAGAAGCTAGCGGCATGTGGATAGCTGAACGAGTCTGGGAACCAGACCTACCTCATTTTCTCAGAGAAGCGGGCATTGAGTGGACAATTCTTGACGACGTTCACTTTAAGAATGTTGGATTAGAAGATCACGATCTCTACGGCTATTATGCCACCGAGGATCAGAGCAGCATCTTAAAAATCTTTGCAACCAGTAAGTCGTTACGTTATACGATCCCATGGAAACCTGTCAAAGAGACCATCGAGTATATGCGCTCTCTGGCAACACCTGATGGAAGGCGCATCGTAGTAATGGGCGACGATGGTGAGAAGTTTGGTAGCTGGCCGGAGACCGGCCCATATTGTTGGGGGTCAGAAGGTCGCTCAGGATGGATCGAAGAGTTTTTCACTGCGCTTGAGCAAAACACCGACTGGCTTCACACAACGCCTCTAGGTGAATACGCGCGAAATTATCCCGCACTGGGACGTATCTACATCCCAACATCCTCATATATCGAAATGACAGAGTGGGCACTTCCACCGCAAAAGTCATATATCTTTGGCAAACTCCTGCACCAGTTAGAAAAAGAAAAACGCGACGATATCCTCCAATTTATGCGCGGAGGCTTCTGGCGCAACTTCCTGGTACGCTACCATGAGATAAACAATCAACACAAGAAAATGTTGCGCGTCCATCATAAAGTGTATGATGCGGGCGCTACCCCTGAAACAGGTCTGGTACAGTTGTGGAAAGCTCAGGCCAACGATACCTACTGGCATGGCCTCTTTGGAGGCATTTATATGGGGCATGTGCGTTCTGCGATCTACCATCATCTGATTAAAGCTGAAAACGCCGCCGATCGCGCGCGTCACGGCGCTGACCATTGGCAACACTTCGAGTATACCGACTTTGACCGTGATAGCCAGGATGAACTGCTTGTTGAGGGTGACCTGCAAAATCTCTATATCGATCCGCATCGCGGCGGCTCGCTTTTTGAGTGGGATATGCGTAGAAGTATGCATAACTTGCTCTCTGTCATGACACGTCACCAGGAAAGTTATCATGAGACGCTGCGCCAATTTGAGCAGGAACGTCGCCAGCATGAAGCGGCCATAAAGCATCAAAATACCCGCGACAGCGCTGAACCTATCTCACCTCATAGCACTGTCCGAACGAAAGAGCCAGACCTCGACAGGCGCCTCGTCATTGATCGCTACCGCCGCAGCAGCCTGGTCGATCATTTTTTCGCTCCCGCTGTTACGTTGGAGCACTTCGCGCAGGGTCGATACGAAGAACAGGGAACCTTTGTTGAACTTCCCTACGCGACGGACGTCCAGCAGGATGCCAATGGTATCACCGTTACGATGACGCGCGCTGGCCAGGTAAAACGTCCGGGTGCCCTGGGACCCCTCCCTGTCCAACTTGAGAAGACGCTCTTCGTGCCTTTTGGCGAAGAACGGTTGATCGTGCGCTACACCATTCACAATAAAGGACAGTCACGGCTGCAAACACGTTTTGCCAGCGAATGGAATATTCATTTGTTAGGTGGCGGCACCAACGATCAAGCCTATTATCATGTTGATGGGCACAACCTTGACGACAACCATTTTGATGGCTCAGGAGAGGTCTTGCAGGTACAGGATTTCCATATCGGGAATTACTGGATAGGGCAGGACGTCGGGTTCTCCCTGAGCAAAGCGACAACCCTCTGGCGTTTCTCTATTGAGACGGTCACTGGTTCGGAAGCAGGCTTTGAGCGCAACCACCAGGGTAGCTGCCTTACATTGCTCTGGCCTCTCCTGCTCGAAGCGCAACAAAGTTGGAGCGTAGAGATAACTTGCACCGGCCAACAACCGTAGTTCGTAACAGCAGGAGAGGGAAAAAAAAGATGAAACGCGTGCTGGCGCTGCAAAATTACTGGGATGATCCACCAGGCTACCTGGGTAAGATCATGCAAGATCATCATATTCCCTTTGACATCGTCAAGGCTGATGCAGATCCATTTCCTGATCCTGCCGGTTACGGCGCAATTATCGCCTTAGGTGGCCCACAGAATGCCAATGCCCACGACAAATATCCATACTTGTTACGGGAGAAAGCATTTTTGCGCGCAGTCGTCGAACAGGATATTCCCTATCTCGGGATTTGTCTTGGGGGCCAATTGCTGGCAAGCGCTCTGAATGCTCCCGTCACTCGCCATCATATGACCGAAGTAGGTTTCTTTACTGTAAAACTAACAAGCGAAGGGGATAAAGACCCTCTCTTCCAGGGGCTACCGGGCTATCAACAGGTCATTCATTGGCATGAAGATACCTTTGCTTTACCCAGTGGAGCTATCAAACTTGCGAGCAGCGAGAACACTGCTAATGAGGCATTTCGCGTGGGACATCGAGCTTACGGCCTGCAATACCATATTGAAGTAACCCCAGAAATGTTCGACATCTGGTTTGGGGAAGAAGATCTCATGCTTAATATGAGCCAGGCGTTAGAGCCAGCAGTCCTCGAGCAGGTCAAGCGCGATCGGCTGACGCACTACCAGCTCTTTCTTGAACATTCGCGCATCATATTTGAAAATTTCTTAAAGATCAGTGAATGTTTGTAGTGGCCTGGGCTACTTGACGACCAATACCGGGCAGCGGGCTTTCTCGATCAGAGAATGGCTGACGCTCCCCATAATGGCTCCCCTGAGCGGGCTTAGGCCGCGAGTCCCAACAACGATGATATCGGCATTGGTCTCCTCGGCGACTCGCAATATGCCCTCATCAATTTGGCTATCGATAACGACGCGCCCGGTGACGGTGACATCTGGCGAAGTAACGAGGCCGCGTACTTCTTCTACTGCCCGATCAACTATTTCTTGGGCACGCGCTCGTTCCTCGTCACTGAGGTCATGGAGATGTTGTTCCGGAGCAGGCGTTAGCACCCCAACACTTGACGGTGGCGATACCAGCAGGTGCACAAAGACAACTGTCACCTCCGCCTGTTGGCGGCGGTCTGCCACTTGAGCGCTGAAACGCACGGCACGTTCAGCATTTTCTGAGCCATCAGTTGGAACAAGAACATGGTGAATCACGGGCAGGCCCCTTTCCAAAAATACTTTCTTTGTTAGAAGGACGTTTCACTTCCCTCTACGAACAGTCTACCCTACTTATGAGATTGTCGTCTAGTCCTCAAGAGCTTTCAATGGTAACATTGCACATTTTCTTCAGTTTTATCAGGCTCAACGTTTTATCCCTTTTCTTTTCCCCTTCATATCTGATATACTTGCACACAATATATCCCATAAATTCATTCGGATCACATCAATTCAAATACTAAGGCGTGTGGTAGCGGATTTCGCAAGGAGCACTCGACAAGGATGTCGCAACAAAAAATCAGTCGACTTAATCGAATCTCTATTGGAGGGGGCGCCTCCGAATTACCACCTTTCACCTTTGCCCGACATTCGGTGGCCTGTGAAAGGCACCCTGACCGCAACGAGGATAGCATCATCACAGATGAACAAAGTGGTTTAGCTGCGGTTTTTGATGGAGTCGGGGGAAGCGCGGCGGGCGAAATTGCCTCACAAACTGCCGCGCGATCGACACGTAAAAGTTGGAAACGTTTTCTCCAACAAGTACAAAAAGGGCGCAGAGTACAGGGTTTTCTTGAGGAGTGCAGCGAAGTCGATCTCTGCAACATTCTTGAACAACTCATCATTGAAGCGGATGAACAGGTTCGCACTGAAGGAGCAGAACGCGCCGGAACAAGTGACCTGGCGACTACTGTAGCCATAGCTGCGCTTTGTCGCCAACCCAAATTAAAAGGCTACACAATGATCTTTGCCCATGTTGGTGATAGCCGCATCTACTTATTACGAGCGAACGAGACGCTGAAGCGCCTCACTAGTGACGACGGTTTGCTGGCAAAACTGGTAGAAAACCAGATCATCAATCAGTCGGACGCGCTCCGTATCGACCAGGCCATGCGGGCTGATCAGTTATCGGATACGGAATATAGTTACTTCCGCTTGCGTGGTGGCATTACCCAGGCTTTGGGTGGTCCGCAGCCGCCATCTATTCATCTTGACCAGGTTACTATCTACCCGGGTGACCGCGTTCTACTCTGTACAGATGGCATCCACGACAATTTGATTGAAAAAGAGATCGAAGATATCTTGAAGACGGGAGCACGCACTACGGCCGCACGCTTACTTATCGAACAATCTATTCGTCGCTCCCAAGAAGAACGTAATATCACCCTACGATCAAAACCAGACGACATGAGCGCTATCGTGATGACTTGCCGCTTTTAACACCTTCTCCATTACATGGCTACGACATTGTTGCGAGCATACATTAAGACGCAGAACATCCACATTTCACTGCTCTTCTACACTTCTTCGCTTTCCCAAAAGTACCATGCACCAGCGCTCCTGGCATATACGATATTCTTGTATGTTACACTGCTATAGAAATAAAATCTCTATAGTATGTAGGAGGATTTGTATTCTGGTGAACAGGAAAATCCGCTATCTTATAGGGCTACTCGTGATGGTTTTTCTCACTAGCTGTGGCTATCAACAAAATGCCCAGTTGACTCCATCACAGCCATTAATAAGCGATAGCGTACATATAGTGCAAGAACAAAGGCCAACACCGACACCTCAATTATCGATCCTCACACACGTCACAACCCCTACACCCCGAGCATCATCAATCCCTTCACTTGCTCCTCCTTCGAACATTCCAGGTTCAGGTTCAGGGCCTGCACCCTACGGTCCCCCGCCTCCTCTGACGGCTGAGGAGATCCAACTGACGCAACAGCTTTTTGCATTGATCAATCACGATCGCGCCGTCCGTGGACTCTACCCTTTCATCTGGAATACTACCCTGGCAGGCGGGGCACGCTTGCACAGTTGGAATATGACACACTGCGGCTTCAGCCATACCTGTCCCGACGGACTCAACCAATGCACGCGCATTGCTATTGAAGGCTTCGCTGGCTTCACGGATTGCGGCGAGAATATTGGCCTTGCAGGGCCTTATCCAACACCCTGGGGCGGTGTGTATAATGTCCAGGAGAGTATGATGAACGAAGGGTCAACCGGCTGGCATTTTCTTCACCTGACCAGCAAAACGCTCCACCGTCTCGGGGTAGGTATCTTTGTGGATTCAAGAGGGTGGATCTGGTTCACTGAAGATATGGTGAGCTAACACGTACGCAAGTCTACAGGAGAAGTTGGAGTAAGAAGCTGCCACGAAACTCGAACCTTAACCCACGAAGATGTGATGTACTTCCCTGATATGTGCAATTACGGCAAGCGTAATTCCTACGGTGGAATGGGAAAGGTATTGCGAGACAAAGGACGGACAAGCAGCACTGGACATGGGGCGTGATCCAGGACAAAGCGTGCTACATGCCCAACAGACTTTGGCCCGAGAGGCGATCCTCCATATCCTGGAGTACGGGGGCAGATCACAATCAGGTCTGCATTCCATTCGGCGGCGCAGTTGACGATTTCCCGTTCTGGCCTGCCCTCCAGATGCAGTGTTTCCGCGCCAGGGAGATACCGTTGTCCCTCTTGCAAGATCTCTTGCGCCGCGGCAACTTCTGCCTGCCGCATCCGTTCATTCAGTGGCCCGCTCGGATGACGAGGGCGCAGTAGCCCTTCCCGTTTGCGCTCCATTTCTCCACGAGGACCGCTATCAGTCACATAGAGCAGGCCTATCGTGCGTTCATCCCCATGCGCCAACGCAGAAAGTGCCTTGCTCACTTGATCGATGTTCATACCATCCAAACAGCAAAGAACACGCATACACTTTTCCTCCTAACCAAGCAGGAGCCAGATTGCCAGGGCACCTGCTACAAGCATAAATGGAGTCACCATGATACCAACCTTGAAATAATCCAATCCCGAGACATCCAGGTTCCGCTGACGCAGGATGAGCAACCAGAGAATCGTGGCCAGCGAGCCAACCGTTGTCAGATTTGGCCCGAGATCACAACCGAATATCGTAGCGGCGATAAAGCCCTGCTGCACGGCTAGCGGAGCATGTTGCACGCTCTGCAAAGAGGAGTTCATGACAATTGCCATTGGCACATTGTTAATCAAGTTGGTTCCCAATGCCGATCCCAGTGTTCCTATCATCACTGCCCCGAAACTCGTGCCCCCGGAGAGATGGAACAGCAACTGACCAAATTGCTCCGTGAGTCCTGTGCTTTCTACTGCCTCTACGACGATAAACATTCCTGCGATGAAGCCGAAGATTGACCAGGAAATCTGTTTCCCTGTGCTCCAGAGGGTGGTTTGTTTCCAGAACAATGCCGCGATAAACAGCAAGAGCGCACCACCCAGTGCAACGAGTGAGAGAGGAAATTGTGTTGCTGAGGCGATCACATAGGCAATGGCCACCAGGATCAACACTATGCATACATAACGAAAATACGCTTTATGTTTCACAGCTTCCTCTATCGAAGGGAGGCGCTTGATATCGAATTTCCCCTGGAGTTGCCCTCGATAGAGCCAGAAGAAGATCCCCAGATTGATACCGATAACGAGAAGACAGGGGAGCGAGAGCAAGCGGAGAAAGGTCAGCAGGTCAAGAGGGTAGTGCGACATGATGATGATATTAATCGGGTTGCTCACTGGAAGCAGAAATGAAGCGCTATCAGCGATGAAGGTGCAGGCGAAGAGAAACGGGAGCACAGGTAGTCTGAGGCGCGTAACCAGGCTATACACAATCGGTGTTAAGATAAGCGCTGTGGCATCATTCGAGAGGATCATGGAAATCAAGCTTCCGAGCAGAAACGTGTTCAAAAAGAGGCGTCGCGCACTGTTTCTCGATAGCCGAGCCGCTTGAAATGCCAGCCAATCGAAAAGCCCGGCCACCTCTGCAAGTACTGAGATGCTCATCAAACCTAGAAAGAAAAAGAACGTGTTCCAGTCATGCGCCAGCGTGGAGAGAGCGTCAGCAGGGGAAACGAGGCCCAGGATGAGAAGGAGTCCTGCTCCCGCAAGTGCTATCAAAGCCTCGTTCGTCTTCCAGGGACGAACCATAATGCCAATCAATGTCAGACCCGCAATGAGCGAGATCAGCAAGGTCCTGGTAAGAACAGGAAGGTGAAAGAAGAGCAACAATGTATCATGTCCTTATGGAATGAAATCCTCTCCTTTCCCACAAGATAGGTACCTTTTTCTAGAAAAGGAAAGAAATTGAGACGGCAGAACAAGAGCCCCGAGCCATTCCACATAACGTATGTTTTAGACGGAGTCCTGAAGCTTCGAGCGAATATCCTCCTAAGTGTGGGTCAATTCGCGGCATTGGTCCCTGTTCTTAAGGCATACCCAGTCTTAGCCTCTCAGGTTGCAAGCTGTCAAATGTTCCCTTGAGGTATCTTATGCCATTTTTGTTAGCTGGGCAAGGGGTCTTATTCAACAGGATACTACATATGTATGTCAAGCATCATAAAAGTCGATGTCTTACAAAGCAGAGCAGTTTGATGCGAAGGGGATATTTCCTTTCATTTCTGCATAATAAGATATGCGAGAAAGCGGCAAAGATATGGGAGAAAGAGTTGTTTTTTGCTCAAGAACCAAGTAAAGGGTCATCAACCCGCCACTGAGCATCTCTTGCAGACGAGGTAGAGCGTATGTGCCCTACGTTTATCTATCGACATCGCCCCCCTCGGCTGCTTTCAGCAAGGCAAGCACATCCTGCTTTCCATTTGCCACGCCCTCAATCGCGCGTGCCAGGTCGATCAACCGCTGTATCCGCGGCCCGAGAATTGTCTGTGCCTGTTCGTTGATTGTACCATAGGCTCGCAGTTTCCGGGGCTGAGTATCTTCTAGATCACACCATAACAGCGTATACTCTGCCATGATGGTTCGTAACAGGTTCTGCTCTCCCACCTCTAAATGGTAGTCTGCAGCAAGTTTAGCTACCTCCTGTCGGATCTGTCTCGTCAGTTGTAAGAGCGCGGAACGCTGGCCTGGGTCAGGCGGGTTGGTGAAACGGGTGAGGGCAAGTTGGGGATATTCCCCTCGTACAAGTTGATCTTCCAGGCGCCATGCGGATAGCTCGACCCGGCGCAGTGTGTTCGCAAGCACTCGCCGGTGATTCTCGTTGAGCAGGTTAGCCGTTGGGTGTTTTTCATGTCCCTCCGTGTCGTGTCTCTCTTTGTCGAACATTGTCATGGTAACGTCCTCTCATCTTACAAAAAGCAGGCTCAACTGTTTCGATACGGCCCGGTCAGCAATACCCGCAGTCTCGTGAAGAGTGGCAGGAACCAGGCAATTGCGGGACTATGAAACGGAAAAACGTACTGCTGCGTGCGGCCGTCTGACTGCGGCACAAAGATACTGAGGCTCGACCCGAGCAACGAGTGGCGCAGTTGCGCCGAAGAGATCGCTGCCAGGCCGTAGCGCAGTACCTGTTCAGCCTGGCTCGACTGGCCTCCGATCGAGCGGCGTGACTTGCCCTGAACATCTTCGAAGACCAAAAGCGCACTGCGAGTGAGTGCTACTAAGCGTGCCGGGCTCTTGTAATCCTCCAGCGCCGGTACCAGCGCCGAGACCAGGAGTTCCTCCCCATCTCTTTCCAGCAGGTTCGCCAGCCGCTGCTCCAGTCGCTTGGCGATATCCGCCGGTACGATACCGCCCAGCCCCGCAAGCCGCTCTGCCTCGGCACCGCGAGGCAACCATGCCTCGACGATTGGCAGGCGGCGCACTCGCTGGTCATCCACTCCCTCTGGATATGGCAGGAATGCACGGAGTATATTATTGATTTGGGCCAGGGCTTTTTCCATCTCTGCCTTTTGTGGAAACTCGACAGCGAAGCATTCGCTTCCAGTACAACTCGCCATCTCCATCACCAGGCGTGGGTAGGGTGAGTCTCCTGGCTCTAAGCGGCTGGCCAGTTCAACCGGCACATTACCGGCGGGAAGAATAGCTATTCCTTGCAAGTGCTCTAAAGGCGCAGAATGCGCGATGTACCCTCCCGGTAAAAAGCCACTGCCCGGCGCGAGGAAATCGCGCAGCCAGAGTACCTGCCGATCGGTAACGAGGAAGAGTCCCTCGTTGGAACGCCATGTCTGCATGCCGAGCCAGCCGCTACGATGACGCAACAGCGGGCGTTCTACAAATGCCAGCAGGCGTTCATCATCAAACAAGAGGTCTGCAAGCGCCTGCTGAAAGCGCTGAGGGACAAAACGGATGAGATGCTCCGCCTGGGCATGGGGTGCATTCTTGCCATCTTGCAGCACTGCGTCCTGCCGCAACTGGAGGCGCAGTGCCTCGGTCAGCCCCTCAATGGCACGCCAGGCAACGGGTCGCTCTTCCTCCTCCCGTTTGAGCCAGCTCTTCCCCTTTGGCTGGCTGCGTTGTTCACGCTTCAAGAGAAGACGCGTCTCGCGGATACACCGGGCTGCCATTTCTGCAGAATACACCTCGATCTCGGCTGTGCTTTGCTGTCTCTCCTGTTTCGTTCGCTCTCGGACGTACGCCCTCAGCGCGGCTAGATGCGCTGGCGGGAGCATCTCTAAGGATTGATAGAGAGCGAACGAGCTGTCTACTTCGGCAGCCGCGACAAACACCCAATCGTCCAATGGATACTGCTGTTCCTGTGTTTCTGTAGACGTGAGAGACACCGCGCCAAGCAGACGCGCAGAAGCAAGCGCCCCCGGAGGAAAGCTATGTGTGCTCAACAGGAGAACGGGCACTTCCAGCTGCCCTTCCAATTGGAACGAGGCGAGATCGGCTGGCAATCCTGGTTCAGCACGGTAGATGTCTGCCACGCGCATGCGCTCCCGTTCGCGGTCCCAACGGTAAATGGGGCAGTCAAGATGTGGTTGGCGTACCTGCACTTCGATAATCATTGAGGACGTCACCGATAGCTCCCTTGTTTTATTGTCATGACGCGGATGATGCTTATTCATCTGCCACCCGTCTCTCTCCAAACGCTGCTCAGCGAATACCAGGATTGCCCGCACATAACACAGCCCCGCGTCGCCAGGATAGCATCTCGTCCCCCCGAGGCTCGTCACTGAAACGGTAATCGTGTTTGCGGATGAGTTCTCGTACCTCCTCCAGCACTCGCTGGATGCAGGTACGCTGGCAGTCCAGCAAGTGACCCGATAGCGCGGGATCATTGACCTCGGCTTCACGGCGGGCCTGCGCAAAGTGCAGTAGGCACAAGCCCGTAGATTGAGAGAGCAGGAGCCGTATCTCTTCAGAACGCAGTTGTTGCACGAGCGTCGATATGAGACGTTGCTCAAAATTTGCACGATTACTGCAGAGAGGACACGGCGTCCGTTCGGGCATCTCATCCGCTTGATGGTGCCATCTTTTCCACCATCCATGCAAGACTGGCTTGCGCTTCGCACGGTTCACACCAGAAGGCTGCCTGCTGTCCTCGCCATCCAACTTATGCAATACATCAGTAAGTACTTCGTTATACACCAAAGAGAGTCTAAAAGCATTGCTGCGCTGCGCCAGTTGCCAGGTATGTAACGGGCAGAAACCCCGCGACTGGATGAGTTCATGGCGATGCTCTACATCGCTAAACCCTTCGTATTCCCAACTATCCATGGAGCGCTCTACGTAATCAAGCACAACGATGCAGACAGGGCAGCCCTCGCGCCCAAATGCGACACGAAGTGAATCGGCATCACGCGAGCGATTAACTGTCTGAAAACCCTCAGCTTTCTCTTGCATTGCATCACCTGTTTCTCGAGTTCTGAAGCATAAAAAAACTTCTACTGCCAACCACAACACATTCTCTGTGCCGTGCAGCATGTAGAAGCCATTAGCCCAGTGGCGTTACGCGAGCCTCATCGCGCGACCGAATCTTCACTTGCCTATTAGTATACGCAATCGCAGCGGCGAGCGTCAAGAGAAACACGTGGTAGCAGTTTAGCCACACATGCTATATTTCTTTGCCTGTCGATAGGAACGTGGTACACTTCAATGAAGTAGATGATCAAAAATGCCTCCTCAGGTTCATGTACCGAAGCGCGATCAGCAAATTTCCACTATCCACTGGTTACCGCCAGAAAGTCGTTGAGTTCGGTGCTGGCCACCAGTTCCCGGATTTCCAGTCGTCCATGTCCTTTGTCGCAGGTGCGCGCCGTGCGCCATATCCTGGCAATTACCGGAAAGCTCGCTGAAAAAGAGGTACAGGTCTTCGCGCAGCGTCGGCTGATTGCCTTTGGCGATGAGCAGGAAGTAGCCTCCCCCGTGCGTGACCTCGGTACAGAAGGTATGCTGGGTGTGCAAGGCATCCGCTGAGATCACGCGTCCTTTGACCCACACTAGGGTCAGCAACTGCGAGACGATGCTCAATTCATTCTCCTTGTCTCCTACCACCTGCTCTTTGAGCACCAGACCTGTTCTGAGTCTCATAGAGGGCCACTTGATGCATCTTGCGCTGATCGGCCGGCTCATGCCCCAGTGTCCCGCGCAGCGTCTTATCATTGATAGCTACATGCACATGCTCCTCGCCTTCGGCTTGTCAAAGGGACACGGCTCGGTTCGTCTCTTTAGAGAGTGCATGAGAAAGAGGAAATTGTACATCATACGTTTACAAGAGTAAGAATATGATACGAATAGACATTCCCCAGAGAGGGATCATTGAGCTACACCACGCGGTCTTTGATGTCAACGGTACACTTGCCACAGACGGATTGCCTATCCCAGGAGTGGCGAATCGCTTGAAAGCTCTAAGCGAACATCTTACCCTGCATGCGCTGACTGCGGGTACCCATGGTAACATAGCAGAGCTTGAACACGTGTTGGGGCTACCCATCTACATCATCACTGGCGGCGAGGAGAAATTACGCTATGTGGAGCAACTTGGACCAGCCAGTGTGATCGCTTTCGGCAATGGCATGAACGATGTCGGTATGCTGCGACTGGCCGCTATCGGCGTGGCAATCCTGGCAGGAGAAGGCCTGGCAATCGGCGCGCTGCAAGCCGCCGATGTGTTAGCATCTGGTCCGGTTGATGCTATTGACCTGGTACTGAATCCCAAACGTTTAGTGGCGACTTTACGAGGGTGAAGTACCCATGTACGGCATTATGGCGCGGAGGGAGCTCTCTGAAAAGGCCGTAGTTTGTGTCTGATTTGTGCTATACTAAAGTGAGGTATTGGCGATGAAGCTCGCCTGAAATACGCCCTGACCGGCTGATGGCTTCTATGGCACGACATGTCGTGTTGCAGAAGCTTTTTTTATTGTACGCACCTGACACACGCCTGAAAGGACGAGAGCCATGCCGCTCATTCAGTACTGTTCCAACTGTTGGGCAGAGAACACTATCGATGCCACTGTTTGCGACCGATGTGGTACATCGCTTTCTGACACCGAGGCGATATTCTACGACCAGAAATTGATGCGGGCGCTACATCATCCCGTTGCTGAGACGCGGGAGATGGCGGCCATGTTGCTTGGGCAACGTCAAGATCAGCATGCTCTCCCTGTCTTGATGTCGCGTCTGCTCGAAGAAACCGACATCGGAGTACTCTGCGCAATCGGCAAGGCTCTGGGACAACTGGGAGACTGCCGGGCCGTCGCATCACTTTCAAAGCGCCTTGCGCAACCAAATGCGCTCGTGGTGGCACTGACCATTGTCGATGCCCTCGCAGCACTCGCCCGAACGGGATGCTGGGAGGCCCTGGACGCGCTCAAGGCTCCACCTCCTGTACCTGAGAGGGTTGCACAAAAGATCACAGCGATGTTGAAAACGCTCAATCAGTTGTATTACTGATCAACCTCGCTCATTTCGAGAAATGTGGCATGCTTTGCTACGGTACCAAATGACGATGCCGTCCTGGCATCCTCTCTGTTAAGAACGGAAGAGAGCTATTCATGCTTCAATCTGTATGGTCATGCCTCCGCAGGCGTCGAAGCACCCCCCCTGCTCGAGATATATTCGACGCGGACCTGGATCGCGCGCGTCGCAAGCCGGGCTGCGCCCTCTGCCGCCTGGTGCGGGAACACGACCAGCAAGTGATGCATAGTTTCCTGTGGGAATACTGCACTGATCCTCACATAGGCGCGCGGATCAGCAAGTCCTGGGGATTTTGTTCCTATCATACCTGGTCGCTTGGAGTTCTGGAACATGAGCGCATCGGTGACGGTTTAGGAATCGGTATCGTCTACCAGGCTTTACTGAGACAATTGGATCGCCTGCTTCCATCAAAACAGCCGGCCAGAAGGCGGAGCATCCTCACAGTGCTTCCCATTGGACCAGAGATTGGTACCACATCCTGCCGCTTCTGCCAGCTAGCGCGGCATGAAGAATTTCAATTTCTCACCCGCCTGATACATCGTTTTCAACAGCGTATCAGTAGCGGCGACGAAAGGGAGTGGTCATCGCTGCAAACAGTCCTGTGTTTTCCCCACATGAAGCGCCTTTTACATGCATGTGCGGAAGGAGCAGCTTTTAGGCAATCCCCCTGGCAGTTGATGGGGTTATTCCAGGGTAAGCGCGACTCGTCGACTGACAACCCCCAGCGACGCGAGACGCAGGCAATGGCAACTCGCTTCATGCACTATACAGCGCAGCGTGTTAACGAACAGAATCATGCTTTGCAAGCAACACAGATTGGTTGGAGTCAGATAGCTGAACGCCTGGAATTATTGGTGGGAGACCTTCAGGCCTTGCCCATTCACGTCAGGACAAAAACGCAACAAGTAATCCCTCGGCACCTTCTTCTTGTGACTGGTCAGCGCAGTCAGCTACAAAGTCCCAACGGCGAAACCTGCCCTGCATGCGCCGCCGAAGCCTCCGCCTGCATCGCAAAATGCCTCAGCACCTTTACAGAGGGAGAACCTCTATCGTCAACAGCAGCGTTTTGCCAGAGCCATCACTGGATTCTTGCAGCGAGCATTGTCGTGCAACAACAAGATAGTGCAGATCGTTACTATTCCTGGCTTGAGCGGCAGTTGGAAGAACGATATACGCAGTTGGCGCATGCTCGTGCATACAGAGACATTCAAGATGAACAGCACTGCGCGGTCTGTAGCTATGCATCCGAGATCGGCAGCGAGGCTATCGGTGATATTGTACAAGGTTTGCGACAGACCGATGATGGCTCGACGAATCCCGAAGAAAAGATGCTCTGCCTCTTCCACTGGAGGAAGGTTCAGGAAAGCTGCGCGCGTGAAGCAGACACTTTCACCCTGCAAGAGCGGTTACTACAGCGGCAACGACAACACCTGCTTCACCTTGATATGGAGGTAGAAGCCTATCTCGCGCGCTTCAGCGCCTCCAGGCGAGAGCGCGGCGAGGTTCCCGATGTCCCTGGGGCAGCGTGGGCATGGGAACGCCTCCTCGCCTTCTTCGCTGGGGAACCCACCCTGGAATACGCGCTGGGCGGCTGACTGTCGGGCTTCCCACCGTTTGCGCACGCGCTCTCCGTCCCTCCTTCTTTGTTGCGTTTCTCACATCTTCTTTTTCGCAATCCATATGAATGAATTCAATTGTCTGTTTCGAATATCCTGTGATACAAATCTTCGCCATAGCTGGTTTGCAATGGTTCTCCTTCGATTAATTTAAAAGTTCGTCTTCCGTCGGTTTGCCTTTCAGCCCGCAGGAAAATGGCGTTTTCCATTTTTTTGTCATAAAAACCATGCGCGAATTCGTATAAATGCGTCACGAAGAAAACCTTGATGCGTTTTTCCAATAATGCGCAAATTATCTGCCTTGCAATCTCCGAGCCTTCTCTTTCGTTTGTCGCGGCAAATGATTCATTAAACAGCACCATGGAATTTGACGTTATCTTGTCCACGATATCGCTCATTCTGCTGAGTTCTTCATCAAGTTTGCCGCTTTTCATGGTAGTGTCTTCTTTCCGTTTGTAGTGTGTGAAAAGGCCTTCGCAGATATTGGCACAGAAAGACTCAGCCGGTACAAACATGCCACATTGCATCATCAATTGAGCCAAACCTATGCTTCGCAAAAAAGTCGATTTGCCGCCCTGATTGGCGCCTGTGATGATCACAAGGTCTTTCCTGTCAGCATTCACCTCGTTGCCCACAATGCTTTGTTCCATGGTTAAAGCCAGACAGGCATCGTATAATCCTTGAAAAGAATGTCTGCGTTCGCCGGGAGTCACAGGCAGGGGAAAAGACATTGGCTCCCCCTTTTGGGCAAGTTGCCCATGTACATTCAAACAACCAACGTAAAAGGCCAATTCGGTCCGCAACATGGTAAAAAAACTGAGAATATGATCAGTGGACTGGGCGAGCGCATTGGCAACAAGGTTGATCCCCCTGTCTCTTAATTCCGACAGGGCCTTGGCGCCGCTTTCATCGCGATCACTGATAGAAAAGGTGTAAGCGGGCGGTTTTTCGGCAAAGATCCGCTCTATCCAACCCTGTTTCTTGTCTGGTGGTTTACGAAGGACGTAATGGGTACCTTTATTGCCTTTTCCCAGTTCAGCGCTGATCAAAACTCCGTCGCGGAATTCCAGTGCCCTGAGATGATTTTGGACGCTGGCGAAATAGTCATCACCAAGTTCTTTGTCGAGCATCGCGAAAAACGCTGTAAAGCCCTCTGACTCAAATTTATCGGCATGTTCATCGGCAATATGCTTTAGTTTTTTAAGCATGCCCACAAATATCTGCAACACTTCAATCGATCTATGCAGTACCGAGTTGGGATATTTGCTCAAAAAGCCAAGATAATTCTTTTTCTCGCTTTC
The DNA here is from genome assembly GCA_963775585.1 of uncultured Chloroflexia bacterium. Lineage (GTDB taxonomy): Bacteria > Chloroflexota > Ktedonobacteria > Ktedonobacterales > Ktedonobacteraceae > UBA11361. The sequence goes on along the minus strand of CAVZJN010000034.1, from coordinate 19,515 downwards.
AATTGATTCTACCGCGATATTGTAGATATCCCTGACAATGGAAGAATTTCTCAGGCAATCCTCAAGAATATTTTGGCGATAGAGTATTGTGTCCAGATCATTATGTAAACCGGACAAAATAGCTCTCTTTGCCACTTCAAATAAAAATTTATCACGGAGCGCCATGGCGTTGAACAGCGTGTTTAATTCCAGGTCTTGTGTCAGTGCTTGTTCATTCGGCGGTAATTTCCGCTGTAGGTCAAAATCATGATCTTTATACATGAGAAAAGCCTTCATGATTATAGGCGCTCCTTTAAACTATCGTATGTCAGTCGGTACTTTTCGGCAATTGCTATCGCGTATGCAAGTCCGTCAGCAGGCCTTCTTACAATTTTATATGTTCGCAATGCCGGATTTTCGGGAACGACCGTGCTGACCATGCTGACGGTTTTCTCGCTGAACGAAGTCAATTCATCTATGAATGTTACCCAAACGCACAGCACATCCAATTGTATTATTTTTTCCATTATCTTTTTGCTCAAAAATAACGCGTCGTTTACTGTGGTGGATGTTAAAATTTCATTCATTACGATAATACTGTTTGATGTGGCCTGGTTAAGAATAGTGTCAATTCTGACCAGGTCGTCCTGCAGTTTGCCTCTGAGATTTTTGATGTTTTCTTCCTTTTCAAAATGCGTAAAGAGCCTGTCGAACAAAAAGAGTTGCGCTTCCCTGCCCGGGACGGGACAGCCTATGCTGGCCAAATAATGCAACTGTCCGAAGGTGCGGGCGAAGGTGGTTTTACCGCCCTGGTTCGGACCGGTTACGACACATATGCGCTCCTTTCCTTTCAGGTAAAAATCATTGCAGACAACGGACGAGTGTTCGGTAATGAGTTTATAGGCCAGAGCTACATCAAACCCTTCATAATCATAAACTTCCTTCCATGTATTGGAAATTTGCGGATAACAGAATTTCAATCCCGCTCGTTTGAATCGTGCAACATGCTCCAGATAGGCGACGTAAAATTGTATTTCCCGGTCAAAAATGGCTATCGTTTCATCCAGATAATTCCCGTTTTTCGCGCAGTACTCATCAAGATGTAAAAATATGTCGGGATACAATTTGGCTACCAAATCCAGTATTTGCGCTTCAACATGGTTCATATCCGGCCAGTTTCGAAATTTGACCCTGTAATCTTTTACCGCCCCCTGTTTGAATTTCTCGAATGTTTCCTCAACATCCGCGCTGTAATCAATTTCAGATTCATATTTGCGAACCTTGATGCTGTTCCCCTTTATGAGCAGGCAATATTTTACTGCGGACAAATCGGCTTTAAGCTTTTTCGCGCCAGGAGCGATGTAAAACGGCCGGAATTGGCATAGTCCGTCACATATTCGCGGAAGGCCAAAAAGCCGCGCGATTGTACATCTACAAGGGATACATCATGTACCAGGCAATGAACGGCGTCGCAATACATTTCCACCGCGTCCACAAACCATCTTTCCTTCTGATATTTGTAGTAAAGCTTCTCTGCTTGGGCAAGATGTTCGCGCATTACGCGCATTTTTTGCGCAAATGATGTTATATGCTCAAACAGCATTTGATTTTCAAGATCCTGCAGTATTTCATGACGATACGTGATCGCGTCGATATCGTTCAAGGAAGTGTAAAAAAACGGTTTTAAATTATATTCCTGCCTACCGGCCGTGATGGCGTCTATAATCTGATCAAGATTTAAATCAGCAAAAAAGTCGGGCGCTTCAAGTGTTTCTTTTTTTATGCTGTCTTCAGTTCTTTCAAAGAGTATGCTGTGGAAAGTCATGGGAAAAACACCTCCTGGGCCATGACGCGGACGCACCGCATCAACTCTACCGCCGCAAATGCCCGCGTGGTAGGAGTTATCAGCCCTGCCCGAACGTTTATCATCGGAACTCGATCCCCTCGAAGGGCTTCATGACTGCCCCCCATAGTTAACTGATAAGAAAATGATGACTCATATTCCGCTGAACTAAAGTGTTCACCGACAACCGCCGCAAGATGCCCCTGGCTTTTTGACGCTGGGTTTCTTCATCCAGCACCCCATCATTGACATACCAGCCAAAGCGAGCTGCATCCATTGTCCAGACAGCCCGGCAGAGTGGGCAGCCGGGTTGCTGCATACATTCCCGCAAGGTGGTTTGTTGGAATTCGGCAAGTGGCATGATTACACTCCTGCGAACAGCTTTTCTCATTGCATGTAGTTGCTTTCTATTACAGGTGTATCTTCTGCAAGAGCCGCTGCCACCAGGTTCCGGCAGGCCTCGGAGAAGCAGGTGCAAATCCTGTTGGAGGTCCCAGGGCTGATTCCTCGCCGTTCACGATCCGCAGCATTTTCCGTGTCTCAGGCCAGTAATTGGGGATGATCTCGCGCGGCGGGCGGGGAAACCAGTGCGGACAGGCTCGACAGAGGCGTGTATCACGCGGTTGATTCTGCCCGTGCAACGAATAGAACCAGCGGCAGGGGAAATAGGCATCTGTCTGCTCGTTGCGCTGGGCTGTTTGATCACCCTGCACCTGCGCTTGAACCACCGGCAGGCTGCGCTTCCCACCTGAGAAGCGACGGACAGGGACCAGGTTCAAGCAGGATTGGCGAGCCTCCAGCGCATCTGGGATAGGGCAGGTGTTACATATCGCGATCAGAGAGGACATATCGCCACCAACCGTTCCCAACACGTGCCCATGTTCGGGCCCTCCGCTAGCTCCGCAGATATACTCCACAAGTTCTTTGCCACTCGTGTTCAGTGTACGTCGCTCCAGGCGTAGTCCACACGTACGCACGGCTACACCCTCAATGATGGTACTATTGTTTGCTACAACGCCACTCTGATCCATGCCTCTCACTCGCTTTCGCTGTTGTTGGATCATGTGCGAGCAGAAAAAAGCTTCTACTCACGAACGAACCTCTCTACGGTTCTTCTCTTCAGAGTAGAAGCTATCAGCCAAAGAATGCGGCATATCAAGCGAGCTTCATCGCAGTATGTACATGGTCTTCTTCAAATAAAGATACCACCCCATGGTGGGAGCGTCAAGCTGAAGAATAGGCTCTAAGGAAGTCCCTTCAGCTCGATTGATATCAGTGGAGAGGTGGAAATTCGACTGCGTGATATGCTATGAGACACTATCAAATTCGGCAGCGGCCCCAGCGCTGAAAGGTTTGCTCTGACCACGATAGTCTGAGAGAATAGTTCCAGATGCTGGCATTTCACTCCCCCCTCCTGCCTGAAAGAATGTATCTACTGGCTTCGTCGATGATTGAGAAAGCGCTCGACTGCTACAACGGCTTCTTCTGGTTCCGGCAACTCAGATTTACGCAATCGCCTGAACCAGTTCCACCTCGATGTCCTGGTATGTCCATCTAGCTCTCTCGCTTGCTTCCATGACCCGGTCGGCTTAGCCGGCTGAACAGGAGACGCATAACAACGACTACACATCAGGGTGGACCTGCTACCCAGACTCATTTGCGGTAATAGACTCTCTGATATGTTCCCTACACATACCTGCTCCGCAGTGCTGACAGATAGCCAGGGCAGGGCGAGATTCGCAGCCTGTTTCTAAGAGACAGATATAACAGTTCATGCACTTTACTCCTCAATTGCTTTCGCATTCATCATATCGAGATAGCGGAAAACACTCTACTTTTTAGCACCAATATCTGCCCGCAGGATCTCCTTTCAACCTGGCACGAACAGATAACGGTTACACTTGAGGACAAGAAAGACCTCTTTCGAAGAGGAGACCTGCTCTGCGCAGTGAAGCCTCTTTGAGCTTTGCTCTTTTCATTATTGGCTGGTATACGCTTTGGTCAAAATAAATCCTGTAATAATTGCAAGAAGAAGAACCACAAAGAAAGCGAATATCGCCGCCTCAAGTGCCAGTCTGAATGGCATTTTTCTATCTACATAATGTTTTGAGTACTCATCATAGGTGATGATGAAAGCTATGAGACTTGCAAAAAACCCAGGAATACTCCCAAAACCTATCAAGAGCAATATACTGCTCATGCCTTCTGGTCCTCTTTATGATGGCTCCTGTCACGCAAGACCACGTCGTCGGATCGGCTCAACCTCTGTTGAAATGTCGCTGACTCCTGATAAGTACTTGCTCTCATATGCCTTTCCCGTAGACCAGCGACTATCAGTTTTGAATCTACACACTGTATCCCTCCTCAAATCGACAATGTTCCACCTTCGACCAGGGAGCGGAGGAGTTGCTGACGATCCACGAGCCCCAGCGGTTTGCCTGCCTCATCTACGACCACCAGGCGTTTGATTTGATGTGCCAGCATGGTGCGGACTGCCTCCGCCACAGGTGTTGTAGGAGTCACTGCTACAAGGTGTGGGCGCATCACCTGCTGCGCTGTCAAAGGGCCTTGGGACAGCCGGCGACGGAAAAGGTCCTCGGGGATGTTAAGAGAGAGCCGACCTGCGAGCGCAAGAATGGGATTAGGTCGAGACACGAGTCCCTGCGACGCTAATAGATCGCGGTCCCCAATCACTCCCAAAGCCCTTCCATCATGGTTCACCACAATCACACGGCGTAGTGGTGTCTCTTGCACACGACGCAGTACTTCATGAAAAGGCGTTTCCAAGGCAACCAGCGGAACCGGGGAAAGTACTGCTTCACCAACTGTCTGAGGGTGGCCTGCTTGCTGCATCACGTCTCCGGCAGGCATCGACTCTGAAGTCTCGGGAAGGTCCGCATAGTAGCGCAAGAGGGCAGCCTGATCGAGCATGCCGACGAGTTTCTCGTGTGCATCAACGACAGGCATACGTGTAACATGCTGCGAGATCATCCAACGGGCGGCAGCTTCCATGGTGATATCATCTTTTACTATGAGTGGCTGTCTAATCATGACATCTGCAGCAGTTTGCTCCGTCGTCAAGGCCTGATCGACATGCTGGCTGAGGTGAGTAGTCGTTACCGCTCGCTGTAGATCAAGGCGGCGGAGGGTATCGCCATGCGTTAACAGATGACCAAGCGTGACGACACCGAGCACATGTCGCTCTTCATCCACCACAACGAGCATCTTGATGCTGTGCTCAATAAGCTGGCTGATTACTTCCATCAATGGCGTTTGCTGGGTGACAGTCGCAACTTCTGCTATCATCAGCTCGCGCACCCGGCGCTGAGAGGCGGACGGGCGGACCAGGAGAACCGCACAGGTCGCCTCATTGGCCACCTTGCGGGCAGTTCCACCGGTGGTAGGGCTCAAGGGATGGGCGTTCCCGGTTGCACCCAGTATCAGCAGATCGTACCCTCCTGTTCGGGTCGAGGCCGTCAATACCTCACTGGCGTGCCCTTCACGTGTGATCGTTCCTACAGTCAAGCCAGCAAGCTGGGCTTGAGTGGTAGCAAGGGCCTGTACCTGCTGAAAGTAGGCGGCCCAGTCCCAGTGTACCTGGTCAGAAACACTCGTCCTGGTAGTGGTAGAAGTATGCTGCGCAGGTGGTGCCACGGAACCCTCGATGACAGAGACGGCACTGAGATTGGCTTTAAGCACCTTCGCCAGGTGCAAGCCAACCTGAAATGCCTGCCAACTGAACGGGGAGCCATCCAGGGCAACCAATAGATGCTTAAAGAGAGATTTACCCATCTTTGGGCGGATAACCAATACGCTGCATGGCACATGGCCGACCAATTTATCAGCGGTACTTCCCAGGAATGCTCCCCAGACCCCGGAATGTCCCTGATAGCCCAGCACCAGCAGATCGCAGCGCTGTTCTCTGATGTAATCGAGTATCACCTGGCCCTCGTGCCCGCTTTGCACAGCACAACGTGTCTGCACGCCTCGCTGCTCTGCACGCTGGCGAATGGGTGCCTGGAGTTGATCGTAGTACGACACAGCCGCCGAATGCTCACGTCGACTTTCTTCGTGTGTTGCGACATAGCGAGGCGGTGTCTCTTCGACGGAGAGTACATCCAGCCTCGCTTGTAGCATTACCGCCAACTCGATAGCGATATCTGCCGCCTTCAATGAGCTTTCAGAACCATCTATTGCCACAAGCAGCTTCTGAAACATAACAGTTGCCTCCTTCCAACTAAATAGCTCGCAGAATGAGCACAAGCAAGACGATGAAAAAAATGTAGGCCACGTATTGATTGACATTACCCGATTGAACGATGAGAGCTCGCCGGGTCAGACCTTCCCAAAAACGCAACAGTGGTTGATAGAGCCTGCGTTCAAACGGCGGCGGAATCTCCTGCTGGTAACTGATACGTCCTTCCCGGTCTCGCGCAGCCGCAGCAGTGATCACACTTCTAACGTGAGAGCGATAGAGGCCGTTGAAGATGATCCGAAGAGGGTTGCTGTATGCCAGGCCGGTATAGGTCATTGAGGCCTCAAAGCGCGGTATGCCACCGGCCCAGACGCGACCTACGCGGCGGGAGCCTATTGGACGTATCGCACGCAGGACCAGCAACACGATGCCCACCAGCAGGAGTTCTGCCAGGAAGAGGTAACTTGGGGAGTCAATCGTGGAAAAGCCTGGAGCAGCGATCACCACTAGCCCATTGACGGGTAACCAACCCCGGAAGAGTCCTCCACCGAGTGTGACGAGCAACTGATAGTCGCCTGGATGATTGGTAAAGAGTGGCGGTACGACCTGGTTCAGCACGCTCTGCCCGAGCAGTGGCGCTGCCACATGGTCCAGGACAGGAATCACCAGCGTTGGCAGGACACCCAGCGCCAGGCAGAAGAAGGCCAAAAAGCCCATCGCCAGGCGCATGCTAAGTGGTGACTCGTGCGCGGTCGCTGCCTGCTTCGTGCGCGGCAGGGCGAGAAGGCCCACGCCACAGGCCCGTACGAAGGCGGTCACCGCAATGCCTGCTGTCAGGACCAATATTCCTCCTGAGACTGCCATAACCACTTTCGTCAGTGTGTCTGGAATGGCAAAGCTCTGGAGCAGTGTTTCGAGCAGCATCCACTCGCTGATGTAGCCGTTTAAGGGAGGAACGGCCGAGATGGCCAATGCCGCGACAATGAAGAAGAGGGCGGTCCAGGGCATCAGGCGGATCAGGCCACCCAGTTTTGCTAACTCACGCGTGCCGGTGGCATGCTGGACCGACCCCGCGCCCAAAAACAGCAATCCTTTGTACACAGCGTGGTTGAGAACCTGGTAGAGGGTCGCGATGGCCGCTATCGTTGCCAGAGCCGTCAAGTGATAGGCCCGGAAGGTGAGGGTGGCACCAAGGCCAGCCAGGATAATCCCTATGTTCTCGATGCTCGAGTAAGCCAGCACGCGCTTCAGGTCGTCCTGCACGACCGCATACAAAATGCCGATCAGCGCTGTCAGCGCGCCTATGCTCAGGATGGTGAGCCCCCACCAGGCAGGAGCGACAACTGACCCACCCAGAAAATCGAGCAGGAAAAGCAACATGCCATAGATACCCAACTTGATAATCACCGCCGAGAGCAGGGCTGAGATATGGCTTGGCGCGGCAGGATACGCTTCGGGTAGCCAGAGCTGTAGCGGTAGGACACCCGCCTTGGCTCCAAATCCGAAGAACGCCAGCAGGAAAACTGCGCTCCGCAGAGGCACCGACAGGGTCGGGGCTGCCGCGCGCAATGCATCAAAGCCAAAACTCCCCGCGGCCTGGTAGAGCAGGAGGAAGGCAACCAGAATGCCGATGGTGCCCAGTTCGCTCACCGCCAGCATAAGATAGCTGGAGCGGATGACGCGTGTCTCTTCGTAATCAAAATTGACCATCAGGTAGCTGAGAAAAGCCATCGTTTCCCAGGCCATAAGGAAAACAATCGCGTCAGCGGCCGCGACGATCAACACCAGCGAGAGGAGCAATAGATTGATGAGGGCGCCGAAGGCTCGCAGGCGGCGCACACCTGTACTATGTCCCAGGTAGCCGATGGAGTAGATCGCGACGGGAAGCGAGATCAGCCCGATGACAGTCAAGAAGAAGGCCGAGAGCGTATTCAGGTGGAGGCTGAGCGCACCGAAAGGAAGATTCGTTTCAAAGGTGGCGCCGGGAGCAGGTGCGCCACTCAGCACTCCCAAACCCGCAACGACCGCCCCCAGTCCTCCGACTGCCACACATGCAGCTGCAGCAATGGTAATGGCTCGTGCATGCTGGAGCAGTAGTGAGAGCAAGACACCCAGTACGTACACACCGAGTATGCCCCAAAAAGCCATACCTGGTAAGAGATTCCAGTCCATCAATGTAGCTCCTCCCCTGAATAATGCGATAACATCTGTAGCGAGCGGCTACTCCTTATATGTTGTGTGCTCGCGTGCATGCGTTGTTCGGCACGACCCAGTGCCAGCAGCAATCCGTGGATGAGCGTCAGAGGTGATGGCGGGCAACCGGGGATGTAGACATCGACGGGTAGCACCACATCCACGCCACCCAGCGTGAATGCGCTCTGTCCGAAGATCCCTCCGCTGCAAGCACAGGCTCCCACGGCAACGACCAGGCGGGGATCGGGCATGGCCTCGTATGTCTGACGTAGCGGATCTTCCATCGCTCGTGTCACCGGCCCTGTCACCAACAAGAGGTCAGCGTGGCGGGGTGAGGTGGTGAAGAAAATCCCGAGCCGCTGAATATCGTAGTAGGGATTCATGAGCAACTTGATTTCTGATTCGCAGGCATTGCAGGAGCCAGCGTCCACATGGCGAATATGCAGAGAGTGTCCAAACAATCGCTGTACACGCGCCTTTAGCCGTTCGGTCGCTTCCCTGGTTGCATCGTCAAGCGTTTCTACCACCGTGCTCCTCCTTCCCATTCTCGCTATCGACTGAGGTGGATGGTGCAAACACCGTAATAATTCGTAAATCCTCGCGATTACGCGCCGCTAGTTCGTAATCTTCTATCACCTGCATGGCATCCTCCGGACAGGCGCTAACGCAAAGGCCACACATGATGCAGCGGGCGTAGTCAAGCGTGAGTTGTAGCGATCCATTGCTCGTTCCATCTGCGCTGTTGACAGCCTCCGTCAGGCTCAAAGCGCCAGGGAGGCAGACCTGCACGCAGGCATTGCATCCCTGGGAGGACAGGCAACGACTGGCGTCAAGTACAGGCCTGCCGCGAAAGCCCTCCAGCATCTGTTCATGAACAGCAGGATAACGGGTCGTAAGTACCCCTGTACGTAACCCTCTTCGTACCCAAGAGAAAACCATCACTCGTTCCTCCTTATAAATCCCCCTGTGACGCTGAAACTGCTTCGCAGCCAGATGAGCTGATAGGCAGCTACACAACATGTCAGCAGGGGTAGTCAGATTTTATTAGCAATCAGCACCGGCGAACGAGAGTCCGAAACTCTGCTCGATCACGGGAAAATCAGTGAGAATGTTGTGGCCGGGAATGGCGAGAGAAAATACCTGCCAGTTAGCGAACGATGCCGGGCGCACGCGATAACGCTCGAGCGTTCCATCTTCCCCGGTGAGAATCCAGTGGATACACTCACCTCGTGCCGACTCGGCCCAGCCCAATGCCGATTTTCCAGGTGGCAGTTGCCGCATCGGAACATGGAACGGGCCACCCGGTAGACGCTCTATCACCTGATCAATGATACGTAATGCCTGCATGGTCTCCTCCAGGCGTATGCGAGCACGGGCCAGCGCATCACCTTCTGTTATCACTGGAATGTCAAAGTCGACTGCCTCATACGCGGCATATGGGTGATCACGACGCAAGTCGCGGTCGATGCCAGAAGCCCGCCCAATTGGGCCGACGGTACAGTACGCTCGCGCATCTTCGGTTGAGAGGATGCCTGTAGCCTCCAGGCGATCCCGGTGTGAGGGCGAGGAGAACAAGAGCCAATTCAACTCCTCCAGGTCGCGATGCAGTGCGACTGCCATCTCACGGACTGCCTCTTGCAGCTTGTCCGTCAGATCACGACTCAAACCACCTGGGACGTTCATACCAAAGAGATAGCGATGACCACTCATAGCAGCGTTGAAGCGCAACACGCGTTCTTTCAAGATGTCAAATTGCGCCTGCGCGACAACAAGGCCGGTGGCCTGGCAAAGATCTGCTTGATAGCTCAGGTGATTATAGAGACGCTCCAATTCAGCCAGCAGTGTGCGCAGGAAGCGGGCACGTGGGGGTACCTCTACTTCAGCAAGGCTTTCCAGTGCCTGACAGAGCGCCAGTGAGTGAGCGAAGGCGCTTGTACCAGAGATACGTTCAGCGACCAGAGGGAGCAGCTCAATCGCTAACCCTTCGGCTCGTTTCTCCACGCCACGATGCTTGTAGAAGAGTTGCAAACGCATATCCACGATCTCCTCGCCCACCGTGCGCAATGTGTAGTGCCCCGATTCGACGACACCGGAGCGCACTGGACCCAGGGGGTAGTCCACTACACCGGCAGGAGCAGGTTCCAGTCTGAAAAAGTGTGGCTCTCCTACCTGAACCTTCTCAGTCCACTGAAACGTCTGCCGGTGGGGATATACTCCCTCCGGCCAATCGGGTGGGAGGCGCAGACGACGGAGCAGTGGATGTTCCTGCGGCTGCAGGCCGAGTTCCTCCCAGACCTCACGTTCGTACCAACCCGTTGCAGGCAGCTCGTCCACGAGGGTGGGAAATGCGGGGGATTGCCCATCCAGGTCAGTAACCAGGTGTAACCAGGTGCGTTCGGTGTCCACTGCAAACAGGAGATGGAGTTGAAAGACACCCTGAGATGAGCGTACATCCAGACCGAACAGGTCAACAAATACCGCATCGAACTCATGCCGTAATGTATGCACCGCCTGTAGCAGGGTCTGTGACGATAGATAGACGGCTATTTCATTTGGCAAGAGCCGCACTGCTCTCAGCGAATCAGTGCCGCATGCAGTGGATAGTCGTGAGCAAAAATGGACCAGGTCTATCATCGATTCGCTCCTCCCAGTACAGCAGCGGCCTGATGCAGCAGATTGCTCAGCGGAATGGGGATAAACACGCCCAGGCTTACAATCAGCACAGTGCTGAGACCCATCGCAAGTATGCTCAGGTAACTCAGCTCCCCTGGCTTCACTGCTGTATTTGCCTTACCAAAGACCATGCCGTTGAGGAAAAAGAGCATGCCGACAAAGATGAGGGCAATCAGAACGAGCATAGCGATCGCCGCTGCAGTGGAGCCCTGGCTAAATCCCGCGCTGAGGATACTGAACTCGCTGGTGAAGGTACTGAACGGTGGCGATCCGGTTAATGCCAGACCGCCAACGATGAGCAGAGTTCCGGTGATCGGCATGAGTTTGATGACGCCTGAAACACGGCTGATGTCTTTCGTCTCGTATTTCAACAGCACCTGACCGCTGGCAAAGAACATGAGCGATTTGGTAACAGCGTGATTGAGCACTTGCAGCAGCGCTCCAAAGAGACCGAGCGGACCACCGAATGCGACGCCGAGAGCGATGATGCCCATGTTCTCCACGCTGGAGTATGCCAGCAGGCGCTTGTAGTCGCGCTGGCGAAAGATCAGCAGCGCGGCGACCACAAGAGAGATCAGGCCAAAAGTCAGCAGGAGCGCGGCCGGGTATACGCGCCCCAGTGAGGGAACTGCCAGTGCATAGAAGCGCAGAATGCCGTACATGGCGCAGTTGAGCAGCACGCCGGAAAGCAGTGCACTGATAGGGCTGGGCGCCTCACTGTGGGCATCTGGGAGCCAAGTGTGCATGGGAGCCAGACCGGCCTTCGTGCCATAACCTACCACAATAAAGAGAAACGCGAGGCGCATGATGCTTGGATTCAGGTGCGCTGCTACCGGAGCCAGTACAGACCAGTTCAAGTCGTAGCTGCTACCCAGTATCTGCACAGCAGAATAGTAGGCGAGAATCGTGCCAAAAAGGGCGAGAGCAATACCTACGGAGCCGACAATCACATATTTCCAAGCCGCTTCCAGCGCTTCGCCAGTCCCGTAGAAACTCACGAGAAACAGCGAAGCCAGCGTTGTGCCCTCGATGGCTATCCATAGCACACCCAGACTGTTGCTGACCGGTACAACCAGCATGCTGAAGACGAACAGGTTGAACAGGACATAGTAGCGCCGCAGGTGTCGCAACCCCTCGCCGCGTGTCACATCCTGCTCGCGCATATCTTCACGGAGATAGCCCACGGAATAGAGTGCAGTGGTGAAACTCACAAAGGCGATTACCAGTAGGATGAGCATGCTGAGAGCGTCGGCATAGAGCCAGTTCGCAAGTTCACCGATGTGTCCTGAGATCATCACTTGCCTGGTTGCCAATCCCGCGATAACCAGCACAGCCGCAGCACTGATGATGGTGACCGCTTCCAGCCACCGGCGACCCGGCGCAATCAGGCAGAATCCACTCACCAGAAGTGGGATAAGAAGCAATATCGTGAGGAGCATAAACGCTTATCCTTTCAATCGTCGCAGGTCGGCAGTATCTGCGGTAATCAGCTCATGCTGGATGAGCGTCACCAGCAAGCTCATGACAATTACCGCGACCAGGATATCAAACAGGATGCCAAACTCGACAATGAGCGGCATGCCGTAGGCGATAGCGATAGCGCCTGAAAACAATCCGTTCTCGATCGTCAGTAGCCCGATCACCTGGGCAACTACATGCCGGCGACTGCTGAGGAGGAAAAGCCCGATCAAAACGATGGCGATGGAGATCGCCAGGGGCGGCTCGTTCAAGAACGTGCCAGGCGCCACAACCGCGGGCGAAGTGAAAAATGCCAGCAGTGTGAGCACCGCACAGACAAGCAGCGAGGCAGGAATGTTCAGGTAGGGGCGCACCTCGCGTTGCAGGTGGAGTCGATTGGTTACATTGCGCAGGATCCAGACAATAGCCCCACACTTGACGATCACGGTGAGTACTGCAACGACGTAAAGATCGGCGCTGTTGGTGTAGTACCCTACGACCACAGCCACCAACGCCAGTACCAGTGATTGGATCGCATAGGCTTGAATGGCCCCAGTAAGAAGTCGTGATGCCACTGTGGCAAAGGCTGTTAACAACAGCAAGGCACCGAGTATCTGTAAAATCTGCACGGCAGCAGCAGGTGGTGCTCCAGCGAATTTCGCTGCCAGTATCATCGAAGCGAATATATGCATGAGTTTTTTGTTTCCTCCAAGAACATTTGGACATTACCAGGGAATGTGCCTCACTTCTGTACGACACCCCATTGTTACATCACACCAGATTCACCTTAACCTGGGTGGGTCAGGTAAAAAGAGACGATAGCCAGACCCGCAAGAATCAGGGCCGCACCGAGAAACTCAGGAATACGGAAAAAGCGCCACTTGGCAATCGATGATTCGATCAGGACGATAACCCCACAAATCACCACCATCTTGAGCAGTAATGTGCCTATAGCGATGAGCACGGTCAGCACAGTAGTGCCTCCCTCGGGTGCAAGTCCCCAGGGGGCTGTTAACACGTTGAGGAGGATGGTGAGCAGTACAAAGAAGCGCATTGCGCCGCCCCATTCCATCAGTGCCAATTCCTGGCCCGAATACTCCAGTGTGCGTGATGCCTCAATCATAGAAAGCTCGAAGGTGCTGGAGGGATTGTCTACCGGAATGCGCCCGGTTTCCGCCAGGATCACCATGAACAAAGCGGCTGCCAGCAGCCAGTGGGCTGGATTGTACAGATAGGCAGCCGAGATGAGCGTCTGGTTGACGACGAAAGGAATGGTCACATTCGCAATCAGCGTGACGGTGAAGAGCACGAGGATAACCACCGGCTCCGCGAGCGAGGAAACAACGCGAGCGCGGCTACTTCCCATACCACCGAACGTGCTGGCTGTGTCCATTGCAGCCAGCGAGGTAAAGAAGCCTCCCAGCGATAGAATAAACCCCCCGGCCAGCATATCCCCCATAAAGGCATACGGAAGTGGATAAGCTGTCAGGACCGGAATGAGCATCGCGACGATTAATGGTGTGATGAAGCTGAAAATCGGAGCCGCATGAAAAACCCAGGAGGCATGTTCCGAAACCACACTTCCCTTATGCAACAGCTTCCACAAATCGCGATAGGGTTGCCAGATGCTCGGCCCGCGCTTGGATTGCACGATGGCCTTGAGCCGATTGATGATTCCACGGAGGAGTGGAGCACAGAAGAGGACAGTCGCTATCTGCAGCCCCTGGAGAATGGCTATTTGCACCATGTTGACCTCTCATTAAGACAAACATCTACAAGACAAACCGCACCTGGGAGCAGACCCGGCAGGTAGCGGTTTGCAGAGATGCCCCAAAAGAGAGGAGGGCATGTCAATACATGGTGCCGAAAAGGCACAAAAAAACCTCTACCAGCCAAGTCATACTTGCTCTTTGGTGGTAGAGGCTATTAGCACAGGGCGTTAGGCGAGCCTCATCGCCGTATAATGTATGTAGTGACAGTTGAGAACACTGGAGTTATACCAAATTCTCATCACTGGAATGATTATAGCCGCTCAATCAGCGTCTGTCAAGTTTTTCTGGGAAACTGCCCTGGTATTTTGATATAAGCTCAAAAAGCACAGCAATTTGTCAATATGTTGTGTTACTTGATGCAATAGCTTACTACATGTTGTGCCATCAACTTGACAATAATGCTTATATCAAAATATCAGTTGACACTATATAGGGCTTTTAGCAAGTCAGGATCACAGCAGGGGGCAAAGCCTCCTGCTGTAGTTCAGGATGTCTCCGTACAGGACAAACCTACGCTTTCGCTTGCAGCGCAGGTACACTGTAAAATGCACTGAAGCCTGCATAGCGTGCAGTCTTTTCGCCAAGTTCATCCTCGATTGCGAGCAAGCGGTTGTACTTGGCTATTCGCTCGCTGCGTGCAGGTGCCCCGGTTTTGATTTGCCCGCCATTCGTCGCAACGACGAGATCGGCGATGGTGGTATCCTCGGTCTCACCCGAGCGATGGGAGACGACTGTCGTGAAGGCAGCACGCTTGGCCATCTCGATCACTTCCAGCGTTTCTGTCAACGTACCGATCTGATTGAGCTTGATTAGAATAGAGTTTGCCGAGTGTTCCTCGATACCGCGCTTGAGCCGAGTCGGGTTGGTGACGAAGATGTCATCACCCACAAGCTGTATACGATGGCCCAGCCGCTGATTGAGCAGCGCCCATCCTTCCCAGTCGTCTTCAGCCAACCCATCTTCAAGGTTGATGATGGGGTATTCGTTCATCCACTGCTCATAGAGATCTACCATCTCACTTGAGGTGAGCGTGCGGCCCTCACGTGCCAGTACGTACTTCCCATTCTCATAGAATTCGCTGGCTGCAGGGTCCATGCCCAGGAAAATATCAACACCTGGCTTGTAGCCTGCAGACTCGATGGCAGCAATAATAAGCTCGAGCGCTTCACGATTGGAGTTGAGGGATGGAGCAAAGCCACCCTCGTCACCAACATTGGTGTTGAGTTTTTTGGAATGGAGTACCCTCTTCAAACTCTGATAGACTTCCGCGGACATGCGCAATGCCTCACGAAAGCTTTGCGCACCGACCGGTAAAATCATGTATTCCTGCATGTCGGTTGAGTTGTCGGCGTGCTTGCCCCCATTCAAAATATTCATCATGGGAACAGGAAGCGTGCGGGCTGAGACGCCTCCAAGATAGCGATAGAGCGGCTGTTGTCGAGCATGAGCTGCGGCTTTTGCGATGGCAAGTGAGACTCCAAGGATGGCGTTTGCTCCCAAAGCACCCTTATTTGGCGTTCCGTCCAGGTCGATCATGGCCTCATCGAGTGCCACCTGCTCGGTTGCATCAAGGCCGACTATCTTCTCGCGGATGGTCTCTGTGACATTCCTTACCGCGGTAAGGACACCTTTTCCGCCATAGCGACTCTTGTCCCCATCACGCAACTCCACAGCTTCGTGTGTTCCCGTTGAAGCACCTGAGGGTATGGCCGCGATGCCATGCTCTCCACCCATCAAAAAGACCTCGACCTCAATGGTAGGATTTCCGCGCGAGTCCAGAATTTCTCGCGCAGCCACATCTTCTATTGTGGTAAACTCGTCCAGGTTGTTAGACATAATGATCCTCCTTATTTATTACAGACAACTATAGTACCTCGACAGCATGCTTTGCCATGGGGCAACATGATGCGACATGCAAGGTTCCTCATGAGACCATCGAAGATCTCACCCAGTGGGAGCTACACTCCTTTTGAAGGGTAATGCACGAGCCTTACAATCTCATCACATTCGTGTATGTTCCTGTTACATAAACATCACACACTTTCTCCTCGCTCGTGAAGTTCCGAATACACAAACACTCGCCGCTGGAAAGATGTTTGACTCATATACGCCCTGGTCAAGACAAATCCTGTAGCAACTGAAAGAGCAAGAAACACGAAGAAGGCAAATACCGCCGCCTCAAGTGCCAATCTCAATGGTCCTCTCATGTCTACATAATGGCGTGAATACTCATCATAGGTGATGACGAAAGCCAGAAGACCTGCCAACAACCCAGGTACGATACCAAGAAAGAGAAATGCAATGTTCATGCCTGACAGTCCTTTTCTGGAAGCTTTCATCACTCCATGACACGATCAGCGTGGTTAAACGTCAGCGGTCCCCGGGCGGAACTGCCGCCTCACCACGAAAAACAGCGGAATGGCGGCGAGTTCAGCGACCCGGGAGAAAGCAATCAGCGCCGGTAGTGACACACCATACCCCGCGGTGAAGAGGCCATAGGCCGAGGCACGTCGCTGTACCGGCACCATAAGGGCCACAGCAGCAGGTATGATCGACTCGTGGACACCCATACCGAGCCCCCACAGCGCGACACCGACGAGCGCCGCCCAGAAACCTCCCAGGAAAACCAGCGGGGCAAACAGAGCTGAGAGGAGCGTCAAGGGGACCAGGACGGCGATACCGACCCGATCAAAGAGACGCCCGAAGATGAGCGAGCCAATCCCACCCATGCCCATGGCAACGGCATAGAAGACCGGGATCAGCGTACTTGACACGGTGGACGCTTGCGCGAAGTGGTAGGCGATGAGCGGGAAGTCGGCGAACCCGGCCGCGACCAGTACCGCCCCCACGAGATACACCCAGAAGACACGTGGAAGACCGCTGGCCTTCACGTCCGGGGGGGTCGCATCCAACTCCTGGGGCCGTGGGTAGGTCAAGCGCGCGACGATCAGGATGCTGAGCGTCACGAGGGCGGGGATGAGCAGCACGGCAAAGGCGATCTGGTACTCGCCGCGCAGAGCCAGCACGGCGGCAACGACCAGCGGACCGAAAAGCGCGCCGGATTGGTCCAGTGCCTCATGCACTCCAAAAGCCCAGCCGTATCCCATCTCCCTGGCGGCGTGCGAGAGCATCACATCACGGGGTGGGTTGCGCATCGCCTTACCTACGCGCTCCAGGATAATCAGCAGGGCCGCAGCCGGCCAGTTCCCGGCCAATGCCAGGAGCGGCACCGAGGACATCTGGACGACATAGCCGACGATGGTGATCGGCCAGTACTTACCGGTCTGGTCACTGAGGCGCCCCGAAACCAGGCGCAGGCCGTACCCAAGCAATTCTCCGAAGCCGGCGACGATCGAAACTATCGCCGCACTTGCCCCGAGCACTGCCAGGTATGGCCCGATGATACTGCGCGAACCCTCGTAGGTGAAGTCCGCGAAAAAGCTCATGACGCCGATCAGCAAAACGAATTTGAGTGCAGCGGCTTTCACTCCTGATGGTTGCCTGGCTTCTTTCTTTGAAGTATCTGTTTCCATACGTGGACTCCCGATGAGAGCATTCCCTTCATCTTGCGAGCACCCTGAGCATCCTATATGAATGAGAGCACCACGGCGCTGATGTTGTCCTCGCCTCCGGCCTCATTCGCCAGTCGGATCAACTCAGTACATGCCGCCTGTGGTGTCGAGTGGCTCACCACCAGAGCGATCTGTTCCTCAGTAAGCATGCTCCAGAGGCCATCGCAGCAGAGAAGGAGGGCGTCTCCAGCCTGCACAACACAGGTCGTGACATCGGGGCCAAGGCTATCCCGCTCCTTTTCTCCCAGTGCTCGCAGAATGATATGGCGAGAGGGCGAGCTCTGCATCTGTTCGGGGGAGATAACGCCAGCCCGTGCGAGTTCTGTCACCATCGAGTGGTCTGTTGTCAGGCGGGTAATGGCGGGCCTGGACGCAGATGAGGAGCGAATCAGGTAGGCGCGACTATCGCCGATATGGGCGATCAAAAGATGGGCACCCTTGACCACAGCAGCGATGCACGTGGTGATCATACCCGCATACTCCTGTTTGAGGCGAGCCGCCTCTCGAATACGTATATGGGCAGCAAAGAATGCCCACAGGAGCTGCTCGATAGGAGTCTCGAGATCATCAAGTGGACCGTGCAGGTGCCTGACCTCCCCTTGAGAGCGAGACGCGTTCTCAGAGGTATGGTGAGAGGTCTGCTGAGCATAGTAGGCGGCAGCGATCGTCTCGACTGCTAAACGGCTGGCAACTTCTCCAGCAGCATGACCTCCCGCGCCATCAGCGAGCAGGTAGAGCCAACCGAACTGTGCGGACACTGCCTGATCCACCGGTTCGTTCATGAGGATGGCATCTTCATTGAGCGTACGCACACGTCCCGTATCTGAATAACTCGCTGCGCTCACACGCAACTGGGCTTCTCCAGACGAAGAGTTCTGTTGCAGCATTACATTCCCTCTCGGCAAACTCGACTTCCAAACGATGATACAAAGCGCCCTCGCCATTGAGAGAGTTCTATCGGCAGGGGCGCTTTGATGCTCGAACGTACGCTCGTCAGGTGATAAGTACAGTTCTGAAAACAAAAACGCTTCTAACAGCCGATCATCTCTATAGTCGGTCGCTAGAAGCTATCAGCACAAGGCGTTAGGCGAGCTTCATCGCCAATTGTTTTCTCCTCCTCAATTATAGACATTCATTGAAGCAATTACAAGAGGTAGCAGGACCTTTTGCGAAACTGTTCAGAATGAACCTTGTTTGATATACTGGCCCTATGATTACAGAAGAACGTTTAGCGTTGCTAGAAGAACAATTACACCGGACCTTCGAGCAATTACGCCTAACGCAAGAGCAGTTGCGTCAGGCCCAGGCACGCATCACCCAGCAACATCTTTTAGGTTAACTCTGAACAGTACAAGAAAAAGGCTATTTGACCATTCAACTGGGGTAGCATACAATGTGGCGAGACGACCAGTTTTTTCCGAGAGTTCGATTCATGGTCAGTCAAGATGGAGTCTAGCGCAATGATCCCTCACGATGATTTTACCCCGCATGGCTACCTCGATAATCCCTACCACTCCTGGAAGCTCAATCCCAGTGGAGTTCTACGTTCTCTTCCCCCGCTCGGCATGGGCTGGCATGTGCCCAACCTCGGAAGCTACGTGCGGAACCAGTTTCAATATACGGCTCATCTCATGCTCGGGCTCAAGATTCATGGTAGCGTGCTTGTCACGCCTGACGATTTCCGCCGTCAGAAGTGCGTCATCAACAGTCAGTTGCACACGAAAAGCCGTTTTGAATATACCTGCATCGTTCCAAAGTATGGCTTGACGCTCACTGCACGCTATTTCCTGGTGCAGGAACACGCGCTGGGCTGCATCCTGACTCTTTCGA
>CAVZJN010000033.1:0-69312 GCA_963775585.1 uncultured Chloroflexia bacterium | reverse complement strand
ATCCGGTGATCTCGATCTTTTTCATGTTCGTTTTCGGTACGATTTGGGGTCTTTGGGGCGCATTTTTGGCTGCTCCTATTGTGGGGATTGTACAGGTCTTTGTGATTGCTTCCTGGCAGGCATGGCAACAGAGAAATTCCGAGCAGTTTCCAGAAATGGAAGAGCAGGAGGCGTTGAAGGATGATTCTTAACCCTACCTGGCAATCGCTGCAATCATCACAATCAAAACCAGGTGAAATAACATAGCGACAACAAATCCCCAGGCAATAAAGAGGATCCACTTGCGATCATTCAGTACCGAGCGATACGATGAGTGCGACTGGGGCCAGCGTTCCGCGGCGACTAAGCCCATGGCGATACGCAGGCGTAGGGGAGTGCGCACTGGAGATCGGCGCATTTCGATGAGCAAAACCTGGTAACAGTCATTGCACAAAACCCACGACCGGCGAGGCTCGGGCACATCTTCTGGTTCCATTAAGGGAACAGCTCCCGCCTTGAGGCGACCTGTACAGATGGAGCATCGTTCCTGTGTTCGCTTCTTTGCTCTTTGTAAACCCTCTCGACCACTCACAACGACAGGTCCGCTTCTGCGCATTGCTTCTTTCACCGTGGTCAATCCTTTCTGTCGCCTGCTCTCCAGGTGTTCATTTCAGCATAACTCTCGCGAACAAACGCACTGTAGGAAACAAAAAAATATCTCACCTATCTATTCTACCATATTTCTTGTGATAGGTTTGTGATATTGAGAGGCATTTATGAACAAAATCGGCTAAAAAGAAGATGGAGCATACAGTGCTTGCACCACCTATTACTATAAGCAAAAGGCGGTGCAAACACTGTATATCGTACTTTACGGACGCAGGAGCAGGGGCAACAGATACACAGTGCTGACGACGAACACCCACACAAAGTCGACAAAGTGCCAGTACATCTCACCCGCTTGAACGGCAAAATGATCCTTCGCCGTAAAGTCCCCGCGCAGGGAACGAATGAAGCAGACGAGCAAGAAAAGTAAACCGACGCTGACGTGGAGACCGTGAAAACCGGTCAATGTATAGAAAGCCGAGCCAAAGGCCCCGTAATTCACTGTAAAATGCTGCCCGACCAGATTGGTGTACTCGTACACCTGGCCACCCAGGAATATGGAGCCAAGCACAATCGTACCAAGCAGACCTAACACCAGGTTGCGCCGATTCCCCCTGGCGATACCAGCTCCCGCGATACGCACAGGAATGCTGCTAGAGAGCAGTATGAGTGTATTGAATAGGGGAAAGATGTAATCCAGGTAGTCTCCCGAAGGCAGCTTAAATGCAAACGGTGTACCCATATCCCTGATTTCAAGGTAAAGGTAAGACGCAATCAGGTTGGCAAAGATCAACGCCTCCGAGGTAATGAAAAAAATCATTCCCCACCAGCCGAGACTTCGCCCCGCAACTTGATGCTCACTAGCGGCAGCGATTGATTCACCCTGAACTGTACTCATATCTTCATAATCTCCCTATCTTGAGGATAGGCTCCTTACTATTTCCTTCGTTCAAGCCCCCAACCGATGACGGCCGCAACGCTCAAAACGACACCGATACCCATCACAATCTGGTTACTAACAAGGCCAAGCAGCAATATGATCAGTGCGACAGCCAGGGCAAGCGGCCAGAAACTCTTCTGCGGTCCGAGCGCCTGCTCCTGTGCCACTTCCGGCGCACGGCCCTTCTTCGCTTTCGCTACCTGTTGACTCTGATCTTGCTCCTCAGACACGGCCTCTCCCTTTTCTGCTTCACTCAAATGTCGCTTGATGTCGCCCACATTAATGGGTTGCGGTCTTCCAGTCAGCGATATCCGGGTTCTTCTTGTCATAGAATGGACGACGGCTGCGTACAGTTGGAATTTTCAGGAAGTTGTAGTGCGCCGGCGGTGAAGTGGTATCCCATTCCAGCGTGAACGCATCCCAGGGGTCATCACCCGCCGGTTCACCGCTGCGCAGCGATATGATCAAGTTCCAGAAGAAGACCATAATCGCTATACCAAGAATGAACGCGCCTATCGTTTGCAGCAAATTCATCTCGTTCCAGCCAAGATTGTCGGGATAGGTATAGATTCGCCGCGGCATCCCCAGCAGGCCAAGAATATGCATGGAGAAGAACGTCATATTCACTCCTATCAGCATCAACCAGAACTGCACCTGTCCGAGCCGCTCGTTCATTAACTTGCCGCTTATCTTGGGGAACCAGTAGTAGAAGCCCGCGAAGATGCCAAAGACGGAACCGCCAAAGAGCACATAGTGCAGGTGTGAAACCACAAAGTAGGTATCCGTGACCTGGTAGTCAAAGGGCACCAATGCTAAGGCCGCTCCGTCGAGACCGCCAATCAGGAACATGGCGATAAATCCAAGCGCAAAGAGCATAGGCACCTTGAAACTTACCTTGCCGCCATAAATGGTCGCGATCCAGTTGAAGATTTTTACCGCGGTCGGAATGGCGATCAGGGTGGTACTGGCAGCAAAGAAGGCCTGTGCAATCAGCGGCAGGCCGACGGCAAACATATGGTGCGCCCATACGGTGAAGCTCAGGAAACCGATAGCCACACCCGACCAGGCGATAAAAGTATAGCCAAAGATAGGTTTGCGCGAGAAAACAGGCAATATCTCGGAAATCATACCAAAGACCGGCAAAATGAGAATGTATACCTCGGGATGGCCAAACGACCAGAAGAGGTGCTGCCAGAGCAATGGATCACCACCAGATGCGAACGTGTAGAAATGTGTTCCCAGGTGACGGTCCAGCAGCATCATAACGCTCGCAGCCGTAAGACTGGGCAGAGCGAAGAGCAGCAAGAATGCCGTAACCAGGGTCATCCAGGTGAACAGTGGCATGCGGTTAATGGTCATACCTGGGGCGCGCATCCTCAGAATCATTACCACAAAGTTAAGCGAACCGGCGATCGATGAGATACCCAGCAGCAAAATACCTAGTAACCAGAAGTCCTCGTTTATGCCAGGCGAGCACATAACAGCGTTCCCACAGGCCGTGTTCAGTTCGGTCAACGGCGCATAGTTGAACCAACCGTTGTTTGGCGCCGCGGCAAAGAGAAAACTCGAATTCAGGAAGACACCACCGAAGAGCACAAGCCAGTATCCAAAGGCGTTCAAACGCGGGAAGGCCATATCTCGCGCGCCGATCATCAGTGGCACGATATAGTTACCAAAGCCGGTCAGCGTAGGCATCACAAAGAGAAAGATCATTGTCACGCCATGCATCGTGAAAATCTCGTTGTACACCTGTGGGCTGAGCACATGCCCGTTTGGCACCGCCAGTTGTGTTCGGATCAGTAAAGCCTCAAGTCCTCCTACCAGGAAGAAGGCAAAGCCGGTCAGCATGTACATCACGCCGATCTTCTTATGATCGGTCGTCATCAGCCATTCGCCAATATAAGTCTCGTCAAGGCGCCTGCGCCGCTCTACTCCTGGTACCTCAACGATCGTGCGGGTTGCCATGGGCATTCCTCCAAATATCCAGCCCTATAAAACTATAGGGTCAATAGGCTACTTTAGACTTTGCAGGTACGCAATCAGTGCATAAATCTGTGAGTCGGAAAGGTTGCCGATAACCATATCGTTGCCCGGCTTCACTGCTTGTGGGGCATGCAGCCATTGATACAGGCCGCAACTGTCCTTATTTACCAGTTGGCCATTGACAAGCTGGCACGCGGGATCATTCGCCCAGTTGTGCCCATCACTGGCAATCAGTATACCACCGGCAATCAGTTGTCGCTCCGCAAAGTGCGTCAGATTCGGTCCTACCAATGCATCGGCAGAAAGGCCACTATTTGTTTTGGCTGCATCAAAGCTTGTCAGGTTAACACCTACGATACCATGACATCCTGTACAGCCGCCTGTCCCTGTAAAAATCTTCTGACCCTGCAGGGCAAGCAAATCGGTTGGAGTTTGTGCTTTCTGCTGCTCGTTACTCAACCAGGCGTTGAAAGCATTCGTATCTAAGACGACCACATTGAAGTTCATATGGGCATGTTGTGCGCCACAGAATTCAGCACACATACCGCGATATTCCCCCGGTACATCCGCTCGGAATATCTTCATGTTATCATGCCCAGGGATAACATCTGTCTTGCCTGTAATGCTCGGAACCCAGAAACTGTGGATGACGTTCCTCGATAATAGGTCCATGTTCACTACTGCGCCCTGCGGTAAATAGAGCGTATCAGCGGTCACCACGTGCTGATTCGGATAGTCAAACTCCCACCACCATTGATGCCCGACCGCCGCCACCCTGATCTCAGGAATGCTCGCGTTCGTACTCGGAATATTTTGCAGGTTAAACATTGTATAAATTGTCCCACCCAGGACAGCAAACAAAAAGAGCGAGGGCACAACCGTCCAGATAAATTCGATAGTGTTATTGCCATGAATCTGCCTGGGTGCAGGCGAATTGGGGCGTTGGCGGTAGCGGATAATTGACCAGATCAACAACCCTTCGACTACCACAAAAACAACGGTGGCTACAGACAGGATGAACCAGAAAAAATTCGCTTCCTGACTGGCGACAGGCCCCGTGGGGTTCAAAATAGTGGGGGAATTACCGCCACAAGCTGCAAAAAGGAGCGAGGATAAAAGCACGGCTGGGACTATTTTTCCCCAGTGTTTCATCCCGCGAAATATTGGCATCCTCACTTCTCAACTCCTAAAACGTGTTTTACGTTGTCACGGAAAATAGTGCAGATCTCGCCATATTTGCGACACTCTTTCCATCATATGCGCCTACTATAGCCCTTCTTCCTGACAGCAGGCTTGCAGTCCCTTCACATCACCTTACAGTAACCTGAATATCAACAACAGCTACGATACACCGTGTTCGTGCAGAATCGCCTCGTTCTCCAACTTATCCGCCAATGCCTCCTGCTCCCTCTGCTTCGCCTCCTGCTTCTGCATCCAGCGAATAAAAAGAACACTCATAATCACAATATACACCATATTCCCCGGCACCCACATAATCAGGCCTCCCAATTGCTGATCCGTAGCAGGTGAAAGCCCCCAGATACGCGGGGCCGCCAGGTAAGGAGCATACAAAGGTGGGAAAAAAGTCAATCCAGCCCCCAGCGCCACCGTCGGCATTCCACTCAAGAAGAGATAGAGCACCTGCCCCCCAATTGAGAGACGCGGCAACAGTGCGGAAGGGCTGAAAACAGGCCACCAGTAGATTACCCCAAAGACAATGAAGGTCACATGCTCAAGAATATGAATGCTCTGATTCTCTAAGGTCGCATTATACAGCGGCGGCACGTGCCACAGCCAGAAATCGAAATTGTACATAAAAAACGCCAAAGCCGGAAATGTCAGTATCCTGGCTATACGAAATACAATTGACTTGCGCAGCAGCGGCTCAATCAACCAACCAGGCGTACCCAGCAACAGCAGCGGCGGCCCCACAATGGTCAAAAACATATGCTGCACCATGTGAGCGCTGAACAGGTAGCTATCGCCCAACTCATCCAACGGTGAAACAAGCGCCAGGAACATAATCGACATCCCCAGCAGAAAAGAGAACGCCTGCCATTTATTGACACGCTCTGCCAGATGATACTTTTTTCGTAAAGGCCCCAGCGCATACAAATACAACCCTACTATAACCACCGTCCCAATCAATATCGATGGTTCCCAGTTCCACTGCGTGAGCCAGAAATCAAGTCCTATATCAGCCATCAACGGCAACCTTTCACGCCTATTCCTTTGTATTCTTGCCTTCACTATGTAGCGTACAATATCCAGTCAAGTGCATCATCCCAAAAATGTACGAACCTTCACCTCCCCTGTCCCACCCCCTTGACAACCCCCCAAAAACCTCCATATAATTTGGTCAATAAGTTTAAACCCATTTTCCTTTCTACGCTCGTCGCATACACAATCAAAAAAGAGGAGACTACCGCATGAAATATTATGTTACCGGCGCCACCGGCTTCATCGGCGGGCACGTGGCACGACAATTGATTGTCTCTGGGCACACGGTCATCGCTCCCGTGCGCACACCTGCAAAGGCACAGGACCTGGTCGACCTCGGGGTGAACGTGGTAAAAGGCGACGTGACCGACAAAGAGAGTATGCGCGCCTCGATGACAGGCGTTGATGGCGTTTTTCACATCGCGGGCTGGTACAAGATCGGTGTAAAAGACAAGAGCATGGGCATGAGTATCAATGTCGATGGCACGCGCAATGTCCTGCAATTGATGAAGGAACTCAACATCCCCAAGGGCGTTTATACCAGCACGCTGGCCGTGAATTCAGATACGCGTGGCAAGATCGTTGACGAAACATACTACCACCCCGATGACGGCCACTGGGTCAGCGAATACGACCGCACCAAGTGGGTAGCTCACTACGCAGTGGCGATGCCAATGGTAAAGGAAGGCCTGCCCCTGGTCACCGTCATGCCGGGTCTTGTCTACGGTCCTGGCGATACAAGTACCGTACATGAGACCTTCGTGCAATATCTACAACGCAAATTGCCCATGGTTCCAGCGCAGACCACCTACTGCTGGGCACATGTTGATGATATTGCTCGCGGTCACATCCTGGCCATGGAAAAAGGCACGGCTGGCGAAGAGTATATCATCGCAGGTCCCGTTGCCCGCGTCGTGGAGGTGCTGGAGATCGCGGAAAAAATCACAGCCGTTCCCGCGCCCCGCCTTCATCCCTCTTTTGGCGCCATCAGAGCGATGGCCTCGCTCATGGGCATACTTGAGAAGGTCATCCCCCTTCCGGAATCCTACACTGCCGAGAGTCTGCGTGTCACTACCGCGACCTATCTTGGCAGCAACGAAAAAGCCAGGCGCGAACTGGGCTACACCCTTCGCCCCCTGGAAGAAGGTCTGCGCGAAACGCTGCTCTACGAGATGCGCAAGCTCGGCATGCAACTACCCCAGATATGATAAATGTATGCAGTGATGGCTGAATTGCGGAGCCATGCTCTGCAACTCAGCCATCACTGCTTAGTATTTTTCACCTCGTCCATTTCCCCTCGGGATCACACTCCCGGATCACCTTCAACTCCTCCATGCTCGGCGGCACCGTCTCCCGACAATCATCCGCCAGCCTCAACGTCCATCCTGTCCGGGCCTGTACCTCCTCTACCGTTGTCCCTGGATGGTACGACTGCAAAACCGCCTCCCCATTCTGTCGATCAAAGGTAAATACCGCCAGCGTTGTAATCAGCGCGGCAGGACCTCCTCTCGGCAAACCCACTCTCTCCCTCCATGCCGCTCCAGCAGGTCCCTGTTCACCGGGATAACCATAACCAGGGCTGGTCACGTAATCCACTTTCTCGCGCAGGCGATGACGATCGTGCTGCATAATAATCGCCAATCTATGCGACAGCGAAGCAATATCCGCCGCCCCACCGCTGCCGGGCAGGCGCGCAGTGGGCCGCCGCCAATTCCCAATGGCGGTTGTGTTCAGATTGCCATAGCGGTCAATCTCCGCGCCGCCGATAAAGCCCAACTGCACCTCTCCGGCTGCCATCAGCCCGATCACTTTGACGGTGCCGGTTGCCCATAACGCTCCGCAAATATTCGGCGCATCTCCCATCGTGTAGAGCAATTCCGCCGCCGGTGTATCGCGCAGGATACCGGTCTCAAATAAGCCGACACAATGTGGCGCGTGCGTTCTTTTCGCCAGGGCAAACGCCAGCAGCGGCAGGCGCATGCCGACAAAGACCCGCTCGCCATCCTGTACCTGTCTCGCAGCACAGACTACCATCAATTCCTGGGGAGTGTATTCCATCTCGCTCTTCCTCCCTTAGTACCCATAATCGACCGCCGCGGCGTAGCGATGCTTTTTGACGCGCAAACGCTGCATCCGCTTTTCGCCCAGCTTCTTCACATACTCTGCCCGTGTCGGCACTTGTAAAACCCATTCCTCCAACCAGTCCTGGAAACCTTCAACGCTGCGTGTGCGCTCGTGATATTCGTGATAAAACAGGTGATCGCGGTTGGCATAGCCCTGCACGGCCGAGGGATGCGCCCCCCACGGCTCATGCACGACCGCTCGTACTTTGTAGGATGGACCGAGCACACGGTTGGGATCGCTCACAATAACCTCCCTTTCTACAATCTCTTCCGCAACCAGAATAACATCTTTCGCCGCCAGTACCGCTTCCTCGCATATGCCTACATTGCCCCACAGGTGCGCGTTGCCATCCTCGTCGCTGCGCTGCGCATGCACAATCGTGACATCTGGACTGAGTGCCGGTACCAGCAGCAGTGGCGTACCATCCAGCGGCGAGCGTTCCAGGCGGAATGCTGTGTTATGGCCCGGTATATCGCTGCCCAACGTTGAGCGCGTGGGAATATACGGCGAACCCAGGCTTGCCGCCAGTAATGCCAGGCCAATGGTAAAATTGCTGTGCTCTTCGACCGTAATAGCGCGTGGAATCGCTTTTTCAGTGGCGCGCCTGTAACAATAGCCCAGCCCCTCGCTGACATTGCCTGCCCACGCCGCCGTGACCCTTTCGACACAGCCTGCCCCGATCAGTTGATCGAACAAAATATCCGATATAGGACCGATCAGTGTCAGGTTGCGCCTTTGCTGGCGTATGATTTCGTGTGCGGCCGCAAAGGGAATCAGCGGCTCCAACGCCAGGCTAATAGCAACCGAAGAGCCATCCGGCACGTAGCGCGCGACAGCCTCGCTCATCGTCATCAATTTACTCATGCTGGTTGATACTCCACAATCTTATTGGCATAATCATCTGAGACAAAAATGTTATCATGCGCATCCACGAGTAGCCCCTGCGGCTCAATATACCCCTGTCTCGCCAGCACCTCCCGCTTGCCAGTCGCCAGGTTCAAACGAATGAGCGCATGTATCGATGGCTGTAGATCGGTGATCAGCAGATTGCCATGCTGATCAAGCACAACATCATCTGGCATTCCAAAACCTCCAATGCGCGTCTTTGTTCCATCGGGAGCAATACGCCACACTGCGCCCCCGCACTCATCGGCAACATAGATATTCCCCTGGGCGTCGACAGCCGCGCCAACCGGTCTCGTAATGCCCGAGGCCAGCAGCTTCAGGCTTTTCCCATCCAGGCTCAAGCTGTACACGTCGCCAGTTGGGCTATCCGGCACAATAATCGTATTAGTGACCGCATCCCAGGCAATACCATCTATCCCATGCTTACAATTCGCCAGGCTAGGCTTCCCCGGTATCGTGCTTAATACAGTGGGTGTATGCGCCCCAGGAGCCAGCACAAGGATGCGATTGGTATTCTGCTCGGCAATAATCAACTGCTGATCCGGTAGCACAATCAAACCCTCTGGCCCAGCCAGCCCGCTCACCAGCACAGTCACCCTCCCGTCCAGCGTAACATTGCTAATAGTGCCGTTAATGGCATCGCTAAACAACAACGCATTCCCCGCCTGGGTAAAAGCCAGGTCATCCGGACGCCCTTCCCCCTGCAAAATCACGCGAGACGTAAAATGCCGTGGCGTAACATCCAATGTAGGCACTGTTGGCGGAACAGTAGTTTTAGTCGCGGACACCTGGGGAGTTGCTGTAACGATACCCGTTGAACCAGAAGGAGGAGTAGCTGTCACCCCTTCACAGGACGTAAGCAAAACGAAACAAAAAAACAATACAAAGCTACACCAACGCGGTAACCAAACCCCGTCGTGTATAGTAGGGGCGACCCTTGCGGTCGCCCTATCCCTCCCGCTCGCCATTTCCCTCGTCGCCCCGTTGCACCTTTCCTCCCCGGTCTCCCTTTCCCTCGCCGCTCCGATTCCCGCCTCCCCATGGCAAACACTGGTACAATTCATCAACTTGTAGTATCCTTCCCCGTAAGCGCAAAACATTCCTCTTGCGCAAAAGACGAAACGAGGAGTTATCATAAGATGGCTACGGTCAAGCAGAGTGGAGAAAAAATAACATCTCCGCATCCAGCAATCAAACTCCCCAAACTACCCTGGACACAAATCCTGGCCATCAGCATCTTCTGGCTCGGGCTAAACTTTCACTGGTCTGCTCTTGGTATTATCATTCTTCCCAGCCAGGTTTTCAAGATCTCTGGAGACTTGAATAAAGGGGAGGCGTTAGCCTTTGTGCTGGCCCCCGGCGCCTTCGTCTCGCTTTTCGCCAACCCACTATTCGGCATGCTCAGTGACAAAACACGCGGACGCCTCGTAGCCTGGGGCCGCCGCCGCCCCTATATCCTCTTCGGTACCCTGGTCAACGTCGTTGGGCTGATCTGGATGGCACTCTCTCGCGACATCCTATCGCTGGCTGCTGCCTACGTCCTGGTGCAGTTCTCCAGTAATGCCGCCACTGCCCCATTTCACGCATTACTACCTGATGTCGTTCCTTCCGAACAGCGTGGCCTTGCCTCCGGTGTGATGGGATTACTCTCTATCGTTGGCGCCATTGGCGGCGCAAGCGTGGCAAGTTTTTTTATCGACGCCAACCAACCTCTCCCGCAATATGTATTGGGACTTTGGATAACCTATGGCATTATCATCGCTGTCCTGCTCGCCCTCATGCTGGTTACTATTTTCTCAGTCAAGGAGCGCATGAGTTTTTCGGACCCAGGCACCGAACAGAAGGAAGCAACCGGAGAACCCTCTCCATCTGCACACCATCCCTGGTTTTCTCGCTCTGTCATATCCACCATTTTCTGGACGCTGATCACAGCCGGGGCCGCCTGGAGCCTAATGGCCCTATGGAACACGCTGAATCTTGCCGGTATGCAGATTGGCGGCGGTATACAGCAGCTTGTCCTGGTAGTTATCGCTACCATCGGCATTCTCCGCCTCTTTGACTTCAACCCTCGTCGCGACCCTGACTTTGCCTGGGTACTGCTGACGCGCCTGCTGATGATGTTAGGCATCTACAGCGTTCAGGACTTTCTGCAATTCTTCATGCGCGACATTGTCAAAGTACCGCATCCCGAGCAGCAGACGACCAACTTTATTACCATTGTCGCGCTCGCCAGTCTTATCAGTGCCTTAGCAGCTGGCTGGCTCTCGGACCGCTTTGGGCGTAAACGCATGGTCTACATCTCTGGTGGCTTCCTGGTCCTGGTCGGCGTCATCCTCATGATCATACAATCATTGCCGCTCGTTCTCGCCTCCGGCACCGCCTTTGGTATCGGCTACGGCGCCTATGCCAGCGTCGATTGGGCATTGGTAGCCGACGTATTGCCATCACGTGAACACTATGCGCGCGACATGGGGATCTGGAATATCTCCCTCTCGCTTCCTCAGGTTATCGCACCCGTCATCGGCGGCCTGTTGATCGACCACTTCACACGCGCCGGCAACTCCCTCCTCGGCTTCAAGTTGCTCTCCGCTTTCACTATTACCTGTTGTCTCCTGGGAACAGTAACAATTCACTTTATTCGCAGCGTCAAAAATTAAGGCATTTGTAAGGCTCGCTCACTCCCTTGCAAGGATAACAACAGGAACATCAACGACAATAAAACTGTTAAACTATCTTCCCAAAAAGGATATTTGGAGCATTCGCATGAAATTTATACGCCGCGTAGCGTGGATAGCGGTCGGATTCACATATTTTCTTGTCGCCCTCGGCGGCACTGTACGCGCCACAGACTCCGGTCTGAGCTGCCCCGACTGGCCCCTCTGCTATGGTCAAGCCTTTGCCGCCATAGACTATCACACGTTCCTTGAACAGTTTCACCGCTTCATCGCCGCCATCGTCAGCGTGCTTGTCGTTATACTGGCCATCAGCGCCTTCCGCTGGGCGCGCAACGAGCGACAGGTTCTCATACCCGCGCTCATTATTGCCCCCATCCTGCTGGTCATCCAGATCGTGCTCGGCGGCCTCACCGTCCTCTGGAAGCTGCCGCCAACCATCATCACTGCGCACCTCGGCACAGCGCTGGCCTTCTTCGCTGTGATCATCACTATCGCCGTCATGGCTGCCAAACCCGCGCCAGCGAAAGAGCATCCTAGCAAAACCCGCAAGTTTGCCCGTCTCGCCGTCACCAACGCACTGCTCGTCTACGGACTCATGCTCAGCGGCTCCTATGTCGTCGGCTCCGGCGCATCGCTCGCCTGCCCTGGTTGGCCCCTCTGTACACCGCCAGCATGGGCTGTACAGTATCACCTGTCCGATATCAATATCTTCCATCGCCTCGTCGCCACCTTCGTGGGACTTGTGCTCATCTGGACGCTCATTTCAGCATGGCGCAGGCGCAACGTTGCGCCTGCGCAAGCCTGGGTCGCGCTGGCTGCAGCCGTCCTCTTCGTTGCGCAATCCGTCGTCGGCGGCCTGATCGTCTTGCTCAATAAACCCGGCTTCGTCGCCGGCCTGCACCTCGCCCTTGCCACCGCTGTTTGGGGCTGCCTGGTGCTACTGGCCGCGCTCGCCGCCAATCAACTACGCGTCGCTCCGAGAGAACAGGACCTTGAGGCGCAGGAAGAAGCGCAAAGCGTTGAGCCAAAGAAAGAAAGGGGACCGGTACGCCAGACCATTTCCAACTATGTTGACCTCATGAAGCCGCATGTCACCGTCCTGCTACTTGGTATTACAGCAGCGGCTATGGCCATCGCCAACAGGGCATTACCTCCTCTTGGCCTGCTTACCGCCACACTCATAGGTGGCGCCATGGCAGCGGGCAGCGCCAACTGTATCAATTGCTATATTGATCGCGACATCGACCAGATCATGGGGCGTACCCAGCGCCGCTCCCTCCCATCTGGGAGAGTGCAGCCCACCCAGGCCCTGATTTTCGGCGTCGTGCTCGGTGTGGGAGCCTTTCTCGTCCTGACCACCTTTGTCAACCTGCTCAGCGCGTGCCTTGCCTGCTCAGCCATCCTTTTCTACGTTTTTGTTTACACCATGGGCCTGAAACGCACCTCCGCGCAGAATATCGTTATCGGTGGAGCAGCCGGCGCCGTCCCCGTCCTCGTAGGCTGGGCCGCCGTGACCAACAACCTCTCGCTTCCCGCCATCTGGCTCTTCGCCATCATTTTCTACTGGACGCCGCCGCACTTCTGGGCGCTCTCACTCCTGATCCAGAAAGACTACGAGAAGGCGCGCATACCTATGTTACCCGTCGTCATGGGCGAACGCGAGACACGCAAACAAATTCTACTCTATTCGCTCCTGCTGCTCGCCGTCACCCTTGTACTCTTCGGCATGGGCGCCATGGGCTACTTCTACCTGGTATCCGCCCTCACCCTCGGCGGCATCCTGGTCTACATGTCCATACGCCTGCTGCGCGAAAAAACCAAAAGTTGGGCCAAAACCCTCTTCTGGTACTCAAACTGCTACCTGGCCATGATCTTCGCCGCCATGGTTATCGACCGAGTAATCCATTGACTATATTAGAAGAAATCAAAAATGAACTGGCGCCTGGCATCACGACTCTCAGTCCTGACACTCGCAATACTTGTAGTAATCATCACCGCCCTCCTGGGCAGCCGCACAGGAAGGCAAACCGCCACGCCCAGTAACGCCGCACAAACCACCAGTACTAACCAGTCAGGCCTCCAGGGCACAGACCTTGGTGGCACAATAGCACCCGACTTCAAACTCACCGACCAATTCGGCAAAACAATCACCCTTTCACAATTCAAAGGCAAACCCACCATCCTCACCTTCCTCTACACCCATTGCCCCGACCAGTGCCCCCTCACCGCCGAAAAACTCCACGCCGTCATGCTCAACCTTGGCAGCCAGGCCCAAAACGTCGCCGTCCTCGCCGTCAGCACAGACCCCCAGCGGGACACCATCACCGCCGCCCTCAACTTCTCTAAAGTCCACAGAATGCTCAACTACTGGCATTACCTCGTAGGCAGCCACGCCCAACTCTCCCCCATCTGGTCAAGCTACTCAGTCTACGCCGCACCCACCCCCACCACAACCGGTGGCACAATCTCCCACACCACCGCCATCTTCATTATCGACAAACAGGGCCGAGAGCGCATCTACCTCGGCAGCGACGCCACCACAGCACAACTAACGGCCGACCTGCAAGTCCTCCTCAAAGAAAAATAAATAACCCGCTCTATATTCAGGGTGCTTTGCAACCGTTCAGTAAGATACTAAAGAGAATAATTTTTGGAGGTCCACCCAATGAATGACATTAACCTAACAGAACAGCTCCTCGACACCTGGAACATCCACGACCGTATCAACCTCTACCTGCTTGACGCCATCTCTCCCGATGCCCTGACCGCCGTTTCCGCCTCGAAGGGCCGCAGCGTCGGAGAACAATTTATGCACATCCACAATGTCCGGCTCATGTGGCTCAAGCCCGCTGCCCCCGAGTTCCTGGAAGGTCTGGAGAAAATCGAGAAAGAGCAGGCCGCCGACAAGGAATTACTACAACGCTCCCTTGCAGCCTCAGGCCGCTCCATCGAAATGCTGCTCAGAAAAGGCATCGACAATGGCAGCAAAATCAAAGGCTTCAAGCCACACGTCACCGCCTTCCTTGGCTACATGATCTCGCACGAATCCTATCACCGCGCCGAAATTGGCATCATTCTCACCCAATCAGGCCACCCACTCGACAAAAAAATAGCCTACGGTATGTGGGAATGGGGTGTGCGCTAGCGGTCGCCCTCAAAATTTTTCCCTTAACCGCTTGCAACATCCTCACATTCCTGGTATTCTTATTACTAATGGGATACCCTGTGCACATCAGGACCCCGCTACATCGTACCTGATACCTAGAGGGAAGCAGACCGCATGAATACACCTCTTCAAATGCTAATCTCACCGCGGACGATATGACCGCAACTATGCTGGCCGGTGCCGAAGAACTTGAAGGCGAAGAAGAGCACGTCCATATTCATATGCCCAACGGCAGTTTATGGCCAATTATTTTAGCCCTGGCAGTATGCACAACGCTGGGTGGATTGCTCTTCGTCAATACCATTCCCTGGCTCTCCATCATTGCTGCAATCATTGTCTTTGTCAGTATTATAGGATGGGGCTTACAAGACCCCTTCGCCTCACGCGCAGGCACAGCAAAAACGTCGAAACTGCCAACCACCTACGCGGAGGCCGCCGCTACCGGGCAACCAACCGTCCTGGCGGAGATGTTGCTGCAAGATGCGCAGGATGTAGCTGATCGCACCGTCACCGTGAGTAGCACCGCCTGGAGCGCACACCCCGTCAAAGTAGAGATCGAGCGCGAGGGCGTCGTGCTGGCTCTCTACGGAAAGGTCGAGCTGGAGGCCCAAAAGAAGACGCTTGAGGAGAACCTCTTGAAGATGCCCGGCGTCATTGACGTCAGAAACTTCCTCGTCGCCGAAGACGCCCTCTTGAACGCCGTCAACGCCCGCATTGAAAAGCTCAGGGCCGAGGGCAAACTCGAGGGAGCCAAAGATATCTCGGTACTCGTCGAGAACTACATTGTCAGCCTCTACGGCGAAACCCCCACCAGCGAGATGAAGTACATGCTCGAAAGAGAGATTGTCGGTATCCCCGGCGTGCGCGTCGTCATCAACCATATCGGCCTTGATGAGGATATCCCCGGCAACCTCGGCAAAACCAGAAACCGGTAAGCAAACTCCAGCAAACGTATAAAAGCAGGCCCCACGACGTGAGGCCTGCTTTTGTGTATCGGAACACTACGAACACTCCGCTTCTACTAAAAATCATTGGACTAAATCACCACAACCTGCTCACTACTCACGTGGTCTCAACCTTTTCTACTTTGATAGACAAAGCTACACAAAAGCTGTTTCTGTCGCCCTCAAACCATCCGGCACACCGGCGTTTCTGCCAAATGGTAATTGCGCTAATCTTCGAACGAAAATACTAGTCTTAGGGCCATCGCGTCGAACATTGAGCGCAAAAAATTTGCGCTCTATCTCCGACACCATTTCCAATGTCGGGCTTCTTTTCATGCAACAGGACATTTTTCAGAAGAAAAGAGGTAGCACAGATTTTCTCTTTCACATCGAAGGTCCTGCTCCAGAAGCGGTTCCACCTGTGCTACTTCTTTATTGATCGAACCTTGTTCGCTAAATTCTTTCTTTGAGGTTAATTTCGTCGAATCTTCAGGTCATTTACCACCAAATTCCAGTGTGTTATTGGTAAATGCTCTGAGATGTGAGCAGATTTTGCCCTCTAACATGAGCATTTGCCCTCTTTCTTGAGCACTGTTACATACTTTCCTGGATAACGGCTCCTCATCTGGCATACTTCCTGTGGAGTTGTTATTTATTCATTCCTCTCAGTTTGTCTGTTCTCTGTTTTGCTCCTTTGTCTTCTCTTTCTTTCTTCTTTCCTTTTTCCTTCTTGTCTCTCTCTTCTTTTTCCTTTCTTCTTCTTTTTTTCTTCTTTTTTTTCCTTTTTTTTTTCTTCTTTTTCTCTTCTTTCTCTTTCTTCTCTTCTTTTTGTTGTTGTCCCTTCTTTTTTCTCTCTTTGTCTTTCTCTTTTTGTCTCTCTTATCTCTCTTTTCTTCTCTTTCTTTCTTTCTTGTAGTTCTTCTTTCTCTTCTTTTTCTTCCCGTGCAGATCGCCCCGTGTTGTCATCGGCTTCGCGTTCTCCAACACCTCGATCAGTGGTCGGGGTCTTTCTGGCCGCTCTCCCCGAGGCGTCGGTGCTGCATCTGGCTGTGGCCTGGACAGCCGCGTCGAGCGGATGATCACACCGAGCTTCGCTGGTATACCTGGGCTTTCCCGACGTCATGAGTAGCGCGTCGCCTCTTCCCTTCTCTCGACGGATTTGCCTGATAGGGGCTGACGTAGCGATAAGAGCTTTGACGGTCCGGGCGTCTGGAACGGTGATGATCGTGGCCGAGGGACTGTTGATGTACTTGTCGGAGAGTCTAGGACTGTTCCAACGACTGACCAGCCATTTTCAAAGTGGCCAACTCGCATTGACGTGGAGTCGGCTGGCCGTGCAAATCGCGAAATGGAATCCCTCCCTGAGAGCGACCGGCGCACAGATGCGCTGGGGAGTTGACGACTGCGAGTGCTTGAACAGTGGGGCAGCGCCTCCAGCTCGTCGGGAAGGGCCTTGATCGAAGCGGTAGAAAGCGCCAGGATCTCCTGGGGGTACCGCCTCATATACCGTGTGGCCAACCGTCTTCCTCCCTGGCGGAGAATGGTCCGTATTCCTGCTCTATCGGTTCTAGCGCGAGCATGCCGGACCGTCACCACTGCAGCAAAAAATGCTCGTACACTCTACCGGCAGGATTCCCTTGTGCCACCATGGTGGGGGTGGGTCCTGGCTACGTTCAGAGGGCGAGATCGACCGGCCATTGTTCCAGTACTCCTCGCGTCAGTACACAGGGACGCGCTCCTCGATCAGTGCATCGCGCAGCTCGTCCAGGCGTCCTAGCTCCGAGCGTACAATGTCGCCCACGGGCCCCTTGACGGCGACGGCGCTCTTCGGTCCTTGATGGCCAGACGGACATCCACCACCTGCGGGTCGCCACCGGACGGCCGATCTGGCTCACCAGCACGCATGCGGCATCGGGTACGTCTGGGATCTCTGCCGTGATCGCTGCCGCAATGCGGCTGGCGACCAGGTTGTACAGCTTGCCAACATGGCTGACCGGGTTCTTTCCCGCCGCCGCCTCCAGCGTGATCGAGCGGTACGGGGTGATGAGCCCGCACGTCCGGTTCCCCCGGCCCACTTCTCCATCATCCCCGGCCTCGGCCGAGGTACCCGTCACGGTGAGGAACACATCGCCCGCGTCGCTGTGGGAAGCCGGGTCAGCCGCATTCATCGTGACTTCGACCTCGAGGCTTGTGACTCGACGAGCCGCTTCGAGCGCGAGTTTGCTCGCGGCGTCCTTCTTCCGATCGTAGTCGTGCGCATCGCTAACAAAGCGGCCGACGAACGCGCAGCTGATCGTCAGCTAAATCAGAGAGCCCCGCCGGACGCCCATCACTTTGATGTCAGTACCGATCTCCGGGTGCGTGTGCTTCGTCTCCGGGCTGTTGAGGTGACGCTCGACCTCGAGCACAAACCTCTCCAGGACTGTCAGCGGCGCGAACCCGGCCCCTGCGGAGGTATCGTTGGCAAGTGGGGCTGCGCCGCCTCTGGCGAACACGCGGGTCAGGTCAGCGGAACCCGGACGCAGGCGTGGGATGATCCTGACATGCCGCTCGACGTCCAGCTCACGCAGGTGCTTCCCAAGCCACTCCCGACAGGCCTCGACTGCAATCTCATGCACGGGGATGCGTTCTCCAAGGTAATCCTGAGTCGCGCGGCCTGCGACATACAGCTCGATGGGTTCGACCATCTCCCCACCCCCGAATGCAGCGTGCGCGGCGCCACCGCACAGGAGGACCTTGTCGACGTTGTGGTGAAGGATCAGACCGAAGTGCTCGAGGTAGTAGCGACACAAGCGCACGCAGAGGTGCTCGGCGACGGCGTCACAGATCGTGTCCGGATGACCAAGCCCCTTGCGCTCGACGACCTCGACCTCCTGGAATGCAGGAGAGGTCGACTCAACCGTGCGGATGACGAGATCCATGAAATCCTCCTTTCTGTGTAAAGGGTCCCTGTAGTATATGACAGAAGACCGAGAGACGCGTACAATAGGGCAGAGAAAAGAAGGTGCTGTCTCTTCCAACGTGTAAAATTTGAGATGAAGCTGGTGGTTTTTGGTAATTACTCTGTTGATTTCTCCTCTTTGACGTACCGATACAATGTCGCACGAGAGATCCCGAGGGCTGCACAGATTTCTGGTCTAGAGTGGCTCTGGTCAGCAAACATGCGTCGAGCCAGCGCGACTTTGCCGCTGGTCTTGAGCGGATCACTGGCCTCCCGCCGACTCGACCCCTGGCCTTGGCCGCAGCTAACCCGTTCCTGCTTTCTCCTACGTGCGGGGCTTGACGCGCGCTCATCGGATCGCGTGGTTCTTGTTGTAGGTCATGACGAAAACGGCAGAATCTGTTCTTGCCGTTCATCATTTATTCTCCAACCACGTCCCAGTCCGTTTTTCCTGATGTAGACCAACGTTTCGATGTCACAGGGGTCTGCATTTTGCGTTTGTCGTGCGGTGGGAAGCGGAGGACGCCCTTGACCGGGGATAGCGAACGCGTTCTTGAACAGTCAGGACATTCCACCAAGGCGACACCACTGTCGGCAAACCGTTTGAGATCGATGGCAACCACTTCAGAAGAAAACGTGCATTTGGGTGACGTACTCGTTTGCACCGGTTCTTTCGCCGTTTCCACCGTTTTTGTCGTGTTCTGCTGCTCGCTTTCTTGGACCGTTTCCAGCTCTGTCCCATTCGCGCTTGCTGGTTCTGCTCCATCCCTTTTCGGGACTTCAACGCTTGGTCCTGCTCCATCAATGAGTTTCAGCGTATCATGACGCAGCACAAGAAGCTCTGCGGCGGACTTGAGCCGCTCGGCTCTCACATCGGTTTCCCCGGCCAGATAGGACCATTCCAGGGCGGTCGTCACGAGCTTCATCAGATTGTCCATCGTGACGCGGCCTGAGTGGGTCGGGTCGAGGACCGGATGCGTCAACCAGGTGTAGATGGAACTGGTCCATTGACGTAAGTTGAGCTGCGGAAAGAGTTGCTGGTACACCGTTTCCAGCGTAGCCAGGATGGCACGGACTTCTTCCGAGGTGTGGCTAGCTATGCGACAGAAGGGGGCCAGTTTGTCGAAGCGACGGCGAAATTGCAGCCAGGTCGGATCAGGCAGATCGAACGTCTCCTTCAAGGGAATCGTGTCTCCGCGCCCTGCCGCCACCAGACACAACCCCAGCGGATGATCGTACGAGAGCCGCCCCTGGTCCGTCACTTCCTTGAGCAACATCAGATGCTCAAGAGAGATCGTGAGCATCATCGACAATCAGGCATTCCGTGCCATATTGGTGCAAGTGTCCCATGAGTTTGGGCTTGCGGGTGCTCCAATGCCCTCGGAGCGGGAGGCCAAGCGCCGCAAAAAACTGGTCGCCCAATGCCTGCTCATCGTCATTGTTTTTGGGAGCCACCACAGCGAGAACGGATCGTCCGCCAGCCGTTTTGAGCAGGTCGCGAATGCTCATGGTTTTGCCCGCGCCCGGATCAGCAACGATCACATGCCAGGAACGATCACGCCAGGCGGAACGCAGCATGGCCTGGAACCTTCGAGCGAAGGCCGTCTCGATGAAGAAGTCTGAGCGAAAGAGAGGATGCGTCATGGTTGCGGCTCCTTGCGCAAGGTGTGAATGGGTAACACACGGACTGGACGGTCAGGGTCGGCATCCGGGACAGCCTCCGCAAGCGTGACGACTTGCATGATCTCAGCCTGTACTTCAGCTAATCGTTCAGAAACGAGGGCGGGATGAATGTCTGGGCGTTGGCGATCCCATTGACGGGCCTGTTCACTTGCTCGAATCTCTATGCTTCGGCGACGGCGTGCTGCCGCTGCTTCGTCCTGAATACGAGCACGAGCGGGCAGCCCTTGTTCACGGGCGATCTTCGCTTGCTGCTCATCGTGCTGGCGCATAGCTCTGGCTTCCCACTCACTGACGCGGCCTCCCATGAGTTGTGGGCAATAGGCTTCGCCAACATATTCGCCGCCGACGAAGATGTAGAGCACTCCCACGTCCCTTCTGTCGTAGTACAGGTCAAACTCACGGCCCCGGAGCCGTGAGAGGAGCCCTGGGCACACATACCAGCGCCCCTGAAACGAGAGTCTGTTGCCGTTTTGCACACGATACCCATGATGGGGCGTCTTGCGATTGACGGCCTTCATAAGCAACAGTTTCAAATCATCGGGCGAACCCAGATATTGTGGCACCCCAGATGCCGCCACGGCCTGTTCCCACAACACGTAACGGCGTTGTTGTCGCAGGCTGTCGAAGTCTCGTTGGTAATCATCAACGATGGCCTGATAGAAACAGCGCTCCAGTTCTTCCAGCGTCATGCCTCCCGCTTGCGCCGCTGTTTCGGCATCGTGGACGCCATACGACGTGTTGGGGAGTCTCTTTTCAAAACGTTCCGTCATCCACCGAAAGAGCAATTCGACCGTTCCTTTTGCTGATGGCGCGTAGGGTGGGGCTTGCTCCGTGATAAT
This sequence comes from uncultured Chloroflexia bacterium, assembly GCA_963775585.1. Lineage (GTDB taxonomy): Bacteria > Chloroflexota > Ktedonobacteria > Ktedonobacterales > Ktedonobacteraceae > UBA11361. The sequence goes on along the minus strand of CAVZJN010000033.1, from coordinate 48,306 downwards.
CCCCAATCGATCCACAAGGACTTGCCGCGCTCGTTCAGAGGTGAAGATCTTCCCACGATCATGGAAGATAATCGCGGGTTTGCCAAAACAGGGCCAGGAATGCTCACATCCATTGATACCGACCAGGTGATCTTTCCTTTCCATGCTGACCTTTACCAGGCGCATGTAATCCTCTTCCTTCAGTGGTCCCAAAGCCAAGGCCGCACCGAGGATAGCTGCCGTTTTGACACAGATGAGCACCGCCGCATGCACACGGCTGGCAACCGTCGTCCCATCAGGAGTGACAACGTACAGGTCCATCGTGTGCTCATCGACCTGGGTCAGCAGTGCTGGAGCCGGAATGGAGAGCACAAAGGACTCGGCAGACTCGCGGGGACGCGCAACCGATTTGGCTCCTTCGCGCATCGCCACCAAGTCCGGGTCCATCTTCAAGTGCTGCACTGCTGTGCGCACCTGCTTGTAGGAGGGAAGTTTGACTGGCGAGCCTTGATCTTTCGACAAGCGGGCCGCCACCTGTTGCATTTCGGTATGCTCTCGAATCGCGGTCATAGACAGCCGTGTGGGCAGTAAAAACAGCCGATGGATACACTCCTGGAAGGCCGGATGCAAGCTCGTCGCACGACGGTAGCTGCCATGAGGCACACAGGCAATCTGGCCTCTCTGTCGGGTCCTGCTCACCAGACGCGAAAGCGTCGAGCGAGGGATGCCCTCCTTTGCTGCGACGCTGCTTTGGGTGGCCCCGGCCAGCACCTGTTCCACGGCCCGCAGGTTGCGATGAAACTGCTCTCGTTGTGGCGAGGAAAGCCGAGAGGCATCAAACGTCGGACCAGGAATGAGGGTGGGCGGCGTGCGTGAGACGGTTGCCACCGACGAAGTATCTGGTTCAGGCAGAAGCGTGTCAGGGAGCGGCGAGGGCACAAGCACCGGGGCATCCGGTGGGAGCAGGGCCAGGGGAAGCGTGCGAGAGAGCGTGAACTGCTCCAGATCGACCAGCAGATGTCCCTGGGCAGCCGCTTCAGCCACCACCTTCCAGATCGTCGCTTCCACCAGCGGAGCGGGAAACTGGTGTTCCAGGCGGCTTACCACCTCACTGACCGGGGCCATTTCTCCCCAAGGCCAGACGGAGGCGAGAACCTCGGCAATGTCAGCAAAGGCGGGAAACGCCTTGCGCCTGGCGTGCAAGAAGACCAGATTGTAGTGGCGACGTTTGGTCAGAGTACGCTCAGTGCCAATCCAGAAGGTGCCTTGTTGGAAATGTGCGAGCCGTCGTGCGGCCTCGGCTTTGGCGAGGTTACGATCCCCCCGTTTGTCATCCTCCATGCCCGCCTCGGCGATGAACGGTTTTCCGTTTGCTAAAGTGCCCACGACATCGGGCAGGTAATGATGTGGTTTGCTCTCAAACGTGTAGCCAATCGTGAATGGTGCGTGTTGCGGGATCGGCAACCGGTAGGTCGTGGCAAATTGCGGGTCAATATCGCCACGCGCGTAGCTTTTGACCAGGGGATGATATTCAAGCCATAAAAGGAGACGTTCTTCGAGCTGGCTACAAAACGGCTGTCTGATCACGGTGTCCGTTTTGAGGCTCGGAACCCATCCTGAAATGGAGCGGCCCGCTATTTTGAACAGATCAATGCCTTGTACTTCCGCTGCGGCCATGAGCATCCTCGCCTGATATGTGCGTCCGTCTTTCACATACCAACGGTTCGTCAACCTCTGATGAGAAACGCAATTTACAGGTTTAGAACACAGTGTACCTGATGGAGAGCGATTTTTCCAGGAAATTTTGTACCAGTGCTCAAGATTGAGGGCAATTTTTCACGTTTGAGGGCCAGACCTGCTTACTTCGTAGGACATTTACCAGTTATGACTTGAGGTGCTGTTCGCGAGAGCATTTGGGTTGGAACGTGCCCTCGTTGGACCAACAGTAGCCCCGCCACTTTGACGTGTATGCTCACTTGCATACGGGCCTGGGCTGGATCAATGGGATTGCCCTCCCCAGCCATTCTCCCATCCGACCTGTAGCCGGACAGGGCGTTCAGCCGCTCTTTCGTTCTCGCGGCTGCCAATGAAACTCACGGAAGAAGCTGTGATGCACATTCACGGACGCATTGAAGTCTGCATGGCACTCGTAATGGCAAGAGGGACAATAGAAGAGCTTGCCCCCTCGGTCTGTGACCCGTTGCCCTGCTTGATACGTGAACCTCACGCCGAGACGGCCACAACGAGCACAATACTGCGAGGTACCATGGGGATTGACTTCCACGCTCACTACACCAATGGCATACGCTTTTTCTTTCGCGAGTTGATTGATTTTGCCTTTCAGTTGGTTGGCTTGTTTGCGATTGAGCCTCCTCGATTTGCTCCCGCCAGATGGTTTGATCTTGCGTAGCCGTTCAAAGATGGTCTTGGTTTGCAAGAAATGAATGGCCGCAGACTGCTTGCCCAGGATCAATTTGGGGCTTTCTGTCTCCCATCCTGGCTCAGCTCGTCGGCGTTCAAAATAGCGGTTGTAGCAGGTGGGATAGTGAACCCACACCCACTCAGAACCCGTATAGACCTTGAGACGAATAAAACTCTTGCGCAAGTCCAGTTCATCCAGATCCAAAGAGAAGGTGCCCGCGTAGAGAGTAGGGTGATTAGAAGCTGTGGGGATGCCTGGCTTCCCTTTCTTTTTGCCTGATGCGTGCCATTTCGTAACGCTGGTGAGATACCCTCGTGCTTTGCCGATCACATCCTTGATGACCGAGCGGCGATACCGATTGGGGAGATCCGGGAACGCACGGCTAAAGTTCCAATCTGGCAAAGGCGTTGGATGGTCAGGGGTTTCGACCGTTTGAAATTCGGCCCAGGTGAGCAAGGTATCGGCTGAAATCACTCCTTCACGCACCTCTCCGGTCTTCTTGGAAATGACCTCGACCCGCTCCATGAGCTTATCAGGATGCGCCAGAAAAAAATCCAGAAAGAAGCGGCGAGCGGCATTGAGAATGATGACCGTTTCGGTGAGATAGCTGCGTTTTCCTGGATTGGTTCCTCCCTGATCTCGTGTGGAGAGATCAAGCAAGAGTTTGGCCGTTCTGGCGGTTTGTCCCATCAGCCGCTTCTGCTTTCAAACAGTCCTTGAGTACTTTTGACGCACAAGACCGAATTTTTTTCGCTCGGCTTCCATACAACCTGCCTGAAAAGACAGTGACAATGCTGAGCAAATCGGCAACCAGTTCTTCAGTTGGCATCTGCACCTGGGGGGGTTCCACTACTTCAATACGTACCTGTTTCCAGCGAAAGGTCTCTTCGAGATAGCCATAGCCAAAGCGCACGAGACGATCAGGATCTTCGATCAGGACCAGATCAATCTCTTGGTGATCAATGAGGTGAAAGAGTTTCTTCAAGCCTTTGCGCTTTTCGTTGAGACCAGATGCCTGCTCCTGGATCAGTGCCACCACCTCATAGCTTCGCTCCTGTGCTACTCGTTGCAAGCGTTCCACCTGACGAGTCAAATTCCCTTCTTGTTCCTGTTTGGCACTGAAAACTCGTGCATAGATGGCACAGCGCAGCGATTTTCCCTGCACTTTGAGCAATTGGTGAACAGTAGCAACAGGAATACGACGCTGATTGGTCGCTGTACGGATGACTGGCAGAAGACCTGCCTTATCCCATCGTTGGATGGTTTTGACCGATACGCCCAGTGCGTGGGCTGCTTCTCCTGCTGACAGAAACTCTTTCTTCTTCATTTTCCTATTTTAATGCATTTGTCTATCTCTGTCAATAGATTTTTGAAGTCTATAGTAGGGGCGGGGGTGGCAGGGAAGAAGGGTGGGGACGCTTGCGTCGCCCTGCGTCCCTTCCCACCTGCCCCCCATGGGCGACGCAAGCGTCCCCTCTCCACTCCGCACCTCTCCCGCCCCTACGATTGTGACGATCTGCCCCAACATACCTACCTTTGAGAGATCCCTTGTGGTCGCCCTGGAAGCCCGCCCACTCCCAGTAGTTAGCGTTTACGCAAAAACGCCGGAATGTCGATCACATCACCAGAAGGTGCATTGCGACTCCCTCGCGGCAGATCAAACCCCTTTTGATCCAGGCGACGCACAGGCCGCTGTGGACGCTGGTCGTTTGAAGGACGCTGTGACGGCTGCGCCTCCGGCTCTGGCACCGGCAACCGCCCATGGGTGGACGAGCCAGTCCTCGGCAGTTCCATTGGATCTCCGTCAAGATCATAGGCATCCGCGCTTACATCCCGCCCATCGCGTGCAAGGGCCTGGCGTACCGGCTCCTGTGTCGGCGCTACCGCCTGCCTCTGCCGCATCTGTGGCTCAGCCTGGCCGCCATAGTTCGCCTGCACTTGATCCGTCGGATGATTGGTCATATTCACCGGCGGCGCTGCTGCCGGCACTGAACCGTATCCCTGCTGGAACCCCTGGTGCTGCGGCTGCTGTTGATGTGGCTGCTGGCGCGCGGCTCCGTTCCCATGGTTCCCCATCGAAGACGCAGTATAGAGCATACTGCGATCATAGGCCGGTGGACGATTCTGTTGCGGTTGCTGGTACGGGGTCACCACTGGCACAGGTGTCCGTGTTAGCCCGTCAAATCCGGTGGCAATGACGGTAATCTTGACCTTCCCATCATAGTTCGGATCCTGTACCGCACCAAAGATAATATTGGCCTCCGGGTGCGCGGCCTTGCTGATCACATCAGCCGCCTCGTTGACCTCAAACAGCGACAGATCCATTCCGCCCGTGATGTTAAACAGCACGCCTCGTGCCCCGCTGATATCGATATCCAGCAACGGGCTGGCTATCGCCAGGTGGGCCGCGTCTAGCGAACGTGTATCGCCAGTAGCCTCGCCAATCGCCATCAACGCCGAACCAGCCGTTGACATGATGGTCTTCACATCGGCAAAATCCAGGTTGATCAGCCCGGGTACGGTAATCAGATCGCTGATACCCTGGATGCCCTGGCGTAACACGTCGTCAGCCAGCCGGAATGCGTCCGAAAGCGGCATCTTTTTATCCACGACCTGCAAAAGCCGGTCATTAGGCACAGTTATCAAGGTATCGACGTGCTGCTTGAGGTTAGCAATACCCTCCTCCGCGGCGATGCGGCGCTTATTGCCCTCGAAGGTGAACGGCTTCGTCACGACGCCGACCGTCAACGCTCCGGCTTCGCGTGCAATCTGCGCCACTATCGGGCTTGCTCCTGTCCCTGTCCCACCACCCATACCCGCGGTGATGAAAACCATGTCGGACCCTTTGAGTGCCTCGTACAACTCTTCAGCATTCTCCTCCGCTGCCTTGGCTCCAACACTGGGATTGCCGCCCGCACCAAGGCCACGGGTAAGCTTGTCCCCGATACGGATATGCATTGGAGCCTCTGTGAGCAGCAGGGCCTGGGCATCCGTATTTACCGCAATAAACTCGATGCCCATCATATTCGCCTGTATCATGCGGTTAACCGCATTACTACCACCGCCCCCAACACCGATGACACGGATCTGGGCGAAGCCTTCTACTTGATGATTTCCCATTGGTAGCATTTTCGTGGCCCCCTTCAAACTAAGGAATAAACGCACGTAACCAGCGTACTAAACGCGTTACGAAACTCATTGGCCCGTTGTCCTCTGGTACATCCTCTTCGATAAGGAACGAGGTGTGGGTCAAGGCCCACTGTAACAGGCCTACCGCCGTTGCAAAAGCTGGCCGGGAGATCGAGTCGGCCAGTCCGTGAAGTCCCAGCGGCGCACCAACCCGCGTGGGCAGGTCCAGTATCTGTCCCGCAACGCCCTGGATACCCGGCAATTCAGCAGCCCCACCGGTCAGTACCAGGCCCGCCGGTAGCAATCCATCATAGCCAGATTTCCTGATCTCCTCGTAAACCATCTCAAACAGTTCTTCTACGCGAGCCTGGATGATCTCAGCCAGTAACTTACGCGGCACAAGGTCATCACAGTTCGGTATAAAATGCGCCAGGTCGATCATATCGTCATCAGAGATAGTTGAAGGATCACAATGACCATAGGTCACCTTGAGTACCTCCGCTACAGCAAAAGGTATGCGCAGGCCGATGGCGATGTCGCTTGTAATCAGGTTGCCCCCAATCGGCAAGACTACTGTCTGCCAGATAGCTCCGTCGGCAAACACGGCGATATCCGTGGTTCCCCCACCAATATCGACCAGTACCACCCCAAGCTCGGTCTCACCATCCGCTAAGACAGCCTCGCTTGAGGCCAGCGGCTCCAGGACAAGATCCTCGATCTCTACGCGCGCCTTTTGTACACACTTAATTAAGTTGTGAATAGAAGATACCGCACCGGTAATGATATGCGCCTCCACTTCCAGGCGGAAGCCAGACATGCCAATCGGGTTCTTTATACCCTCTTGCCCGTCGACAACATAGCCTCGTGGTATCACATGGATCACCTCGCGATTCGCGGGAATGGCGATAGCTCGCGCAACCTCGATTGCCCGGCTGATGTCGTTCTGCACAATATCCCGGTGACTCGGCGAGATAGCCACAAATCCTTTGCTATTCTCCGAGGCAATATGGCTGCCGGCAATCCCCACATACGCTGTGGTTATCTTCTTTCCTGATAGACGTTCAGCACGATCAAGCGCCGCTGCAATTGAAGTGACGGTCTCTTCAATGTTCACCACCACCCCGCGGCGCAAACCCTGTGAAGGGCAGGTGCCAACGCCAACAATATTCATCTTCCCGTCGCGGTCCAACTCTCCGGCGAGAACGCAGATTTTTGTTGTTCCAACGTCGATACCGACGATCACCCGCTCTTGCACGATACACGCTCCTATTGGGCGGTAAATGTGTGAGACGCACTAAAAGATACGTTCTTCTTCATATGACCAACCCTCTACTATCAATCTCTCCTCGATCACTTCATGATGACCATTCCTGGGCGACCGCGAAGGCCGCCCTCCTATTTATTCCCTACTCACTTTATTCCCTACTATCCACGCCAGCTTACGCTTGTTTAATGGTATACACGGGCCGCAGGTCAAAGCGCAGGTCAATCGTTGCCAGGTTGAGCTGTTCCCGCTGCGCTAGCGCCAGAATCTGTTGGAGTTCTATCAGCCGGTTGTGCAGCGGGTTAGCATCGTTCGCTCCACCCAGGTATGCTATCCATCCCGCTTTACTCTCGATGATATATACTCCTTTTCCCCCCATTGTTCCTGGCTCATTGGCAAGCCCCCCGGGCATAGTATCGCTGTAACGCAAGGTAAAGTCTGTGACGCCGGCCACTTTAGGTAATTCGGCAAACACAGCCGTTGCGAATTCGATATCTGCCGCGTTCAATCTGACCCCAGGATGCACGTCTCGCACATCTTTTGCCCCTATTCCCTTTCCCCCGGAGGTATTTCCTCGCCATCCATCTACCACGGTCATGAGTGCATCGGCTCCAGCGGTCTGGTTCGCGGGCGCGATCACTACACCCTGTCGGTCAACACTATACGTTCCATGTGCTGTCTGCCAGAGCAAAACCGGGGTACGCTCTGTGACGGTCACCTGCAGTTGGTTCGGCCACTGCTTCTCCAGGCTCGCAGAGGCCACCATCGGCAGCATTTCAATACGGGCAGTCAGGGCCTCCACATCAATCAGAAAAATGTTCTGGCCCTGCATCCCCATATGTTGAATACTCTGTACCACGATGTCGTGGTGGGCGCCGATCACGCTCACCTGTGCCACCCTGAACGCACTGCTGGTCAGCGCAAAGGACGATCCCAAAACCAGCAACAGCAGCAGTGCAAAGATGCCAAACAACCTCCACAGGAACCCACTTCGGTGCGTCCGCCGCCTCCCGCTGCGCGCGGGGACCGGCGTTTGTTGGTAAGGCAAAGGACGCTTTAAGACGCGCATCTGCCCGCTGACGGCTGGGGCGCCCGTTTGAGCTAGCGTTCGTGGCTTGCGCACCACGGGTTCATGATATGTCGGCGCTTTTGCGCGGGCAGAATAGAGTCGATTCCGCCGCTGAACATAGCTTTCCCCCGCTGACGGCTGCACTTCATGATGCTTCGTGACTACCCGCTGGCGCGCGCTCGCCGCACTTACACTACTCGCAGTAGCTCGTATCTCTCTTGCATCTGGCCTCCTATAGATATGAGTAGCGATCTGCTCCTTCGGTTGTCTCTTTTCCTCTGTCATAATGCCTCCTTTCCCCACTCGCCTCGCGGTTCAACCTCTAACTCCAGGTCTATCCCAAACTTTTCATGAACGCGGTTGCGAGCCTCCTTCATCAGTGCTACGACATCAGCAGCACTGGCGCCGCCTAAGTTGACAATAAAGTTTGCATGACGTTCAGAAATTTGTGCTTTACCATGGATCACGCCCTTCAAACCCGCCTGCTCAATCAACCGACCGGCATAATCCCCCGGCGGGTTTTTGAAGACCGAGCCTGCGCTCTGCTGCACCGGCTGCGTCCTCTTGCGATGTTGTTTATGTTCCTTAATAATCTCCCGCAGCTTTTGCGGATCTTCGCGGTGAAGACGTATAGCCAGCAACAAAATAATCTCGGCTGGTTCAATCAATCCACGCGGGGCTGGCTGCGGATAGCCCTGCTCATCAAACTCGACACGGCGCAATTCGCGAAAACGGCTGTGACGATAACTTAAATCAAGCTCATCGTGCATGTAACGCCGCATCATCGGGATACTATACTGCTCCTCTGAACTACTGCGTGCATCCAATATCTCAATCCACTCCAGGACTTCTCCCATGTTGCTATTGTGTGCCCCGGCATTACTGATAACGCCCCCTCCCAATGTACCTGGTATCCCCGGCCCGAACTCCAACCCTCCCCAGCCAAGTGGCGCCAGTTCATTTAACAAATGCGGCCAGCTCACCCCTGCCTCCGCTAATAACAGCGCCGTCCCGTCTCCATGATCCTCGATGCTATACGAGTTCAGAGCGATTCGAGCAACGATGCCCCGCACACCCGCATCGGCATACAGGGTGTTTGTGCCGTTGCCAACCAGCAAAAGAGGCCAACGCCGCTCAGCGCACAGCCGCACTAAACCGATCAGTTCCTCTCGCGTATCAAGCGAAACCCATACATCGGCAGGGCCACCCACCCCAAACGTGCAGTGGCGTGCCAGCGCCTCATCGCGGCGCACCCGCTTCTTAAAATGCGTCTGTAGTCCAGTGTAAGCAGCCTTAGTGTCGAAAGTCATAATCCATTCCTCTTATATGTGGGGACCCGATTTATCGCGTCCCCTCCGTCTTGACACTCCCTCGCTCAAAATCATCTCCGTCAGTGTATAGATATCTCCCGCTCCCATCACCAGTACCACGTCCCCAGAACGCAGCATCCCGCGCAACAATTGCGCCGTTGCCTGCACACTCCCACCATGTAACACCTGTCCGCCTCCCTGCTTGTAGGGGGCCGATTTATTGTGCACCCCCAATTCATTGCGCCCGAGGTGCCATCGCTTCTACCAGTTCCCGCGCGGAAACCAGGCCTGTATCGCGCTCCCGTGCCGGAAATATATCAGCGATAATCGCTACATCGGCAAGGTCAAACGCTTGTAAAAACTGTCCGAAAAAGGTCTTTGTGCGACTGAACATGTGCGGCTGGTAGACCGCCACCAGGCGCCGTCCTGGATACCGCCTCCGTGCCGCCTCCAACGTGGCCGCGATTGCAGTTGGATGGTGCGCGTAGTCATCGACCAGCACGATATCCATTGGCTGTCCATTGATCTCTAAAGGACCCTGGTTACGAATTTCAAACCGTCTCCTGATGCCGCTAAAGCTCTCTAACGTCTTCACAATCGTCCCCGCATCGATCCCCAACACACTGGCCGCGCTCAGTGCCGCCAGCGCGTTCTGCACATTGTGCATCCCTGGCAATTGCAGGTGTATGCGTACAGGAGAAACATCTGTAGGAAACGCTTTACCCCAGTGCGAGCGTACGTGGTAACTGGTCTCACCTTCTAACTTCACATCATATGCCTCAAAGGTCGCCTGGTCTCCTAGAACATTCATCTGCTCTTTTTCTTTAGACGCCGCGTTTAAATCTTTTTGGGCTGCCAATCCCTCTACCGCGTACGTCACTACTCTTCCTGGCCAATCTTTAAGCCTCCCCAGCAGTTCAGCACAACCCACGCTATTCGCGTTCAAAATGAGCGTTGGTGGCAAAGGCCAGTCGCCATCCATATCCATGCCCCGCACAAAGTGTTCAAAGCTCGCCAGATAGGCTTCATAATCGGCAAAGAACTCTGGATGCTCGAACTCCACTGACGTAACAACCACCAGTCGTGGATGATAGTGCCAGAAGTTATTATAGAACTCATCAGCTTCGTTCACAAAGTACTGGCTTTGACCCAGGCGGTAATTGACGCCGAAACGCGGCACAACAGCGCCTACCTCGCAGGTCGGATCAAAGCCCGCATCCACCAGCATCAGTGCCAGCATAGCCGTCGTGGTACCCTTGCCATGGACGCCGCTGACGGAGATCACGCATTTTTCAAGCATCAACTCTCCCAGCATCTCCTGCCAGGTAATCATGGGTATGCCGCGTGCGCGCGCCGTCGCCAGTTCCGCATGGTCCGGGTTCAGCACCAACGCCGCTGGCACTACCACCAGCCTGTCGATACCCGCCAGGTGATCCGCGCTGTGGCCAATCTCCACTGGCACACCAACACGCTCCAGAGCGCGCGTCGTTGCCGATGCCTCCATATCGCAGCCGGTCACCTCTACGCTATCGCCGCCGGCCTTGAGTACCATCTGCGCCACCGCCGAGATACCCTGACCGCCTATACCCATGAAATGTATGCGTGCCTTTTTCAAATGCTTGCACCTTTGTGTCTCTTCGTCTTTGCCATTTGCGCGACGTTTACTACTTCCGCTGCGATCTCCTGCGTCGCATCCGGCTTCGCAAAAGTCAGTGCAGCCTCCGCCATTGACTGTAAACGCGCCTGCGATCCGATGATCGCTTTCACCCGTTCCACCAGCTTTCCCGGCTCCATCTCCCCATCCTTGATAACCTCTGCCGCTGCCTTGCGACCAAACATATCCGCGTTGGCCTCCTGCGGCGAACTGCCTATCGCCGGCGCTAGCGGCACCAGGATACTGGGTTTTCCTAATACAGCCAGCTCGCTCAGCGTTGCCGCCCCGGATCGGCATAACACCAGCGTTGCGGCCTGCAATGCCGCTGGCATCTCCGCGTTCAAGTACGGGACCAGTCGATACCGTTTTCTTACCCCTTCATCAAGGTCCGCCATTGCCTGCTCGAATTGCTCCCGCGTCTCTTCAAAGAGCTGCTTGCCGCTAATCTGCAACACCTGGCAATGCGGCAATAACCTGGGTAGAGCCTCGCACACCACCTGGTTTAAATGCCTCGCCCCCTGGCTTCCTCCCGTCACTACCAGCAGCGGCGCCGTCGCGTCAAATCCCAGCTCCCTGCGCGCCTGTTCCGGCGCAACCTGCCGTATATCCAGCATCTCCTGCCGCACCGGGTTACCCAGCCACAGCGTCTTGCCCGCCCATGTAGGGACCAGATTTATCGCGTCCTCAAAAGCCACCGATATGCGTGTCGCCAGCGGCGCAATCAACCTGTTCGACAGGTTTGGCGGTACATCCTGCTGGTGCATCAATAAGGGAACACCGTTCAACCGTGCCGCCAGGCCCGCTGGTACCGCTACATATCCTCCACTCGTAAAGGCAGCGTCCGGCGCAAACTTGCGCACAATACCCACCGCTTGCGCCATGCCTACCGGTACACGCGCCACCCCTGTAATCGTCTCCCACGAAATATAGCGGCGTAACTTGCCTGCCTTGATCATGGCGAATGGAAAACCCGCCGCTGGCGCTAATTCTGTCTCCAAGCCATCATCGCTGCCGAGATACAAAATCCTGGCCTGGTACTCTTTCTCTAGCAATTTTGCCACGGCAAGGGCTGGGTAGATATGCCCACCGGTGCCTCCACCTGATACGAGTATATTCATTCGCTTATTCCCGGCACCCCCGGTACTACTCCCTGCTGACCGGTACCGCTACATCTCTTTCCTTCTGGATGACCATCTTCCCTCTACGTTCTTTCGCAAATTCACTGTCATTGAGCGCCGCGAGAGCGCTGGCGTCTCCGGCTCCTGGATATAACGCGAGATGTTCAGTAACACCCCGACAGCCGCCAGCGAAATCACCACCGATGAGCCGCCATAGCTGATGAACGGTAGCGGAACCCCCGTATAGGGAATACTGTCCGTTGTGGCTCCTATGTTAATTATTGCCTGCAATACCAACCACGTCGTGATCCCCGTCGCCAGCAATGCGCCATAGATATCCTGTGTCCTTCTTACCAGGCGAAAACCGCGAAACGCCAGGAACAAGAAGAGAAAAACCACCAGTCCACACCCGATATAACCCAACTCTTCACCTAGAATGGCGAAGATCGAGTCCGTAAACGGTAAAGGCAGGTAGCCCGTCTTCTGCCGGCTCGCCCCCAGCCCTAACCCGAACAATCCACCTGAACCCAGCGCCAATAACGATTGATAGAGCTGCAAGTTGATATCCGTTACGTGCTTAAACGGATCAAGAAATCCTATCAATCGCAGGTAGCGGTAGCCTTTTCTAAATGCCTCGACAAAGAAAATTAACCCTCCGCAGGCCATTGCTAGTAGAAACTGCACAATATTGGCCCCCGCCGTAAAGAACATGGTCGTCGCGAAACCCGCGATGATAATCGTTGTGCCCATATCGTTTTCCAGCAGCACCAGTCCCAGTACTACTCCGACCAGGATCACAAACGGCGCCAGGCCGTAAAGAAATGTGCTCACCTGGTTCCCTTTGCTTGCCAACCAGTCCGCAATGTACAGCGCCAGGATCAGCTTGGCTAACTCACTCGGCTGAAACGAGAGGAACGAGCCAAATGTCAACCAGCGTGACGCCCCATACGCGCTCCTGCCAAATCTAAGTACAATGATGAGCAGCGGCAGCGTAATCATCATACCTGCCAACGAGAAGCGCCGCCATTGGCGATAATCTATACGCATGGTGATCAGCATAACGATCACACCCATTATCACAAAAAGCAACTGCTTCTGAAAGATGTACGAGGCATTTCCATAGGCGCGCACGGCCATAAATGCGCTTGCACTATAGACCATCACCAGCCCGATACACAGCAGTGCCAGCACAACCATCAACAGCCAGGAGTCGATCTTACCGGCCACACGCGGTAGTCGCATGTCCAGATCCAGCATCGCCAATTTCTTCTGTTCCTCTTCGCTAATGGCCTGCTCCAGCCGCATCCTGCGTTTCCCATAGGCCCTGCAAGCGCCAGCCCGCCGTGATACCTGTGCGCTGCGCTGGCCTGGCGCTGTTTGCAACCCGGCTTTTGGCGCGAGGCAAACTCTTCCGCGGCAGAGCAGGGCGCGCCAGCGACTCCTCAGCCGCGTAGCTTACCCTTCTGGCAGGCACAGCCGACCGCTTGCTATTTCCCCTGACACTCCTTGTACCTGCGATTGCCCGCCCAGGTACCTTTCGCCCCAGCGACTCCAACGCCGGCGAACGCATAGGCAGCGGCAAATGATCGATCCGACTCTGCCGCCCCGCCTGCCGTCCAGCCTTGCCGGACATCCGAGCAGATCGCTTTTTTATATCCTTGTTCAATTGTCTTCGAAAGCCCGGTACCATGAATTTTTCACATTTCCCACGGGTGTATAAATTGTTTGTAGGCAAATGGCCGTAGGGGCCGATTTATCGCGTCCACCGCCGATTTATCGGCCCCCACACCCTTACACGCACGCCCACAACTATTTCATACGCCCTTTCCCACCTGAAAAGCTTGACATAGAACAAATTTTCAATTATACTTATTTCAGGCTATGAGTGAACAGGTAAGCTTGTAAGTACCTGTAGATAACCTCTACGGATGCCTATAATTAACCCGCTGAGAAAAAGATATCCGTCCTACCAGGGCATCTTTCAAAAATGCCTTAATAGACACTTTCTGTTCCTCGTTTGGAGAATAAGGAGACCCCGCTCTGTTTGGAAATGTATATTAAGTGCCCCTTGGACGAAGATTTCAATTGTTCTCATTACACTCTTACCCCGCGTATCCCCATTCCTTTACCCCTGATCACGCTCCTCAATTATCTGCTCCTGTATAATTTGCAGGGCCTGCTCCACTTCTACCTCGCTGAGTGAGACATGCACCGTAGCTAACCCCGAATGTTGCAGATCAACCATCTCCACCCCCTGCGCATGCAATAGCTCACTCCATGGATCCTCTACAAGCGAGGACGGCTCCGATAACCCTATTGGTACGGCTGATGCCGTCACTCCTTCCACTCCTTCCACTCCTTCACCATCCACCAAATTCTCCAAAGGATGTATTCCTAGTAACTCATGCCAGGTCTCACTCAGAGTATCGCTTCCCTGGCTGCCCTCCATCGTAACATGCCTATCATATACCCTATCGACAGATCTGATCCCACGCTCATCGCCGCATGTGCTCAAATCCTTGCTATCTTCTAATCCCATATATATGTACCTCTTCACCACAAGTAGGGGCAGGGCTTGCCCTGCCCTGGTTTCCCCCGCCCTGGCTTGCCCTGCCCTGGTTTCCCTCGCCCAGACATCATACCGCGTCAGGCGGAACATGATAGTACCACATCAATTGTTGCCCGATATACTTCCAGAGCGGGGCTGCCGCTGTAGCGCCATAAATTGTATTCTGTGGCCGGTCAATTTTGATCAGGATCACAAACATCGGATTCGTCGCGGGAATGAATCCCACGACCGAAGCTTCAGTCTTATCTTTTGGGATGCCCTGCGTCGTTGCCGTGCCGGTTTTGGCCGCGATTGTGTAGCCCGGCACCTGCGCCGGTCGAGCAAAACCATCAGTAGCCGAATGCCTCAACATCCCTGTTAGTAGCATTGCCGCGCGTGCGCTGATCACCCTCCGCAACACCTCTGGTTGCGTCGTCACCACATGTCCATTATTGTTGCAAACAGCTAGCAGGTAGGGGCGCATCATCACCCCGCCGTTCGCGATCGTTGCATATGCCATTGCTACCTGCAGCGCTGTCGCTTCGATGCTCTGCCCGAAAGCCTGGCGCGTCAAATCGCCGGGTGTCCATATCTTCGGGCTATTCCACGGCGTCCGGTAGAGCCCCGTTTCTTCCTGGCTGCTAATCCCCGTCGCTTGCCCAAATCCAAATTTCGCCAGGTAGGGATAATACCGATCAGGGCCTAGAATATCGTGCGCCACATACGCCGCGCCAACATTGGCGGAGTGCTCAAGCACCTGCGTCATCGACTCAGTACCATAGCCAAGCCCATTCCAATTGACTACCATTGGTGCATCTTTAAACGTCCTGTACCCCGGATCATTAAATGTCGTATCTGGTGTAATCAATCCCTGGTCCAGCGCCGCCGCCATGGTCACAGCCTTCAATGTCGAACCTGGCTCATATGCGCAGTTCACTGCTGGATTGAAAAAAACGCTTTCCTGGCCAAGACAACCATTGAGCGCAGCCGACTTGCCATAGTCGTTAGGATCAAACGTTGGCGCTCCCGCCATCACTACGATTGCGCCGGTACGCGCATTGACGACAACGGCTGTTCCACTCTCCGCGCCCAATTGCTTCACCGTACTGGCTAGAACTGTCTGAGCCATGTATTGCATTGCGCTATCGATAGTAAGCGTCAAATCGGCTCCGCTGATGGCCGGTTGTTCTGCGCTGGCGCCAACCACCAGTGGATTGCCACTCAGATCAAACTCCGCCGTGAAGCTTCCCGGCCTGCCAGCTAGCAGTTGATCGTACTGCCGCTCAACACCATAGACACCAACTACTCTTCTGGTCATCCTGCTGGACATAGCCCAGTACCTGGGCGGCCAGGGAACCACCTGGATAGATACGCCATGTACGCGGCTCCAGGAAAATGTCCGGCAGTTGCAAACTACGCAGTTGCGCGCTCTGCGCTGGATCGATACGGCTGGCGATACGCACTGTTTGTAACTCGAGATTGAAATCCTTGTACAGGGTCTCCTCGGAAACGCTGGGCAATATCCGGTGCAATGTGCTCACCAGTTTCTCCAGTGCGCTCTGGAAGATATCCGGCCCATGGTCAGCCGAGAACTGAATCGGCTCGATGTAGACATCATCGCGTACTACATTGGTCGCCAGGATGTGCCCGAGCGCATCATAAATCACTCCGCGAGGTGCATTCAGTATTTGGTTTTGAATGTGCTCATTCGCTGCAACCTGGGCCAGGCTATCTCCCCGCACTATCTGCCAGTAAAATAACCTGCCCATCAGTGTCACCATGCCAACGCAGACAAGCAAGAAGATGAGCATCTGCCGGTTGCGTGCGCGTCGCAGTTCTACGCTCATCTATTGCTCTCCCTTCGCGTTCGTCATGGCTGTATATGTGGATCAATCTCTCGTATGTGTTCCAGGTCTTTTACGATCAACATATGCACGGCCTTTGGGTCCGCCGGCACAAGACCGAGCGCCTTGGCAGCGCCAGCAATATATTGAGGCGACTGCTCTTGCGAGATGACATAGACTAAATCCTGGTTCTGTCGCCTCAATATCGCCTGCTGTGCCTGGTAGTCCTGCATTCGTTGATTAGCTGTAACTGCCTGTCCCAATTGTGTCAGATACAGGATCGCCATCAGGCCGATCAGCAGCGTGCTGCTGATACACAACGCCACCGGGCCCATAGAGAAGAAGAATGGATGTAGTTGTCGGCGTCTCTTGGCAGCCAGAATAGGCTTTGGCGGTACAGCTCTATTTCCACCAATCCGCTTGTTCAGGCTATACATATGTCGCGTTCCTCCCGTAGGAGCTGGGCTTGCCCCGCCCTGACGACGCACTACGAACCAACAACTATTTCAGCGGCCCGTAGTTTGGCACTTCGAGCGCGGGGATTAGCGATAACCTCCTGCGCGGTGGGTATCACTGGCTTAGCAGTCAACAGGCGTAGCCGCGCTTTATGACCACACACACATACAGGAACTTGCGGTGGGCAGATACAATCCCTTGCCTCACGCCGCATAAACTCTTTAACTATCCGATCCTCTAACGAATGAAACGAGATAACCACCATCCTACCGCCTCTCTTTCCACCTTTCTCTTCATTCCCCTTTGCGCTCAACACATCCAACATCTGTGGCAGAACCGCCTCCAGCGCGTCCAATTCATGATTCACGGCTATGCGCAATGCCTGAAATGTTTTTGTCGCTGGATGTATCGCTCCAGGCTTATATGGAACTCCGGCGGCTGCCAGTTGCGCCAACTGTGCTGTCCGCGTAATCGCTCCCTTTGAACGCTCGCGTACAATACGTCTTGCGATCTGCCGCGAGCGTTTCTCTTCACCATACCGCCAGATCAAATCAGCCAGTTCCTTCTCACTTGCGCTATTTACCAGGTCGGCGGCAGACATCCCTTGTGACTGGTCCAGCCGCATATCCAGTGGCCCATCGACGCTGAAAGAAAAACCTCTCTCCGCATTATCCATCTGGTGTGACGAGAACCCAACGTCTAGCAATATCCCCTGTATAGACACAAAACCGGCCTCGTCGACGATACGGGCCAGCTCAGCGAAATTTCCATGTGCCAGAACTAGACGCCCACTGCTCACCGCCTCTGCCAGGCGTTCCCTGACTCTTGCCAGCGCCTGGAGATCGGTGTCTATTCCCAGGACTTTGCCATCGGGAGCGGATCGCTCAAGTATTACCTCGGTGTGACCCCCTCCGCCTAATGTGCCATCGATATAGTGCCCCCCAGGCTCTGGCTGAAGATACTTCAGAACTTCCTCCAGCATCACCGGCACATGTTGTGTTTCCATGTCTTCCGTATTCGTATGTACCTGTACTATGTTCGCACGCTAGAAGGGGATTGATCCCCCCTCAGCTTCTAATTTGTCTTGGTATTCTTGCCAGCTAGCGCGATCCCAAATCTCAAAGTGATCTCGCACACCAGCTACTGTGACTTCAGTTCCCAGCTTAGCGTAAGCACGCAACTTGGCCGGTATTACCATGCGTCCTTGCCCATCCAGCTCTATCTCACTGGCACTTGGATAAATGCGCCTCTCAAAATCGCGTAATTCATCACTTGTCATCCCCGCTGCCAGTTCAGCCGATTTCGCCTCCCAAACTTGCATAGTATTCACTGACAAACACGCACTCTTCCCTTTGCTTATGACGCCCCCCCGGTCCATCTGCGCCCGAAATTTGGCTGGGACCGCCATGCGCCCTTTCGCATCGATTGTATGTTCGTGTTCGCCAAGAAACATTGCTCACCCATTTACCATTACTTCAACTCACCTCTATACGAGTCGTTTCGGTGGCCCCTTGCGAAACATCCCAAATATTCTCCCGTATATTAGGAACGCTTCACCTTCTTCCCCCACCCACCTTACGTACTCACCAAAATTCCCCACTTTGCCCCACTTCGATTATAACAGATAATATCCAAAAGATGTAAGGGAGTTATCCACCAATTTCGATTAGACCGGTGGATAACTTGTGGAAAACTTTCACCTGCCAGCTTCAAAGTTACAGTCAAAAGATGTACATTGACACAAAGAGAAGAAGCGAAAATACAAGTTTCAACAATTGCTAGAGCAAATTTCATATTCTGGTTCTACCACAAACCAGGGGCAGTAAGTATTAACCCCCTCCAGGTGATAACGTGTATAGTAGGGTTGACCCTTGCGGTCAACCTACCCGCCTCACATTTGACACGATCTCTACCAACACCTTACAATCAAAGGAGAAGGATGTCCCTATTACCTTATATCACTGGAAGACAAAAGGATAGTCCCCTGATGAAAAAACCTTTGCCAGAGCAGGTGCCCTCACAGGCTACCACTTCACGAGAACATGAACAAATACCCTTACCTGAAGCTCGCGAAGTAGTCCCAGGAATCTGGAAATTTACATTACCAATACCCTTTCCCTTGAAGACCGTCAACATGTACGCCCTCGTCGGACACGACGGCTGGGCGCTCGTCGACACCGGCATGGGTATGCACGACGCCCGCGTGGCCCTTACGGCAGGACTGCATAAGGCCGGCTTGAGCATCAATAAATTACAGGCCATTGTCCTGTCCCACGATCATCCTGATCATATCGGCCTTTCAGGAGTATTGCACGAAAAGAGCGGTGCAGTCGTCTACATGCACCCCATCGATGCCAATAATATGCGCGTCCTCTGGCAAGACTTCGATCCCGAGCGTTTCTCGACCGTCTCGCACTTTTTCCGCCAGCACGGCATGCCCGCCGGCGAACCCTGGTTCTCACACACCAGTCCCGCTCAACTGCACCATATCGTCAGAGTCCCACCCTCTGACACAATCACGCTGGTCGAGAACGGCCAGTACCTCCACCTGGCGGGCGAGCGCTACCGCGTCATCTGGACTCCCGGACACTCCGATGGACACATCTGCCTCTTCCGCGATAGCGATGGCGTCTTCCTGGCTGCCGATCACGTCTTACCGCGCATCACGCCCAACATCGGCCTCTATTCGGAATATGACCGCGCCAATCCATTGGCCGATTACCTGGATTCATTGCGCAACGTTGCGCCGCTGCCGGCCAGCATTGTCCTACCAGGACATGGCGAACCATTCAAAGACCTCGCGGGTCGCGTAGCAGAAATTATCGAACACCACGAAGAGCGCGAGATGCAGATCCTCACCTTGCTGGACGATCAGCCACAGAACGCCTACCAGTTAGCAGAGAAACTCTTCGGGCATCGTCTGAAGAGCAACGAGGCGCGGCGCATGGGCACAGCCGAAGTTCTCTCGCATCTCGAATACCTGCGTCTTGACGGCCAGATTGAACAGTACAAGACTTCAGACGGGATGTTTCTCTATGATGCGCTTTAGAGGACGGTTGGAGTACCTGCCGTGAAACAACCTGTAGTCCTCTCCTACTTTCAGATCCAGCCGATCCTCACGGCCAGGCAACGGGGAGAGCAGTCCCTTGCGGTCTCGCCGGATTTAGGCAGATCAACTGTCACTGTGACCCTTACTCCCGAAGGCGCCCTTTTCCCTGGCGGTGAACGGCTGAGCTGGCAAAATATTGAGAAGATCAATAAATCTCACGCGAACTGCTTCACTGTCGAGGGCGAAAGCATAAAAACCATCCAGGTCTTCTCCGAGTATACCAATCGCGCTTGTAGTCTCGTGCCAACGCGCGGAACGCCAACTATGTTGATCGCGGGCTTCACCATGCACCGTATCGTAGATATTGACCCGCTTCAGGATACCCTGAAGAAAGTTGCCACAATCTCCCCCGTCGTCGGCAGCGTCCTCGACACTGCCACCGGCCTTGGCTACACCGCCATCGAGGCAGCCCGCACAGCACAACAGGTCGTAACCATCGAGCTTGACCCGGGGGCACAACAGATTGCCAGGCTCAATCCCTGGTCGCAGGAGCTATTTGATAATCCCAAAATCACACAAATGATGGGTGATGCCTTTGAGGTCGTACCTACCTTCGCGGACGCTTATTTCGACCGCATTATCCACGACCCGCCCGTCTTTAGCCTCGCCGGCGAACTCTATTCCGGCGCGTTCTACCAGCAGTTGTTCCGCGTCCTTAAGCGCGGGGGCAGGCTCTTTCACTATATCGGCGACCTGAACAGCAAGTCGAGTGGTACCATCAGCAAAGGGGTTTTACGTCGCTTGCAAGAAGCAGGGTTTACCAGGGTGGTGCGCAGACCCGAGGCCTACGGTGTCGTGGCCTACAAATAGCCTCGCCCCTCATCTATCGGCGAACGCACAAATCTCCTTCACGCCGCGCTTGATCTCCAATCTTCTGCACCAGGCCCACCAGCAGCGCAATTCGTGTCGGTAAATAATCAAGCTCGATATACTCTCCAGGATTGTGTGCCAAACCACCACCTGCCCCCAGCCCATCTATCGTCGGCACGCCCACCGCAGCCGCGTTGTTGGCATCCGAGGCCCCACCGCTCCCCACATCCTCGATATTTAAACCCAGCTCACTCCCGGCTTCCTTCACCAACTGGATAAGCCAGGCATTGCGCTCGTTCCGTTCAAATGGCTGCACCAGCATGTACCCGCTGAGCGTAATCTTCGTCCCCTGTAAAACGTTCTGAGTAACCACCCTGCGCATAGCCGCTTCGATAGCCTGAATGCCTGCCTGGTCGCTGGCCCGCACATCCATATCAAAATACGCATAGTCCGGCACAACATTCGTGCGCTCACCACCGTGGATGACGCCGACGCTTAGCGTAGTTCCAGGTACAGTACCATTCAGCGCCTGCATCTTCTGTACCTGGTAGGACAGCTCAAGGATGGCGTTGCGCCCCTTCTGCGGCTCAACCCCTGCATGGGCGGATACACCGCGCACCTCCACGCGATACTGTCCAGAAGTCCGCCGTGAAGAAACCACTGTTGCTAAAGCGCGCCCCGGCTCCAGCACGATGGCCGCGTCGGACTGCTTCGCCAGTTCCTCTATCAGTGGCTTGCTGTTTGGAGAACCAATCTCCTCGTCGCTGTTACAGACAAACGTCACGCTCTGGTAGTTCGCCTCTCGCGCATCAATCAGTATATGTAATCCATACATACCGATCAGCACGCCCGATTTCATGTCCAGTACGCCCGGACCCGTAGCGATGTGTCCCCCATTCTTCGCGCTGATCGCGAACGGCCTGCGCCCCGCCTCGCCCTCGGGAAAAACGGTATCGATATGACCAATCAGCAGGATACGCGGGCCATTGGGTGCGCTGCCAGTATGCGTAGCCACAAGATGGTTGCCATACTTCTCCTGCTGCTCAATGCGCGTGGAAAAGCCAAACGACTGAAAACGCTCCTCCAGATACGCTGCGACCTGGTCAATGCCAGCCTTGGTGTACGTGCCAGAGTCGATGTTCACCGTCGTTTTCAAGTCATCAAGGTATTGCTCCATGAGCAGTTCGGCCCGTTGAACGACCTGCTGTGCCTTCATATGATTCCCCCTGTTTTGAAATGTGCAATTTCAGCATCGCTATAACCAGCCTCGCGCAACACCTCCTCGGTCTGTTCGCCCATTGCCGGTGGAGCATACCGTTGTTCGTCCTCGACTCCTGAGATGCGCGGAAAACTCCGCAGCGCTTGCGATGTCTCCTCGCCCTTCCCTGCTGTCACAGTATCGCCGCGAGCCTGCGCGTGCGGATCGTTCAACGCCTCATCTATACTATAGACCGGGCCTACACATGCGTCGATCTCTGCCAGTTCCGCCATCCACTCGTCTCGCGTTCTGGTTTTAAAGATTGCCCGCAGTATCTCCATCGCCTCTTCGCGCTCCCCCGGTCCTACCGGAGTATGGAAAGGCAGCAATTCCAGGTGACCAATATGGGTACAAAATGTATGCCAGAACTTTGGCTCCAGCGCCCCCAGCGTCACATGCTTACCATCCTTTGTCTCGTAAATATTGTAACAGGGTAGACCGCCATCAAGCGCTGAATGCCCCGGCCGTGGCGCTTTGCCCGTGTTCAAGTACTCGCTGGCAACCAGCGGCAAAAGCGACATCACACCCTCTGTCATCGAGACATCGATCTTGCGTCCCTCTCCTGTCTTCGTCCGTCCAACCGCCGCCGCCAGGATCCCCACCACCGCCAGATAACTCCCACCGGCCAGGTCCCCCAGTTGCGTTGGAGGCATCGCTGGCTCCCCGTTCACCCCGCGATTATAGTGCAGCAAGCCGGCATAACCGGCATAATTCAAATCATGTCCCGCGCGCAAGCGATAAGGCCCATCCTGCCCATAGCCGCTGATCGCGCAATAAATAATCCCCGGCCGTACCTCCCTCAGCCGCTCATACCCCAACCCCAATCGTTCCATTACCCCCGGACGAAAGCTCTCTAGCACCACATCGGCACCGCGCACCAGCTGCAGAAAAATGGCGCGCCCCTCTTTCGTCTTCAGATTCAACGTGATACTGCGCTTATTACGATTGATCGCCGTAAAAAACAGGCTTGTCCCACCAGCACCGTAAGGTGGCATAAACCGTCCGTAATCACCACTTTCCGGCTCTTCAACCTTGATCACATCGGCGCCAAAATCCGCCAGCATCTGCGATGCATAAGCTCCGGGAAGCAATCGTGTGAGGTCAAGAATACGTATACCACTAAGAGGCTGGCTCATCTAAATCTGCCTTTCAACAATGAAACGCCTTGATACCAGCAGTATAGCATATCTACGCATATCCACCCACCTTACTTCAGCCCTACAAAAGTATGTTTTTCTATCGAATTGGCAGTTTGCGACGCCTCCACTAACAAACTGCCAAACCAACAAAAATTTTGTAATACGACAGAAATGTTGCAATACTATGGTATCCTCCACCTCCCATATGCTATAATCAAAATACAACCTAACTGGAAACTCCCACTTATAGCGACAAACAGAGGAGTAAAAGCCGTTATGTTAGAAACCTTAAGTCTCTTTCTGGGAATATGGCTACTATTTCTACTCTTAGCAATCTATTACCTTTCACAATCCCCCAGCGGTGGTATCAGTCGCCACCTCCGCGACTCCGTCAGCGAACACCTCTCCGCCGAAAGTCGTGCCAAAGTACTGCTCCGCGAAATGTTATCCGAGAACCAGTACCAGCAATTGATCAAATTCGGCTATCTCGAAGTAGCCAGCCCCACCTTTGACAGCCGCATCTACCGTATCCCCGGCTCCGGCGGACTCGTCAAAGTCTACGAGAGAGGCTGCGCCGTCATGGAACTTTGCCTTCAACCCGCAGAACCACTCCCCGACGGCGACGTCGTTGTCATGCATAAACTTATGATCGAGGGCAATGAGCAAGAATATTTACAAAAAGCGAACCATTTCGCCCCCGGCATCATCTCGCTGCGCTGCCAACACCTCTAAATCACCCTCCCCCGGCCTTCACTACCAGTTTTCTGCGAAGCCCCCAGGGAATTGGCTCCATCCCGTATAAACGGGCATTGGGCCGCCCTCGCGCCCCACAACCCCACCAAATTGAACTTTTACCCCCCACATACGTATATAACCAATGAGACGAGCAATGCTTTAGTCGAGGATATAAGGCAGGCCAACACCGTATATAGTAGGGGTGACCCTTGCGGTCACCCTATGGCGGCTCTGGTGGCGCGGTACCCTGTGGCGGCTCTGGTGGCGCGGTCACCCTGCCTGACAATAATCGCCCTGAAAACCACTCGACTCACAACAAGAAACACAGTATAATTGACAATTATCGATACAAATCAAATCACACTAATCTAACCTGGTCAGCAAAAAAAATCTTGCGCCCGAGCAAAAAGGCAGGATGAGCATATGGAATGTCCCTATTGTAATGCAGTAAATCGCGATGGGGTTCGCTTTTGTAATAATTGTGGCAAACCCCTGCCGCTTGTCCCGGTTT
The DNA here is from genome assembly GCA_963775585.1 of uncultured Chloroflexia bacterium. Lineage (GTDB taxonomy): Bacteria > Chloroflexota > Ktedonobacteria > Ktedonobacterales > Ktedonobacteraceae > UBA11361. The sequence continues at coordinate 23,951 of CAVZJN010000033.1, read as the reverse complement.
CCACCGCTGGCCAACCAGCAGCGGCAACAGATACCACTGGCGCTACCTCTCGTTCACTCACACCCGGTTCCCGTCTGCAGGGTGGACGCTATATTATTAAAAAGATTCTTGGACAAGGTGGAATGGGAGCGGCATTACTGGCGACCGATATTCGCCTGGACAGCAAACCCGTCGTTATCAAAGAACTCATCTCAGACAATACCGACCCCACAAAACTCCAGGAAGACGTACGCAACTTTAAACGCGAGGTTGCCACAGTTGCACACCTTGATCACCCTTTGATCCCCAGTGTGACCGACCACTTCCAGGAAGGCTCCCGCTATTTTATGGTCCAGGAGTATATCGAAGGCGAAAACCTGGAAGAACGCATGGACCGCGTCAATCAGCCGATGAAGGAGCGCGAGGCCCTCGGCTATGCCTCGGAGGTATTGGACATCCTGGACTACCTGTCCCAGGAAACACCGCCTATTGTACACCGCGACATCAAACCCGCCAATATCATCGTCGGAACCAAAGATAAGCGTGCTCACCTCGTCGATTTCGGCATCGCCCGTGCTGAAGTGGCGCGCAATGCACAACGCAAACAAACTTCTGCCCTTGGTACGCCGGGCTATGCCCCGCCAGAACAATACCAGGGCAATGCTGATCCACGTTCCGATCTTTATGCCCTCGCCGCTACCCTGCATCACCTGCTGACCAACCGTGACCCGCGCGACCATCCGCCCTTTACCTACCCACCGGCACGAGCGCTGAATCCACAGCTCTCGCCGGAAATAGAAAAAGTTCTTTCTCATGCGCTCATCAACGAAATCAACCAGCGCTACCAGAGCGCAGCAGCCATGAAGAAAGATATCGACGACATCTTGCTCAAACGCTTTGGCGTCTCAGGCAACGTCAGTAGCTACACCTTAGGTACATCTGGACCAATAGGTGCGGCCGGCGCCGCGAGCGCCGCCAATGCTCCCACGGTCCCATACCAGCCAGCCCGGATTCAGCCAGCATCGCCATCATCGCCACCAACTCCTCCACCGGCTGTTCCCTATCCACCCCCACAAGTTGGGCAAGGGAATTGGCAAAATATACCACCTTACGCGCCCGTAAGCGTAGGAAGCAGGCCGCCGCAACAGCCACAAAGGAGAAGTAATACAAGACGCAATCTCTTGCTACTCATTCTTGTCGTCTTGCTCATTGGCGCCGCTTTCTTCGCCATTCCCTATTTCAGTACTCACCCATTTGGACAAAGCAGTAATCCAGGGAGCGGCAGCGCCACAACCGTGCCGATTACAACACCACTACCAGCTAACGGCCTCGGCGCCATCAAAGCGCCAGATGGCGAGCAAATCGGTATCAGTGATGGCACGGTTGCCTGGGCAGTCAGTGGCCCTGGAGGCATCAACAAAACAGAGGCTGCGAACAGGCTCAAAACTGGCGATGCCGTAGCCGCCGAATCGCTCTGGCGATCTGCCCTGGCCAGCGATTTGGGTGACGCTGAATTGCTCATCTACCTGGAAGACCAGCGTGTATTGAATGCCCACAACACCTCGAACACGCCTTACATCACCATCGTGGTAGGCACCATGATGACTGGAGACAATGCCTCAGTAGGGCATGATGATGTACAGGGCGCCTACATAGCGCAGAAAGAGTTCAACGATAGTTCCCAACTTCCTGGCGGAACCCTGGTCCGTCTCCTGATCGCAAACTCCGGTAACGACAAACAGTACGCAAACACCGTGGCGCAGCAAATAGTTCTCCTGGCAAAATCCGATCCCACCTTTGTAGGCGTCATGGGCTGGCCCTTTAGTTCGCGTGCGCAGGTCGCCGTCGATACCCTCGCCAGGGCTCATATACCCATGATCTCTCAGACCGCTTCCAGCGACTCGCTCACACATATCTCGCCCTACTTCTTCCGTGTTGCTCCGCCAAACAAAAGGCAGGCCACCTTAGGCGCGAAATATGCTGAGCAAGTGTTACAAGCAAAAACCGCGGTAATGTTCGTCGATCCTGCTGATCCTTACAGCCAGAGCCTGGCACAATACTTCTCAGCACAATTTACCGCCGATGGCAACAAAATTCTTGCCACTGAAAATTATACTATCGGACAAGCGGGACACGCGGCAATTCCCCAATTATTAAAAGATGCCGAGAGCAAGAATCCCGATATCATCTACTTTTCCGGCTACGCTGCCGACATCAGCGTCCTGTTGTCAAACCTACCAACTTCCGGTCAATACGCTAATCTGCCAATCCTGGGCGGCGACGCTCTCTATGAATTAAACTATCCTCTTAGCGCTCGCGCTGGCTTCAAACATCTGCGCTTCACCGCCTTTGCCTATCCCGATGAGTGGGACATACTGAACCTCACCGCGCAAAAACCAAAGTTCTTTACCGACTACTCTTCCGCCTACAACCCTAACAACCAGCATCCCGGCGGTATGTACGGCTACACCCGTGCAAACGCCGACGTCATACTCTCCTATGACGCCATGCTAACCATCTTGAAGGCCAGCAACATCGTACTCACCAAGAACATCGGCCTTTCCCCGGATGGCCTGCAAAAAGCGCTGCAGCAAATTACAGGCAACAACGCCATTCAGGGCGTCAGCGGCCAAATCTCCTTTGGCCCCGACAACGACCCCACTAACAAGGCCATTGTCGTCCTCTCCGTCGATTCAAACGGCTTCATTCATCTCATTTCCGTAGAAGGCTGCTTCCTGGTCAACCAATGCAAATAGTGAATACTAACGAAACGAACAGGCCAGTCAGAGGCAAATCCTAAATACTGACGAAACGAACAGGCCAGTCAGGGGCGCCGCCCCTGACTGGCCTGTTCGTTTCTTTAAAAAATTGCGAGGCCCGCTTGCGGGCCGAGGCATCACAACTTCATTTACCCCAGCCTCCGTTTTAAATCCTCAAGATTTAAACCCACCACCTCCACCACCTTCTGCCTGCTCGTCACCCCGCGCACAACCACCACCTGCCGCTTCGGCAACCCCAGCCGCTCAGCCAGTAGCGCCACCAGCGCCTCATTAGCAGCCCCATCCACGGGCGCAGCAGTCAACCGGACCCTCAACCTCTCCCCTTCTCCCCCTGCCCCACTCTCCCACTCCACACTATTCCTCTTACTGCGCGGTATCACCTTCACCGAAATCAGCATCATCAACCCTACCAACCCGCAGGCAGCCCCTGCAACAAAAGAATTTGCATCGTACTCAGCAGAAACCACGTAATAATAAACGCCATATCGATAAAACCCATCGGCGGTACAATACGCCGCACCGGTTCAATGAAAGGATCCGTAATCCGTGCCAGGAAACGTATAATGGCATACCGTTCATCGATACGAAACCAGGAAGCAATGGCGCGTACCAACATCGCCAGAATGATGATGTAAATGCCGTATAATATTATCCAGTGCACTATCGGTAGCGGAAAACCAAACATCTTTTTATCCCTATTCCTGCACTGTACGAACCTCAACAATAGTGAAGCCCAAAAGCTTGCGGCGGAAAATGTCTGTCACACGTACCCCTTCAAGATCAGGCAATGTTGTCACATGTTTCTGCACAAACTCTCCAAGTGGACGTGCGGCCAGCAAACCAGCCACCGAAGACGCCGCCGCCGAAGCCACTCGCGTACGCGTATGACCGGAGACCATACCCAGCATCGTCCCAAGAGTCACCAGTGAGACGCCAACCGCGAGATTCGTACCGCAGTTTGGATGAATAGCCAGTTCTGTTTCACCTGCCTGCAAACGGCGCAAAGCCTCGTCAAGCGCCCGGCGCAGCATTCCAAGATCGACATCTCCAAAGACAATGAATCCATTTGAGCTGGAACGCGCACTCACCCGCAGGTCAGGAACCATGCCACTCAGAATAGTAATCGTCGCATGTTCCAGTGCATGGTTTTGACGAATACGACGGCCAAAAAATACTTCACCAGTCTTCATTGTAATATGTCCCCTTTAGAAACATGTACTCCATCAAGTGAGTGATCCCACTTGTTCACACAGATCGGGCAAGGAAGCCCGTCTCTTGAGAGCGGGGAGGAATGGCCCGCCGCCACAGCGGAGCCGTTTTGAATGGGAACGGCTAAACCCCTACACGCAGGATTGCTCCTTCACAACCATCTGCAAGCCCCGTGCCTTTAGGACGGGGTTCATGACCCTATAAAATTGAGATACTTATTTAACACGCTCACCAAAGATCGCCCGCCCAATACGCACAATCGTAGCTCCCTCTTCAATAGCCACACTATAATCATCGGTCATGCCCATCGATAGATCGAGCCATGAACCCTCTGGCACCTCGTGCCGCAGCCGCTCTTGCAGATCGCGTAGGCCACGGAACACATATCGTACCTTCTCTGCATCATCCACCAGCGGCGCAATCGTCATCAAACCGTGCACCTTCAAGCAAGGCAACGCCACAATCTGACGAGCCACCCCCAGCGCCTCATCCAGAGTCATCCCCTCTTTACTCTCTTCACCAGATACATTGACCTGCAGCAATACCGGAAGAACTTTACCCTCTTCCTCAGCGTGCCGGTTCAAAACCTGTGCCAGGTGCAAGCTATCGACACTCTGTACAGCATCAAACACACTGACGACCTTGCTCGCCTTGTTGCTCTGTAAGTGACCAATCATATGCCAGCGCATCCCCTGCGGATGAAACTCAGCAATTTTGGGCAGTGCATCCTGCACGCGATTCTCACCAAAATCGGTCACCCCTAGATTATACGCTATTTTCACCAATTCCACAGGAACAGTTTTTGAAACAGCCACAAGCGTAATCTCCTCAGGGCTTCGCCCCACCCCCCTCGCGGCCTCCTCAATCTTCGCCCATACCCGCGCAATATGAGCGGCCAATCTCTCTTCAACATTCGCTAGCTGTTCATTCATAGCATTCTATCTCTCATCAAATGCACCCTCAAAAAAGCCCGCTCGTCCTTTGTAGGGGCGACCCTTGGGTCGCCCTCTACGGCTTAAAGACATGCCCCATTCCACGCCCGCAACAATCTTGGCAATTCCGCCAGGTGCACTATCGTAGCAGTGGGAGAAATATGCTCAGGTTTAGGCCACGGACTGCTATTCTCCTTCCACACTGCACGCATTCCCACACCCAGAGCACCAGAAATATCATCAATCATCCGATCTCCCACCATCACACACGCATCCGTAACCACATCCAGGCGCGCAGCCACCTCCAAAAACACCGATGGGTGTGGCTTTGAGTGAGACAGGTCCGAGGTATACACAATTTCGTCGATCAGGCTGTCCAGCCCGTGTGCTGCAAGGTCCGCGTTATGCCATTCAGCCGCCCACCAGGTATTCGAGAGTAAGCCCAGCTTGTAACCACTGTCGCGCAGCAATTGCAGCGTTTCACGCGCATCAGGAAAAACGGCTGCCCAGCCGTCCAACGCGCGCGCATAGCCATCGAGCGCCGCCAGCAATGCCTCCTCATCCGCGTGACGTCCCAGGCGCCGGAAACCATCGCTCACCAGGCCCGTTGGAGGTCCACTCCACCGTTCCGTTTCCACTCGACGCCAGTGCGCCCTTTCCGCGTCCATCATCGCCTGCACATACACCTCGCGCTCCGGCCAATCACCATCAGGCACCCTGCTAACGAGGTAATCATACGATAGGTTCCAGCAACGGATCACCCCCTCATCCCAATCCGGCCAATCAACCAGCGTGCCCCCAAGATCAAAAATTACTGCTCGCGGAGCCTGCATACCAATCCATCTCCTGAATTCTACTTTCAATCTTTAGAAGCTAGTATATCATACGCTCCTCCTAATAACCTCAATTCTTCCGAAACCACTCCACCGTCAGACGTACAAGAGTCATCCTGGATTTTTCAAAAATCCAGGATGACTCTTGTCTCCGTATATTACGATGAATCAGGCAGCCTTGACAGCCGCAGCCGTAGTTTCTTCTACAGCCGTAACCGTCGTTTCTTCCTCAGACTCAACAGCAATGGGGCGTTTGAGGATAAACAGCACCCCTGCCGTCACGACGGTTCCGATAAGGATCGTCAGAATGTAGAGGGGCAGGCCATTGACCACACCGGGGATGAACATCACCCAGATGCCTCCGTGCGGCACGTGCAGTTGGATCTGGAAGAACATCGACAACGCTCCGGTCAGCCCTGAGCCGATCATGATCGCCGGGATCACGCGGAACGGATCTTCTGCCGCGAAGGGAATGGCTCCTTCGGTGATAAAGGACGCGCCCAGCACCCACGCTGCTACCCCCGCTTCCCGCTCTTCTGCCGTAAAGCGATTCTTGAACAGCACCGTCGCCAAGGCCAGCCCCAGTGGGGGCGTCATGCCGGCGGCCATCGCCGCGGCCATGGGCTGCGTGACGGGAAAGTGCGGATCCAGCAGCAGCCCCACCGAAAACGCGTAGGCCGCCTTATTGACCGGTCCGCCCATATCGAAGCCCATCATCAAGCCGATGACCAGGCCCAGCAGCGCCGCGTTGGCTCCCTGCAACCCCTTCAACCCGTTGATCAACGCCTGGTTGAGAAAGGCGACCGGCACACCCACCACGTAGATCATCCCCAGGCCAACGATCAGCGACCCGAGCACCGGCAGAATCGAGCACCGGCATGATGCCAGCCAGGGTGCGCGGCAGCGGCGGATCGATCGGTTGAGCCAGTAGACGAGATACCCGGCGAAGAAGCCGGCGATGATGGCCCCCAGGAAACCCGAGCCCGTGATATTGGCCAGCACCCCGCCGATCATACCAGGAGCATATTCCCGGGCGATCAGCGATGGAGTAAGCGATGAAGCCTGCCAGGATGGGAACGTAGAGCAGGAAGCCCGCTTTCGCTCCAATCACAAAGAGGGCCGCCCCCAGGGACTGGAAGGGATTGGCGAGGAAGCCCGTGGTGAGGACCGTGATATTTGAGGTATCGTAGAAGGCGATTTTAAAGCCACCGATCGCAAAGGCCAGGGCGATCATGATGCCGCCGGCGACGACGAAGGGGATCATATACGAGACGCCCGTCAGCAGATGCTTGTAGGGGCCTCGGCGCGCTTTGGCCTGGGCCGCTTTCGCGGCTTGGACTTGCCCGACCAGGTCCGCTTGACCGGTTGGGCGTGCCACAGCCTGAGCCAGTGCTTCCTTGACCACCGCCTGACCATCTTTGATCGCGGCATTGGTGGAGGTTTCATAGACCGCTTTGCCCGTAAAGCGGCTCATCTCCACTTTGGTGTCGGCGGCGATGATGACCAGGTCCGCTGCCCGCACGTCGGCCTCGGTCAAGGTGTTTTGCGCACCCACGGACCCCTGGGTTTCCACTTTAATGGTGTGACCCAGCGCTTCGGCTCCTCGTTGCAGCCCTTCCGCTGCCATAAACGTGTGCGCGATGCCTGTTGGGCATGAGGTAATTGCGACGATGTTTGCCATGTTGGTGTACTCCTTCCTTTGTGGAACAAATAAAATGCTATGAAGACGCACTACTCTGACGCACTACCAGGGTCTCAAGCTATTTCCTCCTCCCTCGCACATGCGTCTTGACCGCGGATTAGCTTTCCAGGCGACCCTGGAGGTAGAGCCAGCGGATAAACGCTAGTCGCTTGTACTCAGGATTGGCCTCGTGATAGGCCCCTCGCTGATAGAGCGCTTTGATTCTGTAGAGGCCTGCCATCTGCTCTCTCGAAAAACCCATGTGCTCGAGCTGCCGAACCTCCGTCATGGGTGGGAAAGGCTCTCGTAATTCCATTGTTATTCTCCTGTGTCTCTGAGCCGGAAGGTCGCGTGCTTGACGACTGCCAACGCTCGCATCAAGCTCAAGTATTTGTATCTCGCAATTCATTTTATTTAATGGAGAAGAACTCAACTGGGATGTTTTCATCGTTGTTAGAATTGTAATCGATTACAATCATTTTGTCAAGTGTTTTGGATACGAATTTGCTCTTTTTCAAAAAATCAGATGAATTCCTGCTCAAAATGCGCGATTTCGCCAGGAAAATGCAATGATTCTGGAAGTCGTTTACAATTTCAATAGCATATTTCACGAAGATATGTTATAATTAAGCAAAACGTTTACAATACTTCTGAAAAAGAGGGGGAGAAGTGTATGGCCAGTATCAAGGATGTCGCCAAAGCCGCTGGGGTATCAACGGCGACGGTTTCGCGTGTACTCTCTAACGGTGCGCACGTACGACCAGAAGTGCGCGAGCGCGTGATGGAAGCTGGTGGCACAATTAGCCTATCGACCTAATCTGCTGGCTCGTAGTCTGCGCTCCCAGCAAACCAATACCATCGGGCTTATCGTCTCAGATATTCGCAATCCGTTCTTTACCGCGATAAGTCGTGCCGTCGAAGATACGGCCTATGAGCAGGGATTCAGTCTCGTCCTTTGCAACACGGACGAAAATCCTGAGAAAGAGGCTATCTACCTGAATTTAATGCAAGACGAAAATGTGGCAGGAGTGATTTTCTCTCCAACACGACAAACAGCAGCCAATTTCACCGCATTGAAAGTCACCTTTCCCACGGTGATCGTTGACCGCTTTATTCAAGATGCCGATGTTGATATGGTGCTGCTTGATAACGTCGATGCCGCATATCGCCTGACCACCCATTTGATTGAGAATGGCTATCGACGTATTGGTGCTCTTTGCGGTGAGACGAGTACAACTGGAAGAGAAAGATTTGCAGGATTTGAAAAGGCATTACGAGCGCATGATCTCTCCCCAATAGCAGACCATGTGAAATTTGTCCAGCCGAAGATTGAGGCGGGGTACGCGGCTGCCTTGAAAATACTCAATACCGCTCACCCACCCGATGCACTCTTGGCCACGAACAGCTTGCTGGCAGCGGGTGCTTTGCAAGCCATTCGTGAGCGCAATCTTACCATTCCTGATGATATAGCTCTCGTGACCTTCGACGAGACCACCTGGGCATCGCTCGTTCAACCTCCGCTGACGCTCATTGCCCAACCAACCAATGAGATTGGTAAAACCGCGACAGAACTCCTCCTGCAACGCATTGCCGATCCCAATCGTCCCACGCGTCAGGTGATCCTGAAAGGACAGTTACTGGTACGAGGATCAAGTGCACCTCGATGACTACCAACGTACGTTCCCACCAGGTACGCCTGCGCCTCATCCACCGCCTGGAGGGACACTCCCACATCTGCTGTTGAAGCGAGTGGCTTGACTACCTGCATAACTTCCTTGCTGTAGGATGATTGCGGTTTCTATTTCCGTTTGTTTGAAATCCTTGCTGTTTTATCAATCCCTCAAGGCCAGAACCACCGGAAATCGCCCCGTCTTTCCCTGCTCTACACGGTGCGAGAAAAAGAGATCAGTGCTGCAACCCGTGCATATCCCCGGCATCTCGATATGTTCCGCCAACAGACCCGCCATCAGCAATTGATTATAATTGGCCTCCCGTATATCCAGGCGCAAACTTACACGCCCTGCCAGTTGCTTCCTCGAGAACACCGCCGATTCGCGCACCATCTCGCGGTACTTCTCAGCCGTGGGCGACTCATCAAATTCCGCCTCGCCCATATAAAGCCTGTACACCGTTTCAGATATCTCATAGCAACATGCGCCAATCGACGGAGCAATTCCCGCATAGATATTCTCTGGCCGGCATCCAAACTGCTCGCCCATCGCCTCTACAGTAGCAAGCGCAATTCCGCGCGCCGTTCCGCGCCACCCACCATGAGCAAGCCCAATCGCTCGTTCAACCGGGTCATAAAATAGCAGCGGTGTACAATCCGCGAAAGAGAGCGCCAGCGTCACCCCCCGTTGCTTCGTAATCAGCGCATCCGCCTTCCGTCGTGGCTTAATCGTCCACACCAATTCCTGCTCATCCAACACATAAGAACGGTGTGGCCAATCGCTGCGCCAATCATCCCAAACCTCCTTCTCCGTATCAAGCGTGACGACATCCGCGCCATGTACCTGCCACAGTGTAGCGCATGGATACTCCTCTATCTCCATCGTTTGCAGCACCTGCAAGCGGTTGCGCACAACATTTTCAATCGTATCACCCGTGCTGTACGAGGCATTCAGCCCCTTATACGGCGTCGTACTATATCCCCCTAATCGCGTAAAAACACCATGTCTTATCTCTGGAAATTGGCGATAATGCCCAAATTGCATATAACACGCCTTTTCCTCTCGCTGCTCGATCAAAACAACTCCCTCGCCTTTTCAACCAGATATTCATCAAGAGCAAGCGCTGCCCGCGGGCAGCGCCTGCTCTTGATGAAATAAAAAATGCCCTTACCCGGTTACATTACAACTCGGCCAATAATCGCCCAAACCGAAAACGCGATTGATCACCGGTTGTATATTATTACAATGAGGAATCACCACAGACTGCTGTGCACCAACAGAAGGATCATAAACATCGCTATAATCCCCATAATCCTGGCTCCCACTCCCCGGACCAAGGGTAATATGCTCAATAGCATTTGCGGGCAGATTGTGTCCAAAACCCGCAAAGCCCACAATCTCCTGTTCGCTCAAATCCGTATAAACGCTCCCCTTCAAGTCATTGAATAGTTGCGACAGATTGGCAAGGATACTCCCAACATTCAGTTTCTGCTTCAGCGCCTCCAGGACCTGTTGTTGTCGCTGCGTGCGACCAATATCCCCCACCAGGTCAGCATGTCGCGAACGCACATATTCCAGCGCCTCCTGCCCATTCATATGCTGTGGCCCCGGCGCAATATACAACCGTTTGTAAGCAAAAGGATTGTTAGCGTTCTTACCCGTGTCGTCCGGATAGACATCGTCAACAACAGGATGTATCACATCGATGTCAAGCCCACCAAGTGTATCGATCACCTTCGCAAAACCATCCAATCCCACCCAGGCATAGCGATCAATCGTAATACCATAATCTTTCTCAATCGTCAGCCGTGCCAGCCGCACCCCATCATTAAAACTGTTATGTTGACTTGCCCCCAGAATAAATGCCTGGTCAATTTTATGCATCCCGCCCACACCCCCCACTTCCGGCACATTCACCCAGGAGTCGCGCGGGATAGAAACCATCGTCACCGTATTATTAGCCGTATCCACGTGAACAACCATCATCACCTGTGTCAGTAAAGCAGGAAAACTGTACTTCCCGTCGTTATCGCTCCCCAGCAACAAAATATTCCACGACTGTCCCGTGACATTGCTATCCGATGGAATCACATCATTGCTAGGCTCATCCGGGCCGCGACTCACAGGACGAATGAAGCTCGAAACCGACGATTGGACGTAGTAATAGCCATAGGCCAGCGAATAACCACCCGCCATGACAATCAACAGGAAGACAATAATCAAAATACGCACGAAAAGAGACCAGCGTTTCTTGACCTTACGTGGTGACAATTTAATTGTGTTATCATTATCCATTTTCCAGGCCAAATTATAGATGCTAGAGATTATATATTATATCCTACCACACCTATATAACATATGTTTCAAACGAATAAAATAGACACCCTACTCTGGTTCCTTTGCCTGTAAAGGCTTCTGCCTGAGCAATCGAGACGAATTAGCGAGAATACCCAGATCAGGCAAAGACTGAGCCGCAGCCGCCCCAATCGGCGGCAGCACTCCAAATGCCGCCAGCGATAGGCCCAGCAGGTTATAGAGCGCAGTAAAGCCAATATTCATCTTGACCACGCGCATAGTACGATGAGCAATAGCAAAGACCTCTGGCACCAGCTCCCAATCATCACGCATCAGGGCCATGTGTGCTGCATCCAGCGCGACATCACTTCCGGCCACCCCCATCGCAATCCCCACGTTCGCTTGTGCCAGTGCCGGTGCATCATTCACACCGTCGCCCACCATCACAACGCTATGCCCTTGCGCCTGGTATTGCTTCACGATCGCAATTTTATCTTCTGGTAAGAGCTGCGCTCGGTAAGCGATGCCAAGCCTGTTTGCCAGAGTCCTCGCGGTCTGCTCGTTGTCGCCCGTGAGCAGTTCGATCTGCTGCACGCCAAACCTGCGCACATTGGAGAGAGCCTGTGGGACTTCAGGGCGAATAGTATCGGCGGCTGCCAGCACTCCGATCAGGGTATCCTCTTTTGACACCAGCAGCAGCGTCTTGCCCTGTTCTTCCAACGCTTGTACCTCAGACGATGCGCATCCTGCTGGAATCATCCTGGTACTACCCACGGCAATGCACACACCATCCACATGTGCTCGTACACCATACCCTGGGATTGCCTCAAAGTCCTGTGGAAAGCTCAGTGAGAGACCCTGAACAACAGACTCTCGCCTCACAGCCTCCGCCAGAGGATGCTCCGAATACCGCTCGCAGCTTGCGGCGAGATACAACAGTTCGGTTTTCGTAATGTCAGCCAGGGGCATGATATCTGTGATTTGTGGACGACCAAACGTGATCGTCCCGGTCTTGTCAATCAGCAACACATCGGCCCGTGCCAGTTGTTCAATGTACTTGCCGCCTTTGATCAGCAAACCGCGCGAGGCTGCCGCGCCAATCGAGGCGAGCATGGCGATCGGCGTTGCCAGGGCCAGCGAGCAGGAGCAGGCGACAACCAGCACCGCTGCGGTAGAGAGGGGATTGCGACTGATGAGGAACGTAAGCGCCGCAATGCCTGCCACCACGGGCAAGAAGTAGGCCGAAAAACGGTCGGCCAGGCGCTGCACATCTGCCTTGTGAGCCTCGGCTTCTTCCACCATCTTGATGACCCGTCCAAAGGTGGTGTCGGCACCGACATGCGTTGCGCGCAGGCGGACGCTGCCCAGTCGCGCAATGGTCGCCGCAAATACCCTACTCCCCGTACTCACCTCAACTGGCATGGATTCGCCCGTAATGGCCGCCTGATCGATGGTCGCCTGCCCACTCACCACCTCGCCATCCACGGGTATCGACTCACCTGGGCGCACAACGATGACCTCACCCACCTGGACCTCACCAATAGGCACCTCCACCTCATTGCCCTCGCGTTCCACCCGTGCTGTTTTAGGGGCAAGCTGCGTCAACCGTTTGACCGCCTGCCGCGATCGCTCCGTCGTGAACGATTCGGCAAAGTTGCCGATATGCATGAAAAAAACAATCACCGCTGCCGTGGGCCACTGTCCAACCACCAGGGCCGCAACGACGCCCAGGCTCATCAAGGTATGAGAGATGACTTGCCGTCGCCACGCGGCACGCAGCACATTCCAGAAAATAGGCGCGCCACCCAGCAAAACCAGGGCCACTCCGACAGGCCACGGGATCACATTCGTCACCTGTTCAAAGAGACCCAGCCACTCACCGGCCACCACAATCAGCAGAACAGCTCCCACCACTAAGCCAAAGAGCGTGAGAACCGGGCGAGTAAAGCTCGTCAGAGAAGGGCGCTGTCCTTGCGCCTCAGTAGTCGTCTCTGGCACCGAGTAGCCAGCAGACTCCACCGCTTTGCGCAAAGTTTCCACCGGCACTCCACCTGGATCGAGCCGCAGAACCGCCTTCTCCGAGGTGAGAAAGACTTCAACCGACTCAACCCCAGGCACCGCCGCGAGAGCGTGCTGCACATGCTGGGTACACTCGGCGCAATCCATCCCACTAATAGGAAGTTCCATCACGCAAGACGCGCTGGGCGGCGTGGCACTAGTCATGACCTGCTTCCCCTTGCTCAACTGCTGCCGTGGTACCATCGATCGGCTCGTAGCGGGTACATTCATAAACCCCGCGTGCGACATCAGCCAGCAGTTCCTCAGCCAGACCCAGCAGTGAGGCAACTCGCTCATCGCTCAACTGGTAGAGCGAGTACCGCCCTTGTTGAGTCGCAGCGACCAAATCACAATCACGCAGGCACGCCAAATGATTTGAAACATTTGACTGACTCAGCCCCGTTCTCTCAACAACGGCACTGACTGTAAGCGGCCCATATCGCAAAGCTTCCAAAATCGCCAGGCGAGACGTATCAGAAAAGCCCCGAAACAGCTTCGCCTTAAGAGCCGTCCGTTGAGGCGCCTGTACCACCATCTCATCTACTCCTTCATATCATCACATCATTAACTACTGATATGATAAGTCGTCGAAGGAGGAAAAAGCCAGCTAACCACACTTTCGGGCTTTCGCGTCGTTAGCTGTCTTGATGGGGAAGCATCGTTTTGCAGAAAAACTTCAGTAGAGTCGCATTCCATCTGTCTCTCCTCTTCCCTATGAGCTTCCCCTCGATGGCTTTTCAAGTTCTATTTTTGACCAGTTCTGGGGAACTTGTCGTTTTGTGCATGATTACCTGGGTAGGCGTCTTCAGCCCTGGCGTCGATGCAGCGCGATGACCGGGATCTTGCGTGTTGTCTTCGCCTGGTACTCGGCGAACACGGGGGCTCGCTCCACTTGCCTGGCGTACAACTGATCCCGTTCCTCCCCTGTTATGACGACGGCAGTGACGTCGAAGGTCTCAGTCCCGACCTCGACGGTGACTTCCGGGTGAGCTACCAGGTTGTAGTACCAATCAGGGTTGGTTGGGAGACCACCTCTGGTGGCAAAGATGATCAAGCGGTCGCCATCGGGCATGTATCCTACAGGCGACGTGCGGCGTTTGCCGCTCCTGGCTCCGGTGGTGGTAAGCAGGAGCAGTGGAACCCCCTCGAACGGTCCACCGACCTTGCCTCCATTCGCGTGAAACTCTTCCATGATCCGGCGGTTCCAGTCGTTCATATCTGGGCGACTATATTTCTCTGCTTCTGTCATTGGATTCTCCTTTTGTCTCTGCCGATAGCCATCGGCGTCTCTCTGTCACAACGCCCTCGCAGGAGCGAGAGCCATAAAAAACTGCTTTCTCTCGTTCTCATCGACCATCGGTTTGATGTTCTGGTTGATGAAACATTCAGTAATGTCTTTGCCTACTGATACTTACCATTATAAAACAAGAGGGGTGCCTGTTCCTCTGTAGAGCCCAGATGTTCCACCTGCCCAATGTAGAGCGTGTGATCTCCGGCAGGATGTATGTCAATCACCAGGCAGGTGATATATGCTATGGCCCCCTTGATGAGAGGATAGCCCTCGTGCCAGACAAAAGGAATCCGCAGCCCTTCTTGCGACCACCCTGCAAAATGTCGCGAGAGTTCCTCCTGATCCTTCGAGAGGATACTCACCGCATAGCGTCTGCTCTGGGCGAGTAGGCGGTGCATTTGATTGTGCCTCTCAACCGCAATCAGGACCAAAGGCGGTTCGAGGGAGACTGAGCAGAAGGCATTGGCGGTCATGCCGTGTACGCCGCCCTCGTACGTCGTCGTGATAACGGTTACTCCCGTCGAAAATCGTCCCAGGGTCTGGCGAAACAAGCGTGAATCGCTCTCCTGTCTGCTATGTAGGTGCATAGTCTTCTCTTTGAGTCGCATATGTTTCCACCTTTTCGTTGACTTTTCTGCGCAGAAGGGCAGACACAGGAGAGGAGAAAAAGCTCTCCTGTGTTCCTGCACCCAGGTTGATTACAATGCAAATGGATCGAACGATTTCGGCGGTAGACCCAGTTCAGCGCGACCGAATGCCTCGCCCGCTTGATCAAAGTTCAAGGCAGGGTGAACACTCATCGCGTGGACATCACGCCAGTAACGCTGCAATGGATTGGTACAGAAGCGCCTCCAGGGCTCTTGCTTTCCAGGCAAGAGGGACAAAACAATGGTTAGAGCGGTCATCATTCCCTTTTTTCTTTCGGGGTATGTGTAGAACGACGGTTGCTGACACCGTGACAGGCTTTCCCCAGCCTGGGAGAAGTCGTTCATTTGTGTCTGAGGAAAGCTTACGGGAAAAGCGAGGGAGAAAGAATGCCTCCGACCCATCACGTGCCCATCATCTTACCACGATGTGTGCTATACTCATGGTGGGTTCCCGAGTGGAGGAAGCCCTTCTCAGGGCGCGTGGGGCACCTCTTTCTCCTCGCGATCCGTCTGAGAGAGAGTACACGCCAGGAGTTGTCGAGGCTATCTCGTGGGAGGCATGAGTATTCCATGCTCCGTGTTGGAAGGACACACCCGTGGTCAAGAAAGCGGCACAGGCCATCCCCAATGATACTTGATCATGAGGGGGGTACGTATTGTTGCACTCGCCGCATGCGGGTAAAACGGGAATCTCTGTAAAAGAGGAACAGAACATGGGAAGAGCTAAGTAGCCCGAAATGGCTAGTGCTTGGCGCTGCAAAGTGGGGAACGTCACTCTTGTCTGGACAAACCGACATACTAGTTAGGAGGGAGAATCACAGCGAAAAGGCGTTTGTCATGTCTGCCCGCAAGCGGAAGCGTCGAGAACGCACCCATGATTGGCAAGAGATCAAGCAGTATACGCTCTGGCCGGAACAAGAGATCTATGAGCGGTTGCGCCCTGTCATACTTTTCGGCGAGACAGCAGCTGAACGCGCCAAAGAAATCGGAGCCAGTGAACGCACGCTGCACGACCAGGCCAAACGGTTTGAAGAACTAGGCATGCTCAGCCTGTTTCACAAAGCGCCCTCTCCCCCTGCCGAGACAGAACGCAGTCTCCCACCGGAGATGCGCCAGCTGATTGTCGATCTGAGAGCTGAGCACCCTGACTTTACTCCCCATGAAATTGCCACCATCTGTTTTCTGCACTTTGAGCGCAGGCCAAGTGACCACACGGTCAAGCGTGTCCTGGCTGATGGACCCGAGCCAACCATGACCGGGCGGCGCTATCCACCCTATGCGCAGATCGCCGATCCCTACCAGAGACGACGGGCTATCGTTGACCTGCATGCTGAAGGGTGGTCGATCACGACGATAGCCTCCTATTTGCAAACGCCTCGACATCGGGTATATGAAGTGCTCAAACGCTGGGCGAAGTTCGGCCATGCGGGGCTCGACGATACACCGCAGCAGCACGCACGCAAAATGGGTATCCGGGAAATCAATGAGGTGGGAAAGCTGGTGGTGGAAAGTCCTGAACTGGGCGCGTATCGCGTGCGCGCTGCCCTGGAGCAAATCGGCATCCATCTCTCCCAGGCCACCTGTGGGCGACTGCTCGCCCTCAATCGCAAACTTTACGGCTTGTCCCCGCCGAAAGGTGCCGAGAAACAGCCGCGCAAGGAGATGCCCTACAAGGCCCATTTCAAGCATGAGATTTGGTCAGTCGATATCAGATATATTGAAGAGCATAACTTAGGGTTTCCTGAACCTGTCTATCTGATCAGTGTGCTGGAGAACTACTCCCGGGCCTGCTTGGCGAGCAAGATCTCTGCAACCCAGAATGGGTGGGATTACCTGGAAGTGCTTTTTGCGGCGCTCTCGGCCTTTGGCGCTCCATCGATGATCGTCAGTGATGGGGGTGGGCAATTTCATAGCAATCAGGCAATGGATGTATACTCTGCTTTGGAGATGAGAAAAGAGCGCATCGAGCCGGGGCAAGCCTGGCAAAACTATGTGGAGGCGCACTTATACGTTACTTGGAATACTCCCTTATGGTAGAATAGTAGTGATAGAAAATTTGTTCTCAGAGCCAAGTATCTGGGGAGTCCGAAGGGGGTTCAGATGCCTTCATCGACCAGTTCAGATGATCTTGAATGGTTCCGCTATCCGTTCGTCGCAGCTCATGATCTTGCAAAGACATGGCTGACCACCGAAACGCTGCTGGGGCTAGCTCCTAATACGCTTGATGCCTATGCCCGTGGCCTTGATGACTTTCTGGGTTTCTGCCAGAGAGCAGATATTTCGCCCATGACGGCCACACGGGCAGACCTCGCTCGCTATGTTGGCGATCTTCGTGGGCGTCCTCACCCGGCACCTCACCAGAACACTCCCGATCTTGCGAAATCTCCTGGTTTGTCAAATGCGACGCTTCAGCAGCGACTGACAGCCGTTCGCTTGTTTTTTAATTTCCTCATTGAGGAGGGACTGCGAACAGATCATCCTGTTGGTCGTGGGAGGTATACGCCCGGAAAGGCGTTTGGAGCCGATCGTGAACGTGCGCTGGTACCTCGCTTCCAGACCTTGCCATGGATCCCGAGCGATGAGCAATGGAGAGCCTTTTTGGAAGTGGTCAAACAAGCTCCTCTACGGACACGTTGTATGGCTGCTCTTGCCTACGATGCGGGACTGCGGCGCGAAGAACTGTGTTCCCTGCGAAGCGACGACCTCGACCCAGCTCACCGCATGGTGCGCGTCAGGGCTGAGGTTGCCAAAGGAAGCCGGGAGCGCGTCGTCCCCTACTCTGTGACGACTGGCGAGCTCTTGCGGGCGTATCTGGTACATCGGCGAACTATCGCCCGAATGCGAGGCCCATTGTTTCTCTCCGAATCGCCAAGGAATTTTGCGCAGCCCATTACCCTGTGGACCTGGTCGAAAGTGGTGCGACAACTGGCACTCCAGGCAGACCTCCCTCAATTCTCAACGCACACCTTCCGGCATCTGTGTTTAACAGACCTGGCGAGATCAGGCTGGGAGCTGCACCAAATTGCACAATTCGCTGGCCATCGCAACCCCCAAACGATGCTCTTGTATATTCATCTTTCAGGCCATGATCTGGCGGAACAACTCACACGGGGAATGAGCCACATTCACGCCTGGCGCGTACAAACACTAGCCCATGCCTTTGGAGATATGGAGTCCATGACTCAAGAAAGACAACAGGAGTAGGAGTTCCATGAGTAGTGTTGCGAACGTGTGCAGTGACTCCCTCCCTTCATCCAGCCGATGGATCTGGCCGCTTGATCTGAGCCGTTACGATCGGACACCACTGCTCACACTTTCGGAGCAGGAAGCACTCGTCGCCTTTACCTGGCTCAGACATGACCGCGCTGTGATTGTGGCTACTGCCTATCAACAGGGGGAACTTGCTCGCCTCATGCAGCCATTGCGCGATGCCTTTGCCGCAATGGAAGGCGAAGAGCAACTGAAAGTCTACAGCACCCACTTGCTCCTGCGCATGTGTGCTCGTGAAAATCGTCCTTTCTGGGCCTGGGAGCACGCGGCATGGGTACGGGTGCTTGGAACCTCCATGGCAGACTTTTTTACGACACACAAACCAGGGAACCCAACTGATCTGCGCCAATATGTCATTGCCGCTGCCTATCTCCTCAACTGCTTCAGCGATTTCCAAGCATTGGGAGGGATTGAGACGGCGAGAATGGCCTACAAAATCTTTGGGCGAGAGCGCGTCGAGGCTACCTTTGCTCCTATCCTCGCCGTGCATGCGCAGTGGGGATACAGCCGCAAAGATGGGGAGGCTGGCTTTCGTAGCGTCATTGCGGAAGCCCTTTTGCTCAACAAAAGTCCCTATGCCAGCGATTTTACCCGTCCGTTTCTAGAACACGTGCATACCGCCATGGCACCCATTCCACAGCGCCGAGCCATGATTTACCGGCTCAGTCGTATTCTCGTTCATCTTGGACTTCTGGAGAGTCCTTTGCCTCTACTGGGAGGTCTTCCTGCTTCTACCTACAAGACTGAGCGAGAACGAGGCATCGCGCCAGAATGGGTCGCGTGGGTTGAGCGTTGGTTTGAAACCTCAACGCGGCCTCGTAAGGAGCGCCTCAACATGCGCCTGGATCTGCTGCGCACAGGCCGGTGGTTGGCGGTCACTCATCCCGCCATCACTCACCCATCGCAGTTCACACGGGAATTGGCGGCAGAACTGGTGGCTGCAGTGAATCAGATGTGTATCGGCGATTTCAGTTGTGAGAATCTCAATGTCCCGCTCAAAGATCCGGGCAAGCCCTGGAAAGCCTCCCGCAAACACGCTTTTCTGGGTGTACTTCGTCGCTGCTTCGGTGACGCTCAGGAATGGGGATGGATCGAGCGACGCTTCAACCCACAACGGGTCTTTGCGACGCCGCGTAGCCTCAAGCATCAGTTGCAGGTAGTACCGCGCACGATTAGTGATGATATCTGGGCCAAGCTGCTGTGGGCAGGACTCAATCTGCGTGCGGAGGATTGTCCCCTACGAGGGCACCATCGCACGCGGCGTTGGGAGAAATTAGCGGCTCGTCAAACCGCCAATCCTGTGGAGTTTGAGTCGTATTATCCGCTGGAGATGATCCGTGCCATTGCCATCCTCTGGCTTTTCGCGGGACTCAGGAGTGACGAGCTCTCACAACTACGAGTGGGCTGCGCTCGCATGCAAACAGTGGTAACTGGAGATGGAAGCGATTCGCACAAACCTGTCTGTCTGCTCGATATTCCTGTCCACAAAACGGGGCGGGCATTCACCAAGCCCGTCGACCCTCTCGTAGGCGAGGCGATCGCTGCCTGGGAAGCAGTTCGCCCTGCCCAACCTGATCTCGTTGATCCCAAAACAAATGAACGGGTGCAATTCTTGTTCTGCTGTCGGGCGAAACGCCTCTCCAAAACGTATCTGAACCACACCCTCATTCCGGCCTTGTGTCAGCGCGCAGGTGTTCCTCGTTCTGACACCCGTGGGTCCATTAGCAGTCACCGAGCACGTTCCACCATCGCCAGCCAACTCTTCAACGCGCGTGAGCCGATGACGTTATTTGAATTGCAAGCCTGGTTGGGTCATCAATCGGTAGCCACCACACAGCATTATGTCTCTACCAGCCCGACCAAGCTGGCTCAGGCGTACAAGGATGCTGGCTATTTCTCTCGTAACGTTCGCGCCATCGAGGTGCTCATTGACCGGGATGCTATCACCAGCGGAGCGGCAGCTAATGGCTCGGCCTTTTGCTACTATGAGCTGGGGCATGGGTGGTGCAGCTACGAATTTTTCGACCAATGTCCCCATCGCATGGCGTGTGCTCGCTGTGACTTCTATGTGCCCAAAGCTTCAGACCGTGGGCTTTGGCTTCAAACCCGAGACAGTCTGCTCAAGATGCTCCAGGAAATTCCTTTGAGTGATGAGGAGCGAGCCGCAGTCGATGGAGATGTCCAGGCACTGGATCGACTCTTGGAGCGACTGAAAGAGGTACCGACTCCCAGTGAGTGTCAGAGGCGAGAACTGCCAATGATCCCAGTGAGGAGCATCTTTTCTGGGCAACGATTGGTTGCTCGCTCTGATGGAAAGGAGCAGTATTGAAGAGTGAAAGGGATCTCCACATCATCCCAGCACGCCGGTTGTCTCATCCTTGGCATCATCAATGCATGTAGGGGAGTAGAACTCTGGTAAGGAGAAAAGGAATGTTCATCACACGAAATGGTCAAGCACCTACTATCCATCCGTCGGCGGTCGTTGCCTCCTCTGCCCAGATCATTGGAAATGTCTCCATCGGTGAGTCGTGCTATATTGATTACAATGTAGTAATCGAGAGTAGCGGCACGCCTATCGAGATCGCTGACCATGTGATTGTTCTCGCAAACTCCGTGATCCGCTCTGTTGGCGGGGTACATCGTCCTGCTTTCTTGGTTCGCATCGAAGATCACACTTTGATTAGCCCATCGTGTTCGCTGGTGGGATGCCAGATTGGACGCAATTGCTATCTGGCTACAGGAGTCATGATTTTTCAAGGTGCGGTCATTGACCATGATTCGCGCATCAGTGCAGGAGCCATTGTCCATCTCAAGACCATCCTCCCGCCATATACTCGCGTTGGTTTGCGTCATATCGCAGCACCAAGTGCCGATGGTGGATGCCTGATCACCCCTGATATTCAGGCAGTACGCGACAGATCGCTGCCGCTGACTTTTTCGAACCGTTTTTGAAGAACTCGAGCAGGAGGAAGATGTTCTTCAGACCAAGGTGATGAGGGCTACTTCAGGAAGTGTTGGACTGGCACGATGAACCTCTTGACAGAGGTGTGGGATATCTGTTAATGAGACATGTCACAAAGGAGACAGAAATCTCTACCTAGACGAAATCAATTCCCCATGATCAATATCTCATAAAAATGGCCGACGCGAAATTCGCGCGGGCGCGCTCCTGGAAGAGATGATCGCCATTCACCGCAAGTGGATGCGCGACTAAATACGCAGCGCCACTGGGCGCACGAAAAGCGTGAGGATGGCTGTCATAGCCCCACCGCTGTCTTGGGAGAGCAGAAAGGCACAGTGTATCCAGAATCGGTTCTCAGCCGGATTCTGTTCGCGACCCGGTTAGTCAGGAATTTGGACAAGAACGGATTTCTGCGCTTTCAGACTGGAAATTCTATGGGGAGCGGGGCCTGGCCAGGCGAAGGTGACGGTCTGGATCTATGAGGGCTCACTTAAGGTGGAGCACCAGGCCGTCACGCTCTCTGAGTACGAGGTCTCGATGCTTAACGATCACAAGACGTGCAGGCGGTAGGATCCGCGCGAGCGCACGAGACACCATTCCGCTCCCCTCAGTTAACGCTCTTTGACCTGGATCAGGGTGGCTCTCTTCTGGAAATCCCCAGCACAATCTCGGCCCGAAGCATCCGCCACGTGGAAGGCATCGTTCAACTGCCATTGTTCGATTTTGAGCCACGAGCGTGGCTGCTGGCGGACATTTTGGTCAGGGCGTAGCACGCCCACACCCCTTCCTCCATCTCGTTGAGGAGCCACAGATCGATCAACAGACAGAAGAATGATCCTGTGCTACGGTCAGGCGAATGCGACGCGCGCTCGGAAGGCGATGCCGCAACTCTCGTGCGCTAGTTAGCCTGTTCGATCGACGCTCAACTGCGCTGGGCAGACGCGTCCAAAGTCCAGGAGGCCGACCCAGTCTGGATGGATGAAGATGCGCGTCATGTGAGGATAGAGGCGGTTGCCTCCGCGAGCAATGCCTGTGCGTCTTCCTCGCTCATCGTCCGGCGGATCATGGCAGCGTACTCTGGTGCGATGCCCTCAACCGTGTCGGCACGTACCGTCCCGCGAATGAGGAGAATTTCTTGGAGGCCGAAAAGTCGCGGTCGATGCTCACAGCCACCTTTGAGCCATTCGTGAGCACCTTCGTTTCCGGGGCATCCGTCGCTGTTGCCATCACTATTCCTGCCCGTCCCAATGAAACCCCATGGGTATGACGCGGGGCGTGCCGTCACGCCAGTTGTAGGCTAGATGGGCAGTGCCCTTTGACTGCAACAATTGCTGGGCGATTGGCTCTTGCAGCAGGCCAACATCTCCTTGTTTACTTGGCATCATGGTCTCCTTTCATGCCACCACTATGAGGTGGCATTCCATCCTTTATTTTTGTCCGGCCGGGAGGTAAGAGCAAGGGCCCCGAAACTCAGCATTTTGCTTTCGACAAGCCGCAGCTTCGTCTGAGGCGTCCCGTCTTGGGAAGAACCGCCTTCCCCTTCCCATGATGAAGGGCTGGACTAAGAACCGATACTCATCGATCAGATCCGTTCCCATCAGCGATTGGACTAGGCTCGCACTGCCATCAATAATCATGTCTTTGCCCGGCTGCTGTTTCAGTTTGGTGATTTCTTCCACCACATTTCCTCTGATGATGGTGGATTCTTTCCAGGGAGCTGTAAGAATAGTGGTAGAGACCACATATTTTTTCATGCGGTTGAGGATCGGCCCAGGACCATTGCCGGTCGTCTGTGTGGACCAGAACGGCCAAAGCATTTCAAAGGTGGCCCGTCCCAGGAGGTACACATCGCCTTTGCAGTACTCCTCGACAATGTACTGTAGCCTCTCGGGGCTCTCATAAGGATGCCACCATTGATCCATCGTATCCGCGTCAAAGACACCATCTAGAGTCATCCATGCCTTAACCAATATCTTTCTCATATGAGTTCTCCTCCTCATGGTGGAACATAATGCTACTTGCATTTTGCAAGTAGCAATAGGATACTCCCAATCATCAGAAAAAACTTCTCGTATCTTGCTCTTCTACGAAATGCACAGCAGGACCTGTTACACTCTCGAAGACAAAGTAGGCTTGACGGACTTTTTCGGAGGATACAAACAGCAACCTCGCCCCACCCGCAGATAGCAAACTGAGCCAGATGGGTTGCACTGCCAGTCAAGTGGGAAACCCTCATCATGGCTGGGCTGATCAGTCAGTTTTGAGCCTGATTTCCCGCTTTGTATTCTCCGAAAAATCCGTCAACTCCATCGAGGTCGCACGCGCCGGTTGGACAAACGAGCGG
>CAVZJN010000032.1:0-17307 GCA_963775585.1 uncultured Chloroflexia bacterium | reverse complement strand
TGCTAGAACTGGCGGAAATGTGCACAGATATCGCCATTATCCAGGGAGGGCGGCTGGTTGTGGCAGGGGATGTCGAGCAGGTAACACGACGGCTAGGTGGCGGTCGGCTGATTGAAATTCACGTACTGGAGCGCGTACCCGAGACAACTGAGGCGATCAAAGAATTAGAGGGCATCAGCAACGTCACAAGTGAGAATGGAGACGTAATACAGGCCGAGTTCATTGGAGATGACCGGGCTTTGCACGGGGTACTCTCCGCTTTGATTACGAAGGGCATACCCGTTGTTTCATTCGCGCCGCGCAGCAGCGGTGGCCGTCTTGAAGAAGTTTTTATGAGTATAACTGAAGGAAGTGTTTGATATCCATCGCTGCAACGAAGCTCTCGCTTCTACCTGGCGGTCAGCAGCGATGAAAGGAGGTAGCCCATCATGACCTTCGCAGCCTTGCTCACCAAAGAATTACGCCTGCGCCTGCGCCGCGAACGTACCATCTGGGTGCTCATTACGTACCTGCTGGTGATGACGCTGCTGGGGGTTCTCTTTATCAGCCGGACGAGTGCTTACAACAGCAACTCAGTGAGTACCCTGGGGCTTGGTCTTTACACCCTGCTCGTGTTTGTGCAGCTTTTTCTGATTATGTTTATCACGCCTGCCTTTACCGCTACAACGATCAACGGAGAAAAGGAGCGGCAGACCTTTGACCTGCTGTTGTGTTCGCGGCTCTCCGCTTTTGAACTGGTGGCAGGCAAACTGGTGGCAGGATTGGCAAACGCGCTCTTGCTGATCGCCGCGTCCATACCACTCTTCAGCCTGGTTTACTTTTTCGGAGGAGTGGGACCGGCGCAAGTCTTTCAGGCGACGCTGGTTTTTGTGGTCACCGCCATTGTGGTGGGTACATTCGGCCTTTTCTGCTCAACGCTTTTGAAGCGCCCGCCGGTCTCTATCGCCATCGCATATATGTTTTGTGTTATCTGGGTGATCACGCCGTGGTTACTGAGTTTCCTGCTGCAACTTAGCGCGCCGTTTAATGGGAGCGCGCAAGAGTCTTACATTTTCATTGGCAATCCCATTCTCGCAATGATCAGTACATTTACATTTGGAGTGGGACCTCCAATTGGTACCGTCTCACTCTTTGGCACAGGCCTGGCGCCGTGGATCACCTACACCATCATCAACCTACTGCTGACCATCGTATTGCTTCTTCTTAGCACTTGGCTTGTGAAACCCTATCCCATTAGCCGCCTCTCGCGATTGATGGAGAAACGCCCGCGCAAAGATAAGGCAGCGGCGACGGTTTAAAGAAAGAAAGGGTGAGAAAAATGAGTAGCGCAGCACCGCCAGGCCAGGCCAGGGTTCGTTTGGGCACAGCTCGCATCGATGGCGAGCCGTTGTTAGCACAACTGCGTCCCTGGCGCAGGCGGCTGATACTACAGCAGGCCCTGACCTGGACGGGGCGAGGCGCCATCGTAGGGTTTACCCTGGCGTTATTAGCGCTGTTGACCGCACGTCTCCTGCCATGGGCGGCTGCTCCGTACTGGGCATTCGGTATCGGGGTAACTTGTATAGCTGTTACATTTGGCGCTGCCTTATGGTTTCGCCCCTCGCTGGCCCGTACCACGCAGCTGGTAGACACCCTGCTGTCATTGCATGATCGTTTGGGCACAGCATGGGAGATGCGCAACGAAAACGCACCACTTTTCGGCTTGCAGCGACGCGACGCGCTCAAGCAATTGGAGAAACACTCGCCACGAACAGCTATTTCACTGCGACCTCAGCGTTCCAACCTGATTATCGCCGGTATTGTCGTTGTTCTGCTGGCATTACTGATACTTCTGCCAAATCCCATGACGGCGGTATTGCAACAACAGGCGGCATTTCAGGCACGGATCGCGAAACAAATTGCCGCAATTGATCACGTACGGTCAGTTACCCTGCAACAGGCAAACATGCCGGCGACAGAACGTGCGCAAATCGATCAGATTTTGCGCGAACTACAGACAAAACTGCAAAATGCGGAGAATCAGGCGCAGGCACAGCAGGCAATCGCCGAAGCACAGGCACAACTCAACCAACTGCGCGATCCTCAGGCGGCCAATAAAGCACAGGCACAACTGGCTGCCAGTTCAGCGCTGCAGGGCAGCCACAATACTAATTTGAGCGCAATAGGTCAGGCACTGGCCAAAAATGATAGCAAAGGCCTGGCCGACGCGCTAAAGAACCTGGCCGCGCAAGTGAGCAAGATGACGCCGGCACAACGGGCACAGCTTGCGCAGCAGTTGGAACAGGCGGCGAACCAGGCACAACAGAACCCAAATCTCAGTGCGGCACTACACCAGCTTGCCCGCTCGGTTGCCGGCGGCAGCACAAGCGAGATCTCCGACGCGAGCAACGCCATACAGGCAGCCGCGGCGCAGGACGCCGCAACGCAAGCCCAGAACAATACCATTAACCAGGTCTCACAAAGTCTGCAACAGACGGCCAACGCTCTCACCTCAGCTACAGATGGGACCGCCGCGCAGAATCAGAACCAGGGACAACAACAGGCACAGGGACAACAACAGGGAAAGGGTCAAGGGCAGGGATTACAACCGGGGCAAGGCAGCAACGGTGGATTGGGAAATGGCGGCAGAGGGAACAATCCCGGCAGTAAAACAGGGAAGAACGAAACGGTCACTGTGCCAGGGCAGATTGGCTCAGGTACCAGCACACTAAGCAATGATGGCAGCAACGGCGTCGTGCAGAACGGTAGTACCGTCCCATATTCTCAAGTCATCCAGCAGTATAGTCAGATGGCACACGACGCCATTGATAATAGCAGCATATCACCATCACTAAAAGATCTTGTTCACAGCTATTTCAACACATTAGAAGGGCAATAGGAAGCAATGGCAAATACAGGTGAAAATACTTCTCCCCAGGTTGGCACTCAGATACCAGATGACAGTCTACAGAAAGGATATGATGCACGATCTGCTGTCAGCGATGCTCAAACCGAAGGGCCGAGTGAGGCCGATATTACAGAGTTCATCGATATCGCGCAGCAGCTGGAAAAAGAACTGACTTCCATTGTGATCGGTCAGGAGCGGGTTGTGCGCGAGTTACTGTTAGCATTGTTCTCAGGTGGACATGTGCTGCTGGAGGGCGTGCCGGGGCTGGGCAAGACATTGCTGGTGCGAACACTGTCAGAGGCACTCTCGCTCAAATTCGCGCGCATTCAATTTACACCGGACTTGATGCCAGCCGATATTGTCGGTACAACGATCGTCAGCGAGCAGTCAGATAATAATTCGAAGGGGAGTAAACGTGTTTTCAGCTTCCAGGCTGGCCCTATCTTCGCCAATATAGTACTGGCCGATGAGATCAACCGCGCGACGCCCAAGACACAATCGGCTCTGCTGGAGGGGATGCAGGAGCGAACTGTGAGCGTTGGCGATACCACGCGCCCTTTGCCGAAACCCTTCTTCGTGCTGGCCACGCAGAATCCACTGGAAATGGAGGGGACGTATGCCCTGCCGGAAGCCCAGCTTGATCGCTTCCTCCTCAAAATTATGGTGCGTTTCCCCAATCCCAGTGACCTGCTGCAGATTATTGATTCGACGGTGGGCATACAGACAAACCAGGCAAAACATGTTGCCTCGGGCGAGCAGCTACTGAAACTGATTGAGACAGCGAAGGCGGTCCCGGTGGCAACGCACCTGAAGGAGTACGCGGTGCGACTGTTGCTGGCAACCCATCCTGACCGGGAGGAGGCACCCGAGAAGGTGCGTAGTTTTGTGCGTTACGGGGCTAGCCCACGCGGCTTACAGGCGATGATTATGACGGCAAAGGTTCGGGCGCTGCTCGAGAGCCGCCTTAATGTGTCCCAGGAGGATATCAGGGAAGTAGCGCTGCCGGCCCTGCGGCACCGCTTGATTTTGAATTTTGATGGCTTAGCGGAGGGGATTACGCCGGAAGAGGTGATTGAAGGGGTTATTGGGGAAATATAATGATGAAGGATAGAAAATAGGAAAACAACATGGTGAATGAGAGTGCAACTTCACGTTTCCCATTGAATTCCGCTGTACTGCAAAGGTTGGATAGCCTGGCGCTTTTGACGCGGAGGCCGATGGCAACGGGGAGGCCAGGGAGGCGGCGCTCGCCGCTGGCTGGCTCATCGATGGAGTTCGCGGACTACCGGCGTTACACAGCGGGAGACGACTTTCGGCGCATCGATTGGCGGGCTTATGCACGGCTGGAGCGGCTCTTCCTGCGCGTTTTCGAGGCCGAGGAAAATCTGACGGTGACGGTGCTGGTGGATTGTTCCGACTCTATGTCTTATGGCAATCCAACGAAGGCATCGCTGGTGATGGAACTGGCGGCCGCGCTGGCCTATGTGGCGCTGAAGTGCGAGGATAGTGTGATAGTGGGGGCGTTGACGGATAAACTGACGACATACCGGCGCGTGGGAAGCGGCAAGAACGCGGTGTGGAGCGTTGGCGAATTCTTGCAACGTTTGCCGCGTTCAGGTACAACCGATTTGAATCGCGCGCTGTATGATTTGGGAAGGATCGTCAATAGGCCGGGACTGACGATCGTCATCTCTGATTTTCTGGCTCCTGGCGGCTACCAAACGGGGATACGGGCGGTGCGACAATTACGGCAGGAGGTGGCGCTGCTACAAATCCTGGCACCGGATGAACTGGAACCAGACATACAGGGCGACTGGCGGCTACAAGATAGCGAAGGCGCAGGGAATGTCGATGTGAGCGTGTCACCGGCAGTCTTGCAGGCATATCGAGAGCGCCTGGCGACGTTTACGCAGGAGTTGGCTGCATTTGCCCATAGCTACGCTATGACGTATACATTGATTCCGAGTGACACCACTGTGATTGACGTTGTACAGCGGGTATTACGGCAGGTTGAACTTGTCAAATGAGAGATAGCGGCCGTCCTCGCGACTGCCAAAGAAAGAGATGTCATGAGTTTACTCGTCCCTGCGGCCCTGGCCTTTGGCATCATCATTCCAATCATACTCTTGCTCTATTTCATGCGACCGAAGCGGCAGAACCGGGTCGTCGGCAGCACGCTGCTGTGGCAACAGGCGCTGCAAGACCTGCAGGCCAGCCGACCGTGGCAGCGATTGCGTATCACGCCGCTGTTACTGCTCCAATTACTGGCGGCGCTGGTGATTGTGCTGATACTGGCGCGGCCAGCGATTTTCCTGCCCAGCCCTATTAGCGGCAACACGATCATCATTTTGCAGACCTCGGCGAGTATGCAGGCCACCGACGTGACGCCCAACAGATTTGAAGCGGCTAAAAGTCAGATAGCCGATCTCGTCGATGGTCTTGGGCCCAACGATCACCTCTCTCTGATCAGCATGGCACACACGCCACAGGTATTGATTGCCTCGTCACAGGACAAAGGCCAGATTACAGCGGCACTGCAACGAGCGAAAGTGACAAATCAGGATGCCGATCTTGAACAGGCGCTTTCGCTAGCAATATCGCTGGCGGCAGGTCGCACGAATATACAGGTGCTCGTGGTGGGAGATGGACATGTCGTGGCTCCTGACCAGACATTGGTTGTGCCTTTCCCCGTGAGTTACCTGCGCATTGGCACCGATGCTGCCAACGCGGCTCTATTGGCGCTGGCCTCGCGTTCTTTGCAGGGAAACCTGGTAGCGCTGGCGCAGGTCGCCAACTATAGCCATGAGCAACGATCGATACCCGTTGAGCTGTATGCCGACGGCAAGCTGGTCAATGTGCAAACCATTACCCTGGGAGCGGGAGCCAGCGGCGCCATCCAATGGGGACCCCTACCGTCCCTACCACCCACCACACGCTACCTCCACGCGCAGATACTCACACAGGATGCCTTGAGCATCGATCACGAGGCGTGGGCTATCGTCGGCGGGTCTATGCATGGGCGGGTGTTGCTGGTCACGAAGGGCAATAACTTCTTGCAGGCTGCGCTGCTGCTACAGTCGAATATAGACCTGTATAAGACAACGCCTGATAAGTACGTGGTCAACGCCGGCAATTTTGATGTAACCGTTTTTGATGGCTTTGTGCCCGCAACATTGCCTACTGGGGGGGTGCTCTTTATCAACCCGCCTCAAGGCTCGTACATCTTCGGCCAATCAAGGCCGGAGATACGGGTGAGCCACATAGGCGCGGGGAGCGCGGGGAGCGAAAGCAGCGGTTTACTCGACAACGTGGATTTGAGCAGTATCCACGTACTGCGTTTAAGCCACCTTCTCGTACCAGCCCTATGGGCACAGTCGGTGATCGTCACGCCCGAAACGCCTCTGTTAATTGCCGGAGAAAACAATAACAGGCGCATCGCAGCGTTGAGCTTTGATCTGCACGATAGCGATCTGCCGCTTCAACCGAGCTTTCCCATTTTGATCTATAACCTGGTTAACTGGTTTCTGCCGCCTCCCGTGGCTGGAGATGGACAGGTATCACCAAATCTCCCTGTGACGATACAGACATGGCCTGGAGCCGACCGGGTAACGATTAACGGGCCTGACCAGCAAACCGTGACGGTTGCGCCGCCGTTTCCCGCAGCGCCATATACACAGACGAACAGCATTGGAATCTACCAGGTGACCCAGCGCGTTTATGGCCAGGAGCGGCGAGGTGCCTTCGCTGTCAACCTCTTCGACCCGCAACAATCGCGCCTGGCACCGACCAACCAACTGCCAGTGGTGCACAGCATCAATTTTGCGCCTGGGAATAACGGGGTGCCACGAGTGTTACGCGAAATTTGGCCCTGGATCGCCGCCTTCCTCCTGCTGATTCTCTGCCTGGAATGGTGGCTGTTTAGTCGCGGCTACCGATTACAGAGCACAGCGGCAACAACAGCAAGTAAGGGGGGATATACACGCGTTGGCCAGGCACGCTCAAGGAACACTCCCAGGTTTATTGGCGAAGCCCGGGATCAATTGGAGAAGCGCTATCGAGTTGCTAGGAAGCGTCTCACAACAGTAACGAGGCGAAGAAAAAAGGGAATGTATCGTTGATTAATGTATCGTTGATTAAGGATCGCAATGCTGACATTTGAACAGCCTTTGCTGCTCTTACTCTTAGTGCCGGTCTGTATCCTGGTGTACATGGCGTGGCTCAATATGTCGCTGCCGTTCCCCAGAGGACAGCGGCGCCTCATTCTGGTCTGTCGCCTGGCGTTGTTCACACTGATTATTTGCGCACTGGCGGGAGCGTCATGGTCGCAACCGGTTACACGGCAATCGGTGGTCTTCGTGGGAGACATTTCGGCGAGCACATTACCGCAGCGAGCCTTTATCGAAAGCTGGATCAACGCTGCGCTGAAGCACAAGGGGCCTGACGACCAGGTAGGAATTGTCGCGGTTGGCCGCAACGCGCTCGTCGAACAGTCAGTTCAGAAGCAGATCGACTTCAATCAATTTCAATCCACGCCCGATACGAATTTCACCGACCTGGCGGCTGGTCTACGATTGGCCGCGGCCATCCTGCCAGGCGACAGCCAGCGGCGCATTGTGCTCTTGAGCGATGGACAACAAAACCTGGGAGACGCGCTGCAGGAGGCTCAACTCTTGCAACAGGAGGGTATCAGACTGGATATTGTGTCCCTGCCTGACTATCATGGTGCTGAGGCACGTATTGATGGACTCGATGCGCCAACGGAGTTGCGTACGAATGAACGCTTTCTGATGCACATACGACTATTTAGCAATGTCGCACAGCCAGCCACGCTGCGGCTATATCTCGATCAATCGCTGTTGCTCCAGGTGTCAACACAATTAGTGGTAGGCGCGCAAGAAATCACTTTCAGGCTGCTGGCCCCAACGCCGGGTTTCCACACGTTCAGGGTCACTCTGGAGGCAGCGCACGATACCTTCCCCGGTAATGATGAGGCAGCGGCATTTGTCAACGTACAGGGGCCGCCGCATGTCCTTATCATCGAAGGGACGCCAGGTGAAGGACACAACATCATCGCGGCACTGCAAGCAACGAGAATACAGGTCGCGGTCGGGACCCCTAACGACATCCCAACAACGCTCGATGGATTGGCAGGGTTCAGCGCCGTTGTGTTGGCGGATGTGCCAGCAATTTCTCTCGGTACAGCGCGCATGAAAATTCTACAGGCCTACGTGCGCGATCTTGGGCGAGGGCTGGTGGTAAGTGGAGGGGAGAGCAGTTATGGCGTGGGAGGATACGCCAACACGCCACTGGAACAGACCTTGCCGGTTAGTATGGATATCCCGCAGCACAAGGAGACACCAGGCATCGCGGTCGCGCTGATTGTCGAGAGCCTGGAGGACAATAGCAGTATCAATATTTCCAAAGAGGCCGCCAAGGGGGTGGTCGGACTCCTAACGCCTCGTGACCAGGTGGGTATCTCAGCAGCATGCGGCGGGCTTGTATCGGCCATGCAGCATGTCACCAACCGGGCGGCAATTGACAAGGTGATTGATACAATGGAGCCTTGCGATCCCGAAAGTTACCTGCCCGATCTGATTAACGCTGAAACGGCGTTGCGCAGCACGAATGCAAAAATTCAGCACGTGATACTGCTAGGTGACGGCGATACTTTTGAAAATTTCCAGTTAAATGCGCAGTTGCAGAAAATGGTGAGCGAGCATATCACTATTTCAACGGTTGCTACCAACGCCTCCTCCTACCAGCAACTAGGTTTGATGCAACAGATTGCGTCGCTCGGAAGAGGCCGCTTCTACCAGGCAGATAATCCCAGCGCTGTTCCGCAAATCCTGCTCAAAGAGACCCAGCAGACGACACGGCGAGCGACCATCAATGAACCATTCGTGCCTGCGCTTGTCAGCAATCATCCTATAGTAACGGGTTTGAGCGCTTTTCCGGGGTTGACGGGTTATGTAGCGACGACTCCGAAAGCAACAGCGCAAATAGTGCTCATCAGTCAAAAAGATGATCCGGTGTTAGCCACCTGGCAGTACGGCCTGGGACGCGTGGCAGCCTGGACGAGCGACGCACTGGGACTGTGGACGGCAAACTGGCTGCGCTGGAGCGATGCGCCACGCTGGTGGGCCAACCTTGTAACCTGGACATTGCCTTCTCCTGATAGTGCACTCAATGTGAATGCCACAGTAATCGGAGACAGCGGCCACATAACGGTCGATATTCCTCCTGGCACAACTACAGGATCAACTGTGAACCAGCAAGTGCAGGTTAAGATCATCACGCCCAATCTCGCGCAAGAAACGATCAGCTTACAGCCAACAGCCCCGCTGCGCTGGGAGGGAAACTTCCCGACCATACAGGTAGGCACGTACTTGCTGCAAGTGAACTGGCATGGTACGGCGGGCCAGTTGGCAACAACAACAGGGCTGGTGGTGCCTTACTCCCCCGAACTTCGTACGTTGGGAACAGATACACGTTTCCTGACGTTACTGGCACACGCCGGAGGTGGAGCGCTGCTTGGTCCCAACGACAGCAGGGAGGCATTCTCTGCCAACCTGGCACCAGTATCCGCGGCTGTACCCCTGACATTCTTGTTGCTCGCTTTAGCGGCGCTACTGTTGCCGATCGACATTGCTGCCCGTCGCCTGGCCAGTTTAGAGTTCCTGGTGATTGGCTTCCAGTGGCTACGTACACGACTGCGACCACGATTGACGGTACAGGGGATTCAAGGTGGCGAAAGCGCGATTGATACGACGGCATTGGCAAGTGTACGGGCGAAACGCGAGGAGCAGCGCAAGCGAGCCACAAGTACGAGAGCCCAGGTGATGAATACAGGCGAGAAGAAGGAAACAAGTGCGACAAGTGCGACAAGTGCGACAAAGACCCGTGAGGGGCAGGCCACAAGTTCAACAAAAGCGGAAAAGAACGCAGTGAAAGAGGCAGATGCTACAGTAGCAAGCAAGTTGCTAGACGCCAAACGAGAGCGGGAGAGAATGAGAGGGCGGAATAAAGAATAGAGTTTTCATTCCACACAAAGAGTTACCTTCAGAGGGGGAGATACAATTGGACGGGATCAAGAATTATTTATTAGATATGGACGGCGTTATCCTGCGCGGCGCGACACTTATCCCTGGAGCAAAAGATTTTATTCAGCGTCTACAGACACAGCACATTCCTTTCTTGTTTTTAACCAACAACTCTCTATACACCCCGCGCGACCTGCAGATGCGTTTGTCTTATATGGGGCTGGACGTACCATCTGATGCTATTTTCACATCAGCGCTGGCGACCGCGCAGTTCCTTCACGCCCAGAGGCCCGCTGGAAAAGCATATGTCATCGGGGAGTCCGGGCTGACAACTGCGCTGCACGACATCGGCTACATTCTGACCGACCAGGAGCCAGAGTATTTCGTGCTGGGAGAGACGAACACGTATAGCTTCGAACGCATTGCGCGCGCAGCTATGCACGCCCACTTGCAACAAGTTCGCGAAGACGTAAGAGCTTCTCCTAATCACAAAGGCTAGCTGTTGTTTATTGTCCGATTCAGTCAAGTTGGAGGTAGTTATGGCCAATCTTGGATTTGTCGGGTTAGGAACCATGGGCGGTCGCGTAACGAAGCGACTCCTTGATGCCGGTCACACTGTTACTGGATACAATCGCACAAAGTCGAAAGCAGAGTGGTTGTTAGACTATGGTATGCGCTGGGGCGAGACACCGCGCGCGGTAGCAGAAGCAGCCGATGTCGTCTTCACCATGGTGATAAATACTGCCGCTCTGCAAGAAGTAGTAGGTGGTCAAAATGGCATTCTGGCCGGCCTGGAAAAAGGCAAGATTTATATCGACATGAGCACCATCAGTCCGGTCACTTCAAAAAAACTCGCCGCACGAGTTGCTGAAAAAGGCGCGCACATGCTCGACTCCCCAGTGTCGGGCAGCGTCATTACTCTCGAGCAGGGCAACCTCTCCCTCATGGCCGGCGGTGAAAAAGCCATCTTCGAGCAGGTCAGACCTATCTTGCTGGATATCGGTCCAACAGTAAACTATGTGGGGGCAAATGGCCAGGCCGTCTTGATGAAGATCGCCATCAACCTTAACCTGCAGGTGCAAATGATGGGTTTCTGCGAGGGTTTGCTGCTGGCTGAGAAGGGGGGTATTCCTCGTGAAACAGCTATCGAAGTGATGCTCAACAGCGTCATCGCATCGCCTTCTCTCAAGTACCGTATTCCATTCATACTCAACATGCCAGACGAAGCCTGGTTCAACGTGAATATGATGCAGAAGGACATGCTGCTGGCGCTTGAGATGGGTAGGGAACTCGATGTGCCCCTGCCAACAACAGCAGCCAGCAACGAGCTTCTTACTGCCGCCAGGGCCCTGGGATTAGCGCAGCAAGACTTTGTTATTGTCTACAAGGCACTGGCAAAAATGTCCGGCTTGGACGATTAAATCGTGTACGTTATTTCACTATGAATCTCTTTCATGGAGAGGAGCAATGTCGCAACCGATTGGATCCCATGCAGATAATCCTGTAGATGGCACCCACCCTT
Source organism: uncultured Chloroflexia bacterium (assembly GCA_963775585.1). Lineage (GTDB taxonomy): Bacteria > Chloroflexota > Ktedonobacteria > Ktedonobacterales > Ktedonobacteraceae > UBA11361. The sequence goes on along the minus strand of CAVZJN010000032.1, from coordinate 5,858 downwards.
CAGACGGCCAGCTCGTTGTAGAACCCCGGGTAATAGAGAGTGAGCATGCGCAGTGGTTATCTATGTATGAGCAGATGCTCAAGATTCGTATTTTCGAAGAGCACGTGAACGGATTGTATCTGAGCGCCAAAATGCCTGGCCTGGCCCACCTCTACGTCGGCGAGGAGGCTATAGCTGTAGGCGTCTGTGCGGCCTTGCGCCGCGATGATTATATCACCAGTACTCACCGGGGCCACGGACATTGCCTGGCTAAGGGGGCTTCAGTCGACCGCATGTTTGCTGAGCTACTGGGAAAGGAAGCCGGCTACTGCCGCGGGAAGGGCGGTTCCATGCATATCGCTGACCAGGATACCGGCAACCTGGGCGCGAATGCAATCGTCGGAGGAAGCGCAGGCATCGCTACTGGCGCTGCCATGTCTTGCAAGATGCGCGGCTGCGACCAGGTGACGGTCTGCTTCTTTGGCGATGGAGCGCTTGGCCAGGGGGTATTGTACGAAGTAATGAACATGGCCTCGCTTTGGAAGCTCCCGGTCATCTACGTCTGCGAAAACAACCAGTACAACGAATACACGCACCACTCCGAGACCACTGCTGGTGAGATGGTTGCCAGGGCCAAAGCCTTCGGCATTCTGTCAGAAGAAGTGGATGGACAGGATATTCGCGCTGTATATGCGATAACGCAACGCCTGGTGGAAAGGGCCCGCCATGGTGACGGGCCAGCTTTCATGCTCTGCAATACCTACCGCTACCTGGGACACCACGTTGGGGATATACAGCGATCCTATTACCGCTCCAAAGAAGAGGAAGAATACTGGATTACGGAACGCGACCCGCTGAAGTTGCTTGCCGCGTGGATGGTTGAACAGGGGGTTGATAGCGGGGCGTTTGAGCAGATCGAACAGCGGGTACAGGCCGAAGTCGAGGCGGGAGAACGCTTTGCGCTCAACGCGCCCTATCCAGACCCAGGCGAGGTAGAGCAAGATGTCTATGCTTAGTACTGCGGCAAACCAGCATGCCGGCAGGGGCGTACGTGAGATTACGCTTGGCCAGGCCATTCGTGAAGCTTTAGCCGAGGAAATGCGTCGTGATCCACGTGTATTCATCATGGGCGAAGATGTGGCCGAAGCCGGCACTGCATTCAAAGTTCTTACAGGCCTGGTCGAAGAGTTTGGGACCTCGCGTGTGATTGATACACCCATCTCTGAAGCAGGTATTACCGGACTGGGAGTGGGTGGTGCCATGACCGGCATGCGTCCTATAGTCGACATCATGTTCGGTGATTTCATCACGCTGGCGATGGATCAAATTGTGAACCAGGCTGCGAAGGTGCACTACATGTCCGGCGGCAAGCTCAAAGTACCTCTGGTAGTGCGAACCACTTTAGGGGCCACGCGCCGCACCGCTGCCCAGCACAGTCAGAGCCTGCACGCCTGGGTCAGTCACATCCCTGGCTTGAAAGTCGTGCTGCCCTCGACTCCCTACGACGCAAAAGGATTGCTGAAAACGGCCATCCGCGATGACAACCCGGTGATCTTCTTTGAAGACAAAATGATGTACCAGTTGAAAGGTCTCGTACCGGAGGGTGACTATACTATCCCCTTTGGTGTCGCTGACATCAAACGACCAGGTACGGATATTACCCTTGTCGCGACCAGCAGCATGGTACAGGTCGCACTGGAAGCGGCAGCGCTTCTGGAGAAGGTCGACATCAGCGTTGAAGTTATTGATCCTCGAACCACATTCCCCCTCGACATGGTTACCCTTATCGAATCTGCCAAAAAGACCAGCCGTGCCATCGTGGTAGATGAAGGCTACGAGCGCTACGGTGTGACGGCTGAAATCGCAGCCGTGATCGCTGAAGGGGCATTCTACTACCTGGACGCCCCGGTCAAACGTATGGGAGCAATGGATGTGCCGGTACCATTCTCACCGGTACTGGAAGATCTGACTGTCCCTACGGCAAGCACTGTCACCGAGCTAGTGAAAACATTATGCGGTCGAGTCTAAACAATACGAGTAAAGGAGAAAAGTCATGGCAAGTAAAACATATGGCTTAATGGGCGTCGACTGGGAGGAACGGGTAAATTTTGAGCGGCTGCGCACTGAGCGGCTTGCACGCATCACCAAACTGCTCAAAGAGTCGGAGATGGGAGCATTACTCTGTTTCGATATGACGAATGTGCGCTACATCACCGCTACCCACATTGGTACATGGGCAATGGACAAGCTGGCTCGCTTCACGTTGCTGCCACAGGACGATGAGCCGATTGTCTGGGACTTCGGTTCAGCGGCCCGGCACCACCAGCTCTACTGTCCGTGGCTCGGTGAACGTTCCCGCGCCGGTATCTCTACCTTACGCGGCGCGATGCTGCCCGAGGCTGGTCGGGCTGAAGACGTGGCACGTAAGATTTGCATCGAACTGGAGCAGCGCGGATTGCTCCATGAACCCCTCGGTGTTGATGCGATTGAACTGCCGGTGTTATTTGCCTTGCAGGCTGAAGGCATCAAGGTAGTAGATGGACAGCAATTGATGCAACAGGCCCGCTTGATCAAAACACAGGACGAGATTACACTACTCAACACCGCCTGCATGATGGTAGACGCAGCTTACGACGAACTGTATCGCGCCATGAAGCCGGGCATACGTGAGAACGAGTGCGTTGCTCTTGTGAGTAAAGTTCTGTACGACATGGGGTCAGAGCACGTAGAAGGCGTGAACGCCATTTCTGGCGAGCGCTGCAGTCCGCATCCACATGTCTTCAGCGACCGTGCGTTACGTCCAGGCGATCCGGCCTATTTCGACATCCTGCACAGCTATAATGGATATCGTACCTGCTACTACCGCACTTTCGCCATTGGCAGCGCCTCGCAGGCAATGGTAGATGCCTACAAACACTGCCGCGATATCCTCGATGTCGCAATTAACTCGATCAAACCGGGTGTGACCACCGCCGATATTGTCAAGCTCTGGCCCAAAGCAGAAGAGTTTGGCTTCCCAAATGAGGAGGCTGCTTTCGCGCTGCAATATGGCCATGGCGTAGGGCTTTGCATCTGGGAGAAACCAATTTTCAGTCGCCTGGTCTCTCTTGACCACCCCGAGGTGATCAAAGAGGGCATGGTTTTCGCCCTTGAAACCTTCTGGCCGGCTTCTGATGGTTGGTCTGCAGCGCGCATAGAGGAACAGTTGATCGTCACAAAGGATGGCTGCGAGGTCATAACTCGCTTCCCGGCGGAGGAACTACTCATAGCGAGTATACGGTATTACACTGCTACCGGCCCATTACCCACAACGCGTGAATCCCAATTGAACCTGAACGTACAGTTCAACGGCGCCCGTCCCGCAGCCGCCGTTACAGGTACGAGCGATGGAAGAAATAGATAAGAGCCCTTAAAGGCATCTGAAGAGTAACGAAACTCTACCCCAACATTTCTACAGGAGACCTACGATGGCTACAAATGTCATCCTACCAGCGCTGGGGATGTCGCAAGACACGGGCAAGATACTGCAGTGGCTTAAACAAGAGGGTGAGCAGGTTGCAAAGGGCGAACCACTGGCAGAGATCGAAACCGACAAGGCAACAGTTGAGATCGAAGCACCAGCGGATGGTATCCTTGCTCGCATTTCGGCCGCTGCCGGCGACGATGTCCCGGTTGGGAAGGTAATCGCTACCATCCTTGCTTCTGGAGAAGTATCGCCGGCAGATGAATCCCAGGTAGATAAGCAGCTCTCTACCTGGGATAGGGCTACGTCACTGCCTCAGGTTGAAGCAACTCGCCAGGTGGCTATGGCTGCCAGCCCGCTGGCCTCGCGTATAGCTGCCGAGCACAACCTGGATTTGAGCCAGGTAACATCGGCCGGAAAGCGTATTCAAAAGGCCGATGTACTGACATATCTTCAGGACCAGGAAAAAGCCTCGTCTGTAATAGCCGGTCCCCACTTGACGACGAACCTGCCCCCCAGCTTCCCCCCGGCTTCTCCCAAAGCCCGGCGCTTGGCGGCCGAGCAGGGAAAAGACCTGGCGGTCATTATGGGTACTGGACCGGGGGGCGCAGTGCTGGCGGCAGACGTTTTAGCTGCTTTTGTTCAAGCGCCTCTTACCACAGTAGAAGTTGCCGGGGTCGTTCCAGCAGCAGAAAGGTCTGCGGCTATTGCAAGTGGGTCTCACGAGTTGGCCCTGAGTAACACCTGGCGCATTATGGCGGAGCGTACAACACGGAGCTGGACGACTGTACCACACTATTACCTTGTGCGCGAGGTCAATGCGAGCCGGCTCATCACCTGGCGTGAGCAAATCTTGAAGCGGTCCATCGAAAAAGTAACGTACACCGACCTGCTGGTGAAAATCGTAGCGGCGGCGTTGAGAATGCATCCCCGCGTCAATGCTTCGTGGAGTGAGGGCAATATAATCCTGAAGCAGGAAGTACATGTAGGATTAGCAGTAGCCATTGAGGAAGGATTGGTTGTCCCAGTTATTCACCTGGCGGATACCCTCAGCCTGGGCGAGATTGCACGCCAGCGCACGGAGCTGGCAGCAAAAGCGCAAGCCGGGAAACTTCGTCCACAGGATATAAGCGATGGGACTTTCACGATCACTAACCTGGGTATGTACAACGTCGATGCATTCAATGCCGTCATCAATCAACCACAGGCAGCTATCCTGGCTGTAGGTCGCATAACGGAGCGTGTTGTGCCCGTCAATGGTCAACCAGCAGTTCAGCCCATGATGGTGCTCACTCTCTCTTGCGACCATCGCGCCGTAGATGGCGCACGAGGGGCGCAATTCCTGGATACTGTCGCAACCTTCATAGAGGAACCACTGGGACTTTTCTATTAAAGTTACAGCGAAATTGTGAGCTCATCAATAAAAGTGACGTATCCACCCAGTAAACGCAGGGGGATGCCTTCCGCGCTGGCGGATATGTAGTTCTCACTCCCTATGGCGGGAGTGAGCGGTATGATCTTGTGATTGAAGATGTCGAGGGGCAGTTCTGGCGTATCCAATGTAAATCAGGATGGATTGAGCATGGTGCAGTATATTTTGATACTGCTAACCATAACGTCACAGGAACGAAGAGGGATTGGCGTCACTATCAAGGACAATGTGAATATTTTGCCGTATATTGTGCCGATCTAGGTCAGGTGTACCTGGTTCCGGTAGATCAGGTGGGGAGAACTCGCGCCCACCTGAGAATAGAACCAACAAAGAACAACCAGGAAAAGAATGTACGGTGGGCGAAGGACTACGAGTTATAAATGGGCCCAGCTGGGGTCGAACCAGCGACCAATCAGGTAGAGTAAATAGTCAGCGCGTTACCTTTCGATAGGCTTCTAACTACGTTCTCCCCGAACCGTGCATGCACCTTTCAATGCACACGGCTCTCCAGTAACTACTTTCACAAGGAGAAAGCTTTCGAGCTTTCCTCATTCGATTTCGTTACCTGTGTCCCTTCCCCGTGTACCGGGCATTGCCCCGATCATTTGAGTACTATGGACACTCCGTCGCCATGCGTCTTTTGACGTTTAGGCGATCCCCAAGTTCCCTTACACACCACGTCTGTACGTAGGTTCCCCGTTCGTCCTCCCAGCTTTCATCAAGCAGCGCTGTGGAGGAGGTCTTTAGCAAACCTCATAACCCCGTTTGCTAACTCCACAACGCACGGACTAGGATTCAAGCAATTCAGCCTTAACCATATACAGCGTAGCTGCCTGACCTCCCGGCCAGACTTTTACAGGTCATGCTATTGTTCCCTTCAGGTTTCCCATCCAGGTAAGACCCTGCTTTAGACACTTTAACCTCAGTGTCGCCTACCTCTGTAGGCATGGTATGTAAAGACACATAGGCGCTCTTATGAGCCGA
>CAVZJN010000031.1:0-54174 GCA_963775585.1 uncultured Chloroflexia bacterium | reverse complement strand
CTGCTCTAACCACTGAGCTATGGGCCCTCGCGGAATGTATTATAGCACACCTCCCACCTCCTGGGAAGAGGGTAATTCCAGACTTTAAATCAGCAAAAGTTGCTGTAACCCTGACGTGTAATAGCTTTAGAGATAGGTTAAGTTATGGCTATCTATTCCCTGACGAATTTACGCTTAATTTCCAAATTTATCTTCTTTCGTTCTCCAAAAGAGATGAAGTGTGATATAATAACAGCAGTTTTTATGTAGAGTCTTGTTCCGCTTTTTGTTGGTTGGAACAGGCACTAAGTCGACGCAGTACAAGTAACGGGCAGTCAGGAAACAATCGCAGACAGAAAGACGACAGGCTCAGTATCCATGTTTCACTGTTGTGTGGCAAGTGGTAGAAGAACACGAACTTCCAATGTATATTTCTCGGTTCATCCGGTTAAATGTACAGTTGCTTCTTTTAACAATTTATCAAAGATATCGAGACCCGCTACTTTAGGGCCGCGCCATACGTTGAGAATGGCGCGGTCAAAAATTTTTCCCATTCAGGGGGCGTTCAACGATGAATGAAATAACCATTCGTATTGGCGGTGAATCGGGTGAAGGAACTATCTCCGGTGGTGACTTAATAGCCCTGGGAGCCGCCCGCTGGGGGTATCACGTGTATACCTTCCGCACCTTTCCTGCCGAAATCCTTGGTGGACCTTGTATGTTCCAGGTGCGTTTAGGCGATCAACCAATCAAGTCCATGGGTGACTATCCTGATGTGCTCGTGTGCCTGAATAAAGAGGCATATGATCGAAACATCAGCGACCTGCGTCATGGTGGTGTGTTGGTTTATGATCCCGCCGACTTTACACCTGACGCTGGCGACTTCATTGCCTATGCCATCCCTTTCAATGAGTTGGCCCGCAAAGAAGTACAGCTCTTCCAGACCAAAAATATGGTTGTGATTGGGGCTATCTCGGCCCTGTTTGGTCCACCCTTAGAGGCACTTGTCCAGGTAGTAGAGTCCAAACTCTCCAGGTCACGCAAAGCAAATCCTGTTTTGATGGAAAAGAATATGCTGGCCCTGGAGATCGCCATGAAGTATGTCACTCAGCAATTATACAAACGTGACCCGTTCAAGCTAGGTCCTGTAGAAAAGGCTGATCGTGTTGTGCTCAACGGCAACCAGGCCGTGGTAGCGGGCGCCTTAGCGGCAAAATGCGGCTTCTTCGCAGGATATCCGATTACTCCCGCAAGCGATATTATGGAGGGACTGGCAAAAGAATTACCCCAGGTAGGCGGAACCTTCATGCAGGCAGAAGATGAGATTGCTGCCCTGGCTTCTGTCTTGGGCGCATCATTCGGCGGCGTTCGTTCCATGACCGCTACCTCCGGACCCGGCTTTTCTTTGATGACCGAATTGATCGGCTATGCTTCGATGGCAGAGCTTCCTGCAGTCATCGTGGACGCACAACGTGCCGGTCCCAGCACAGGCATGCCCACAAAGATGGAACAGTCAGATCTGAGTTTTGCCCTTAACGCGAGCCATGGGGATACGCCGCGCATGATCATCGCACCGGCCAATGTAGCCGATTGCTACAGCCTGATCATTACAGCCTTCAATATGGCCGAACGCTACCAAATGCCGGTGATCTTTCTCACCGATCAGTCCTTGACCGCTCGCGTGGAAAGCGTTGATCGCAGCGCATTCAAACCTATGGAGATCGAGGAACGCGTCAAAATTGAATCCAACGGCGCATCTGTCAATGGAGCCACCCAGGCAGCGCACAGCTACTCTCGCTATGCGTATACTGAAAGTGGTATCTCCCCTATTAGCGCTCCCGGCCCTGGCGCTATGGCTTATGTAGCTACCGGGCTGGAACATGATGAGTATGGGCATCCCGACTATGAACCGGAAGACCATATGGCAATGATGGAGAAGCGTTTCCGCAAGCTCGACACTGCCGCAGAAGAACTGCCCAAACCGCAGCGCTATGGAGACGCGGACGCGACAATTGGCATTATTGGCTGGGGTTCGACGGAGGGAACTATACAAGAGGCTGTTGATCGCGCACGCGCAAACGGCTATAAAGTAGCTTCTCTCCACCCAAAGATTCTTTCGCCTTTACCTAATCGGACAATTCGAGATTTCATCCGTTCAGTGAAGACAGTGATCGTTCCCGAGTGCAACTACACCGGCCAGCTGGCTAATTTACTGGGCGCAAAATATGGGCTACAGGCTATTCGAGTGAACAAGTTTGGCGGTATCCCGTTCACCGCTGGTGAAATCCTGCGGGCAATCGAGGAGGTTAGTTAATCTTGCTACAGACACCTGTAAATCTTACGCCAAAAGATTATAAAAGTGAAGTGAAGCCAACCTGGTGTCCAGGGTGCGGCGATTTTGGTGTATTGAACGCCGCCTATCGTGGTCTGGCTAATCTCAAATTGTCAACGGATCAAACGGTGGTGGTATCAGGGATTGGCTGTTCCAGCCGCTTTCCGCATTTCATCAAAACCTTTGGCTTTCACAGCGTTCATGGACGAGCTTTACCTGTTGCGCAGGGATTGAAGATGGCCCGCCCTGACCTGACAGTTGTAGCGGTGGGTGGTGACGGTGATTTCTTTAGCATTGGTGCTGGTCATCTCGTTCACGCCGCCCTGCGAAATATTGATATCACGGTTATTGTGATGGACAATGAAACCTACGGTTTAACAAAAGGCCAGACCTCTCCGACATCACCCCATGGTCATGTCACCAAGTCGACGCCCTACGGACTAATGGCTTCGTCATTCAACCCAATAGCAACCGCGCTCACCTTGAATGTCAGTTTCGTGGCTCGAGGCTATTCAGCAAAACCCAAAGAACTGGCTGTATTAATTGAGCAGGGTATTACTCACCGTGGGTTTTCGTTCATCCATGCACTTAGCCCATGCCCAACGTTCTATAATACATTTGATGCCTGGGATGCATCGGTCACTCCTATACCGCCGGATCACGATGCCAGTGACCCCCTGAAGGCTTTGGCGTTGGCGATGAATACCGAAAAGCAATATATGGGCATCTTCTACCAGGTGGATCGCCCTACGATGGATCAAGCGGCGCAGGAATTATCCCAACGGTCACATGAGTTCGATATCGACAAGTATATGTCACGGTACGCTTGACTCAAATTGTAGGACATAGAGAGCAAAGCGGGTAATTACAAGAAATATCATCACATTTCTTGTAATTACCCGCTTTTTATAGGTACCTTGTCTTCATTGGCGCTACGTTAGCGAGAGCCAAATTTTGTCTCGGGCGGTGCGGTCATTCGTACAGAGTTCGCAATAACGGCAAGTGAAAATTGTTCACCACAGGGGCGACAAAAAAGCCCACTTTCATTGTGATGGCTTCCACCAATAGCAGTTAGTTGTTGCTCGGCTGGATCTCCACACCACTCACAACGGCTACCACGCGGCGCAGAGTCAACAGAGATCGGTCGCAGAAATTCGTTCATAGACATGAGGTATCCTCCTGGTTCGTGCTGGAAAAGTGCAACTTTTCATCACAAACAAGACTAAAGACAGCACAGAAGGGGAAACCCGTATCTGGTGGTCAGCAGCATCGAAGAATCCACGGTGATACGGCACTACAAGAACACGCATCATCGCCTGGGAGCTGCTTTGCTCCGCTTATCGGCAAATCAAGGAGAATAGTGTAATACATCTGATACATTGCCGATGTACAATAAAATATACCATATTTTCACGAAAATCGCTAGGGTGCCGATTGGTTAGATTGGTTAGGAGGTGAAGCAGGTTGCGTCTCTTCCTCCAGAGCAGGAAACTTCGAGGATAGACGATTACCAACTACCCAACCGATCGCTCCGAGGCCAATGGTAAGGCCTAACCAGGAGAGTAATACGGTATTCAGCGCCACAGTAAAAACTGCTACAAGGACTTCAGCCAGTACGATACCAAGCGTCATGCCTACTGTTATGCCAATGAGACAACCCGGGTGTGCCAGGTTACGCCCACGCAGTTTCTTCATCATAGAATCATTTTTTTCATTTTTTTTCAGAAGCCCGCAGTAGAGGGCAGCACGATGATTTCCTGGCCGGGTTTCAGTGAGGTTTGCAGGCCATTAGGACCAGTGATCATTTCGTTGTTAACAAAGATTTTTACGTGTTCGCGAACATGACCTTCTTGCGTGCAGAGGCGCTCCCAGACTAATGGGTGTAGGCGCTCCAATGCCGCCAGAAGCTGCTCCACAGTGTCTGCTTTCATCCGGATCTGGCTTTTTCCACCACTGTAAGCACTTAAGGTTGAAGGCAAACGCAATGTCACAGTTGCTCTCTCTTCGTCACTCATGCTGCATGCTACCTCTGTGGAGTTTTACGCAGTACAATGGTCCCCGCCTACCTACAATTTGGCGATCACATTATTAAGGAGGGAACATGACTGACGTTTTCTAAGTTACTACCTAAAATGGAAACTATACTCGCAATAGTATACTCGCATGAAACAACGTTCGCAAGGGTAAAATTTTGAGTGGCTATTATGAGAGTTGCTTCACAACATCCATGGCCTCTACCACCGATTCCACTGTTCTTGCTCCCGTTTGCAGCAATGCATCCCACAAAGGTTGACCCTCACCAGTATAGTCACGATCTGCAATATCGGGTGTACCTGCAAGCAAAAGTACGGGTAAACCACGTCTTGCCGCTGTTACAGCCTCGCCTAACAAGGCAAGGTTTCCGGATCCAATAGGCATGGGACAGATTATCAGGAGCTTAACCGCTGCCAGGCTTTCCCGCACTTGCGCAAGGATCGCAGGAGAAATAGGGGCATACGGTTGCTCTGTGATAACTTCTTCGGCAAGACGCAAGGCCAGCGTATGGTCACTATCACCAATATTGAGCGCACCCGCGATAAACGCGACATGTGCATCAGCCAAAGCTCGCATCATCAATTCCCCGCTGCCCCCTCCCGCGATGACATGTACGATGGGCCTCTGGCCAGGTCCATTCTGTTGGTCCTCTGTAGCTTCACTTGAATATTCACTTCTTGGAGGCAAGACACTGATATGTTCTGCGCCGCGCAGGATTCCTACCTGGACATTGACACCATAGACACGCCTGAGTACGCCTGGCTCCAATACTTCAGCGGGTGCAGCGTCGGCAACTATACCACGTTGAAATAAGAGCAGCCGGGGGAAATAGCGCGCAGCGAGGTTGAGATCATGCATAGCGGCGATCACCGTTACTCCCCGCTCCCAATTCAAACGTTGCACCAACTCCAGTGTTTCAATCTGAAATTTTATGTCAAGGTGTGAGGTTGGTTCATCCAGGAGCAATAATCTGGGTTCCTGGGCTAGGGCCATTGCAATCATCACCCGTTGCCGCTCCCCTCCACTAAGATGGTTGAATATGCGATCAGCAAGAGACTCGATTGCAGCAGCCTGCAGAGCATCTTTGACCATGTTCTTATCTCGCTCTCCCAATGAACCCAAAAAGTCGACGAACGGCGTGCGTCCCAGGCTCACCATTTGCTCTACTGTGAACGCAAAGGGCATATGCAGTTCCTGGGGAACAACGGCAATACGGTGCGCGACAGCCCGCCTGCTCCACTGCAGCAGATCATGACCCTCCAGCAAAATCCTCCCATATTGTGGACGGTAGACACCACTGAGTAAACGTAACAGTGTTGTCTTGCCCGAACCATTTGGTCCGAGCAATCCAACCATCTCGCCGGCCTGCACCTGTACATGTACGTTATACAGGAGTGGCTCTCGTCCATAACCAAAGGTGACGCCTTCTACTACAAGAAAGGGTGTGTTTGAGCGAGTTTCCATCTTTACAAAACCTCCAATTTTGAAAGCCCCTCGGCTTCAGCCAGAGGATGAAAAAATTGCTGTCCGCAGGCAGACGATACTTGACATCTGTTCTATTTTGTGCGATAACGCACGTATGCGTAAAATGTTTCAGTATCGGCTATACCCAACGAAGAAACAAGTTCACAAGCTCAATGCCACCCTTGAAGAGTGCCGTTGGCTCTATAACCACTTGCTTGGGAAGCGTAAAGATAGCTATGAGCATGAGGGAATATCCCTTTTGCTCTATCAGCAGCAAGAAACCTTTCCTCTACTGAAACAAGAACGTCCCACACTCAAACAGGTGCATTCCCAAGTCCTGCAAAACGTCGCGGTGCGTATTGATCTGGCGTTTCAAGCCTTCTTTCGCCGGTGCAAAGCTGGTGAGAAACCAGGCTTCCCTCGTTTCCGAGGGGTTAACCGCTATGACAGCTTCACCTTCCCTCAAAGTGGTTTTAGCATCACGCACGATAATCACGTTGTCCTCTCCAAGATCGGCGCTATCAAGATGGTCTACCATCGCTCTATCCGAGGTAAGGTCAAAACATGTACCATTCATCGTTCGTCTACTGGCAAGTGGTACGTCTCTTTCTCGGTAGAATGTGAGCCTGAACGCTTGCCAGAATGCCTCGAACAAGTCGGGATTGATGTGGGACTCAAGACCTTTGCCACCCTTTCCAGCGGGGAAGAGATTGCCAACCCCCGCTTCTTTCGGAAAGAAGAAAAGGCCCTGGCACGCGTCCAACACAAGCACAGTCAGCTGGCAAAAGGCACACCTGAGAGACGCAAGCATCGCAAAGCGGTTGCACGTGTGCATGAGCGGATCGCCTTCAGGAGAGACAACTTCACCCATCAGGCAAGCCGAAAGATTGTCAGTGCCTACGGCGTCATTGCGGTCGAGGACTTGATGGTCAACCGCATGACCCATAACCATTGTCTTGCCAAAAGCATTGTAGATGCCTCGTGGTCGGCATTCTTTGCCCAACTGACGCCAAAGCGGAAGAAGCTGGACGCCAGTTCATCAAAGTCAATCCGGCCTACACGAGTCAGACCTGCAGCAGTGTGGACATCGGCAGAAGATGCCCTTGTCTGAACGGATATTCGATTGTCCCTGCTGTCATGCTCATCTTGATCGAGACCTCAATGCTTCCTTGAATATTCGTGGCCTGGGACTACAGGCCCTCGGCTTGTCCCTAGAAGCCCCGCGCCTTTTGGCCGGGGAGTAGTCACCATCGGTAGTCTCGCTTACTGCTTCTGAGCAGAAATAAGAAAAACGGCGCGCCGATGAGCGCGGTGAAGATTCCCACAGGCAGCACAGAGGGTGCAATGACGACTCTGGCCAGCAAATCAGCAAGCGTAAGAAAGATAGCTCCAGCCAGGGCAGAGGCCGGAAGCAGTAGGCGATGGCGAGGTCCTAATAAGAGCCGCATCACATGAGGAGTGACCAGTCCCACGAAACCAATCAAACCGCTGATTGAGACGGCGGCAGCTGTCAACAGCGACCCTACAACAATGATGATGAATTTGCGGCGTTCGACATTCAGACCCAGGTGCGCCGCGCCCTCTTCACCCAGGGCAAATGCATCGAGTGAACGTGAGAGTATGAGTGAGAAGGCTATGCCCACTAGAATAATCGTTCCCACGACAAAGATGGGAGGCCAGCTCGTGGCAGAGACGCCCCCCGAGAGCCAGTTGAACAGCGCCTGGAGACCAAACTGCGCATGTGGGCTGAGCGTCAAAATGAGCGTCTGCAGCGCCACCAGCACCGCGTTAACCACAACACCTGCTAAAAGAAGAGTTACGACAGGCGTGTGCCCATCGCTGTGAGCAATACTATATACGAATAACACCGTCAACATGGCTCCAACAAATGCTAAAACAGGGGTCAATGAGAAAAACGAACCATAGACGGTATCAAAGGGCAGCACAAAGGCGATAGCCGCTCCAAGGGCAGCGCCTGAAGAAGTTCCCATGAGATAGGGATCCGCCAGGGGATTGCGCAGCATTCCCTGAAAGAGCACGCCGGCAACGGCGAGTGCCGCACCCACGAGCGCTGTGCCAATCACAACGGGCATTCGTACCTGCCAGATGATCAGTTCAGCCGTCGGATCCCATTGCCTGGTAAAATGGAATATCCCTGTACCATTCAAGAGAATCTGGGCAATCGCGCCGATCGGTATAGGTATTGAGCCGAAACTTACCGCGATCAGGATAACGACGAACAATACTCCACTCAAGATGAGCAATGCAAGCGCTGACGGCAGCGTGCGCAGGCCTTTCACTGGCCGTTTGACAGAGCGTCGTTCGATTGTATTTTTCTCGCTAGCGATTTTCATTATGGTAGCTTTGTCAGCCTGTTGTGCCTAAACTGTTGCAGTGCAATCCGCCTCAATCATCACCTTTGGCATGGGTGTTCCCGCGACGGTGGCACGCACGCTGCCAGCAAGATAAGAAACAGTAGAAGCAAGGGAAAAAGCGGAGTAAAAAAACAAGTTGAGATGACACGAGAGCGCATGAGCTTTAACCTCCGAGACTTTCTAACGCCCGCTGTCACCTCACGTGGGTGGGATGGAGGCCAACCAAAGACAAGTACAGACAGGTTTCGTGAAGTTCTGCTCCGCGGATGCTAACAATGTCTCGGCAGCTCGCTCCTCATTACGCGAAGGAACATGAGCCAGGCGGCTTCCGCGGTGAAGCAACACTTCACCATACAAGCCGTCTTTCTTTGCACCGGGCAGGTCTCCTGACTTCTGGCTACGAACGTTCCTTGCCTGGCCTTCCCACCTGAAAATCTGAAGTTTGGCTTCTCGCTTTCAAAGCAGTGGCTTTTTCCAACGAATATCCTCAGTTTGACCTGCGATATCCGCTAAGACAATGTACTCGCCAGTTACAGTAGCGCGACTGCGTCGGAGTTGCACCGACTTCCCTATTCTGCCTGATCACCAAATCAGGCCACCCGGTGAACACAACATAACTGATGTGGGCAGTATACGCGTAGGCGTACCCCATTGTCAATCAGCTTTCTGACTTGACTCTCCATCCTTGCAGGGGAAAATATCCGTAGGGGCGGGGGTGGAAAGGATGTGGGGTGGGGACGCTTGCGTCGCCCACGTAGCTTCACACGCCACCATTCCTGCACTTATGGGCGGGGGTGGAAAGGATGTGGGGTGGGGACGCTTGCGTCGCCCACGTAGCTTCACACACCACCATTCCTGCACTTTTGGACAGTTGACAAGAGGGGCAATCCAGATGATACTACTAAATACATAAAAAGCTACTGACGCGCAACACTGCGTCCGATCGAAGGACAAGCTATACATGACAATTGAAAAAGATTTTTTCCGGCAGGTGGCAGGCCAGTTCGCAACGGGTGTTTCCGTTGTTACGACACGTAGCCAGGGTGTTCTCGCGGGTTTAACAGTCAATGCATTCTGTTCTGTCTCTCTCGATCCACCTTTGGTTTTAGTCTGCGTCGACCTCACCAGTAATACCCTTCCAGCTATCCGCAAAAGCGGGATATTTGCTATTAATATTCTCACCATTGATCAGGAATACCTCTCGCGCTGCTTTGCCACCTCTAATGAAGATCGCTTTGAACACTTCTGCCATGCCAGCTTCCATACTGCCGCGACAGGTTCACCCATCATTGACGACACTCTCGCCTTTCTTGATGCTCGCGTGGTGGCTGAATATCCCGGCGGCGATCATGTAATTTTCCTGGGAGAAGTTGTGGCGATGGGTACTGAAGGGCGTGTCTCCTTAGCTCTTGAAGAAGATACAAGACACGCCACAATCTTTGAAAGCGAAGTTGGCGACAATACTGGCGTTGAAAAACTTCCTCTTGCCTACTATCGTGGGAAATATCGCCATCTCGCCTGCGACTACATCAAACCCAGCCTGGCAAAATGATCACGGTTTCGCGCATGGAGCAAGAGCGAGAAGCGGCGATTACTTCGCTTCAACAGCGTATCAGAGCCTGTCGGCTCTGCCAGGATGGTGGCTATATTCCTATCGCCCATCCCATTGTAAATGGTCGGGCCAGTGATCGCATTCTTGTTATCGGCCAGGCACCAGGACATCGCTCTGTCGCGAAGGGGCGCTCATTTAGCGGGCCAGGCGGCACCATTTTGCAGAAATGGCTGGAGCAAGCAGGCTTTCCACCTGGCTATCTACATGAGCATGCTTACCTCAGTTCACTCACGCGCTGCGACCCTGGACGCAATCCAAAAGGTAATGGGGATAAACGACCTTCCCTACAGGAAGTCGCTTTGTGCAGGCCATTTTTAGAGGCAGAATTGCAACTTTTACAACCAAAGGTTGTGTTGTTGGTAGGGACAATGGCGATCGAGGCGTTTTTCGGCAAAGTACAACTAGAGCAAATTATTGGAACATTCGAGGAGCGCAATGGGATGCTGCTTTTACCTCTGCCACATCCCTCAGGCGTTAGTCGTTGGCTGAATGATCCCGCTCATCAAAGGCTACACCAGCAGGCGCTGGAGCAACTTTCAGCATGGAGAGTTGCTCACCAGTTGTAGGTAGCACCACCTGAGCAAGCCATCCGACTAACTCGTGGCTTCCGAGGATTCACTGGACAGAGCGGGATAATGAGCCTCTTCAGCGGCTTTGTGCATATGATATTCATGAACGCCCTGTTTCAGCGTGCCAAGCGCGAGCGTGGCACAGGTTGGGCGCGTCACCACTAGCTCGCGACCAAGCTGCTCGATAAGGTTCTCGAAACTCATCTCTTCGATCTCTTCCGCTGTCTTCCCCCGTGTAATTTCGGTCACATAAGAGGCCGCAGCACGGCTTATCGTGCATCCTTCGCCTTCCCATTTGACAGCTTCCAACCTGCCACCCTTACCAAAGCGAGCGTGCATGGTGATAATGTCGGCACAGCCGGGATTACCGCCACTCAGGCTGACATCGGGATGATCCAATGGGCCATTGTTGCGTGGATTTTCATAATGATCCATCAGAAATTCGATGGCTTCTTGACGATCCATAGTATTTTTCTCCGCTTGAGAGCATTATAAAGAAAGCGAGGGCGCAATAAACGCGCCCAATCACAACAGTAGTAGATGCTATTGGGTTCGCTGCATAGAACCCAGGGACTACGGTTTCTCGATAGGAGCTTTTACAAGGTTGCCCCATTCAGTCCACGAGCCATCATAGTTACGTACACGCGGATACCCCAGTAAATATGTCAGCGCAAACCAGGTATGAGCCGAACGCTCACCGATACGGCAGTAAGAAATGACATCTTTTTCTGGAGTGATTCCATTCCCAACGTAGAGCTGCTGCAATTCCTCAGCGGATTTGAAAGTACCATCTGCATTGGCAGCCATACCCCACGGGATGCTCTTGGCGCCCGGAATATGACCACCACGCTGGGCGCCCTCTTGTGGATAGTTGATCATGTGTATTAGCTCGCCAGTAAATTCCTGGGGAGAGCGCACATCGATCAGAGCACGACCTGGATTCTTGAGTCCACTGGCAACGTCTTCACGAAAAGCACGAATGGATTCATCTACGGGCTGCGCGTGATACGTCGTGGCCGCATAGTGGGGGACTTCTTTCGTCATTGGACCCTGCTCCGACTCCCACTTCACTCGCCCACCATTCATAATCTTCATATTCCTGTGGCCATACATAGAGAACAGCCAGAACGAATAGCAGGCATACCAGTTGTTTTTATCGCCATAGAGGATGATGGTGGTATCATTGCTGATTCCCCATTTGCTCATCAGTTCCTCAAAGCCCTTCTGATCCACAAAGTCGCGCGCTACCGGGTCCTGTACATCGACATGCCAATCGAGCTTGACAGCGCCAGGCAAGTGACCTACTTCATACAAGAGTACGTCTTCATCAGCCTCAATTAACCTGATAGTCGGGTCGTTGAGGTGTTCGGCAACCCAGCTTGTTTCTACAAGCACTTCAGGATGGGTGTAACCAGACCCAGCATTCACGCCGGAGGTCGCAAATTCTGTTCCAGACATGTTTCATGTCCTCCCTAAATACCTTTAATGTTTGATGTCTCGCTTACTGCTCCTGAGCAGAAATAAGAAAAACGGCGCGCCGATGAGCGCGGTGAAGATTCCCACAGGCAGCACAGAGGGTGCAATGACGACTCTGGCCAGCAAATCAGCGAGCGTAAGAAAGATAGCTCCAGCCAGGGCAGAGGCCGGAAGCAGTAGGCGATGGCGAGGTCCTAATAAGAGCCGCATCACATGAGGAGTGACCAGTCCCACGAAACCAATCAAACCGCTGATTGAGACGGCGGCAGCTGTTAACAGCGACCCTACAACAATGATGATGAATTTGCGGCGTTCGACATTCAGACCCAGGTGCGCCGCGCCCTCTTCACCCAGGGCAAATGCATCGAGTGAACGTGAGAGTATGAGTGAGAAGGCTATGCCCACTAGAATAATCGTTCCCACGACAAAGATGGGAGGCCAGCTCGTGGCAGAGACGCCCCCCGAGAGCCAGTTGAACAGCGCCTGGAGACCAAACTGCGCATGTGGGCTGAGCGTCAAAATGAGCGTCTGCAGGGCCACCAGCACCGCGTTAATCACGACACCTGCTAAAAGAAGAGTTACGACGGGCGTGTGCCCATCGCTGTGAGCAATACTATATACGAATAACACCGTCAACATGGCTCCAACAAATGCTAAAACAGGGGTCAATGAGAAAAACGAACCATAGACGGTATCAAAGGGCAGCACAAAGGCGATAGCCGCTCCAAGGGCAGCGCCTGAAGAAGTTCCCATGAGATAGGGATCCGCCAGGGGATTGCGCAACATTCCCTGAAAGAGCACGCCGGCAACGGCGAGTGCCGCACCCACGAGCGCTGTGCCTATCACTACGGGCATTCGTACCTGCCAGATGATCAGTTCAGCCGTTGGATCCCATTGCCTGGTAAAATGGAAGATCCCTGTACCATTCAAGAGAATCTGGGCAATCGCGCCGATCGGTATAGGTATTGAGCCGAAACTTACCGCGATCAGGATAACGACGAACAATACTCCACTCAAGATGAGCAATGCAAGCGCTGACGGCAGCGCACGCAAGCCTTTCACTGGCCGTTTGACAGAGCGTCGTTCGATTGTATTTTTCTCGCTAGCGATTTTCATTATGGTAGCTTTGTCAGCCTGTTGTGCCTAAACTGTTGCAGTGCAATCCGCCTCAATCATCACCTTTGGCATGGGTGTTCCCGCGACGGTGGCACGCACGCTGCCAGCAAGATAAGAAACAGTAGAAGCAAGGGAAAAAGCGGAGTAAAAAAACAAGTTGAGATGACACGAGAGCGCATGAGCTTTAACCTCCGAGACTTTCTAACGCCCACTGTCACCTCGCATGGGTGAGATGGAGGCCAACCAAAGACTAGTACAGACAGGTTGCGCGAAGTTTTGCTCCGCGGGTGCAAAAGATGTCTCGGCAGCTCGCTCCTCATTACGCGAAGGAACATGAGCCAGGCGGCTTCCGCGGTGAAGCGATACTTCACCATACAAGCCGTCTTTCTTTGCACCGGGCAGGTCTCCTGACTTCTGGCTACGAACGTTCCTTGCCTGGCCTTCCCACCTGAAAATCTGAAGTTTGGCTTCTCGCTTTCAAAGCAGTGGCTTTTTCCAACGAATATCCTCAGTTTGACCTGCGATATCCGCTAAGACAATGTACTCGCCAGTTACAGTAGCGCGACTGCGTCGGAGTTGCACCGACTTCCCTATTCTGCCTGATCACCAAATCAGGCCACCCGGTGAACACAACATAACTGATGTGGGCAGTATACGCGTAGGCGTACTCCATTGTCAATCAGCTTTCTGACTTCACACACCACCATTCCTGCAGGGGAAAATATCCGTAGGGGCGGGGGTGGAAAGGATGTGGGGTGGGGACGCTTGCGTCGCCCACGTAGCTTCACACACCACCATTCCTGCACTTTTGGACAGTTGACAAGAGAGGCAATCCAGATGATACTACTAAATACATAAAAAGCTACTGACGCGCAACACTGCGTCCGATCGAAGGACAAGCTATACATGACAATTGAAAAAGTTTTTTTCCGGCAGGTGGCAGGCCAGTTCGCAACGGGTGTTTCCGTTGTTACGACACGTAGCCAGGGGGTTCTCGCGGGTTTAACAGTCAATGCATTCTGTTCTGTCTCTCTCGACCCACCTTTGATTTTAGTCTGCGTCGACCTCACCAGTAATACCCTTCCAGCTATCCGCGAAAGCGGGATATTTGCTATTAATATTCTCACCATTGATCAGGAATATCTCTCGCGCTGCTTTGCCACCTCTAATAAAGATCGCTTTGAACACTTCTGCCATGCCAGCTTCCATACTGCCGCGACAGGTTCACCCATCATTGACGACGCTCTCGCCTTTCTTGATGCTCGCGTGGTGGCTGAATATCCCGGCGGCGATCATGTAATTTTCCTGGGAGAAGTTGTGGCGATGGGTACTGAAGGGCGTGTCTCCTTAGCTCTTGAAGAAGATACAAGACACGCCACAATCTTTGAAAGCGAAGTTGGCGACAATACTGGCGTTGAAAAACTTCCTCTTGCCTACTATCGTGGGAAATATCGCCATCTCGCCTGCGACTACATCAAACCCAGCCTGGCAAAATAATCACGGTTTCGCGCATGGAGCAAGAGCGAGAAGCGGCGATTACTTCGCTTCAACAGCGTATCAGAGCCTGTCGGCTCTGCCAGGATGGTGGCTATATTCCTTTCGCCCATCCCATTGTAAATGGTCGGGCCAGTGATCGCATTCTTATTATCGGCCAGGCACCAGGACATCGTTCTGTAGCGAAGGGGCGCTCGTTTAGCGGGCCAGGCGGCACCATTTTGCAGAAGTGGCTGGAGCAAGCAGGCTTTCCACCTGGCTATCTACATGAGCATGCCTATCTCAGTTCACTCACGCGCTGCGACCCGGGACGCAATCCAAAGGGTAATGGGGATAGACGACCTTCCCTACAGGAAGTCGCTTTGTGCAGGCCATTTTTAGAGGCAGAATTGCAACTTTTACAACCAAAGGTTGTGTTGCTGGTAGGGACAATGGCGATCGAGGCGTTTTTCGGCAAAGTACAACTAGAGCAAATTATTGGAACATTCGAGGAGCGCAATGGGATGCTGCTTTTACCTCTGCCACATCCCTCAGGCGTTAGTCGTTGGCTGAATGATCCCGCTCATCAAAGCCTACACCAGCAGGCGCTGGAGCAACTTTCAGCATGGAGAATTGCTCACCAGTTGTAGGTAGCACCACCTGAGCAAGTCATCCGACTAACTCGTGGCTTCCGAGGATTCACCGGACAGAGCGGGATAATGAGCCTCTTCAGCGGCTTTGTGCATATGATATTCATGAACGCCCTGTTTCAGCGTGCCAAGCGCGAGCGTGGCACAGGTTGGGCGCGTCACCACTAGCTCGCGACCAAGCTGCTCGATAAGGTCCTCGAAACTCATCTCTTCGATCTCTTCCGCTGTCTTCCCCTGTGTAATTTCGGTCACATAAGAGGCCGCAGCACGACTTATCGTGCATCCTTCGCCTTCCCATTTGACAGCTTCCAACCTGCCACCCTTACCAAAGCGAGCGTGCATGGTGATAATGTCGGCACAGCCGGGATTACCGCCACTCAGGCTGACATCGGGATGATCCAATGGGCCATTGTTGCGTGGATTTTCATAATGATCCATCAGAAATTCGATGGCTTCTTGACGATCCATAGTATTTTTCTCCGCTTGAGAGCATTAAAAGAAAGCGAGGGCGCAATAAATGCGCCCAATCACAACAGTAGTAGATGCTATTGGGTTCGCTGCATAGAACCCAGGGACTACGGTTTCTCGATAGGTGCTTTTACAAGGTTGCCCCATTCAGTCCACGAGCCATCATAGTTACGTACACGCGGATACCCCAGTAAATATGTCAGCACAAACCAGGTATGAGCCGAACGCTCACCGATACGGCAGTAAGAAATGACATCTTTATCTGGAGTGATTCCCTTGCCAACGTAGAGCTGGTGCAATTCCTCAGTGGATTTGAATGTACCATCTGCATTGGCAGCCATACCCCAGGGGATGCTCTTGGCGCCCGGAATGTGACCACCACGCTGGGCGCCCTCTTGTGGATAGTTGATCATGTGTATTAGCTCGCCAGTATATTCCTGGGGAGAGCGCACATCGATCAGAGCACGACCTGGATTCTTGAGTCCACTGGCAACGTCATCGCGATAAGCACGAATGGATTCATCTACGGGCTGCGCGTGATACGTCGTGGCCGCATAGTGAGGGACTTCTTTCGTCATTGGACCCTGCTCTGACTCCCACTTCACTCGCCCACCATTCATAATCTTCATATTCCTGTGGCCATACATAGAGAACAGCCAGAACGAATAGCAGGCATACCAGTTGTTTTTATCGCCATAGAGGATGATGGTGGTATCATTGCTGATTCCCCATTTGCTCATCAGTTCCTCAAAGCCCTTCTGATCCACAAAGTCGCGGTTTACCCGATCCTGTACATCGACATGCCAATCGAGCTTGACCGCGCCGGGCAAGTGGCCTACTTCATACAAGAGTACATCTTCATCAGCCTCAATTAACCTGATAGTCGGGTCGTTGAGGTGTTCGGCAACCCAGCTTGTTTCTACAAGCACTTCAGGATGGGTGTAACCAGACCCAGCACTCACGCCGGAGGTCGCAGATTCTGTTCCAGACATGTTTCATGTCCTCCCTAAATACCTTTAATGTTTGAAGCAAAGCTCCATAAAAAGATAACAAAATTGATCTAGTTTATATTCTACTAGCTGACTCGGAATTAAGCAAGCAGGTAACAGTTCCCTAGACGCTAGCGAATCCTGCCATTGCCAGGGCACGCTGTTGTTTTCGGTTTTCTTCGTGCGGTCCTCGTCCCAGTCAGCGCCCTTGGCTGAGCCGTGAGAACGGAGGGCCGCACTGGCGCGACTGCCAGCGCCTCTATCCCATGCCCGAAGGATTTTGGGACTGCTTTTCTGCCAATATTGTAGGAGCCGTTGACATCGGCATTGATTCGTCGCCCGGTGCTGGCCCGATAGAGCCCGCGATGCTGGCGTTTGCCGGAAAAGGTGTGCTTCTCGCCTGATTTGTCTGGTGGAATGGAATCATGGTCAAGAAAGCTTGCCTTGGAGGTATAGCTTTCTTCCTGTGTCCTGACCTCTATTCCGGCGAGCTTCCCTTTATAGGTGAGCATCTCGATGAAACGAGCATGGGGGATCTGGACAAACTGCTGATTGTTCCGCTTGCCCATGTTCACTTCTTGCTTCCAGAGCGGATTTTTGCCGACAACCAACGTATGAATGCCTTCCTGCACTAACAGAGCAATGATCTGCTTGCTTGCAGTATGAAGGTACTGATTGACGCGCCGATTGCGTTTGTTCGTCATGTTCTCCATGCGTTTGGTAGTCCTCGTCTGGCCTAATTTCTTTTGGAGCTCCGCTCTGCGTTGGTTATAGTACTGGTTCGTCGATTTAAGGGGACAACCGTTAACAAGAACCGGATTGAAACCGGGTTTGTTTGAAGTTATCGCCGCCACATTGTTGACGCCCAGATCCATACTGGCAAAGAGGCTGCAATCGCCTGTGGGCGGCTGCTCTTGCCGCTCATAAATCACTTCTAGCACGTAGAAGCCCATGCGTGGCACAATGCGAGCCTGTTTCACCTTCTGCTGCTTGGTTTTGACCGCGATGTTGAGTCCTGATGGGGCAATCATTCCCCGTTTCAAAGCTTTTTTCGAGACGGCTCCTTGCTCATAGACCAGCAGGTTTCGTCCGTTCGTCTTGTCTTTGTAGCCAGGAAGTTTGGGACGTCCGAGAAACTTTTGAGGCGTGATCTGCCATGCTTCCATTGCTTCAAAGAAGGATTTCCATGCCTGGTGAACTTGGATGAGGACTTGATTGCTCACTTTGGCTGGAAGGGCTTGGTACGCCTCGTGCCCCTTGATGAGATGAAAGACCTTCACATTATCGAGGTAGCCCTGCTCCCCAATAAACGACTGACGGACCAGATAGTTGGCAGCATTGTAGAGGTTTTTTGCCTTGAATGCGGTTTCATCGATGATGGCGTAGCGTGGATCTGCTTTAGCGATCACATGCTGCTCAACGAGTTGCATCTTCTTCTCCTTTCTCGGCTTGCAATTGTTGGACAATCATTGCTGTTTTGCGTTTGGCTCTCCGTGGCCCGTAGAGTCTGGTACAAAACGCATAGAGAATGCTCGCTAAATCATGCAAGAGGTCTTCTTGGTCGTTTTCCCCTTGATTTACGACTTCGAGCAGGCGTCCTTGAACCCGGAACAAGGATTCGATGTAGCGAAACCCGAAACGGGTGGCTCGATCCTGGTGTTCTATGATCAGGATGCCAATGGAGGGATCTTCAAGCAAGGCCAGAAACTTGGGACGTGCATCATTGACGCCTGACCCAATTTCTTTCACCACCTTCGTAATCTGATATCCTTTGGCCGTCCCGTAAGCAACTAACCGTTCCGCTTGTCGTTCTAAATTGTCCCGGTGTTCCGCAGAAGAGACCCGTGCATAAATGGCCACCTTCTGGTGTGTTGGAGCAGCCGGTGCTGCTTGACCTTCATCAATCATCACCGTGTGTTTGCCAACCCGATGGCCTTTGATTTTGCCATCGCGGAACCATCGCCAAGCGGTCTCGTACCGAACGCCTTGTTGCTTTGCATAGTCACTTAACTTCATGGCTCTATTATAGCAGGATAGTCATACATTATCAAGGATTCGCTATGGTTTCTTAGGAACGGTTTCAACACATATTCACCATTGGAGACGTTCAGCCAGTCCTGTGTTGCGTTGGGCCACACGGTCATTTTTTACCGCCCAACTTAAAGCCCGCTGCTGGCCTACCAGGACACAGAGTCTTTTAGCGCGCGTAATAGCCGTATAGAGAAGATTGCGTTGTAGCAGCATCGAGTGTTCCCTGTTGAGGGGCATGACTATAGCAGGATATTCACTGCCCTGGCTTTTATGCACGGTGATGGCATATGCCAGTATCAGTTCATCCAATTCCGCGAACTCATAGCTGACGAGCATCGGCCCCGCTTCCTCCAGAAACTCGACTTTGAGGCTGGCGTTTTCTTTATCGATACTGCGTATCCAGCCTACGTCGCCATTAAACACTCCCTTATCATAATTGTTGCGTACCTGCATGACTTTGTCACCAATACGGAAGACACGACCTCCCCATTCGATCTCTGCAATAGCCCTGGGATTGAGCCTGGCCTGTAGTTCTTCGTTGAGGATGTTCACCCCCGTGGGGCCTTTATACATCGGCGCAAGCACCTGGATATCGCTGATGGGATGAAGCCCATAACGCGCGGGTAAACGACGCTGGACAAGATCGAGGATCAGTTGCTGTGTGCGAACAGCGTCCTCTTCTGGCAGAAAAAAGAAATCACTCGTTGTCTCGCTTTTCAAAAACGGCATTTGTCCGGCATTGATACGGTGCGCGTTGACAATGATTTTGCTCTGTTGTGCCTGGCGGAAGAGTTCCATTAAACGGATTGAGGGGATGGCATCACTTCTCAGCAGGTCGCGCAAGACGTTGCCGGGACCAACCGGGGGCAGTTGATCGGCATCGCCCACCAGCAGCAGGTGCGACTCCCTCGGCAGCGCCTTGAGCAAATGATAAAAGAGCAGTATATCGACCATCGAGAACTCATCGACGATCACAAACTGATAGGGCAAGGGATTCTCTTCATTGCGCTGATAGGTGTTGTCATGCGGCGAATATTCCAGCAGCCGGTGCAGCGTCTTAGCCTGGACGACTGTTCCCAGCGCGCCGGTTGCTTCGGAAAGACGCTTGGCGGCCCGCCCTGTTGGGGCAGCCAGGGCGACATCAATCTTGCGCTTTTGTAGCAACATTAACAAGGCGCGGATAGAGGTGGATTTACCCGTTCCTGGCCCGCCTGTGAGAATACTTACTTTTTTACTATAGGCAGTCTGTACTGCTTCACGCTGCTTCTCCGTCAGGTGCATGTTACCATTCTGCGCCAGTCGCGTAAAGACAGTATCCCACAGTTGCTGGCTGGCAGGCGGGAGGCTGCTGGACGAGTGCAACAGGATACGCAGGAGGCGCGCTGAACCATGCTCGGCATACCAGAAGGGGCCGTAGTAGACGCGCTGTTGCGGTTCTGGCTCTTGCTCCTCAACCTCGCTCCAATCGATGGGTGGTTCATCTTCAGGGATTTCAGGGTGTGAGGGTGGGGAGGCTGTCTGTACCGGCAACGGAGGTTCAATGAATACATCGCGCTCGCTGCGCAATTGTTCCATTGCCGCAGGCAGAGCATCATAAGGCGCCTGCAAGACGTTCGCTGCGCGGGTAAGCAGTTCGCCCTCTGGCAGGAAACAGTGGCCATCCTCATTAGCAGCCTGGGCCAGCACATACTTCAAGCCGGTTGCCAGCCGCGGCACACTATCGGCGGGCAGTCCCAGTTTCACAGCGATATCATCGGCGATACGAAAGCCAATACCGTGCACATCCTGCGCCAGTTGATAGGGGTTCTCGCGAATGACTTTGATCGCATCCTTGCCATACTGCTTGTAGATGCGAGTGGCTATGTTCATTGAGACGTTATGAGATTGCAAAAAAAGGTGCAGTTCTTTAATCTCGCTCTGCTCCGCCCACGTTTTTATAATTTGTTCGCGATCCCTGGCGCCGATGCCTTTTACTTCGCTTAAGCGTTCGGGCTGTTGCTCCATAATTGCGAGCGTTTGCAGACCAAAATGCTCCACAATTAATTTGGCCTTCTTTGGTCCGATACCCTTGATCAAGCCCGAGCTAAGGTAACGGGTAATGCCTTCAAGAGAAGCAGGCAGGCGTTGAACAAAGCTGGTGACATGTAATTGACGTCCATACCGGGGGTCCTTCTCCCATTCGCCTTCAATAGAGAGCAGTTCTCCGACCTGTATGCCCGGCAACATCCCAACGATGGTCGTCAGGTCGTCACGAAAGAGTCGCCCACTATCGTTGAGACGAAAACGGGCAACGGTATAGTGGTTGTCCTCATTGCGAAAGACGATATTTTCTACAGAACCATCAAGTGTTGGCATACTACAGCATTCCATCTATTAGACAAAAGGTTGGAAATAGTATGCATGTATCTTAGCACATTACGATTTTTAGAGAAACCTCCGGATAAGCCGGTACTAAGTGATGCATGGCTCCTCTGTTTCCATCCTCATTAAACAGAGAAACACCCACGTCTTACAAACTTGAGCGTTTCTCTTACGACTGCCGATCTTTTTGATAAATGTTGCATTTTTGTGAAAAATAGTGTATAATTAGAAAGTCTTATACGAATACCTATGAGCTATACCTCTCAAACCATGTTCCTCGTATGGAATAGCACTCAGGGCACATCTCTATTATTGAAGCATGTTTACTGGTATGGCCGTATTCGCTTTCTCACTTTTGTGCCCCCTCTCACCATTCATCTGAATACAAAAGCAAAGGAAAGCACTATGTCACCGTTCATACTCCTATTATTCGTTCTTGTGATCGGTGCGTGCGTTTATGGCTACATGACGTATCGTACCAATGCCGAGAGGCAAGCGAGGGAAAAGAAACGCAACCAATACCATGATCGAGTCTAAGAAATGCGCTGCTGGTTAGCTCGCCAGGCCGCTTTTCTCTGCCAATCCGCCAGTCAAGACGATCAGTGCTCATGGGAGCACAGGAAGTTCGCAAGTAAGTACCACGTACGTACCCTTGCGGGATAAAGTTGAAGGAATCATGATGAAAGAAGACCGCTACTATGTCCAACGCCTCACTGAGCAGGTGTTTTTGATCCGGGATCGCCTGTCCGCGAACGGAGCGCCAGGACCCGATGACCGCATTGTCCGATCATTCGACATCCGCCATGATGCATATGTGTATGCAGACAGTGTGAACGAGAGGCAAAGGAAGCTCGATGAAGACGACAGCCACACGAAGTAGTGCGCTATGTGAGAAAGGGAAGCAGAGCCATGGAGACAACTGCAGACGGAACTTACTTTTGGGAAGGTGATCATGTGCGTATCAAACGCACAGGAGAGACTGGGAGAGTCAATGCCACCGCTGGAGGAGTCGTGTATGTGCTCATGGATGACACCAACGAGAGCAGACTCTTTGCGGCCTATGTTGATGAGGATGCTTCCATTGAGCTTGTCACTCCAGCGGTCGAGGAGCCCACACCGAGGGAGGGCACAAGATGAAGCGCTAGTCTGTTTGCAGGGCCGAGATATCACTCACCAGATAAGTACTCATAGATTGAGTATAAGAAAAACGGCGGAAGAAGTCAAGCTCAGGAAAGTATACTTCCCCTGATCACCCCTCAATAACTCATAGAAGCTCGGTAATAAGTAGCGATACAAACGAAACAATCGCGACAACTGCAACAAGTGCGACAAGTGCGACAAATCCTGCCAGCGATCTTCCTTCATCTTACCAGGCTAAAAATGGCCAATTGATTGTGACACAGCTCAATCATAGGTTATAATATTCTTGTCTTCTATAAGATTTGATTCGAATCGCGCTTCACCTGTTGGCAGGGGAAACCATTCGGCATAGACGTGTAGAAGCATCCGCATAGGTATAGGTATCCATTGCGGGTATTCTTCATCACGGGGGAACTTGTAGGCACTTGTCAATGAGCAGTAAAGTCACCTATCGCCAGCAGTATACACGCTGTGGAAAAGAACGCTGTCGCAAATGTAAAGAAGGAGCCGGGCACGGACCTTACTGGTACGCTTATTGGAGTGAGAACAGGCGCACTATTAGCAAATATATCGGGATACGTCTTCCAGCGGATATTGAGATAGAACGACAGACTGTGCTTGAAGTGGATGAAGGAAGAGCAACGTCAGCTACTAATGGAGCAGCGGGACTTGCCAGGGGGATGCCTCTCCAATCGAATACCCAGGAATTGCGGATCTTTGTCCTTGGACAATTTTGCGTTGAACTTTTACAAGGCAATGAATGGAAGCCTGTTATCAATAGAACCTGGCGTCGTCACCGAGCGCGGGCTTTACTTGGCTGCCTTCTCAGCAGTCCAGGGCGTCGCCTGGGCAGAGAACAGGCGATAGAAGCATTGTGGCCCGATCTCGAGATGGAGACCGCGGCAAATCGTCTGAATGGTGCAGTACACGAACTACGCCAGATACTCGAACCAGGGATCGCACGGCCAGCAGCGTCCCGTATGCTGCGACTGGAACGCGATGTGTTAGAACTGGCTGACCGCACACACATCTGGGTCGATGCAGAAGCATTCGAAAGCCTGTTAAAAGAAGCAAATACTCTCCTCGGCATCAAGGGAAATAACCCATCTACAACGCACCTGAGTTTGAATAAAGCCAGCGCTGACCAGGTCGAAAGGTTATTGGAGGATGCAGCCGCGTTGTATAGCGGCGACTATTTACTTGAAGAACTCTACTCAGAGTGGGCCGCGCCGCGCCGTGAAGCCCTCAAAAGAAGCTGGACCGACCTGCTCCTTAATCTAGCAAAACTGCGTGAGGCTCGAGGAGCCTACGCCAGCGCGATGGAACCGCTAAACCGTCTCCTCGCCACCGATCCCACCGACGAAATCGCCATACAACGCCTGATGAAATTGCTGACGCAGCTCGATCGGCGCGGGGAGGCACTCAATACCTATCGTAGGCTCGCCGCAAGACTGGAGCAAATCTACGATAGCGAACCTCTTCCAGAGACACGCGATCTTTATGAGAAGCTGCGTCAGGGACACATTGATAAAGTTCTACTGCCAGAGATTCTTATTACAAATGATGAGCATCTCCCGGGGAAGCAGGGAACGCAACCTGGCGAGTACACGCAGAATACCTCCGCGAAGGAGGATATGCCAGGCGACACAGAGCAGGCGCAACCCGAGCAAAAGTCTACCGGAAAGTCCATTGCTCGGGTCGTCACTCCTTTTGTGAGCACCAGCCAGTTGGGTCGCTATAATCAAAGCCCATTGATTGGCCGCGAACGAGAACTTGAAATTATACGGCGAGTTATGATTTCGCTAGAAGAAGAGGGAACAGCAGCCAAAGCCACAGCAGGCGTGGTGAGAAATCCACATGTGTTATTGCTTATGGGCGAGGCTGGCATTGGAAAGACACGATTAGCAGAGGAATTGAGCCACGAAGCGAACACGCGAGGCTGGGAAGTAGCCTGGACACGGTCTTATGAACAGGAAGGAACGGTCCCCTACAGGCCCTGGATAGAACTTTTACGCACACTCCTGCAACATGTTCCCACCGAGTTACTTGTTTCAAGTGTTGCTTCTCGCGCCGACGAGGAAATGCTGGCTACAGCACACTACACCTCCACATCACTGGAAAGACTAAGCACCTTACTGCCAGAACTGCGCGATATATTACCTCAAAGCGGTAAAACGTATCAGCAACTTCCCCCAGAACAGGAACGGCTCCACTTGTGGGAGGCTACCTCTGCGCTATTGAGTACACTGAGCAAAACTACTCCGTTGCTGTTAGTACTGGACGACCTCCACTGGACAGATGGCAGCAGCCGGGAGCTACTCGCTTACATTACCCGACATATCCAGGGTGAGCGGTTATTGTTGCTAGGTACCTGCCGCGATGTAGAGCTATCTCCCAATCACGGCTTATGGTCGCTCATCGCTGATTTACGGCGAGAACAGGCCATCATTACAGTGGCACTACAACCACTCACTCAATCTCAAATAGGCACACTCGTAGCTCATCTTCCGCAGAATATCGTGCATAGTATCCAGACGCAGGCTGCGGGCAACCCATTTTTCGCGGAGGAGCTAGCTCGCGTGAGTGAGACTGCGCAAAGTATACTAACGCATACCGAGTATTACAGGCGAGGAGCATTTTCGCAAACATTGGCACGCGTTGAGGATGGTAAGTACCCCAAAGTATTTCCAGGCAGCACATTGCCTGAAGGTATTGCTGCTGTTCTCGAACGCCGCCTGGACAGATTAAGTAGTGAGTGCCAGGTACTCTTAAGCAAGGCAGCAGTTCTGGGTGGTTCATTCGAATTCGGTCAGTTACTCTCTATGGCCAACGAACACCAGGAAGACACAATACTGGATTTGCTCGAAGAGGCTTTACATGCCGGTTTGTTGACTGAAGATGGGAGCGGATCCCTGATTACCTATCACTTCTGGCACCCATTGATTGTGAGCCATTTATTTGAACGGCTCTCTGCTCAGCGACATTGAGTTGGTTGATCATATATTGGCGAGTTACCGTTCCGCAACGGTCGGTGCCTCATTCGCCAGAACAAGGAAGAGGTATACTTTGACAGGCAACGATGCAGAATTGATGGCATTGCAGCAAGCAGCAAAGACACGTCATGAGATTGAAGCAGCGATTACCAGCATGTTTGCTGCCGAAGACGAGGGATTACGAGCCGCGTTAGAGACTGCGAAGCAGGCAGGCCTTCCACAGATTCAGATTTCTCCAATCCAGG
Organism: uncultured Chloroflexia bacterium; assembly: GCA_963775585.1. GTDB lineage: Bacteria > Chloroflexota > Ktedonobacteria > Ktedonobacterales > Ktedonobacteraceae > UBA11361. Next base: position 28,867 of record CAVZJN010000031.1, on the reverse strand, counting down.
GGAAATTCCTGCAACTACTGGCGACGATGTGTAACGCGCACAAGATACTGGAGATCGGCGCGTTGGCCGGCTATAGTGGAATCTGGCTGGCTCGTGCCCTACCCCCAGGTGGCCGCCTTATCACGCTGGAGATGAACCCCGATCATGCCAACGTCGTGCAACATTCCTTCGAGAGGGCAGGAGTGGGCAACCGGACAGAGGTACGAGTTGGGAAAGCGCTCGACCTCCTCCCCACACTAGAACGTGAAGCGCCCTTCGACCTTGTTTTCATCGATGCCGACAAACCTCCCTATGCCCAGTACCTGGACTGGGCGCTGCGGCTGACGCGGCCTGGCAGCATTATCGTTGCCGACAACTGTATTCGCAGTGGAAAGGCATTTGGTCCTGCAGAAAATGCAGATATTGCGGGTATCATCGAGTTGAATAAACGCATTGCCAGCGACCCGCGCCTTGTATCGCTCGCCCTGGCCATGGACGATGACTACACAGATGGCTTTGCCATCGCGGTGGTGAAGCACCAATGACGATTGATAGCGACTTTCATAGCCACGTTTCCCGCAGTTCAGCGCTCCAGATGGCTCAATCGGCCCGCGAGAAAGGGTTGCGTGTGCTTGGCCTCTCAGAACACGTCTTTCAGATGTCCGAGGCGCGCCAAACACTGGAGCACCTGGCGCTCGAGGGGCCACTACTCACTTTTCCTACATATGTCGAGGCGGTTCAGACGACTGCCCGGCACTCAGGTATTGATGTGCGACTGGGGTTAGAAGTAGATTTTATCCCTGGCAAAAACGAGGTCATTCAAGCGCTCTTGCGGGGCTATCCGTGGGATTACCTGATCGGTTCGGTGCACGAGATCGATGGTGTGCAATTCGAGAACGACGAGAGGGACAGCCGTGAAGAGGGCGAGAGGCGCTGGCTGCGCTACTTCGAACTACTACGACAAGCGGTGAGTAGCGGCTATTTTAGCCTGGTGAGCCATCCAGTACGGCTGCGTGTGAAAAACCAACATCTCCCAGCGCAAATGGACGAAGAACTTGAACAATTGGCGGCTGAAGCAACCCGCTATGACGTGGCTTTAGAGATAAACGGCTATGATGTCCTGGGCTATCCCAGCCTTGTGCGCCGCCTCGCACGTGCTTGCGCATTGCACAATACGCCGGTAAGCGTGGGATCAGATGCACATAATCCCATGCAGGTTGCGCAAGCCCATGCTCCAAGTGAAGCTATTCTGCGTGAAGCTGGAATTAAAAAGGTAAGGATCTGGAAGCGAATGGCTGTGGAGGAGTATGGGCTGTAAATTGACCGCGAGATGTTCGCACTCCTTGAGAGTGTGCCTGAATGGCACCACGGCGAGGTCATCTATGCGCAGAAGTAGGCTCAGTGGAGGCCACTGGTATGCACACCCCCTATCTCGGATTGAGACGTACAGCCTGCATTATGCGCGCATTCGTTGAGGAAACCATATGCTCGTTCTCTGCTAACATCTTCCGCAGCAGCGAGCGTTGCTGCACGCTGACGCGGCGCGCGTGAGTCGCTGTCGCGGTACAAATAGAACAGGTGGGGATGTGTGTGCGCAACTGCTCCAGCAGTTGAGGATCATCGAGATGCAGGGCTTGCTCAGAAGAGATGAATAGACCATTTTGCGGTAAAAAATAGAGTGTATCCAGTTCATCGAGAAAATGCATGCAATACTTGCTGAAGGAACAATACGACAAATGTTGAGAACTATCATGCTTCATGATCATCCCTCCTGATCGAGCCTCGTGTAGAGGTGTTGAAAAGATTGGCGAGCACGCGCCAGGCGGCTCCGTACAGCGGACAGCGAGTCGTGCATAATTTCGGCTATCTCTTTGTACGTGAACCCTTCCGCGTCTAGCAGTAGACACATTACCGAAGTAGCTGGAAGACGGGACAAAACCCGCCTGACCAGGTCACACTCCGACACCACTTCTTCAAAATTGCCATCGCACATAAAATACTCTTCGCTTGACGCATCATCGTCGCTGCCATATGGCGCTGGAAAGGGAACAAGCGTCACATGCTTGCGCCTGCGCCATTCACTGCGTAACTGATTCAGCGCAATGCGATAGAGCCAGGGCGCAAAATGCAATTCCTCCCCATCCATTCGGTGCAGCGCTCTATACGCGGCCAGAAAAGACTCCTGACAGAGGTCTTGCGTCAATTGCACATCTCGCGTCATGCTATAGAGCATTCGCCGGATCCGTGGTTCGTAGAGTACAACCAGCGCCTCAAAGGCCGACACTGATCCCTGGCAAGCGTCGATAATGAGCTGGGACTCGTCTTCCACTACTCTCATAAAACACCACAAGTTGTTAAGGGGATTGCTCGACCCCTTACTGGATATAATGCACAAAAAGGACGGTTTGTATCGATCCTGATCCACCTGGGAACAACTAAACATATGTGGATAACTGAACAGTCTCTCTCCTAGTGTAATAGTCCAGCCGGAAGAAAAATACAAAGTAGTTCACAATTTTATTACGTTATTCTGGCAACTGAGCCAGCGATGATTTCACTTCGATGTAGCGCGCGAGGATGAAGACAAGGTCGGAGAGACGGTTCAAGTAGCGCACAACTTCACCATTCTCGATGACACCAGCATGCAGCAATTTTACCGCCATACGCTCCGCTCGGCGAATAATGGTGCGCGCCAGGTCGAGCGCAGCCCCATCGGGCGTATCGCCGGGAATAATAAACTTATTTGGTATTTCCACTTCTTGCTTGAGGGCCTCTTCAACCTGCTCCAGCCTTTGCACATGTTCAGCCGTCATGCGGAAACCCATTTTTTCATAGTTCTCCGGCGTTGTGGCCAGTTCCGCCATTAAGTAATACAATTCGTTCTGAATGTCGAAAATAACTTTTTTCACCTGTGGATCCTGCGTCATCGCACGTGCCAGACCCAGGGCAGAGGTTGCTTCATCAACTGTGCCGAACGTGTCCGGGCGTGGGTCATATTTCGCTACCCGCTCCTCCCCAAGCAAACCTGTATATCCAGTGTCACCTGTGCCTGTCGTTACTTTTGCCATATATGTATCCTCTATTTTCAGGAATCAATATTTTGAATCTCGCTTACTCGTTTGAAGCGTGGTAGCGATAGGCTCGACTGACACGCCGCCAATCTAGTTCTCGCCCACGTACCGGACGCTCCTCATTCAATGGTTCAAGCCGGTTGGTCGCCAGGAAACGCCGTCTTAAATTAGATAGGTCTATCTGCTCATCTGGCGGGAAAAACGCTTTATAGAGTAAGGCAGCTTCGGCAAGTGTGATGATTCCATCGCCAGGTGCCGGTTCCTTCAATATGCCCATGGGACGTGTCTCTTTACTGGTGACGGCTTTCGCTTCCTGCCTCCACCATCCTACAGCCTGATTTTCACCCATGTCCGCCAGGTAGCGCAGCACAATCTCAGGATCGCGCTGTACTTGTGAACGAAGGGTATGCAGCGCTGTGCGCAAAACAGGACGTACTTCCGCGTCCAGCACCCGTTGATTTGACTCGATCTCGCTGACAGGCGTCCATCCCACGCGCAGGCTAGGTACAGCGTGCGCATGAAGATTGGGACGAAGCTCATCACGATTTGCCCGCAGGAGAACACTATGAATAAGTGAAACAGCCGATCCCTGCTCCGTGCTACCCCAGACGTAGACCTGTTGTTCCTGCCAGCCCGCTTTCATTTGTATCAATGGGGCATTCACAGGCCACATCAGAAGAGCTTCGATAGTACGATCAACCGCCTCGGTGACGGATTCTGTACCGAGGACCAGTCGCATTGGTGGTCCCCAGGGACCTTCGCGCAACAATATCCATAACAACCAATCACGCACCGCAAAAATAGCAACGCTTGCCGTGACGATCAAGCGCCGCGGCGCGTCATCACGAGCAGGTTGGGAGGCAACCGCAGTATCTGGTCTATCCGTCGATGGTGTATTCATTTTCTCTACTCCAAATATCGATGGTTTTATTACTATCGATAAATATAACACGTTTGCTCAGTTATTGCTATATCCATCCTGCATCATGATACAGACGGCAACCGTTTCAAGATGAACCGTAAACTCAAGCCTTGTACCAGGAGCGTAAACAATACAACCATATAGGTTGAGAAAAGCAGTATGTCTCTCACCGGCATCTCAATCGGCAGAGCCAGTACCAAAGCGAGCGAGAGCGCGCCGCGTAATCCACTCCAATAAATCACAAACCGCCAGGAGAAAAGGATTGATCCTCCTAATAAGTGGGTAAAGAAACGTAGCATGAGCACCATGGCTAGCCGTGCCAATAAAACCGCAACGACCGCCACCGCTGCAGGGAAGAGTAAAGAGTATGCTGCAACACTTGAGAAATATCTCAATGGATTGAGTTCAGCACCAACAAGGAGAAAGAGAAGAGCATTCGCTATAAAAGCCGCGATACCCCAAAAATTATCGACTGCTTCCCTCGTATGCTCAGACATACCAATCCGCCGCCCATAGCTTCCAAAGATGAGGGTTGCAACGATCAGGGTGAGAATACCTGACACATGGAGGAAATCAGCCAGGAGATACACCCCATACGCTGAAATAATGGTAATCGTTGTTTCGATCAGTGGGTCATCAATAAATGTGACGAAACGACTTAACAGAAAACCGCAGACCAGGCCAAGTAAAGCGCCACCACCAGCTTCTACCACAAAGGTCGATAAACCGCTGGCCCATGCAGATGCTCCCGAAATCGCATGACCTGAGAGAGAGAGCAGAACAAGGGTGAGAAATGTTTGATATAAAGCCCCTGCAATGCCATCATTGAAGAGACTTTCCCCCTCAATAATGGCCGAAAGACGACTATCGACCTTTAACTGACGGAACAGCCCGAGCACTGCGACAGGGTCGGTAGGTGAAAGAATTGCACCGAGTAAAAATGCATAGCTCCATTGCAGACCGGCGAAAAAATGCACCAGCACAGCAATCAGGAGCAGCGACAAGAGTAACCCTGGCACTGCCAATAAGAAAATTGGAACCCAATTTGCCCGTAATTGTTGAACATGTATTGTCCAGGATCCTTCAAAGAGTAAGGCAGGCAGAAACACAAACAGCACTAATTCTGGTGTCAGGTGAATATCTGGAAGAAACCCAAAAGACTGATGAGCAAGCCGACAACCACCAACCCAAGCGTGTAAGGAATAGCAAATCTTCTCGTCACCAGGATAACTGCGAGCGCAATGAGTAAGAGAAGCACAAGTATGCGATCAATGGCGATAATGTTTATCATGTGTGGCGACCCCTTTTGTCGTAGGATACCCCTCTATTATGGATTCACAACCTGTACAGTGCAAGCGACTATCACATCACACAAGGAATTTGCCAATCAGCATAGGTGTGGGTTAGTCTCATTTTCCATGAAGCATCATCTCAGATGTTTATTTATTGCGGACATACTTTATCATGACCCCGGGACATTATAGTGTATTGAATAGTTGACTCAAAGTGTGTACAATTGCAATAACCTCCACATATGTTTACTTGTATTCAGCAGACTGGAGAGCAGCGCCATCGAGAGTTGAACACTGAGGAGAGGTATAAGTATGCCTGCATTTCTCACACACTGGCGTGTCCTGATCGAAACTGCTCAACGCAGTCAGGATGCCGGCAATGATCTTGGCTCATTGATCATTGATAACTCTGCTTTGCACCGTCGCTCCGCCGGAGGGCTTACTCCATCGCAAAACAACCCGGCGGGAGCTGTATGGAATACCGGTCCTCTCCCCAAAATTGATATCCGCTTTCCGGGCAGTGATATATCAGCGATGGCCTTCCTTGGAGCGCTCGCTCCTGACATGACGTACTTCCAGAAGGGTTCTTTTCGAGAGAAAATTTCAGACTTCAGAGAGCAAAACCGGCACAAACTTCAATCAACCACAGCAAGCGAGAGGCGCTGGGCCGACCTGCTGCACTACAACCGCTCAGGTGATGTCCTGCTTGCCTTCCTCGAACTGACCGCGAATATACCCTCGCCCGCGCTACGCAGCCAGGCACTGGCTTTTGCCATGGGCTACCTTTCGCATATAGCCGCGGATATTGCGCTCAATCCCTACATCAACACCCTGGTAGGCATCTATTCCACCAGTGAGGTACCAGGAAAATTCGCCCCTCTGGGGACGCACTTCTACATTGAATTCTGCCTGGATGAGTACATCGCCAACACCTTTTTTAACCAGCCTCTTTATCGATGGATACGTCAACCGTGGGGACAATATATAGAACCGGCAGCAGCGAATTGTATCACACCTGCTACGTTATCAGCGCAAGTGCTGCATTTACTGAACGATGCCATAGGAGTCACCTACGAATTGACTGAAGAACAAAGTCAAGTTTTTGAGCAGGATTACCGGGCCGGGCTACGGCGACTACGTATGTACCTGGCTGGACGTGGCACATTTCGCTTTTTCACCTTCAAGGCGCTGACCAGGAAACGAGCAAATAACCCAATTATTGCGAGACTCGCAGAAAATTCTCGCGAGCCAGGTACGTTGAACTATGAACAGGTTATGGCTTACGCGGTGCGTTTAAGTGAGCACCTCTGCAGGCGTGCCATCGGATACTACGCGGCATTACGCAATACCTCCGCTTCAGCAAGCGAAAGAAATCAGAAGCTCAGCGCGCTTTGCGAGGACCTGCGCAATTGGAACCTGGATAGTGGATACACGAAGGTGACAACTCGTGATGAGGAACCGCGCATGGTGCATAACTGGGATCATTTCGCCAGCCTTTGGGAGAATGAGGACAGACCAATGACCCCTGCACAAGGACTGGGCAGTTAGTGGGGTGATTGAAGAGACAGGAGTCAGAGAACAAAACATAAGGACACCTTTTCTGGGTGTCCTTTTATTTATCTATAAAGTTAGGAATAGCAATGTGAAAGATGGTGTTTCTTAGCGCGCAAAAATGTAATGTAGACCAATAGCGCTTGCAGCCCCGAGAATAAGAGCCAGGAGTTGCAGTAAACGATATCTTATTCGCAGAGCACGAACATCAAGGGCAATTGCTTTGGAGCCGCTGGATTGTCGAACATAGTTCTCTTGCTGCATGTTATTTTCCTTTTAATGGAAGGCCGAGCCAATCTTCAGACAAACAAACGTTTGTCTGAAAGCTTTCTTCCTTTACTATACGCATGAGTTGGGCATTTAGTTGCAGCGAGCTTCAGAATAAGGCTCGTTGTACTTATAATAACATAGGGAGTAAGGGATATATTCCGTAATAAATGTGATTTCACTGATACATCGTAGTAGGGGCCCAATTTATTGCGCCCGAAACAGTCCCCATTCAAATGAGGCTACCCTGGTCACTCCTCTACTTCGCTATTCAGGCCTCCAACGAGAGACGAGTCAGCATCGCCCGGTTCAGTATCGATCGCAGTGGAGAGCAAATCACTGTGCATTTCAAGTAAGCGACGCGCTCGCGTATATTCTTGATCGAGCAGCACGCGGAATACTTGTTCACAAACAGCCAGCGACTCAGCCGCCGCAGCACGCTTTGAAGCGGTTATTGAACCCAGCATGTCGTGACGTTTGGCGGTGCGAAAGAGGACATGGACTTTTTCTAATACTTCGGAGAATTCCGCGTGAACCTGGTCATTCCAATTTTGTGATTCGACGAGTGCCGCCGCTTTCGCCAAAAAACGGCCACACACCTTTATCACCCGGTTATATTCATTGCTACGCGCCTCTACCAATGTTTGTTGTATACGCAACTCATCAGCAACATCAAGCGCCGCGACAGAAAAGATACTTGCTTCTCCCCCCATCTCACGAATCTCATGGGCGAGCTGGCGAAAATGCTTCTCTACCTCTTCTGAAAAGGGAAGCAAATAGACTGAATTTTGCAGTGCAAAAGCGCCGAGATTCTGTAAACGTCGCCAAACCCACACTCGTTTCTGTGATGGCTCGCTGGGTACTTTGTAAGTGAGTTGCAACCAGCGCACAGCGTCGCGCTCCAACATAAATATGTCCACTCCCAATTATGCAAATGAACAAACAAACAGGGTCAACCGTAGGGGCCGATTTATCGCGCCCAGCGCCGATTTATCGGCCCCGAGGAAACCTCCCCCATCCCCTCATCAATTCGTTAAACTTCATTTTTGCGCCCATTTTGTAACCTTAGTTACCAACTGCGGCTATGGTACTCCAATGGCTATGCAAAGTCAAGCCTCATCCATTCTGCAAAGTGGGCTTTGCTGGTGATGTGATATAATTTGTTTTTCACGCAACAGGAGAATAGTTGTATGAAACCGAAAGAGTACCTTGTCCTCTTCTCACTGGCCGCTTTATGGGGCGCATCTTTTCTTTTTATTAAAGTCGCGATCGCCGATATGACGCCTCTTACCCTGGTCGCTGTGCGCCTTGTCTTGGGCGCGCTGGGATTATTGCTGGTCGTCCCTTTTAAACCCTCCATCATGAATGGTTGGCATTCGCGCCTCTGGGGATTCTTCGTGGTAGCCATCTTCAATGCCGTAATACCATACCTGACCATCAGTTGGGGAGAGGAGTATATCTCCTCGGGCATGGCTGCCATTCTGAATGCAACCACGCCGTTGGTGCTGATCATCGTCTCGCACTGGTGGCCGAGGGGCGAAAAGCTGACGTGGATGCGTGTAGGAGGCGTGTTGATTGGTTTCCTGGGAGTTGGACTGCTGGTTGGGCCTGCCGCATTTACGCCCACCAGTTCGAATCTGTATCTCTTTGGGGCACTGCTCGTCTTTATCGGATCGTCAAGCTATGCTTTCGGCAGCCTGTTTGCGCTGAGAATGCTTTCGGGACTGCCATTGATGCAACCAGCCATCGGTCAAACCACTATGGGCGCTGTGATATTGGCCCCCATTGCGACTATCGCCTTTGTGGTACAGCCACAGCATCCATTGCATATACCGCTGGTCTGGTCCGTGGGATCGGCGGTGGCATTGGCGCTGGGAGGAACCTCGCTGGCGTACATCTGTTACTACTGGCTGATCGCACGCGTAGGACCAACACGCACCCTGATTGTCACCTACCTGCTGCCCTGCACGGCATTGATCTACGGGGCGCTGCTGCTGCACGAACCGGTCGGTATCAACGCAATCGGTGGGCTGGCACTGATACTGACGGGCATCTTCTTCGCTGGCAAGAAAACAGCACAGAAGAAGTCGGCAGAAACTCCTTCCCACGAGCTTCAAACCCAGGAGCAGAAGCAATAAATCCCTGTCGCCTCTAGCAGTTTTGCTGTAGGTCATGCAATTGCTAGCAAGCCAACCTGGAATGCTCTCTAAATCTAGCACCTGCCGCCAGGATTTCGCAAGACATACGCACTCACAATTTTGTGATTGCATAAGCTTGCATACTGTGTAACATCTGCTTATAATTACTAGTAAGTGAACTCCTATGCGTGATCGAGTACACTACTCTTAAAAAAGAAGAAAGGGGGAACGACAAAACACACCTCTGTTTGATTATTGGTTCTCATTCATTTCATTGCCGAACAACGTCTTTTCGCCTTATCTACCTAGTAACCTACCTGTACGGCCAAGGCGAACATGAAGCCATCCACTACGGCTTGTGGATGACGTATCCTACCTACTCGGCAGGCAGTGGTGCCTGCGACAAGCAGATGCAAGGTCTCAACTACACTTTTGACCGGTTTGTACAGAGAAAAGTACATTTGTTTTGCTAGTCTTCCTAATGAAAGGTGGGACACTCAAATGGCCCAAATCGCAACAGAACGCTCGGAGTCGGTACCAGTAGCTAAACCAGTAGCTAACCCTGGACCCCTCGGCTTAAGCGCCTTCGCCCTTACGACTTTCGTCCTTAGTGCTACTAACGCTCAATTGATTCTTCCAGCAGTTTCAGGTCTGGCGATTGTCGTCGGCCTGGCCCTCTTCTATGGCGGTATCGCCCAGATACTGGCAGCGATGTGGGAATTCAGAAATGGGAATACCTTCGCGGCAACAGCCTTCACTTCTTACGGAGCCTTCTGGATGGCAGTCGGCTACAGCATCCAGAATAAACTGATACTCAGCTCTCCAGCATTTGGCTACTTCCTGCTTGGCTGGACGATCTTCACAGGAATAATGTTCCTCGGGACGCTGAGGATTAACTTGGCTCTTATTGCAGTTTTCGCTTTCCTATTCCTGACCTTCCTCTCGTTGACAGTGGCTGAACTTGGTAGCGTCAGCACGTTGGGCATTCTCGGAGGTTGGCTTGGCATCATTACAGCACTTTTAGCCTGGTATACCGCTCTCGCTGGTGTACTCGGCAAGACGGGCATGTTCTCTCTACCCGTGTGGGAAAGAAGTTAATCACGACCCGGTTCGTATACGAGAGGCGACCAGCTTTCGGCAGTGCTCAAAAGCTGGTCGCCTCTCACTTTTTGTCTTTGAAGTACTTGACCATTAACTAAAGCTACGTTATAGTGAATGAACACTCCATAGAACAAGGAATGTATACTACGCACGTTTTGGTTTGAAGTGAGGGAAAATGACAACAACAAGCGAGACGCTACACATGGCCGAAACAACACCGGGAGATCTCTATGAATATCTCACGACACTGATAAAACAGGCAGTTTCAACATATCTCGTACAAGAGCAGATAGATTTTGATATTGAACAATTGCCCATTGATCTCCGTTTTTCGGCACAGGCCAGTTTCGGCGACTATTCGATGCCTGTAATGCCGTGGGGAGGCAAGCAGAAACTGGCACGTAAGCCTCTCCCCCTGGCCGAAGCGCTGGCGACGATCTTGCGGGATATGCGGACCCCGGCCATTCAAGAGATCACTGTTACCGCACCGGGCTTTCTCAATTTTCGCCTGAACCGCCCCTACATTGGCCAAAGTATCATCGAGCGTGTCATTAATAATGGCGCCGATTACGGACAGAGCGATACAGGTGTTGGGACGAAGATCGTCGTTGAGCACACCAATATCAATAGCAACAAGGCTGCCCATGTCGGCCACCTGCGCAATTCATGCATCGGCGATACCGTCGTCCGCATGTTGCGCTCGCAGGGCTACCAGGTTGAGGCGCAGAACTATATCGACGATTCGGGCGTCCAGGTCGCGGACGTTGTGATGGGTTTCACCCTCTTGTACAAAGGCATAATCCAACTACCTGACGGCAACGAGCGGCTGCCAGGTGAGTCTTTTGACTACTACTGCTCGCGCGTCTATGTCGCGGTAGGTAAAGCTTTTGATGAAGCTGAGAAGGTCAAAGAGAGCCAGCCAGAGAAGCTGCAAGAGCTAAAGGATTTGCGCAAGGCCGTGCTGCATGCCATCGAACATGGAGGCAAGCCGGAGGCTGGACCCGCTTATGCAGTCCTGGCCGCTGACATCTCTCACGAGATCGTCAAGGCGCATCTGAAAACAATGTCCCGTTTGAATGTCTCGTACGACCTGTTAACGTGGGAGTCTGCCGTATTACATTCCGGGCTATGGAAACGCACCTTTGAGATGCTGAAAAATAAGGGGCTATTGGAAAAACCGGAAACAGGCAAGGCTGCAGGATGCTGGATACTGCCCTTTGGTGGCGGTGAGGCGCAAACGGAAGAGGGCGACCGCTCAAGTGACAAGATTCTCGTCAGGAGCGACGGCACGGCAACCTACACTGCCAAAGATATTGCCTACCAGCTCTGGAAATTCGGCCTCGCTGATGACCCGCAAAAAGAGGTTCAGTTCACATTTATCCCCTGGGGGAGGCAGCACGATGGACGCCTGCTCTGGACGATGCGCACACCCGACGAGGAGAACGAACATGGATCAACTGAGGAAGTTGATCCCAGGCGTTTCGGCCATGCAAGGCGGGTTATTAATGTGATCGATGTGCGCCAGTCATATCTACAGCAGGTGCTATACGAGATCCTGCGCAGGCTGGGCTATGATGAGCAAGCGGATAACTCAACGCACCTCGCCTACGAAGTAGTCACGCTCTCCGCCGCAACCGCAGCCCGATTGGGGGTAGACACCTCCGACAAGCACGATTTCTATGCCATGAGCGGTCGCAAAGGTATCGAGATCAAAGCCGATGACCTCATCAATGCTGCTATCGAGAGAATGCTAGAGACGAAACCTGAGTTGTCAGCAGAAACAGCGGCCATCGCCGCGGCCTCCGCGATCCGTTACTTCATGATTCGCTATAATCTACAGCAGGTTATCGCGCTGGATATGGACGAGGCGTTGCGAGCCAATGGCGACACCGGCGTCTACCTCCAGTATGCCTACGCCAGGGCGAACAGCATTCTACGTAAACTGGATAAGAGCGGCTACGAGTTGCCCGAAAGGCTTACAGCGCTGCCCGACCAGCTCGAACAGAGCGAATGGGAGTTGCTACGCCATATCGACGCCTACCCGCGTAGCCTGGCAGAGGCCAGCGCAAAGCTCGCTCCGCATATGCTTGCCGCGTATATCTATGATTTAGCTTCACACTTTAGCGATTTCTATGAGCATACACCGCCCATAGTGAAAGAGACAGACGAACGCGAAAAAGCGTTCCGCGCCTGGTTGGTCAACGCCACGGTACAAACAATGGCTAATGCCCTCAGGGTACTCGGTTTTGTGCCACTGGAAAGTATGTGATAAGGAAAAAGTACACATGTCAACGGAAAAGAACTTGCGCTTCGGTATTAAAACGGCTCCACAAAATACAACTTATGAGGATATGCTGAGAGTCTGGCTTGAGGCTGATACCATCCCCATCATCGAACATGCCTGGGTTTTCGATCACTTCATCCCACTGGGCCCCAATCCAACTGGCCAGTGCCTCGAGGGATGGACGCTGCTGGCCGCGCTCGCGGCTCGCACGCAACGATTGCGGGTGGGAGTGATGGTCACGGGTAATACCTACCGCCACCCGGCCGTTCTGGCGAACATGGCGGCGACCATAGATATCATCTCTCGCGGACGGCTCGACTTCGGTATTGGAGCCGGCTGGAACGAGCTAGAGCACGAAATGTACAACATTCCGCTTTACGCGCCAGGTGAGAGAATCCGCCGCTTAGGCGAAGCCTGCGAAGTAGTTAAAAGATTGTGGACAGAGACACCAGCCAATTTTGATGGTAAATACTATCAACTAAAGAACGCGTACTGCGAGCCGAAACCTGTACAAAAGCCATATCCACCGATCGTTATCGGTGGCGGAGGCGAAAAGCTGACTTTACGTGTGGTGGCGCAGTACGCGGACATCTGGAACTTTGCTGGCGGGCCAATCGATATGTTTCAGCATAAAAGCGCGGTGCTTGATGAACATTGCGCCGCCATCAGGCGAGACCCAGCGACGATTGAACGTTCCGTGCAATTGGTCATCAATCCCAATAATTTGCAAGAAACACGCGACCTAACGCGAAGTTTCATTAAAGCAGGAGCTTCGCATCTCATACTGAACCTGAGAGCGCCCTATCCCGAGGGAATTGTACAACGCCTGGCGGATGAAGTCTCAGAACCACTCAAGGCGGAGTATGTTGGATAGCTTCCTTGCATTCGTCAAACCAGGGCAGCCCCAACAATCTCCCCAATATCCTCCACTCCTTCTTTGCTAAGAAATTCCTCGATCCCCTCAATAATCTCAACGCCAGCACGAGGGTTGACAAAATTGATAGTGCCAATCTGGCACGCGGACGCGCCCGCCATAATAAACTCAAGCGCGTCTCTTGCATTGGTTATACCACCAATACCTATTATTGGAACATGAGGATAGGATAGACGCAATTCGCGCGCTACTTCATACACCATGCGCAATGCAATGGGCTTGATGGCTGGACCGGAAAGCCCTCCAGTCCCATGGGTTAACGCTGGCCGGCGCGTCTTGATATCTATGCCCATACTTGTAATAGTGTTGATAAGCGAGATGGCATCGGCGCCAGATGAGGCGGCGGCCAAAGCAGTTGGACGTGCATCGCCGCTATTGGGCGAGAGTTTCACGATCACAGGAAGCGTGGTTTCTCGGCGCACCGCAGTAGTGACATCCACAACGGTCGCGGCGCTAGCACCAAAGACCTCTCCCCCCGCCTGCACGTTTGGACAGGAGACGTTTACCTCGATACCTGCCACACCGGGCACGCCTTCCAGCAATTCGGCCAGTTGAGCAAATTCTCTGATCGTCTCTCCTGCAACGTTGACGATCACCGGCGTCTGCCAGGTTTCCCAGATGGGAGCATACCTGTCAACGACTATATGAATACCTGGATTCTGCAGGCCGATGGCATTCAACATCCCTGATGATGTTTCAAGGGTGCGAGGGTGTGGGTTGCCACTGCGGGCGTGCAGGGTCGTGCCTTTACAGACAATGGCGCCCAGCCGTTGTACCTCGGCTATCCTGGCGTATTCGACGCCATAACCAAACGTACCGGACGCGGTGATAACTGGATTCTTTAGCAAGAGGCCGCTTTTGTGGCGCGGCGCCAGCTCGGTTTGCAGGTTCATGCTTCGCTGTTACTTCTCGCCTCGTTCATCAGGTTTCGTAATCTCTGTGCCTCCTCCCCTGCCATAGTGGCAAAGTCAGGGCCATTGCCAGCATACAAGATGGAGCGAGAAACCGCAAGTATGGCGCGCTCACCGTGCCTATCCACGCCGGTCCGAACCGAAGCTTCGAGGTCTCCGCCCTGGGCACCCACGCCTGGGATAAGAATGGGCATTGAAGGACAGATAGAGCGAATAGTATGCAGTTCCTGGGGATAGGTCGCGCCGACCACCAGGCCGCAATTGCCAGCTTCGTTCCACGATTGGACGCGCCGGGCAACTACCTCGTAGAGTGGGCGTGGCCGATCGCCATTATCCTGTACTAGCAGATCTTGAAAATCTCGCGCGCTCGGATTTGACGTACGGCAGAGCAAGATGATTCCCTTCTCGCGGTACGCAAGAAAAGGGGCGATGCTATCATAACCCAGGTAGGGATTGACCGTCACTGCATCGCAGCCATAGACATCAAACATGGTAGAGGCATAGTTGTGGGCGGTAATGCCAATATCGCCGCGCTTGGCATCGACGATCACCGGAATATGGACAGGAATAGCGCTTAGCACTTCCTGAAACACGCGCATTCCGGCCAGGCCAAGCACTTCAAAAAAGGCGATATTTGGTTTGAAGGCACACACAAACGAAGTCGTTGACTCGATAATGGCGTGACAGAAGTAGATCACAGCTCTCTCAACCGGCATTTCACGCAGGGCCGCAGGAAAACGGTCTGGTTCCGGGTCTAAGCCGACACAGAGCAGGCTGTTCTGCTGGCGTGAAGCGTTGAGCAATTTATCTAGAAAGTTCACTTTTTTTACCTTAACTGGTTTAAACGCAACCGTTTATCTCCGGCTGATGTTGTTCCCAGTCCCTGTTCGTGGAATGCGACAAACCAGATTCCACGAGGAGTGAAGATCAGACTCTCGTGCCTGGTTTAACCAGTGGTACAGCGGCAGCACACAATGGACAGTCAGTTGGACTATATGTTTGTGCCGTAACACTGAGCAGGGCATGACAGGGGACGGAGAATTGCGTGGCGGCTGTACCGCCGCTGCGATCAATTAGCACTTCGATACCAGTGATGTCCGGGTGGTAAGGCTCAATAGCACATAGTGTTTCGCGCAGTGAGAGACCTGTTGTCAGGACATCATCAACAATCAGGACTGGAGCGAATGCATCGAGCTTAAAGCCACGACGCAGTTCTCGTCCACCCTCCGCAACTGGTTCAGCGAGGAGGCAGCGCGTATCGAGCTGGCGTGCCACCTCCTGCGCCAATAAAGCTCCTCCTGTTGTCGGACCAATCACAGCCGCGAGCGTGCGACCCTGGTAGCGCTCCGCTATATCCCGGCAGAGACGCTCTGTGACACGAGGCCACTCTAGCAAGCGGAACTTTTCCCAATATTCGTTGCTGTGCCGTCCCGAACTGAGCACAAAATGCCCGTTCAAGACCACACCTAGCTGCTGAAAAAGCGTCAGCAATCTTGTCGAGTCCATCATCACAATTACGGCATATAGTGGACGCTGTTACGCGGATACTCGACACAGTTCAAGCAGCTCTCGCTGCCGGTGATGAACTGTACCAGCCGCTCGAAGCCCATGCCAAAACCTGCATAGGGGATCGAGTCATCGTCGCGTAGTTTCAGATACCACTCATAGTCCTCCGCACTCCCGCCTGCCGCGAGCAGGTGCTTCATGGCTTCTGAATTCATCAATCGATGGCGCAGGCGAATGGGATCTTCTTCGCGCTCAGCGCCTCCGCAGACCTCGCCCACGCCTGGGAGCAAGAGGTCAGCAGCGTTGACGATGCGCTCGTCTTCGCGATTCTGGCGCATATTGAAGAATTTCAACTCCAGGGGGTAGTGCGTGATGAAGGTGGGGAACTGCGTCCATTCCAGGAGAGCAATTTCACGCTTGCGGTCCAGGTCATCCCCCCAGTTGGTAGCTATACCCATCTTGTTGAGCTGTTCAACAGCCTCAGTGTAGGTCATGCGGTGGAAGGGAGGCATGATCGTCTCCAACATGGCAATATCGGCCCCGAGCATCTCCAACTCTTCGCGCCTCGTCTCTAGCGCCTTCTGCACCAGGGTACTGACCAGGCGCTCTTCGATGTCCAGTAGCGTCTGTAAATTGCCAAAGCCAATTTCTGGCTCAATCAGCACAAACTCTGTCAGGTGGCGATGGTCGGCACGCGGTTCGGCGCGATAGCTGTGGTTCACCGAATAGACGCGGCGCAAGGTCTGGCTGTGTACCAATGGCTCAAGATGCAACTGGGCAGTCTGCGTCAAGAAAGCCTTGTTGCCAAAGTACTCGAGCGGGAAGAGCGTTGAAAAATCTTCACAGGCTCCTGTTAAGCTGGTGATTGTTGGGGTTGTCACTTCGACGAAATCTTCGGACTCCATGAAATTGCGGATCGTTTTTAGCAATGTCCCTCGGAGCCGTATTAAAGCCGCCATCTGCGGTGATCGCACAAGCATATGGCGATTGCTGAGTTGATCCATGTCCAGCAATTCTTTGCTGGTCTCGGTCGATTGGTTTACTTGTGTCATGCTCATGAGTAAGTTCCTCTCCTCTTTGTAACATAGCGTTCCATCATCACGCCAAACATACAATAACAACAGATTGACAGGTCATCATCTCCTCCTTCGCTAGTTCAACAAACAACGCTAGTCGTTGAGGTTGCTAGTTGAACCGCTATATGACGCCGTTGTCATATATGGCAAGCTCGGAGACTAACAGGTCAAAAAAAATTCCTCACCCCCAAATCAATGGGGTGAGGAAGAAAAATGTATTGGTATCGGCAAATCAACACCGGGACCATCAATGGGATGGTACAGGCAACACGCCTGCAACATGATGATTTTTTGCGTCTCTACCCGGTGCCAAATGGCCATGAGGATACCTTGCCCTTTCCACAGAGTGGAACAATTGGAAACTGGTCTCAAATTGCTAGAATTATACCCAGCAAAATTCCAAAAGTCAAGGGCAAAATAAAACCCGTTTTACTTCTTTTACATTTCATCCGCAGGAGTGTGCTGTTATTGCACACTCACGGCGGTCACATCAAAAATCAGTGTTGCATTGGGCGGAATACCCTGGTTACCCTGCGGACCATAGGCCAAAGAAGCGGGAAGAATGATTCGACGGATACCGCCAGCCTTCATCCCAACCAATCCCTCGTTCCAACCTTGAATGACACTTGCCTGGCCAAGTGGGCTGACGGAAAAGGGTTGAGCGCCATGATCATAGGAGCTATCAAACTTTTTGCCATTGCTTGCCAGCCAGCCCGAGTACTCAACGGAGACCGTACTCCCTTGCTGTGCTACCTTGCCACTGCCAACTTTAAGGTCAAGGCATTGCAGTCCATCAGCGTTTGTAGCCGGGGCTCCTGTCACGGCAGGAGGATTTTGCGGGCCTGCCTTAGGAGTTGTATCATAGACCGCCGGGGCAGAAGTTGCTGTAGCACATTTAGGGCCAACCTGTGCAGTCGTCGTATGCGTTGTTTGTGTTGTTGTGCTTTTAGCACTTTGTTGAGCTGTATAACGCTGATATTGCCAGAAAGCCAGGCCCGCTAGCAGCGATCACCACTACTGCTACAGTGACACTGATCCATATTTGCTGCCGGCGACGACGACGAGCCTGGCGCATCAGGCGCTCTTGTTGCCGCTGTCCGGGTCGATTTTGCTTCTGCTGCGTATTTTTTTGACCATTCACGGTTTGCGTCATTAAAGTATCTCTCCTTAGAAGGTTTTGTTTGAATTATTGCAAGGAGAGGTTACCATAATCAGAACTATATAGCAAGAGGGCAGAGACTCGTTGATTTGCCCGCTCAAGCGCTTGAGCATCGCTCTCGACATGTTCAGTTTAACTGTGCTACAATACATTTCACCATTAAAAGTATGGCAACTGTAAAGACCGCACTTTCCCTACAAATAATGAAAGAAGGGTGTGGATTATGCCCCAGGGTTATATACGCTTTCCACATATTCATCAGGATCGCATTGTTTTCGTTGCGGAGGATGATCTCTGGCTGATTACGAGCGATGGTGGACGCGCCGAGCGTCTAACAGCGGCGGTAGATGAAGTAAGCCATCCACGTTTTTCACCTGACGGTGAATTACTTGCCTTTGTAGGACAAGAAGAGGGACCGAACGAGATTTATGTAATGCCTGCACAGGGAGGCCCCGCTCAACGACTTACGTATCAAGCTGCCAATTGCCGCGTCCTGGGATGGTCACCTGCAGGTGACGAAATATTGTATGCAAGTAACGCAGGCCAACCTGACAGCCGTTTCCAGGTCATCTATGCCATAAAACCCGGAGGCGGCCTACCCCGGCAACTTCCCGTGGGAATGGCAAATGCGATTTCATTTGGACCAGGCGGTGGCATTGTACTGGGACGAAATATTAACGAACCAGCGCGCTGGAAGCGTTATCGCGGCGGCACGGTTGGGCACTTGTGGTGCGATAGCAGCGGCAGTGGAATATTCCAACGCTTGCTCCAACTCAATGGAAATATTGCTGCTCCATGTTGGGTTGGTGAGCGCATCTACTTCATTTCAGATCATGAAGATATTGGCAATATTTATTCCTGTACTCCTCAGGGAGAAGATGTGCGCCGCCACACTGATCATCAGGATTATTATGCCCGCAATCTAGCCAGCGATGGACAACGCATGGTGTATCACGCAGGTGCGAATCTGTACCTGTTCGATCCAGCAACAGAGAGCGTGCGACACATCGATGTCGAGCTACCTAGTTTGCGCACGCAGCTCAATCGTAAATTTGTCTCGGCAAGCGGATACCTTGATTCATCTGCTTTACATCCCCAGGGGTATGCGACAGCCATTACGACACGAGGAAAAGCCTTTACCATGGGGAATTGGGAAGGCCCTGTCATTCAGCATGGTGAACCGGATGGCGTACGCTACCGCATGCTAGAATGGCTGAACGACGGGAAACGGCTGGTAGCGATTAGCGATGCTATTGGCCGAGAAGCCCTGGTTGTCTTCAATCCCGAAGATGCCAGCGAGCCCAAAACGCTGACGGAAGTTGAGTTTGGGCGAGCCGTCAACATGGTAGTTTCACCTAGAGATGATGTTGTCGCTATAACCAATCACCGCAATGAGTTGGTTGTAGTGGATCTTGAGTCGAGTAAATCAGCGGTCGTCGATAACAGCGAGTACGAACGGATTACTGGCCCGGCATGGTCTCCCGACGGTAACTGGTTAGCATATAGCTTCGCCAATTCAAATCAAACATCCGTGATCAAACTCTGTAACCTGGAAACGGGTGAGACGCACTTTGCGACTGAACCTGTTCTCGCAGATTTTTCGCCCTCTTTTGACCCGGAAGGCAAGTATCTCTACTTTCTGGGCAAACGTACATTCAATCCCGTGAGAGACAACCTCCACTTTGATTGGAGCTTTCCACGAGGCGTAAAACCCTACGCAATAATGCTTAGAAAAGACCTCCCTTCTCCATTTATTCCAGTTCCGAAAGTTCCACCGGCGAAAGAGAAGGAAAAAGAGGGAATTGGTTCGAAGAAACAACAGAACAGCGGCGAGGAAGATTTACCCAAAAAGCCTGAGGACGAGGCCAAAGAGACCGCAAAAGACGAAAATGGTGAGCAAGAACAGGAGGAGACCACCGACGAGAAAAAATCCTCGCTAGTTATCAACCTTGAGGGCATTACTTCACGAGTGCTACCATTTCCGGTTCCGGAGGGCCGCTACGCGAGCATACAGGGCATCAAGGGCAAGGCGCTCTTCTCGATGTTTCCCATCGAAGGAGCATTGCCTTCGGCCACAGACTCCAACGAATCGAAAGGGGGAACTATCTACTGTTACGATTTCGAGACACACAAACACGAGTGGCTGTTAGATAGCGTGAACAGCTTTGATGTTTCGCGCGACGGCAAGACGCTGATCTATTCAGCCCGCAACCGTTTGCGTGCCTTGAAAGCTGGAGACAAAGCTCCCAAGACAGATAGCAATGAGCCCAGTCGCGAAAGCGGCTGGCTTGACCTGAACCGAGTCAAGGTTTCCGTTCAACCTGCCGCAGAATGGAAACAAATGTTTGCCGAGGCCTGGCGCTTGCAACGGGAACATTTCTGGGCTGAAGATATGTCGGGAGTAGATTGGCAAGCGATCTACGACCAGTATGCTCCCCTGGTAAAGCGTGTCAGTTCTCGTGCCGAACTATCGGATCTCTTCTGGGAGTTGCAAGGAGAGCTAGGCACTTCTCACGCCTATGAAATGGGCGGAGATCGCCGGCAGGGACCTCAGTATCGACAAGGCTTCCTGGGAGTAGACTGGCAGTATGATAGTGAACATGAACGCTATAGAATTGGGCGTATCGTACAGGGGGACATCTGGGACAGCAACGCAACCTCACCGCTCAATATGCCAGGCATCAATGTTACCGTGGGTGACGCGGTGTTGGCGATCAATGGCCAACGCGTCAATCCTGCCCGCAGTCCCCAAGAACTGCTGGTGCACCAGGCCAGGAACGAGGTGCAATTGACGATTGAGTCCGCAGAGACGAAAGAAACGCGTGTGGTTACCGTGAAGGCGCTTGCAAGCGAGTGGGAGGCCCGCTATCGAGAGTGGGTGGAGAAGAATTGCGAGGCGGTACATACCCTTTCTAATGGGCGGGTTGGTTATATTCATATTCCTGATATGAGTTCAGACGGCTATTCGAAGTTCCACCGTTGCTACCTCGCCGAATATGACTACCCGGCGCTCCTCGTTGATGTGCGCTGGAATGGCGGAGGGAATGTCTCTAGCTTGCTGTTGGAAAAATTAGCACGGCGTCGCATCGGTTATGATTTCTCCCGCTGGGGACAACCAACGCCCTATCCATTTGAATCGCCACGCGGCCCAATGGTGGCTCTCACCAATGAACAGGCTGGCTCAGACGGTGACATTTTTTGTCATAGCTTCAAACTGATGGGCCTGGGTCCATTGATTGGCATGCGCACCTGGGGCGGTGTAATCGGTATCTCCCAAAATCATAACCTCGTTGATGGGACGCGCACCACACAGCCCGAATACGCCTTCTGGTTTAAAGATGTCGGGTGGAACGTAGAAAACTACGGCACAGATCCCGATATCGAGGTAGATATTGCGCCACAAGATTATGTCAACGATATCGACCCTCAGTTAGAGAGGGCGATTGCTGAGGCCCTCAAGTTGATCGAGGAAAAGCCCGCCCTGGAACCAAAACCGGAGGAGAGGCCAAAACGGGCAAGGAATTTCAACGTTTCTTAATTGAAATGTATTGCCCCGCCCACCCATCGCCCGCGCGGGCGATGCGCAGCATCCCCACGTGTATAGTAGGGTTGACCCTTGCGGTCAACCTGGGCCAGACCTGCTCTCAACCTGGGCCGCGCCTGCTCTCAACCTGGGCCCCACCTTCCTCCCACCCACGTCTGCGTAATCACCTCAGAGGATGCACCGAAGAACAGAACGTCTAAAAAGTCATCGACATTCCATCCCGCCATTGCCGGGTGGTTAAGATCTACGCCAATAAAATCAGCGGACATTCCAGGAAGAATAACTCCCGTATGTAACCCCAGAGCCGTTGCCCCAAGTTGTGTCCCATAGTCAAGTAAAAGCGTTCCCGGAGAGGATAATTCGTCGCCAACCAGGATGCGACGCCGCTGGTAGCGCATGCGGGCAGAGTATTCGGCCCAGCGCAACTCTTCAATAGGTGCCAGGCGAGTATTGCTATCGGAACCGATACACAGGGGAATGTTGACAGCCAGCAGCGCGGCATAGGGAGCGATACCATCTCCGAGATCACCTTCTGTAGTGGGACAAACACAGACCGTACACCTGTGCCTGGTCAACAGGGCAATCTCTTGATCGTTCGCGTGGGTAGCATGAATAATGGTGGTCTGTGATCCCAGGGCGCCAAAACGCTCAAGCAGTTCGATAGGAGTACAGCCATACTCCGCCTGGCACTGCTCGATCTCCGCTACTTGTTCGTCGGCGTGGACATGGAGCGGCAGGTGATGGGTACGGCTATAGTCAGCAATGGCCCGGAACCAGTTCTCTGGTACTGCGCGCACAGAGTGTGGAGCAACTCCTATGAGTTCACCTTTGTCGCGTAACTCTTCGACACGAGAAAGAAAGGCCTCGACCGAGGCATCACAGAAGCGCCGTTGGCCTTCCTCTGGAGGCATATGGAAACCAGCCTGCGCGTAAGCGGTCATCAGTAATACGACGCGTATGCCAGCTTCCCGGCCAGCCTGTAGAATCGCTTCAGACATGGCATTAGGGCCAGCATAGGGTTGCCCGCCGGGCTGATGGTGTACATAGTGAAATTCCCCAACGCTGGTATAGCCAGCCGCCAGCATTTCACGATAGGTCTGCAGCGCCAGCGTAAATAAGCTGTCGGGTGTTAATCGCTGTGCTTCGGCATACATAGCATTACGCCACGTCCAGAAGGTGTCCTTTTGGGAAAGCGGCCGGTGCGTATGCCCACGCAAAGCGCGCTGAAAGACGTGGCTATGGACATTGACAAAGCCCGGCAGCAGAGCAACGCCAGGAAGAAGTTCTACATCAGAGGGCGCAAATGCACTGGTTGCAAGGTCAGAAATCGAGTCTATGAGGCCATCCTCGGAAATAGCAAGCAGTTTGTTGGCTTGTAAGCCTTCCGGGGTATAGATATACGCTGGGGCCAGGTATTTCATACGATGCCTCCTTTCATCGCTGCTGACTTTAGTAGACGCGGCACAAGAAAGCGTTGTTGCATTACGGCGATGGATAAGAGACTTAACTCCTTACGGGTTTGCAGCGATGTTGCTGTTACTCTCTATGTATAACGAACAGGACACTGTAGGGGTGCAATTCATTGCGACCGCCTGGGGAGCCAATTCACATGGTTGCAATAAATGTATCCCTACAACAATGGCCCAGGATCACCGATCAGGTGGAAAGCGGCCCAGAAATAGGGGTGCGCGCGATAGGGCCGCGAGGATGTGCGGGCGCGCGCGAGAAATGCCCGCTGTGCCCCCGCCAGGGCAGCAGTCTTACTAAACTCGCCCAGCAGCGCCTGGTAGAACATCTCCATCAGTTCCGCGCTGCTGGCATCGTCCACTTTCCAGAGCGTTGGCAGCAAGGAAGCGGCGCCGGCATAGAGAAAACCGCGTCCAAGACCGATCACCTCATCGACACCGCCAACGACTGCGCGCCCTGTTTCGCAAGCACTTAGTGTCACCAGAGAGCAACATGAAAGGTCGAGATTGAAGACCTCGATGGTGCTGAGCTGGCGGTCAGCTAGCTTGATGTGCGAGAAGTTGGGAGCGTCAAGTCGGAAGAGCCCATGGGCGGCGATATGCACAATGGGGCTTCGCGCGCCATATTGCCAGAGGAGAGAGGCGGTAGCAGTATTGTCCAGCATGGGACGCGCCCCCAATTGTTTCGCCACCACCTCCGCCTCTTGCACTGCAAATTGCAGGCGGCCATTGTCTGAGATACCCAGCACGAGCGAATCACCCAGGCGTGCCTTCTTCGCCTCGATACGCTGGCCGCGCTGGCAGCAAATTTCCCACAATGCTGCAGCGGGCAGATATGAGACGTTCAATCGCTCAACAACAAACTGCGTTCCATCGAAAAGACAATGGAACGGAAGGTAGTGCAACATGCCATAGGGTACTACTATCAGGTGTTCGCAGGAATTGAGTATATGAGTTACAGGCCTGAGCAACAGATCATAGAGTTTTTGCAGCAAACCCAGGCTATTATCCTCTAAAGCTATAAAGGCCTGGTCCTGATCCTGCGTACCAGCAGCCTGGGCAACAAGGTCGAGATTCACACGCCAGAAAGAGTACAGACGCTCCAACTTGGGGACGGCTCCCTGCACAATGTGCACATCGACGCCCTTGTGCGTCAGCTGAAAAATGAAGAGGTCATGTCCGGCAATATAATACTCCAGCATCACGCTGTTGGGTTCGAGTTTCGGCCAGAGGGTTGTCACAATGCTATTGGTCCAACTGGAGCGCTGCCGGGATATCAGGTCGCCGGCCAGGCGCAGCTGCATCTGTTCCAACAGGTGTTCAATACGGCGCTCACGCAGTTGCATCTCTTTGCGCGCCTGCGCAGGTGCAATAGCGCGTATACGCATGATGGCAGTATCGCTTAGATTTGCCTCATTTTCAGCCTCATACACAATCGAACTATACCAGGCCTGCTCTTCACGTAGTTTTGCCAGGTCCTCAAGAATAGCCTCGCCAGCTTTATCACCGGCGCGCAAGCGAATGTCGATGTTGTTGCGCAGGTAATCGCCGATGACACGCGACTTAGCCTTTTCGACGTATATCAGTGCCTGGTCTTTATTTCCTCGCCTTAGCGCCAGAATGATGGCGCGCTGGTAGATATTCCCTTTATCTTCGAGAAAGCTTGTACGCTCGTCCAACACCAGATGGTTCTGTACTTCGTCGATACCTTGTACGGCACGATCGTAGTAACGGGCAGCAGCTTCCAGGTCAGCACGCTGTTCGGCAATTTGTCCAAGCAGGTAATCGCAGCGATACTTGAGGTCAAGCAGTCCCTGACCCTGAGCAATATCCAGGGCGTGATCACATAAATATTGAGCGGCCGCGATATCCCCTGTCACAGCAGCAATACGCGCCTGTAGCAGGGCCGTCCGCGCCAATTGTGGGAGGGCCTCCTGCTCCGCGAAAGCGTCCGCGACGTGCTGAGCTTCGCGCAGGCTGGCGTCAAGTTGACCGCCCGCGAAATAGAGCTCAGCCTGTTGCAGCCGCGCAATAGATGCCAGAGCCATAAAGCCTCCCTCTTCGAGAATATCACTGGCCTCTTTGAGCATCTCATCAGCGTCACGAAAATTTCCTTCCAGCATGGCGGCCTCTGCCTGATACATAAGAGAGTGGGCCAAATTCTGGCGATGTCCCGGCGATTTACGAAAGAAAGCCACTGTATCGCCCGCGAGGTCATAGGCTTCCCTGGCGCGATTGAGTCGCACCAGGCAGAGGCATATCTGCTGCGCTACCTCGGCAGCCTGGAATTGCAGGTTGTATTGCAGAAAAATAGTACGACTGCGGCTAAAAAGCAACAGGGCGTGGCTGTAGTGTCCCTGTGAAGCATAAATCTGGGCAATGTTCAGCTCCTCGCGCGCCACCGCGACTTCCTGCCCACCATAAGTGGCAAACGTTGCGCGGGCCTGTTCATGCAGTGCCACAGCCTCACGAAACTTGCCCTGGGCTGCCAGGGTAATGGCTTTATTGCCACGAGCGCGGGCGATATTCAGCTCAACCCCTTCCCCTTGCAAGGAGTAGGTTTCAATTGCGCGGTCGAAGAGCCGCAGCGCCTGGTCAAATTGACCCATTTCGTAGTTGACAATAGCTGCATTGACATCAATCTGGCCAGCGCGTAGCAGCTTTCCATGGCGAATGAAGACCTCTCGGGCAGCCGCAGCATCTCGCAACGCCTCGTTCGTGCGGTTCAGTTGAAGGCAAGCGCTAATGCGCCCTATGCGTGTGCGCGCCCAACCAACTTCATCGCCTATCTCTTTGAACTCCTCGCCAGAGGCATCGAAATATGGGAGAGCTTCCTTGTCACGATCCATACGGCGTAGGGCATCGCCACGAGCCATTAATCCCAGTGCATGAGATGCTTTGTTGAAGGTTAGATCACCGATGGCGAGGAGATAACCAGCTAGCGTAAATGATACCTGTCCATCATTATTCCACTGGCGATCGGCTTCGCGCTTGATGAGTTCAACCAGGAAGGCAATAGAGGCGTCATCAAAAGTGAAAATGTGGCGTTGCAGTAATTGCCTCCCCTCTTTCTCATTCATGAGAAGAAGATCGGCTACCAGTTCTTGAGGTGTCATGCGACAATGATTCCGTCAACTGAAAACATACAACGTTTAACATAGGCATCACGGCCCTTCAGGCAAGGAGGCCCATCCCCACATTTCTTATCCCGATTTCATATGTTTAGACGTATTTGACGCGGTACAAATCACAATGAGTTACTATGACACACTCTGTACGTTTATCAAAATAGATAAACCACGCGGTCAATCTTGCAGAGTTACCGGAAGTTGCTCGACCACGATGTTGCTCCCAGGAAACTGCAGCTCCAACATGTATGTCGCAGGAGCGATCGATGAAAAGACAAAGTTACCCAGTTCGTCGATTTGTTGCGTATACTGCGCTCCGGCAAGGGACATGTCAGCGGCCTGTGATGTCAGAAGCACTTGCGTTCCCTGTAGCATATCCAGTGATTGACCTTGACGGGTAACAAAGCCAATGAGTTGTAAAGAGTCTCTCTGGCTTGCGTCTCGTTCAACCTGGATGGCAATGCTGACGTCCTCAGCCGTATAGCGGCGCGGCCATAAAGCAGCCTGTGTGGTATCACGCTGAAAGGCCAGGCGCGGCTGTGGCGGCAAGAGAGTCGCAAGAATACGTCGAGCACCCGTATTTGCCGTGTTCTGTAGACGATCTAAGACACTTTTCGCGCCTTGCGTGGAACGATGATTATTATTTGGGGAGGAGGTCTGAACAGACATATCTCGCGCGACCGCGGGCCGTGCAAGCATCTGATCGTTCGCAAGAAATTCTGTCAGCGTTGCCACCTCGGCTGCACAGAGCGCGCACATACTCAGGTGGTTACTGACTGCGGCAGTAAGTTCCTTACTGAGCAATCCCAAATGGTATTCACCGAGTACCTGACCAGGTGGACAATCAAACCGATACAGTTTACTGGTTAAGGTGCGTTCTATTCGTTCATACGCCGCCAGTTGTGCTGTACAGCGCTGGCAATGTGCAAGATGCTGCTTAACAAATGGCCGTACCTTCTCTCCCGCGAGATACGCCAGCAGTTCTTCATCACGAATAGCACCAGGTTCACTACACTCCATGAGCGTTTCCTTTAGATCAACATAGGATACAGGCCCAAAGTTTCAAAACGTCCCCAGACGGAGAACCCACCTGGAAAGACATTTGACACTTGACATTGATACCTATCTCTGGTACACTCGTTCCATTGTACATTGACAATGAAATAGTGCTTACGGGTTCCAAGGTAAGTCGTTTCCTTGGGTAAAAACACTAGCGTGTGACCAATGTATCGTGTTCTCTGGTCAGAGAGGCTTCAAGTGCCATCTGGCAGAGAGTTCTCTTTTCTGGGCGGGGGCACCGCCTTCAGGGAGCGTCACGAAAACGCGCTGAACTGAGAAGCCCCCGGCTTTAGCCGTGGGGAGTTGTCACTCAAGAGATTTACCTGCCCTCTTTACATCATTAAACGAGGTTCACGCCTTTTTTTGCATTTGACCTTATAGATGTTGATGTTTGAAGAGCAACTGTAAACGACGGTTGCGCCGTAGACGCTCCAACACATTGCGCTTGATACGATAGACATCATCTACGGTAGGAAAGAGCCGGCGGTGCTGGCTACTTATCTCACTCGGCTTCATCCCATGTATATAGGCCAGATAAATCAATACGCGCTCATCTTCGCCATTGAGTTCTTCCTGGATAACTTGCCACAAACCATGCGCGGAAATATTTGCAACGACATCGTCCGCAGGATCATCAGAAGCAGGCTCGTGCTCAATCAACTCCAGCGTCTCTTCATACTGTCGAGATTGCCGTGAACGTACCTCGTCAGCAACGACGCTATGCACGCACATTTTGAGATATTTCAAAATAGCGGCAAGAGAATCAAAATTCTCCATTTTAGCCGGGGTGAGCGCCTGCGAGAATTTGGCAAAAGCGGCATTGACGAGCGGAGCGCTTCCATCCTGCCCTAAAATTGGTGCAGCGCTCTGATGCTGTGTAACCCAGGTGAGCACAAGCGGCGCATACTGTTGATAAATACAGGCCCAGGCATCATCATCTCGTTTAACAATGGCCCGGCGAAATAATTCAAGGCAATAGCGATCATTGGATACGCTCTGCCGTAAAAATTTATTTGTCTCTTCAGAGCAACAACGAGCCAGTTCATTAATTGAGTATAGCTGGAGAGCGCCTCCTGGTGGGTTCTCCGGTGCGCTATCACCCTGTCCTCTCAGGCCAGGCTGTGCAGGCTGCGGACCTGTTGGCTGAGGACGGTTTCGAGGCTCCATCGACAATAACTCCCTGCTTCCAGAATAATTAGTCATTTTCTCGAGCGACGCCCATGAAGTATAGCATGGGAAATTTAAGCGCACAAGTTCTAAGGTGATTGTTCCATACGATAACACGATAACACTGCTTTAATATAATATCGCACGATTGAATGAGGGCAAAAGTATCTCGTACTACCTAAAAGTACTCTTTTTCCGGGCAATGATAGCACAAAATGACACACAAAGACAAAGAAATATGCAGTTCGACAGCCTTCAATATGCGAACTATTACACTCAACTATACACTATTCTCTACTCTTGGGCAACTTC
>CAVZJN010000030.1:0-37605 GCA_963775585.1 uncultured Chloroflexia bacterium | reverse complement strand
CTCCCCATAAGGCACCCAGATATTCTTCACTTGCGTGGACTCGCGCAAAAATTCCTCGCCCTCACCCTGCTCCGCGTCTAACCAGTTGCGCGCATGGCCATAGCTCACCCATGTGCGCTTCATATTGCCTGCCGAGGCCAGTTCAACCATTTTACTGCCCTCTGCCGAACCAAAATACCACATGGCATCTACATCGTCATGATCGGCCAGTACCTGGCAGAGCGGGTCGCGTTCACCCGTGACGATATTCACCACCCCATCAGGGAGATCAGAGGTCTCGAACACCTGGTAGCAGTCGGTTGCGCTGAGGGGAGACCGCTGCGAAGGGATCACAACCACCGTGTTGCCCATGGCTATGGCGGGAGCAACCAGCGAGATAAAACCCAGCAGAGGATACTCGTCGGGGCAGGCCATGCCGATCACGCCGATGGGCTCGTTCATCGCTAGCACAACGCCGCGCAATGGCGGACGATGCACCACGCCTTCGTATTTGTCCGCCCAGGCCGCATAACTAAAGAGGCGCGAGATTGCGGTCTGTACCTCGCTAACAGCGTCCGCGTATGGACGTCCGCTCTGCTGCACAATCCTGTGCGCGAATTCCTCTTCACGTATCGCCAGGTTCTCCGCCATATAGTACAGAATTTGTGCGCGATTATGCGTGGTGCCAACCGCCCAGCCACTGGCAGCATGGGCAGCTTCAACCGCGTTGCGGATATCCTTCCGATTCCCTTCACCCACCTGGCCGATGACACGATGTTGGGGATCGTAGATATCGCGGCTATAGCCTGAATCGGGACGCACCTGCTTACCTTTGATGAACATTTTAGGGGTGCGGTCGATAGACGGCAACGTAGCAGTGAAACCCTTGTCGCTGTAGAGCTGCCAGGCAGCGTGTCCGTTTGCCTGCTCGTCATCTTCCCCCGACACGATCGATTGCGTCCCCTCTACTGCTTTCTCACCTGCTGAGACAGCCCCGTTGGCATGCGCAGCAGCTTTCATCAAGCTCTGATTCTCCCAGGCTGGCCGCACATATTCGTACAGCCCTTCCTTGCCTCCCTCGCGACCAAAGCCGCTTTCGCGATAACCACCAAAGCCGCTTGAGGCATCAAACATATTGGTGCAGTTCACCCACACGCTGCCGGCCTTCAATTTAGGGGCGACATCCAGGGCAAGGTTAATGTTCTCACTCCATACGCTGGCAGCCAACCCATAGCGTGTGTTGTTAGCAAGAGCAACCGCCTCGGCGGGAGTGCGGAAAGTCATCGCTACCAGCACCGGACCAAAGATCTCGACCTGGGCAATGGTGGTCGCGGGAGCGACATTGGTAAAAAGCGTGGGAGGGAAGAAGTAGCCTTCTGTTGGACAGGCCCACGAGGGTTGCCACATTTCCGCACCTTCCTCAACGCCCTGGGATACCAGTCGCTGGATCTCCTCGAGTTGACCCGGAGAAACGATCGCCCCCATATCCACCGCTTTATCCAACGGGTTGCCAAGACGGAGCTTCTCCATACGAGCACGTAACTTGCTGTTCAGGCTGTCGGCAATGTCCTCTTGCACCAGCAGACGCGAGCCGGCGCAGCAAACCTGT
The DNA here is from genome assembly GCA_963775585.1 of uncultured Chloroflexia bacterium. GTDB lineage: Bacteria > Chloroflexota > Ktedonobacteria > Ktedonobacterales > Ktedonobacteraceae > UBA11361. The sequence goes on along the minus strand of CAVZJN010000030.1, from coordinate 36,017 downwards.
CCCTGGTTGAACCAGATGGCATCAACCACGCCCTCAACCACGCTATCCAGGTCGGCGTCGTCAAAAACGATGAAGGGCGATTTACCGCCCAGCTCAAGCGAGAGCTTTTTGCCTGAACCTGCCGTGGCACGGCGAATACTGCGCCCGACATCAGTCGAGCCGGTAAAGGCGATTTTATTGATATCGGGATGGCGCACAAGCGCCTCTCCAACCTGGGAGGCCTCCCCAGTCAGGATGTTGACCACCCCGGCAGGAAGCCCAACTTCCTGCATTATTTCGGCGAATTTGAGGGCGGTCAGCGAGGTGTAACGCGCGGGTTTCAATACAACGGTATTACCCATTGCGAGGGCCGGTGCAATCTTCCAGGCCAGCATGAGCAGGGGAAAGTTCCAGGGAATAATCTGTCCCACGACACCCACAGGCTCATAACCCGGCAACTCGGAGGTCATCAGCTGCGCCCAACCGGCGTGATAATAGAAGTGGCGCGCAACGAGCGGGATATCCAGGTCGCGGGTCTCGCGGATAGATTTGCCATTATCCATTGACTCCAGCACCGCCAGCAGGCGCGAGTGTTTCTGGATATGGCGCGCGATAGCATACATATAGCGCGCGCGCACATGACCTGGCGTCTTCCCCCAGCTTTCAAAGGCCGCGCGAGCGGCTGCTACGGCAGCATCGACATCGGCGCTATTAGCGGCTGCCACCTGTGCCAGGGGTTTACCATTTGAAGGGTTGATGCTGTCGATATACTGGGCGCTGGCAGGTTTCACCCACTGGTTATTAATGAAGAGGCCAAAGGGCTGCCGCTCCTTGATCCACTGCAAGGCTGGCGCAGGCGATTCAGGAGCAGGTCCATACTCCATAGTTTCAAAAATGTCCATAACGTTCATGCGAAGCCTCCCTTCACCTAAACCATCGGGTTATAATGTGCCGCCGCATAGTGACCGGTGACGAAGTACGAAAGCTGCCGTTCTATATCGGAGAGCAGGCCGCTGGCGCCAATGCGGAAAAGGGTATTGTTCAACCATTCGTTGCCTAACTCTTCTTTCATCAAGATCAACCAGTCAAGCGACTCTTTGGCGCTGCGGATACCACCGGCCGGTTTGAAGCCGACTTTGTAACCGGTCTGCTCGTAATAATCGCGAATGGCCCGCACCATGACGATACCCACGGGCAGCGTCGCGTTGACCGGCTCTTTGCCGGTGGATGTTTTGATAAAGTCGGCTCCCGCCATCATACAGACCAGGCTGGCCATACCGACGTTGCGCAGGGTGGCAAGTTCATACGTGGCAAGAATAGTCTTCATATGGGCATCGCCACAGGCCGCGCGAAAGGCACGCACCTCATCATAAAGCGCCTGCCAATTACCTGTGAGCACATGTGCGCGCGAAATAACGATGTCGATTTCGCTCGCCCCTGCTTTGACTGAAGCAGCGATCTCCTCTAGTTTTTGCTCCATGGGATTCTGCCCCGCGGGGAAGCCTGTCGAGACGGCAGCGACGGGTACACCCGAACCGCGTAAGGCCTCAACCGCAACAGACACCAGGTTATGATAGACACAAACCGCCCCAACATGGAGAGCAAAATCATTGACGCCAAGTGCCTCTAAAATATCCGAGCGCACAGGTTGACGGGCCTTGGCACAGAGACGCAGCACGTTGCCGGGTGTGTCGTCACCCGCCAGGGTTGTGAGGTCGATACAGGTAATGGCGCGCAGCAGCCACGCAGCCTGCCACTCTTTCTTCACTGTACGCCTTGTATTCATCGTGGCCGCGCGCCGTTCGACCGCACTGCGATTGATATGTACACTGCTCACCCAATCCATGTCCAACGGCATCCCTGGATTGCGTTGAATATGCGGTAATGATGCGGCTTCTAGAGTAGTTTCTGTTTGTGGCCCGCTTCCGGTCTGTCGTTTGGTTGTGGTCATGAGTCTTTTCCCTCTGGAAATACATGAAAGAAAGCGCTTGTATACCTGAGCTGTTCTAATAGTTACATATGTATCTTCGTGCATGGAAGAGGGTGTTGTCAAGCAAAACAAAAGTCGCTTGAGCTATAGTATGGAATGAGCTGAACGCGGCGTTGCCACGTTCAGCTCACTCCATACTATAGAAACTTTGCGAGCCACATTTCGCGAGTCTGCGACGAAAAAAGGTCACGGAGCAGGATTTTGTGGGAGCACTATCGCCAGTAATACCGGCAAAAGCACAATAAAGGCAGTGATCCCCAGTGACCAGAGCGCAGCGCGAGACGACTTCGTTGCACCAATTTGCTGCCAGGCAGCCACACGCCGTAAGGTAAGCACAATCGCAACTACAAAGATCACAAGAGCAATTACCAGGCCGGCAATCAGGGTGATCAAAGCCGCTTGTTGTACGATAAAAAATCCTGACGGATCGAATAACTGGCGTATCAGGGCGGTGACCGCCAGGGCGATGACGACCATAACTACCAGCAGGGCTAAAGGAACGAAGCCAATAAGTAGGCCACGCCACGTATTGTTTTCCGAAGAAGACGATTTAGCTCGCATTGATACCTCGGAGTTAGATGATTGTAAAGACATAAAAACCTCCTTTGTGATCGCCTCAGGCACTTCCTTGCATCCCTGCTGACCTCCCAACAGCCGGGCGTGCGATGCGCAGCATCGCGCCGAGTATAGTCGGGTTGACCCTTGCGGTCAACCTAGCGTCGTTGGATGGATGGATATCAAACTGCCCCACTGTCAGGTCCGAGGGCTGCCGTATAAAAAGCGATAATGCGATCGACGTACACTTTTCCCTCTGTGTTGAAAGATTGAGCATGGTCAGCACCCGGCACAGACCATGTCTGTACATTGGCGTTAGGAGCAGAACGAGCAGCGGCAGCTAGTATGTCCATATTCGACGGAGGAACGAAATGATCGTTAGCGCCCTGAATGAAAAGTATTGGACGCGGCGCGATCTGGGCTACATAATCAACCGGGCGATCGGCATAAAAATTCACCCCAAAGAGCGCCTGGGTCGCCAAAAGAGTGCCGGGAGTGAACATCGGTGGAAGATGACCGCCTTTGGGAACCTCACGTTCCAGAATGGGGATGATATCGGCAAAAGCGCAGTCTGAGACGATGGCGCGAATAGCTGGTTCCTGCGCCGCTGCCATAATCAGCGAAGCTGCCCCCAACGAAACACCCCAACCGCCAATGACCCGAGGACGCCCCAATGCGGGATAAGGAAGCGGACCTGACTGCAAGAAATCGACCGCGCCTAGGACATCACGCTGTTCAAAGTAGCCGAGTGAGAGCGGCGCGGGAGGTGACTCACCAGAGCCACGCATATCGAAAGCCAGCACGGCGAAACCATTCTTTGCAATTGCACCACTGAGATTGAGCAGACCAGCAGCCTTATCAGCGCGGTTGGTGCGCGTGCCGTGCACAAAAACAATTGCGCGTTGCGTCGTCAATTTCCCGTTCGGCAGTACGCCGGGAATGAACCAGCCGCGTAATTGTACATGATCAACCCGGCTGGGGAAAGTGACGTACTGAAACTGCAGGCCCAGCGAGGCTGGCGTGGCATAAATCGGCTTCTGAGGTGCATAGATCAGTTGAGTAGAAATGTAGAGCGAAATAGCCCCGTAGAGTACGGCTAGCACGGTTGAGATGATAAGCAGAACGACCACAAATCTGCGCAAGCCGCGGTTTGCTTTGATTGGTGAAGTTTTGACGTTGGAAAATGATGTTGACTGCATAGACACCTCTCTCTTCTACACAACCCTGGATGAAGATAGTATTATCACCAGGCGCGCGAACTACTGTGTGCAGTATACTTGAAAAATACTTCAAGTGTACAGTGTCATTTGCCCCATTTCTTCACTTAATTTTACGCAAAAAAGCCCTTATAGTTAATATTGACTTGCTACTTCAAAGGCCAGATCACTTCTGTTCTCCATTCAGACGGATTAGGCACTGTACCAGGATCGGTCCAGTAGGATTCCCACGGCGACCCGCCTGACTCCCGACCCTTGTCCTTGATCCAGGACTGGAGCGCAGTATATGCCTGACCTAGCGTATCATACGAACCAGCATGCCAGGTAGTAGCTACCTCGCCCCCAGGAAGCTCTCCTGCAATGATCCTTCCCGATCGGACGACTGGTTGAGATACAGGGAAACCAGCCTCCATAGTGACATGCTCTGGCCAGAACTCGAAACAGCGGGAAAAAGGCGGCCCTGCCGGCTGAATGCGCAGCCCAGCCATGTAATTCAATATCTCACCAAAGATCTGCCCTATCGTTTGATCGATTTCAGCAGCGGTGATGCTGACATAAATGCTGGCCGTTGCCTGCGGCAGGAGAGTTTTCATACTAATTGCGTAAGACATAGCTTGTTCCCCTTTCTCATGACTAACCTTCTTCTTCCAGAGCATAGCATTGGGATATCTCAAAGTCTTCACGAAGCAAGCAAAAAAATCACAGAGAGTTTACAACTCGTGACTCGATTACCCAAACCTCATTGAACTGACCAGCGGTCAGAGCTGACAGTAAGAAGGGCATGTGACGGTTTTGTTATGATGAAGCGGTGCACTGTGACAGCATTGTGTAATCAATGCACTATCCTTGTAATGAAGAGAACATTTTTAGCCATAAGTGAAAGGAACAGATCATGGCAACTGATAATACTGAGATGCGCCACTTCACTGTGCGTGAATATCCAACGATCGTCGTCGACAACGATTTCGGCAGGATACATGTCAGGGGAGCACAAGCAATCAACGAAGTAAGCATTCAAGCGACAAAGCGAAACTGGATACTGATTGGTGAAGTATCCGCGCCCGCCCGTATCCACTATGAGCAAAACAATGATGAGAACAGTATCACGGTTACTGTCGAAAGAGTGGGCTGGTCAGTCACTGAGACCGACCTGGACATCACGGTCCCCTGGAACGCTAATCTGAGGCTCGCAACGAAGGCAGGGAGTATAGATGTTGCTGGCGTGAGCAGTCAGATGTTCGTGCAAAGCAATGCTGGCTCGATTACTGTACGGCAGAGTACGCTGGGTGGAAGCTCAACCTTGCAAACAACTGCTGGTTCAGTTCATTTCGAAGGGGCTATCGATCCACACGGGACCTGTCAATTTGTGAGCAATACTGGTTCAGTTCATGTCATCTTACCACGTGATGCAGCCTATCACGTGGATGCACGAACCGACATCGGCAGCATCACAACGAATATTCCAGGCCTGCTGGTAACGCGCTTGAACTACATGAGCAGTGATGCTCATTGTGATGTGGGTGAGCCGCCTCGTGCGATGATAACGCTGATAAGCAATCTGGGCTCGATTTCCTTGCAGCAGGGATTTTAGAGCCTTCCCTCATCTGAACTTGAGATTGTTCAGCACCTAAGCGGGGAATCTTGCACAAAAACGGGCAAATGCCGCTGCGACCAGTCGGCGAGTTTCCTCGAGAGTACCACTGTTATTGATGACTTCATCTACCAGCGCCAGTCTATCGGCAACCAGCGGTTGGGCATTAATACGCGCCTTTGCCTCTGCTTCACTCATATCATTCCGTGCCATCAACCGCTCCAGCTCCTGCTCTTCTGCACAAATCACCAACCACTTACTCTGACAAAAAGCCCCGGAACCACCTTCTAATAATTTTACCGCGTCAATAATGGCAATACCCGAAGCACTTACAGAGGCCAATTCGCCGACCAGAGCAATACTCACTGCCGGGTGAACTATGGCCTCGAGCCGCCGCATTGCGCCAGGATCCTGGAAAACAATTTCCCCCAGCGCTTTGCGGTCAACGCTGCCATCAGGAGCCATGACTGTGCCCCCGAAAGCCTCCGCCACCTTTACCGCGATAGGTTGGCCAGCCTCATACAGTTTATGCACCACAGCATCTGCATCGATATAACGCTCCGCTCCCATTTCGAGCAGCATCTTCCCAACGGCAGTCTTACCACAAGCAATATTGCCTGTCAGCCCAATAATACGAGGCATCTCAGCTACGCTCCTAACACATCGTGTACTTGTCTCAACAAGTATATCACAGTCTTAATAGAGGGTTAGCACGCGTATCTCAACCCTCCAAAAAGTACTTATTCGTGCACAATTGTTGCATGAGTGACTAAAGTGTATCGTACAATAGCAAAGTTATTTGCTGGTCTATTAGACGCGACTAAGGAGCAAGCCAATGGGCAGACGCCTGGGACTTGTTATTGGAATCAATTCCTATCAGGATGAAGCTTTTCAGCCGCTGCAATATGCTGAAACCGACGCACGAGCAATCGCTCAATGGCTGGTTAATACGCAAGGCGGCAACTGGTCACCCGCTGATGTACAACTTGTACAGGGCGCATATGCTACCCGTGAACTGGTTGAGACGCTGATCACCCAATTGTGCGTAAACGTGGCAGGTTCAGGAGATATTGTCTTCGTTTACTTTGCCGGACATGCATTCCTGGATGATGTGAACGGCGATGGGTACCTGGCACTGGCAAATACTCTCTATCAGCAGCCCGCAACGGGCATCCACCTGCCCACCTTAACCCAGCAATCAATGGGCCGCAGCCGCGCAGATCATGTTGTTTTTCTGTTTGATTGTTTCCAGGCAGGCCAGTCCTGGAGTAAGTTGCGTATGGCGCCTTACGACAACAAGCCACTTATTGGCCCAAACGTCCTCAATGCATTGCAACAAACTGGCAATCGTTTGATACTCTGCTCCTGTCGGGGCAATGAGTTTGCCCACGAAACAGGTGAAAAAAATCTGGGAGTTTTTGCTCACCGTATGATTCTCGGCCTTTGCGGTCCCGCCAGCAACCCTGCAACCGGGCAGATCACACTTCAACGTCTCCATTCGCTCCTCTTTAGCTCACTTGGTGAACAACAACGCCCCCAGCTCTTTGGGAAAGAGCTTACACCTCTTGTTCTGGTTGGAGATTTGCCAGCTGCGCCAATAGCTATCCAGCAAAGTGGACAGCTTCCTGATCTTCAGAGTGGTCAATTACCTATTCCCTTATCACCAAACGTTCCTCAATCCCCACCGCTCCAGGCCGCTATCGTGGGTACACTCATGAGTCAAGCGCCGCAGAGCGCTACCGCTACCGCACAGATGTCGCAGATGTCACCATCAACCTCAGGTCAACTCGCGCTCTCATCAGTAGCAGAACAACAATGTGAGATGCTCTTGAGACAGGCACAGCAATCGATACAACAGCAAAATCCCGCAGCGGCATTCAACTACGTGGACCAGGCGCTGTTAGTTGCTCCAACTAACACCTCGGCCCTCATGCTCAAGGGGCAATTGCTCGGAACTGCTGGTCGCTTTCAAGAGGCACTGAATGTAGTTGAGCAGATATTGAGAATAGACCCCGACAATGCCCTGGGGTGGAGCATGCGAGCAGCACTGCTATCAAACATGGGCCAGTATCAGATGGCTTTACAAGTAGTAGAACATTCCCTCGAACTTGATCCAAACAACCCGGAAACCTACTCTGTAAAAACAAGCATCATGGGTCAAATCGCCGCGTATCAGAGCCAGAGTAACAGTAACAAACTGGTGATCTCACCACCAAAAAAACGTGAAGGGTCCTTTGTTATTGACATGGGCCTACAAGTTTTAGGTCTGATATTGGGTATTGTTGGTGCCGGTCTACCAATCCTCCAGCCCGGGTTGCCACTTATCCTGGCTTTTATTTTACAAAGCCTGGGATTGGCAATTCTCTGTATCAATGCCGCACGAGGCAGTTACCTCTACGGCTTTTCCCGTGTCTTCCTGACATTCATCACCAGTTGTATAGCCGCAGCTATCCTGGTGACCGGGGCTTTCCTCGGGGGAGTAGACAAAATTGGCACGGGTCGCATCTATGCAATAATACTCCACCACCCGGAACGAATGTTGCCCTTGCTCTTCTCCGGTATCTGGCTCGCGGCTGCAGCCGTTATCCCGCTGCTTGTAGGCCTTTTCGGCTTTATTGGCGGTCTGATAGTCGGCGTGAGAAGAAAGAAACGCTAAACAAGCTTGCCGCTAGCTCACCTCTTCTGCCAGCCGCTCCCACTCTGTAAGAAGTTCATCCACATGTGCCCTGGCTTGTTCATATTCAGCTGTAAGTTCCGTAAGTCTGGTCGCATCTGCTTTGAGCGCTGCCTCGGATAACGCTTCTTCCAGAGCCTTGACGCGCTCCTCCGCCTTCTCAATTTCACTCTCTACATCTTCCAGAGTACGCGTTTTAACCTTGCTACTCTTCTTACCCTTCACTCTAGAGGCTGGCACAGCAGCTTTTGTCGTTGTTGTTGTTCCTGCGTTCCCACTTTTGACGCGAGCAGAGATGGGAACTTCCAGTACAATCGGTTGTTTACGAGTGCGGTATTCGGTATAGTTCCCCATGTAGGGGATCAAGACACCGTCCTCGATGACCCATACCTTGGTCGCCAGGCTATCGATAAAGTAGCGGTCGTGCGAGACAAAGAGCAGCGTTCCCTCAAACTCCCCTAAGACTTCTTCGAGAAATTGACGCGATTGAAGATCAAGGTGGTTAGTCGGCTCATCTAATACCAGCAGGTTGGACCCCTGGAGGGTTAGTTTCGCTAGAGCCACACGGCTGCGCTCTCCACCGCTAAGTGCGCCAATTGGTTTGAACACATCGTCCCCTGAGAAGAGGAAACGTCCAAGAAATGTACGTGCGCCCTCTTCGCTCAATGTGGTCACCTGGCGAATTTCGTCGATGATGCTCCGTTCGTCATTGAGACCAGTATGGGTTTGTGAGTAATACCCGATACGTACATTGTGACCCAAAAACAACTGTCCACCAACGGGCGGCAGTCCACCAATGATCGTACGCAAAAGCGTCGTCTTACCAGAGCCGTTTGGCCCAAGCAGACCGACCCGGTCACCTCGTAATAGTTCCAGGTCAGCCACCCTCACCAGTTCTGTACGCTCTTTCGCTTCACTGATATAGCCAACAGCGAGCTTTTGTGTCGATATGACTACCAGGCCACTGTCAACAACCGGGGTAAACTCGAAGCGCATCTCTGGAAAATCCTGGGGACGCTCGACACGCTCCAGGCGATCAAGGAGTTTTTGCCGACCTCGCGCCTCACGACTACGTTGACCAGCCTTGTAACGGCGAATAAACTCCTCCGTATGAGCAATATGCGCCTGTTGCGCTTCATATTCACGCAAACGACGTTCCATGCGCTCATCGCGCAAGTGCAGATATTTTGTATAGTTGCCGGGATATTCTTCAATTCGGCCAAAAGCCATCTCTATAGTACGCGAAACAACCTTATCGAGAAAGTAGCGATCGTGAGCGACCACAACCATAGCGCCTTTCCAGCCGCCAAGATACGTCTCCAACCACTCCAGGGCTTCCAGGTCAAGGTGGTTGGTTGGCTCATCCAATAGAAGCAGATCCGGCTCTTGTAAGAGCAGTTTGCCCAGTGCAGCACGGGTTTGTTGCCCACCGCTGAGTTGGAGCACTGGAGATTCTTGTTGCTCACGCGTAAAGCCTAAACCATCGAGTACCTGATCAACGCGATGTTCATACGTATAACCCCCAGCATGTTCGAGACGCGTCTGCAGTTCAGCATAGCGTTGTAGCAATTGTTCATGCAGGGTTGGATCCGAAGCGGCAGCCAGTGCCATGCCAAGCTCGTTCAGTTCATGCTCCCAGGCGCGCACTTCCGCGAAAACGGTGAGCATCTCTTCACGCAATGTGTTCTCGGCCTGAAAGTCCGTTACCTGCAAAAGATAGCCGATGCGTGTATTGCGGGCCACAGCGACACTGCCCTCGTCTGGTTCCTCGCGGCCCGCTAATATATTCAGCAATGTGGATTTGCCGGCACCATTGGGACCTACAAGTCCAATGCGATCATCTTCATTGATCTGCAAGCTCACATCACGAAAAATGCGTTCAGCGCCGAATGATTTTCCTACCCGGATGACACTTACTATTGGCATACGTCGTTTCTCACCTATTGATCAATTCGCTATAGTGATATATCTTTAACAAAGCGAAAATAGCGTACCATACTGAAGCAAGCCCTGCAAGATGAGTTTCAAATGGTTGGCTTGAAAGATACGATATGGTATACTGACAAGACAGGCCTTTCTTTGCGAAGAAAGGAGCGTAGAAAGAAAAGAAAGAAGGCGGTGCCTCCTCCCATGAAAGAGCAGTCTCTCGACAACCTGTGGCTGGCACAAATGCTGTTCGATCTTGGAGCAGTACAGTTCGGAAATTTCACAGTGAGCGAATCCGCAGTAAGCTCGCCTGTTTTTGTGAACCCCAAGGTACTCATCAGCAACCCAACCGCATTACGCGTCGCCAGCAAATTGATGCAACAAGAAATTAGCCTGGCTCAATCTTTGCGTCGCCCGCGAGTTCATCCCTTTGGAGTAGTAGCTGGAGTACCAGTCGGCGGATTGATCCTGGCTTGTGCCTACTCACTGGAAACCAACATTCCCCTTATTTATGCTCGCAGTCACCCGGAAGGCACCGGGAAACGCGGAATTGAGGGCCATTTCACCCCCGGCGACACCGCTCTCATCATCGATGACCTGATCACCAGGGGAAGTAGTGCCCTGGAAACAGCGGCGCTGCTAGAAGAAAACGCTTTGAAGGTGAAGGACGTCATCGTACTCATAGACCGTGAGCATGGCGCTGCCGAGCGATTGCGTCATCATGGCTACAACCTGATCAGTATTTTGAAACTGGATATAATGCTCAATCACTATATGTCCAGGGGCCTCATCTCCGAGGAAACCTACCGCACTTGCGCAGAATACCTGCGCGCCAAACAGATAGAAAATCATTCTTCGTAACGATATCGCGAAGAGAGCAGGGGGATCCACACCAGGCGATGGTGTGAGATCCCCTGCTTTCTATGTTCTGGAACAATCGCAAACGATCATGCATCGCGGCGACTGACCTTAGACCCGCTCAGACTGCGGAGTTGGAGGCACGTATGGCGGTAGAGTGTGACGGCCATCGCCATTCTCAGCAGCCGCAGCCGTAGCCGCATGCCTCAACGACGAAAGGATTGGTTCAACAAGGTCGAGCGGCAGGGGGAAAACGATGGTCGAGTTCTTCTCAACGGCAATCTCCGTCAATGTCTGGAGGTAGCGCAGTTGGAGAGCGCTGGGCTGGGAACTAATGACATTCGCAGCCTGTGCCAGTGCAAGCCGAAGCCTGTAATTCGCCCTCGGCGTGAATGACCTTGGCCCGCTTCTCTCGCTCTGCCTCGGCTTGCTTCGCCATAGCACGCTGCATCCCAGCTCGGCAGATCAATATCTTTGATTTCCACGGCGGTCACCTTGACACCCCAGCGCTCCGTATGCTCATCAATAATGGCTTGCAGTTCGCGATTGACTTTGGTGCGCTGCGCCAACAATTCATCCAGTTCCGACTGGCCAAGAACGTTGCGCAGCGTTGTCTGGCCGATCTGCGTCGTTGCCTGGCCAAAGTTCACCACATTGACAACGGCTGCAATCGGGTCGACCACGTAGTAGTAAACCACCGCCGCAACTTTGATTGTCACATTATCGCGGGTAATGACATCTTGCGGTGGCACCGTCAGGGTAACAATACGAAGATCAACCTTGACCATGTGGGTAATAATTGGCGGCACCCAGAACAAGCCTGGCCCCTTTGCGCCGGTCAACCGCCCAAGTATAAAAATCACACCACGCTCATACTGCTGCACCACGCGCACTCCAGAGAGTGCAAAAATCACCAGGACCAGGACAATTGTCACTACCACAATTACAACAATGGGACTCATAGAAATCCTCCTTCATGGCAAAAACATTATTCAAGAGAGGTGTTAGAAAGCACATCGACATCTAAAGCAGGTTGTTGGTGCCGCACCGGTTGGACGTGCAAGAGTAATCCTTCAATAGCAACGACTTGCACTTCAGAACCGGCGTCAGCAGAGGCAGTGGGATCTTCCACTATTGCAGACCAGATCTCTCCACCGTAGCTTACGCGTCCCATAGGCACGAGCGGGGTCAGAGCCACAGCTTTTGCGCCAATCATTCCTTCAATCCCGGTAGTGATGGGTCGGCGCTGCGTTCGCACCACAATGGCGATCAAGGCAAAGCTGATAAGGCAAATCAACCCGGCCATAGTATACACCACAATTGGATTCACCTTCGCCCCATCATATGGGCCACCACTATTAAAGAAGAGTAACGACCCAAAGATCAATGAGATGATAGCGCCAATCGTCAGTACACCATGCGTTGGTAGGCGCAAATCCAGGACAAGTAACACAAAAGCCAGTACCATCAAAGCCAAACCGGCCCAGTTGGGAGTGATCGATCCCACTGCGAAGAGAAAGAGCACAAGGGCAATGCCTCCTACCACCCCTGGTACAATAGCACCTGGATGAGAAATTTCCAGGTAAATGCCTATCATCGCCACAATGAAAAGCAGAAAGATCACGTTCGGATCAAGCAAGAAGGAATAGAAGTAGTCGAACACGCCTGGCTGAAGGTTTGCACACTCAGTCCGGCGGTATGTAATGTGACGGGCCCTTAGCTAGCTTAGCGGTGCGTCCATCCACCTGGTTGAGGAGATCACCCAGGCTTGTTGCTCTGAGATCGACAAGATCATTTTGATAGGCTGTTTGATCATCATACGAGGCGGCCTGTGTGACCATTGCAGTGGCTAATGGAACATTGCGACCATAGCGATTCTGAATGCCCGTGATCGCTGCCACAAGGTCATTTTCCAATTTTGCCTTGAGGGTGCTCCCGATATCGGCGCCAGTACTGGCAATAGGGCTTGAAGCACCTATGCGGGTTGTAGGAGCCATCGCGGCAATAGGAGCAGCAAGCGTGACAAAAGCTCCCGCGGAGGCGGCGAAACCACCTGTTGGCGAAACATAAGTGACGATAGGCACAGTACTATTCAGCTCTGCCTCGGTCATAGACTTCATCGAAGTAAGATCACCACCAGGAGTATCGATCTCGATCACAAGAGTCTGGGCGCCATCACCCTCGGCGGTAGTAATAGCCTTTTTGAGGAAACTCAACGAGGCCGGGTCAATCTCAGTATTTAACGTCATCACATCAATATGAGGCGATGCGGCATTAGCTGTACGGGCAGACAGCGAGAAGAACAGCAAGACAACAATAAGACTCCCCAAAAGAAGCAAGTAGAATTGAAGAGCATGACCATGGCGCGAATACATAGCTATATTCCTCCAACCATCAGGTAATTGAACGCGCCCAACAGTAAGTATTGCACTCCTGAATTATCATAACACAAGATGCTGAAAATCAGGACATTCTCTTATGCCATTGCTAATTGCTATAAGTAAAATATAGCATATTGTTATTTCTTTGTCAAGGGAATAAACATCTTTTTTTCGAGTAATTGGGAGCCAGGATATATGAACAGTACCGATACTGTAATTGTATGTGAGATAATGTTTGAGGAGAAGTGGAAGTGAGAGGCACCAAAGAAGTCCTGACTTACAGCTTTCGCAAAGCCTCAAACAAATCTTCATTATCCGGCATATCTCCCGGTTTATTCAGCACCTCGATATAGCGAATTGCGCCCTTCTTATCAATCACAATGAGTGCGCGGTTGGACATTCCCAGTGGATGTCGCACTCCATACAGATCAACGACCTTGCCCTGGGGGTAGAAGTCGGAGAGCAGTGGGAACGAGGTGTGCATCTGTTTTTGCCAGGCGTTCAGCGCATGGGTACTATCCATGCTAATACTGACCACCTCGGTGTCATAATCCTTGAAACGATCCAATTCAGCTTCGTATGCAGGAAGCTGCGCGGAACAAACGCTGCTAAAAGCATAAGGGACGAAGGCAAGCACAACATTTTTCTTGTCGCGATAATCCTTAAGGCGCCACTCTTCCTTCCCTGTCTTAAGCGTGAAGTCTGGCGCAATATCCCCAACTTTCAGGGTTGCTGTCTCTGAACGGCTTTTAACTTCCATGTTATTGTATCCTTCTCTCAATTATATTTTCTTTGTACTATGTAGGAAAGTACGAGCAAAAGTTACTTGTTTTGCTCATCAAACGTCTTGGAAAGTGCATATCTTCAAAAGAAGAAAATAAATGCACGATGCGGATACAGGTGCATAGGGATTCTAACACCGCCGTTGAGAAGGTGTCAAACACAACTACTCACGTGGCTCTATTAAATTTCAAAGGTCAGAAGCATCGCGCCAACACATGTATTGTAGGGGCGACCCTTGTGGTCGCCCTGGCAGCGGTGCGCCCATCGCTTATGTTGATGCCTATTGGGGCGACCCTTAGGGTCGCCCTGGCCCCCGTGTCCGGGGGATGGTGAAGACCGCGGTCGCTCTGGGAGCTAGCTTTGTTACAAGAACAGGCATCACGTAAAAATACGGCCTTCATGAAAAAACAACTGATCGCTGTCTGGGACTCTTTACTTGCGAGAAACGGCATAGTAGCCTATATGCCGATTATTGTCGTGACTATTCTCATGTTCTGCGGAGCTTCCTGGCAAATTTTCTGGCCCTCGACAGACGCCGCCCGTTACCAGTGTTATGCACTCGTTTTCTGGCTGGGGGGTAGTGCCACACAGTTGTTACCCGTCTCGCAATGTGCGTTCCTGCATGCCTCCACTATAATATACCCACCGTTTCATATGCTCCCACTAGAATATCCTCCGCTGACACTGGTAATATTTTCTCTGTCATTACTGGCGCCCATTCCTTATTATCAATTAGTGTTTGCGCTTTGGATGGCGCTCACCTCCATGTTGATTTACTGGCTATTACTCCGTTACGGCCCACGCGGAGCGGCTTTGACGTTCGCGCTGTATGCCCTGGTCGGCGCGTGGGCCACTGCCGAAGGACGCTTTGACCTGGTCCCAGCAGCCCTCACACTCCTCTGTGTGCTAGCGGCTGAACGCAAACACTGGACCGCCGCGTATATTGCACTGGCTTTCGGCACGCTGCTCAAAATCTATCCGCTCCTGCTTCTGCCGGCTTTATTTATAGCGGAACAGCACGCTGCGCGGCGATTTCACAGACCGGCGGAGACAATGACACTCAAGTCAGTACCCATGGAACTCTGGCGCACACTGCGTGGCATAGGCAACTGGCGCTGGCAGAATAGCCTGGTCTTCTTCAGCATACTTTTCGGAGTAACCGCTATTTTTGCGCTGCTAGACTTCCAGGGAGCGGTTGTCAGTCAGCTCAACTACTTTGCCCACCGCCCGGTGCAAATTGAATCCACTGGCAGCACGATCCTGTGGATCGCGACACAGTTTGGCTATCCCGCGCATGTCGAGTTTACCTTTGGCTCGTTGAATATCGTCAGCGCGCTCGGCAATACTGTCTCCTTGTTCTTCCTGCTGGCCTTTGTCCTGGGATACGTCTATACCATCTGGCTACAATGGCGCGGAAAGCTCGATGTCGTACAGTCCTTCATCGCGCTCCTCCTGGTGTTCATCGCCACAGGCAAAGTCTTCAGTCCACAGTATCTTATCTGGGTGATGCCATTACTGGCCTATAGTTGCGCTCTCGATGGCTTCTGGCTGCTCTTCTGGGGCAGTATTTCACTGCTGACCACGCTTATTTACCCGTATCTTTACACACGCACGACCAACGTGCTCGCAGTACAGTACGTCCCAGGATTTATTCAGAGTGTCGCCGTGCGCGACGCGCTCTTCGTTTTAGTCACACTTGCCTACCTCTTTAACTGGTTACAAGTGCGCAAGCGCACACCACTCCCCGAAGGACGTCCAGGCAAAGAGACCAGGCCGCTGCTCGAAAGCTAGCCGCGCTTCTTGCGCAAATCGCTTCTAATTTCGTACGACTTCTCCGCGTCTCGCAGGATGCAAGTATCGACTTCCTGAACGAACATGGCCTCTTGATTATGCTCCAAATGCGCCAGGGCACCCTTAAAAGGCACTGTAATTTGCGAACGACCGATCAGCCTTTCTTCCACTCCCTCAAAATTCAGGCTGCCCGCTGCGTTGGCATACACCAGGATCAGCTCATTTTCAAAGGCACGCGTCACGCACAATGCATTCACCAGTTTGATCTCAGCGTTGGCGTCGTGCTTCATACCCTCGCCCGCGTCCTCATAGCACCAGTAACTGGGGCAAATGACAAGCTCCACATCCTGCTGCACCATAGCACGAAACATCTCAGGAAACATCAAATCCCAGCAGATGATCAGGCCAACCTTGCCAAAGCTCGTTGCAAATACGGGGATCTCGTTTCCTGTTGTGACATAGCTTCTCTCCGGCAGCCAGAGATTCACCTTGCGGTATCGTCCCCTGATCTCACCAGTTTTATCGATATAGTATGTCGTATTAAACAGCCGGCCAGCATCCTCCTCGATAATTGAACCAGGCACAATATCAATGCTATACTCTCTGGCCAGCTCCTGGAAATGCCTGGCATAGCGCCGCTCGCTGTCAGCGTAGGCTTTATTGCCCGACAGGGGGCCTGTGATAAAATCTTCGGGGAATACAATGAGCTGAGCCTGCTCTGCTACGGCAACCTGGATAAACTGCTCGGCCTTTTTGAGATTCTTCTCTGGCTCAAACTGCTGAATCTCAAACTGCACAACGGCAATGTTGCATTGCATAGAAACCTCACATGTGTTTGGTGTGGAATGGGCCGCCCTGCAGGCGGCCCATTCCACAGAGTCAATTCTTCGCCTGGACGACTTCTCGCTTCTCCGCTGTCTCGAAATCCCCCTCCTTCTCCTGCAGATACCATCTCTACCACCTCCCCTACCACCTCACCCCTTCAACTACCCCACGAGCTATATCATACTCCGGTTGGTACCCCAATTCCACCCTTACAGGCCATATACCCGGACTTAGAGCAGCGCATCGTGGTCACCATTATGGGCGCCGTTGCCGCTGAACTCTACACCATCGGGCACCGCCACAACTTCTTTTACCTGGAACACACCATGGGCCTCGCTTCCTCGATGGGACTGGGTATCGCCATGGCTATGCCCGCACACAAAGTAATTGTCATCGACGGCAATGGTTCGCTGCCGATGAACCTCGGCACGCTGAGCACAATGGCCCGCTACAAACCGGGAAACCTGCTGCACATCGTCTTCGACAACGAAAGCCTGCTCTCCGTAGGCGGCTTTCCAACCGCCACCAGTGCTGGCACAGACCTCGCTGGCATCGCCTGGTCCTCCGGAATTCCCAGTGTGCTAGAGGCCAACACCATCGAAAGCCTCACCACTGGCGTCAAAGACGCGTTGGCCAGCAACACATTGACAACCATCGTCTCGAAAGTAGAGGCCATCGGGCCAAAGTCCTTTCACATGGATTTACCCTTATTGGAGAACCGCTTCCAGTTCAAACGCAGCCTGGAAGTACTGCAAAAACAAACGAACACATAACATATATGTAAAAACGCAATTCATTGCGCCCGCCTGGGGAACCGATTCTCGTTAGTTTGCCCAATTCATTTTTTATCACTCAAAAGATTGAAAACTACAAAAGGAGCCGAGAATGGACGTTTTAGCACAATTACTCGAAGAGCTTGCCGCTGGCCGCCTGAAGGTCGTCGACCTGACATCGCCCCTGGACCCGGAGACGCCGGTCATCGATCTACCTCCCATAATCGCCCCGTCGCCCGGGCTGACACTGACAGAAATCTCCCGCTATGATAGTCGCGGCCCCGCCTGGTACTGGAATATTTTAAATCTGGGCGAACATACCGGCACCCACTTTGACGCACCCATCCACTGGGTCACCGGCAAAGACTTGCCCAACAACGCCACCGATACCATCGAGCCACGCAAGTTTATCGGGCCGGCATGTGTCATTGATATCACCACCAAGGTGCAGCAAAACCCGGATTTCTTGCTTACCATCAACCGTGTTGAACAATGGGAAGCCACCTATGGCCGCATTCCAAAGGGAGCGTGGGTCCTCATACACACGGGCTGGAGCCAGCGCAAGGAGCGCGAAGCATTTCTCAATGTCAAAGAGGATGGTGCACACTCCCCCGGTTTTCATCCCACCTGCTCGGCTTTCCTGGCCAGAGAGCGGGATATCCTGGGAGTCGGCGTAGAAACCGTGGGCACCGACGCCGGCCTGGCCGGCGGCTTTGATCCACCCTTCCCCAACCACTCCTACATGCACGGTGCAGGCAGATTTGGCATCACCAGCCTGATCAACCTCGATCAGTTGCCGCCCACTGGTGCAATCGTGATTGCAGCCCCCCTCAAAATAGTCAACGGCTCTGGCAGCCCCTTGAGAGTAATAGCTATTACGAGATAGAAGTACACAGCATGAACGAAGTTGCACATTCGTAACGACTGCGAACGTGCAACTTCGTTTTCCTCCCTCGATCCCCATTAAATCCCGAGCAAGGCAGAACAAGCG
This sequence comes from uncultured Chloroflexia bacterium, assembly GCA_963775585.1. GTDB lineage: Bacteria > Chloroflexota > Ktedonobacteria > Ktedonobacterales > Ktedonobacteraceae > UBA11361. The sequence continues at coordinate 17,683 of CAVZJN010000030.1, read as the reverse complement.
AGGACGCAGGAATGTATTTCAGGAACGTATATAATAAAAGCAGACACCTCCCGTTCGTTCCCCTTTGCGAAAAAAAGCTCAGTACGAGAACGAGTAGCCCTGTTCTACTTCTTCCTCTGCTTCAAACGCTCCTCAATAACCTTCCTCACCGCCTCCACCGGGGATGTTTTGCCCTCAGCCAGAGCATCCCAGGCATCATCTCCCATTGGTTCCGCAACACTCAGTGAACTGACACAGGCACGTTGACCCTCTCATTCGTCTCATCCTCCGCTAATTGCAACACAAGCGCTATGTCGTGCCGACATCCAAGAGGATGAAAATGGTTATTTGCGAGAGAAACCGAATCTCGTTAACAGAACGAGCAGGTAAATAGCGCAGAATATCCAGAACGACATCCTGTATCTCATCATCCCCTCTGGACAAAAAACCTGGATAGACAACCTGTACAATCTGCCGGTATTTCCCGCTCAACTAAATCACCCATTTCTTCAGCCTCGACTATTTACAGCAGTCGGCCGAGTAGGATAGTGAGCAAGTCAACCCGCTCAACCTGATTTATCGAGACCACCCCGGCAGGAGAAAGACGATTGATAGCTTTCCTGGTATGTTCTTGTGTGAGCAATTGGTATCTCAGGTCTCTCAGGTCTCTCAGATATCTCAGGTCTGAACTGAGTGTCGCAAGAAAACGTTCAGCGTAACGTTGTACAGGAGTACCATCGCTGTCATAGTGACGTATCAGCAAAGAGACGAGCGGCGACTGAGATTTTTCTGCTGGAAAGAGCGACGTACATAGTAAGATAACCTCCTGGTAACTCATATAGTGACCAATATTAAGCTGCTTTGATAGGTAGTCCTGCCAGGTCGGTTGCCAGGGCTGCTCTGGATGTTCGACCGAGGTCTGGAGCATTTTCAAAAGGTGGACGGACGTCGGATAGGCCACCTCTTCGGCACAGTCCAGGAGAGCCTGATAGATAAAGAGGATTAACAAGAGCAACAAGATTCCAGAAACTAGAATAATAGCCGGATTCTGAATAAGCCATTCAAAAAGCGTACCTTTCAAATCATTCGTGGTAGAAAAAGAGCCACCGCAACAATAGCACCCAGGCAAGTATATTTCACACTATGGCAAGGACTTACTCGTCCAGATCACCTACGTTGTTTTTCCAGCGCAATCTTACATAGTCTTATTAAGCCAATCCGGTGGACCCCTAGCAACACTATTATCAGCAAGTAAATCAGCCATACCTACCTCCTCAATGGAACATCGAATAGCATCCCTTCACTTTTGCTGTAGTATAGCGCCTATTGCTAGAAGAGGCAAGAAAAACAACAAAAACTTCTACCAACAACCAGGCATCACAATCACCACATCTAACCAGGCGTCTTCGCGTCAGACGTCTTCGCGTATAGTAGGGTTGACCCTTGCGGTCAACCTACCAACTCGCGGTCAACCTACCAACTCGCGGTCAACCTGCCAACTCGCGGTCAACCCGCCAACTCCTGCCAGCCTGCCAACAATTCAGTTCTATTTCAGCCTCCGGATATATAACCTACTCAGAAAGCAAATATGATATGATGAGCGCGTGCAAGGATGCTTTACGTGCTCAGATCGAAGGAGGCGCTACGCCATGCAGAAAAAATCAGCCCTAAGGCTCATTGTAACACTGAGTGCGTTACTTTCACTCCTGGCTGCCTGTGGCACAAACACGACAACGAACAACACAACGACAACGGTAGCCCCGACTGTCCCACCAGGGGAAAACATTTAGGGACTTCCGAAGACTAAATCGTCCCAGTATGGTACACTACGCGAAGAAAAACTCTTGTGGAGGGACGAGCATGGAACTGACCGAGGAAGTCAAAACACTGGTATTGAAGACAGCCAAGGATCTCAAGGGAAGCGCGCGGCGCATGTTCATGGCACGGACGGTGGAGGCACTGGGCGAAGGGGGGCAGCGGCTGACGGAACGAGAGTTGGGGTGGAATCGCGGAACGGTCCGCAAAGGAAGGCAGGAAGTCGAGCACGGGCTTGCCTGTGTGGATGGCTTCAAGTTGCGTGGGCGCAAGCGCAGCGAAGAGCATCTGCCGAACCTACTGGGCGATATCACGTCCATCGTAGATGGGCAGAGCCAAGCGGACCCGCAGTTTCGCACGACGCGGCTGTATACGCGCCTGACGGCAACGGAAGTGCGTCGCCAGTTGATCGCCAAGTTCGGCTACACCGATGAGGAATTGCCGACGGCCGAGACCATTGGGACCAAGCTCAATCAGCTCGGGTACTATCCGAAAAAGGTGGCCAAGAGTCAACCCCAAAAAAACCCCCGAGACCGATGCCATCTTTGCCCAGGTGAAGCAGCGCAACGAGGAGGCGGATGCCGATGAGCAGGTGCTGCGGATTTCGATGGATGCCAAGGCCACCGTCAGGGTCGGCCCCTTCGCCCGAGGAGGCAAGAGTCGTGTGCCGACCAAGGCCGCCGACCACGACTTTGAGCCAAGGGCGACGGTGACGCCGGTGGGCATTTTCCTGCCGTCTTCCGATGAACTCTTTCTGTATGGGGTGACGTCCAAAGTGACCAGCGACTGCCTGGTGGATCGCTTGGTCGACTGGTGGGAGAGCGTCAAAGAGCGCTTTTCTCACATCACAACCCTGCTCATCAATTTGGACAATGGCCCGGAGAGCCACAGCCGGCGGACCCAGTTCATGCATCGCCTGGTGGAGTTTGCCCAGCGATCTCACCTCACCATACGCCTTGCGTATTATCCGCCGTATCACAGTAAGTATAACCCGATCGAGCGCTGTTGGGGGATTTTGGAACGGCACTGGAATGGCGCCTTGCTGATTCGCTCGACGCAGTGATCCAGTCTGCCGGCACCATGACCTGGAAAGGCAAACATCCCGTGGTCGCCTTGGTGACGGCCACCTATCAGACCGGGGTCAAACTGACCAAGCAGGCCATGGACGCCCTGGAAACCCAGTTTCAGCGATTGCCACATCTGGACAAGTGGTTCGTGGATATCGGGTATCCCTCACCAGCTCTTCGGGATAGTGAATAATTCTTGCGTCCCTTACGTTCTTGATGGATATACCCCCTTGGGAAGCGCATCCTACGCTCAGCAAATCGTAGCAGTGCACCCTGCAAGCGCTAATCCCAGCTGTCTCCTCTCTTTACCAGCTGGCCTGAGTTCGCAGGATCATCAGAGACTCTACACTGCAACACCGGCAAACAGTCAGACAACCATCTCTGTCATCAATACCCAGAGTGGTACAAAGATGCATACCTTTACCATTCCTGGCGCGTATTCCACCGCATCCGCGAGCTATGACAGCGCGGTCCTCTCGGCCAATGGACAGTGGATGGCGCTGCGAGAGCTGGGACAGAGTGCAAATGTAACGACGATCGCCCTTGTCGATACCCAGGCAGGGAAAGTGACGCAGACAATTCACCTGAATGGCGATTTCACCCTCGACGCCATCTCTCCCGCCGGGAAAGCGCTCTACCTGCTTCAGAGGCTCAACGACTCTCCCGGGCACTACTACGTCCGTGTCTACAATGTCGGTGAGAATGTCCTTGAAGACACACCCATCGTTGACAAGACAGCTTTATATCCCTCCGGCGATCCCAACATGTCCGGTGTAGCATTGGCACGGCAAGTGTCAAACGGCGGAACATTCGCCTATACGCTCTACATTGACACTCGCCGCAACTATGCCTTTATTCACGAGCTGCCGCTCAATGACCAGGTCTACCCGCCAATTGCGCACTGCATCGACCTGCCCGTTGGCAAGTCCGCCGATCTACTGCACTTCTACACTCTCGCCCTCTCCCCCGATGGCGGGACGCTCTACGCGGCAAACGGCGCGCTTGGTGTGGTCAGCAGCATCAATGTCACAAATGGTGATCCCCTGGGCATTTTCAATGATAAAGTCCAGAACACCGCCCACTTTAACCATGGGAATGCAAGTGTCAGCAACATCGAGAGAGGAAGAATGCTCTATAACGGAGCAGTGCTCTCATCAGATCAGAAGACCCTATACTTCGCGGGCATCCAGGGTTTATGGGCAGTGAACACTTCTAATCTCAATATACAGGGCCATTACCTGGCGCAACAGACTTTGACAGGCGTTGCCCTCAGTAGCGATAACCAGACGCTTTACGCGGTCGACCCGGCAAAAGGTATAACCTTGCTAAGTGCCACAACCGGGCAAATACAGAAGGTGATGCAAGGTGCTGCCCATAGTCCCTGGGGCATTGCATGGATCGTAAATTGAGTATTCGAAGGGTAGCTTTACAGGTCGACCGTGCCGCTTTCCAGGCCGACCTCAAGGATCGGCCCTACTATACCACGGCCACGGCGCCCCCCAACGCCGCTTCACGGGCGGGCAGCAGGGCACGTGTATAGTAGGGTTGACCCTCGCGGTCAACCTGGCCCCCGGTGGTCAACCTGGCCCCCAGCGGTCACCCTGGCCCCTCGCGGCCGCCTACAAAACGGTCAACCTGGAAATTGTACCCTTTCCGCTCTCCTATTGGAAGAGCGACGCGAACGGATGAGACGAGAAACATGAGCAAGGGGCAAGAGAAAAATGCACATATTCTCATTGTCGACGACGACAGCCGCGTGACCAGCGCCTTGCGTCGCACGCTGGCTTACGAGGGCTACCAGGTTTCATCGGCCTTAGACGGCGAAGGGGCACTGGCAATCGCTCGCACCAAATCTCCCGACCTGGTAATCCTCGACCTCATGCTGCCTGGCATCGATGGGCTAGAAGTCTGCCGGCGGCTGCGTGCGGTAGATGACGACATAGCTGTGCTCATGCTCACCGCGCGCGATGCTGTAGCCGACCGCGTGGCCGGCCTGGAAACCGGGGCGGATGACTATCTCGTCAAGCCATTCGCGCTTGAGGAACTTTTGGCACGGATTAAGGCGCTTCTGCGCAGGCGCAATCCTCCAGACATCCAACGCGAGGTATTGTGCTTCGCGGACCTCGAATTGGATACCGCTATGCGACAGGCAAAACGCGCTGATCGCACCATTGAACTGAGCACAACCGAATATGAACTGCTGGTCTTATTCCTGCGCAACCCGCGCATCGTCCTGACCCGCTCAATACTCATGGATCGCATCTGGGGCAGGGATTTTGAGGGTGGACCAAATGTCCTCGAGGTCTACATTGGACACCTGCGCAACAAGTTAGAGCAGAACGGTGAAAAACGGCTGATTCAAACAGTGCGTGGCGCTGGCTACGTACTCCGTGTTGCCGATTAGGCAGTAATATTAGGAAGTGATAGCCATGTACATTCCCCTACAGCTACGCTTGACGCTTTTTTTATACGCTCGTTCTGGCCCTGGCGCTCTGGTGGGAGGCTGGTTTATCAGCTGGGGAGTACTCTCGGCGGTACGCCGTATGACCAGGACTGCCCAAAATATCAGTATCTCAGGCGATTTTCACTAGCGAGTACCGGAAAGATCCTGGTTTGGACGGGATGAACTAACCACCCTTGCCGCCGCATTTAACCAGATGCTCGCGAACCTGGAAGCACTCTACCAGCAACAGCAGCGCTTTGTCGCCGATGCCTCGCACGAACTACGCGCTCCCATCACTTCTATCCGCTGTAACCTCGATCTGCTGGCAAAAGCGCCCGACCTCCCGGCTGAAGAGGCCCAGGCAGCACTGGTCGACGCCCAGGCCGAGGCCAATCGCGTGGGGCGCCTGGTAGGTGATCTCTTAACCCTGGCCCGTTCAGACTCCGCCCGGCAATCACAACAATCTCAGGATGTAACCGTGGCTGATGGCTAGAAGAGACCTCCACTGCCAACATAATAGACAGCAAGCGCAAATTCGAACTACAAGACCGCAGAGTACAAGTTAGTGGGCAACATTGGCAGATCAGTTGAAGATGCTGTTGATCACCGATACTGCGCTGCTGGTAGCAAAGTACTCTTTCGCTAGAAGCACGGAGCACTCCGCCACCATTTCAGAGTAGACTTCTCCATCAAATAGTCTCCGACCCATCACCTGCTTCTTCTGAGCAGTCAATTCTCCTTTACGAAAAACATGCGCAATTTTTACACACCTCCTCTAAATTGGGAACATTTCGTCATTGTTGCAAAGTAGAAGGTTAAGATTTCTCAATGCTAGATAGGTACTTTTCTGCCAGAAAATCATATGCCAATGAATGGCCCTCTCCCCGATGAGGTAATATCCTCTTGTGTTATCTGTACTCAAAATAATTCAGAGTGTTTCATAGCGTAACAGAGTAATTACCTGCTATAGCTTTCCAAATGAAGCATAGACATCATGAATTACGGACGAGCAGATGACTGGTATGCTAGCGTTCGGAAAAAAAGAACGCATCAATCAAAAAGAGTTTTCCGTAAGTTCGCACCTGTATCCATGAGGGGTATGTAACGGGTTTGATACAAGTGCTGGGTACACGGTAGTTCGCCCGGTGTCCTTCCTGAAAGGAGGAAGAAATTTCTATGCAGCAGCAATACAGGCGCAAAGCTGTCTCGTCATTAGTGCGACGTAAACGTTTTTCACTGTTCATGCTGGTTGGCTTGAGCGTGCCAGTTGTGCTGACGCTTATCGCCTCGACAGTATTCATTCTGCCGCGCCTGGGTTCTCGCGCCGCGGCGGTCAATGGCGATTGTACTTTGATTGTGCCTTCCAATCCTCTTTCGGCTCAGGGGCTGGCCACACCCTATCAACTCGTCGCAACTGATCCGGCGAACGGACCATGTAACGAGTCGAACAGGGCGCAGGCGGCCTTTGTTCAGGGCGCGGTGATCAACCCGGCAACTGGCCAAATCTCCATTTACAATCCGCTCGTCATTGACCAGGGAACCCAGCCCGCGGCAGCTCCCGTAGTGGCACAACTCCCAGCCAATGGCGTCGTCGCGCTCTGGTTCGGGTTCAATGGAAACAATCTTACTCTGCAAGATACCAATGGCAGCTTGAAACAGGGCAGATGTGTTAATGGGGTCAATGGCTCCATATTTGGGCAGTTCGCCTACTGTAATGCCCCGGCCTTCTTCAGAGCGGCCAACAAGGCCATGCAAGCAGGTTTACTGAACGCTCCACCACTTGGCAGGGCGAATGATGGAAAAGCCTGTCCTTCGGTTCGTGATTTTGGTGTAGTGGACATGGATCAAAGCGATAATGTAGTGACTTCCTACCTTGTGACAGCCAATGGGCAGACAGCTCAGATGACTACCGCCAATATGGCCGCATTGCAGACTACGCAGACGCAAGTTAATGGCAGCGACAACCGTCTCCTGGCGGTGGCCCTGGATGGTGCGCTCGGCTGCACTCCCTGGATGGCTCCTGACCTGGCTAATCCCGGCCATATGTTGCCCGCGTTGCCGCTCAACGAACTTCAGGCGGCTGTGCAACAGGCCCGTCCTGTCGCACTTGTGCCGGTGAATGATCCTATGGTACTCACCAACAATCAGCCCGATATCAACAAGCTCAATGCCTATCGCATAGGTGTCGATCAGTCCCCCGTGCCAACATTAGCAGCTGCCAGCACGAGAACCTACTGCAAGCATCTTCTCGCGATTGGGCCAGCACGTATTCAGCTTGATATGCAACTAACACAGGGACAGCCTTCGCCCGATCCCGCAGTCGCCAATTCACTCTTTACCTTTCTCGCACAACGTTTTGTTGCCAGTTACGGAGCCGCTGGGCTGAACTGTATAGGCTTGCTGAATAAGCCCGACCCAATAACGGTAACAACTGACGCTAATGGAGTAGCTATCAGTGCAACTTATAATACTAGTGCGGCTGATACTGCTGCCACTGCTGCCACTCCGACCACCACTGCGGGCGCAATTCCAACGACTGGAGTACCCACTACACCGACCGCGCCGGCTACAAGTCCAACAGTGGTCCCAACGACAGACGTAGGTGTGACACCCACGCCAACGACTGGAGCGACTACTACGCCGACCGTACCGGCTACAAGTCCAACTGCTACGCCAACAATGGGTCCAGGTAACTGATGCACCTGTACAACGTCAAAAGAAAGGATACGAAGTTGCAAAAAATGATTTTACTTGATCCATATGACAACGATTACCAATCCCAAACATGAATACCTTGAACCTGTTGAGAATCTAGCCTGGTTTATATAGGTTGATCCAGGCATTAACAAAACGGAAGGCATCCCCTGTGGTTGCCCCCGTTTTGCTCTAGACGTCAGGCGTGAGCGGGCTACCCCCGCGAAGGTACGCCTACCTCGAGTAGCTGTGGAATCTATTGTGCGGTCCTCCCCCCATCAATAGGGATGACCTGACCAGTAATATAGCTGGCACCTTCAGAGGCAAGGAAGAGGACCGTAGGAGCCAGCTCACCCGGCTTACCAATACGTCCCATTGGCGTTGTTCCCGCGACAACCGCCTCAGCGCGATCAAGAATAGCCTCGGTCATGCGAGTCCTGAACACACCGGGTGCGATACAATTGACGCGCACCCCGCGCCCAGCCCATTCTATCGCCAACGAGCGCGTCAGGTTAATGACGGCGGCCTTGCTGCTATTATAGCCCACCGTATTCAACTGTTCGCCGCTCAATCCAGCAATAGAAGCAACGTTAATAATTACGCCCTTGTTGCGCTCTAACATGTGCCTTCCAACGGCCTGCGACATCAAAAATGTACCGGTGATATTAGCATCGATCACCTGCTGCCATCGCTCCAGGGGCATCGTTTCCGCGGGTGCACCCCACGTCAATCCAGCATTATTGACCAGCACATCGATCTTGCCGCACTTTTCAAGTGTTTGTGCTACGACTTGTTCGACTGAGGAGGCATTCGCAACATCACATGCAAAGGAATAAACAGATATGCCCTGACTCTTTAAATATTGTTCGGCTTCGTTGAGCCATTGTTCTCGACGTGCTGTAATGACCACGGTAGCACCAGCAGCACCAAAGGCTTGCGCAATTTCTAAGCCTAATCCACGCGAGCCGCCAGTAATGAGGGCGACTTCACCGGTGAAATTGAAGGTAACAGTACCCATAAGCACCTCCTCATGCAAAGTACCAGATTGTAGATTTTATACTAAACTGTTTTTTCCGCCACTATAGTATATCAGTTTCGTAGCGCGTTGTTCGCTCCTGCTAATGAGGAGAAAAAAGAAAAATCGTCTGAAAGTACTTGAGGCAGTCAAATTGTTCAATAGCAGGCCGAACCCTTGTCGGAACAAGATGACCTGGCGTAGAATGGTTATCAAGTGACCGTTTGTACTGGTATACGTCTAATACATTAACAATACACGAGAAAGAGTCAGCAATAGCGCCGTCATCTACACCCATACAATTTCAAATGGACGCGCTCAATCAGCGCCTCCTGGAAGGTCTTCCCTGGCACATTCCTCTGGAAGAATGGCCGGCGCATGGGGTCGTGCCGCTCTTGATGCGGCGTGGCGACTCGCGCCACCCTGTCATCTTTGTGGAATGTGATGGCATACGTTACGCCATAAAAGAAACAACACCACACATGGCGCAGCGTGAGATCGCCAGTTTGCGCGAAATAGACCACCGCGGCATACCCGCCCTTGGTCCCGTAGGCAGCGTCATTGTTTCTGCCCCCCCTCTCTTGCTAGAGGAGCATGGTCCCGGCGGCGTTCCCCAATATATCGATGGGGATCGCGGGTATACAGTGACCCGGCTTGCTCCACGTGTTATACCCCATGTCCTGCTCTATCGCGTACCTTTTACCAGGAAAAACAAGCGACGCCTCCTCTCCGCCATAGCGCTACTTCTCATCGAGCTACACGAGCACGGCGTTTACTGGGGCGACCCATCCCTGGCCAATGTCTTGATCCGCATCGCGGGACAGTGCATCCAGGCTATTCTCGCTGATGCAGAGACCGCGGAATTCTTCCCTGAAGCGGTCAGCGATAGCTTGCGCGAGCAAGACCTGGCCTTATTTGGCGAGTCACTTTTGTGGCAGGCCGAAGACCTTCGGCAAGCGCGCGGGCTACCTGAGGAAGAGGATATGGTAGACGATAAAGATTTTCGCTACCTTGAACAACGCTACCGCGCCTTGCGTCGAGAACACGAGCAGCTGGCCTCCTCCTCTGGCCTCACAACCCGCTACCAGTTCCAACGTTTACTTGAAACCCTTAATAAGCGGGGATTTTCAGTCCTTGGCATGGGAGGGCATGCATTTCAGCAATTCGTCACCGTACTGCCCGGCTGGTATCAACATCGTATTCATGAGCTGCTAGGTATCCATGTACCACGCCGCCATGCACGTCATTTCTATAACACCATTCTGAGCCACCAGTACAAGTTGAGCAAAAATGAGGAGCGCGATATAACCCTTGAGGAGGCAGCCAAAGACTGGTATACGCGTTATCATCTCCCCACCATTCTCTTTTTACGCCAGCATCTCACCAGCGGGCAGGACCCCATGCAAGCCTATTTCTCGCTTTTGGAATACCGGTGGAAGCTCAGTCTGAAGGCGGGTTATGAGGTCCCCATGGAAGAGGCGGCCCTATCATGGGCAATCCAACAGGTAGATACTCAGAAGTTAGGCGAGGTCGATCCCGCCGCGTTAGCGTCGTGGTGGCACGAACGCGAATCGGTCGAGCAAGTCCTCGAGCCTCCCCTCATTGAAGGGGAAAAATTGGAGCCGCTCCTCTCTAAAGAAGAGCAGCCCCTTGTACATCTTCCAGCGCCTGAATTGGACCAGCAATTAACAAAGATTCTAGAACAGCCGGAGGAAGATTGACCAGCGCATCAATTGCGTCAGCGCCTATATCTCTTCGTCGAGAATATCCTCTTCCTCTGCCCCCTCGACTTCACCGACATTGAATGATGCGATATTGCCGCGAATCTGCTCTTCAATAGCCCCGGCGACATCGCTGTTCTGACGCAGGAAATCTTTGGCGTTCTCACGGCCCTGGCCGAGGCGAATATCGCCAATGTTGAACCACGCGCCACTCTTCTTAACGAGACCCATCTCCAGGCCCAGATCGATCAGTCCGCCTTCACGGGAAATCCCTTCGCTGTACATGATATCAAACTCAGCAACGCGGAATGGAGGAGCAACTTTATTCTTGACCACTTTGACGCGTGTACGACTGCCCATGACATCCGTCCCCTGCTTGATCGAGTCAATACGGCGAATATCCAGGCGCACAGAAGCGTAGAACTTGAGTGCTTTACCGCCCGCGGTCGTCTCAGGATTGCCGAACATAACACCGATTTTCTCGCGCAGCTGGTTGGTGAAAATAACAGCGGTGTTGGAGTTGCTGATGGCACCAGTAAGCTTACGCAGCGCCTGGCTCATCAGACGTGCCTGCAGGCCAACATGCGAGTCGCCCATCTCACCCTCGATCTCGGCGCGTGGAGTCAGAGCCGCGACAGAGTCAATCACCACCACGTCGAGCGCGTTACTGCGCACCAGAGAATCTACAATCTCCAATGCTTGCTCCCCCGTATCAGGCTGCGAGATCAGCAGGTTATCGGTGTCGACGCCGCAGTGGGCAGCATAGGTACGATCAAGCGCATGTTCAGCATCGATGAAAGCGGCGTACCCACCAGCACGTTGTGCATTGGCGATAATATGCTGGCACAGGGTAGTTTTACCAGAGGCCTCAGGGCCATAAATTTCAGTGACTCGGCCTCGTGGTACTCCCCCTACGCCCAGAGCCAGGTCGAGTGCAATGGACCCCGTGGGAATGACATCGACATGAATGTGTGAAGCCTCTCCCAATTTCATGATTGCACCCTTACCAAAACGGCGTTCGATCTGTTGCAACGCCAGGTCTATTGCCCTCTCACGCTCAGTGGCAGGGGCAGGCCCGGTGGAATTGCTGCGTTCTGAAACGGTCTTTTCCTTTTTATTCATCAGTCACCTAATTACAGGGTGTAGGGCATAGAGGGTATAGACAGGGTCGTGGCTATTGCCATCCCGCTCTTCTCCACCCTGCATTCCTCCTTTTTTATCGCGAGAAATAACAAACAAGCACATAAGTTGCTGCACTTCCTGGGTTCCTTGATTGATACACCTGGGTATTCTTTTGCAGGGTTGAAAAAGCGGATATAGACCTCTCTCCATGCCTATGTTCCGAAACTAGAACAAGAGTACCATACATCCATCACTATGTCAAGCCGAATCTTCCCGAGATTCACATATCCCTCCGCCCCTCCAGCGCGCGACTCAGCGTCCCTTCGTCGGCATACTCCAGGTCACCTCCTATGGGAAGACCACGCGCCAGGCCTGTCACGCGCACACCCAGGGGAGCCAGTTCGCCTTTAATATAATTCGCGGTATATTCTCCCTCGAAGTTCGGATTCGTGGCGAGGATTACTTCCCGGACATTGCCAGTGCGCACTCGCTGTATAAGCTCGTCGATACGCAGATCTTTAGGCCCGATACCCTCTACGGGAGAAATTGCCCCGTGCAGCACATGATAAAGTCCCTTATAGACCCCCGTCTTCTCTAGTGCTATCAGGTCAAGAGGCTCCTCTACGACACAGATCAACTCTTGATTGCGATTGGGATTACTACAAATTGGGCAGGGATCATTTTCGGTAATGTTGAAGCAGCGCGAACAATAGACGATGCTTTCTTTGACACGCATGATAGCTTCTGCCAGGCGGCGTGCCTGGTCGGTAGGGCTACGCAGGATAAAAAATGTCAGACGCTGCGCGGTTTTCACGCCAACGCCCGGCAATTTTGAGAATTCTTCAATCAGGGCCGCCACTGGCGGCGCAATATCACTCATGCTTAGAACAATCCTGGTATTTTCATACCACCTGTCGCGCTGCTCATCAAGCGCTGCTGGGCCTCCGATGCCTTGTTAAAGGCATCCTTCGCGGCAGCCAGCACCATAACCTCCAGCTCGGCAATATCTTCCGCATTAAAGGCCTCCGGGTCAATTTCAACAGCAGTGACTTCAAACTTGCCGCTTATAGTGATCTTCACCGCCCCACCACCTGCGGTGCCGGCGAACTGGCTGGCTTCCAGCTCTTCCTGCATCTTCAAAATTCTCTGCTGCATCTTCTGGATATCACGCATACTCATGGCTAAAACGGCTCCTTACTTCGTTTCGTAACTCATTTCAAGCGAATATCGACAATTTTCGCTTGAAATGTTTTAATGACTTCCTTTACCACTGGATCACTGCTTGCCTTCTGCTTCGCAATTTCCAGTGATGATAGGGACGACTGGGACGGCTGTAGTGATTCTATAGTAGTATTTTCTCTCACAATATGCTTTTTGACAACTGGCGAGGATTGCTCCCCGGTAGGCAAATCTTCTGGCACAAAAGTTGCAGCTCGTTCCTGTGGAAACTCAACTCTGGCTTCCGGCTCAGCAAATCTCGGTTTTGAGTTCGCAGCAGGCTGTTCGCGGCGCGCCATCAGTGGTGGTGCCTCATTCACGGCAGCATCTGACGAGAAACTGCCTGGCTCAAATACTGGAAAAGATGGCAGTGTTGCTCCTGGAGCAAGCAGGCGCACCCGGCACTTCTGTTTAAATTCTGTGGACAAAGCCCAATCTACATCCTTCGCGCGTTCACCCTCTTGCACATATTTATGGTGTAATTCGTAAGCCGCCTGGATGACGACAACGGTCTCGTCCAATGTCCCTTCGACCCCAATGACCGTGAAGCTATTGAGCATGGCTGCCGTCTTGGGATTTTTGGCCGCACGCGCTTCTTTACATTGTCCCACGCATCCTTCACCTGCTCTAGCGTTAATGAAGGTTTGCCCTCTGCACCACGCGTAGCCCCACCTTCATTACGCTCGGTAGAGCCAGCGCTTGCTCTTGCTGGCGGCGCCGCGGTTTGTCCGGGCATTTCCTCGCTTTCAGCAACGGAATGAGCTTGACGAATGTCGAGCGAGGCTCTAGAGTCGCTCTTCTTCGACGTGGAAGATGATGCTTGCCTGGATGTCGCAGGCGTGGGCAAAACGTTTTCTGGCGCAACAGGTGATTCTGCTACCTGAGGTGTAACGGATCGCGCTTGTGCGGAAGTAGAGCGAGACTGGAGCACAGCATCAGCAGTCATAGGGCTGGTTAATTGACCATTATGGAAGCGACGATGGAGTTCAATGCTCTGTAAAAAAGCCAGTTCAAGGCCGAGTTGTGGCGTCCCCTGACCCTTTTGCATCAGTTCGTTCTGTGCAAAGATTCGGGCGGTTTCAGTCAACTCCTCCAGCTCAAAGAATTGCGCCGCTTGTCTGACCTCGCGCACCTCGTCCTCGGTGCGATCAAGAATAGTGCCAATATCTGCTCCTGCTTTCGTCAGCATCAGCGCGCGCCAGTATTCTCCAACCTGCATATTGAGCTGGCGCAAGTCAGCTCCGGCCTCTGAAAGTTCGTGTATGAAATGCAGGACAGCGGCACTGTCGAGTTCGGCAACAGCGGTGATGAGTTTCTGGACAGCGCGCGGGTCGGCCACCCCCAGCATAGCCTGTATCTGTGCCAGCGAGATGTCATCTCCCGCGTAGGCGATGGCCTGGTCTAACAGGCTGAGCGCGTCTCGCATGCCTCCGGCTGCTGCCCGGGCAATAAGTTCAGCAGCAGAGCGTTCTACTGTAACATGTTCCTGCTTGGCCACATATTCCAGATGCTCTACAATCTGTCGCGTGGTAATACGCTTGAAATCGAAACGTTGGCAACGAGAGAGCACGGTGGGCAGCATTTTATGCACATCAGTTGTCGCCAGCACAAAAACAGCATAGGGTGGAGGCTCTTCCAGCGTCTTGAGCAGGGCGTTAAATGCCTCGGTGGTCAGCATATGCGCTTCGTCCATCACATAGACCTTGTACTTCCCCGTAGAAGGCGGCATCATCACCTTTTCGCGCAGATCACGAATGCTATCGATACCGCGGTTGGAGGCAGCGTCGATCTCGATAACGTTAAAGGAGTTGCCCGCCGTAATCTCAAGGCACTGCTGGCACTTGTTGCATGGTTCGCCATTAACGGGATTGGCACAGTTGATCGTTTTTGCCAGCAGACGCGCCGTACTGGTCTTGCCGGTGCCCCTGGGTCCCGTAAAGAGATACGCATGGGCTAGCTTCCCGCTGCTGAGCGCGTTTTTGAGGGTGCGAATAACGGGTTCTTGACCAACGAGATCGCTGAAAGTCTGCGAACGCCATTTTCGGTAGAGCGATTGTGAGGACATACTATACTAACTCCGCCTGTATCCCTCTCATGGGTACCCACGCCCTGGACGGGCCACAAGCTCCCGCCAGCACTGTGATCGTCCTTTGACACAGGAAACCGATTTTCGCCCGGTCCTGCCGATTAGCGCAATCAGGCACCCCTACGACACCCAGAGAGGTCCACTTACCGTTGCTTCCTCACGGACCTAGCGGGGTTCACAGACTTCTGCCGCGCAGGACCCAATTACGCCAATCGACAGGACCGGAAGAAAACCGGTCTGTTCCACTTAGCCTTGCCTTAGGAACAAGGCTATTTTACTCCTATGGGGTATGTTTGTCAAGACAGGTACTTCCCAATCAGCAGGCTATATTTCTCCCTGGCTTCCGCCGGAATCCTGCTGTGCTCGGTCATAATCGCGGTGGCAAGTGAGCTTGAGCAGTCACAGGCATTGGCGCTGCGATCAGCGGGAATCTTCCCGGCGATACTGCGCAAAATGCGCTGCGCGTTGGCCACGTTGGCGCTGAGATTCCCAACCACCATCTCGACGGTCACAGACTCCTCGGACTCGTGCCAGCAGTCGTAATCGGTTACACAGGCAATCATGGCATAGCATAGCTCGGCCTCGCGAGCCAGTTTCGCCTCCGGCAGCGCCGTCATACCGACGATGTCCATGCCCCAGCTTCGATAGACTATAGACTCAGCCTTGGTAGAGAACAATGGGCCTTCGATACAGACGTAGGTCCCGCCTTTATGTATCTTGACATCGCCCAGTTCGCGAGCCGATGTGAGCAAGAGCTTGTGCAGGGTAGAGCAGAATGGTTCAGCAAAAGTAACATGTACAACAACTCCGCCCTCATAAAAGGTGTTCACCCGGCTCTTGGTACGATCAAATAACTGGTCGGGGATGACAATGTCACGGGGAGCGATATGCTCACGAAGGCTGCCCACGGCACTGACGGAAACAACCCATTCAACGCCAAGGCTCTTGAGTGCCCAGATATTGGCGCGTACAGGAATTTCGGTGGGGGTAATGCGGTGCCCTCTCCCATGACGTGGCAGAAATGCCATCGGCACACCCTCTACCTTGCCTATAGTGATAGTATCGCTGGGGTCTCCAAAGGGCGTCTTCACGGCGACCTCTTCAACATCGGTCATCCCCTCCATACGGTAGAGGCCGCTCCCACCAATCACGCCAATCATCGCTTGTGGCATCAATAACTTCTCCTGACGTAGGTCCCCGATTTATCGCGCCCGCCCTGCACCCATTTTATCTCTTTAACCTCATGTAATGCAATTTCCCAACCTTAATAATCGCACCATCAATCACAGGCACCATAAAATCAACATCCTTCACCCGCTCCGCTTCACCCGCCTCCCCTCTCGGAAAAAACGAAACACCACCCTGTTGCACAACGCGCCTGGCCTCACTTTTACTGCGTGCAAGCTTCGTGTCAACCATAAACGTGATAATATTCGTAGGTTCGCCCAACTGATACTCAGGAATGTCTGTCGGCAGTTTGCGCTCGGAAAACTGGCGAATAAAAGCCTCTTCAGCCTCCCGGGCTTCCGCTGCAGAATGAAATCCGCTGACAATTTCACGCGCCATGCGCAGTTTGACATCCCGCGTATTCAACGAACCCTCAGCCATCTTGCGCCGGAATTCTTCCAGTTCGGCCAGCGGCACATCCGTCAACGTCTCAAAGTAGCTCATCATAGCATGATCAGGGAGAGACATAAGCTTCCCAAACATATCATGAGCGGGCGCGGTCATGGCAATGTAATTGCTGAGCGATTTCCCCATCTTTTTGTAGCCATCCAGCCCAACGATAAGCTGCAAGGTCATGATCTGCTGCGAGGGTTGCCCAAAGAGAGGCTGTAGTTCGCGCCCGACCAGCACGTTGAAGGTCTGGTCCGTGCCACCAAGCTCGACATCTGAACACAACATGACAGAATCGTATCCCTGCAAGAGCGGGTACATAAACTCAGAGAGCGATATCTCAACACCACTCTTGTAGCGTTTGGAAAAGTCGTCGCGCTCCAGCATCTGCGCCACGGTTTTATAGCTCAACAACCTGATGGCATCGCCAAGATCAAACTTGTCAAACCACTCGCTCTGCCAGCGCACCTCGGTCAGGTCAGGGTCAACGATTTTGAAAAACTGCTCAAGTAGGTTTCGGCATTGGCTTTGACCTGCTCCGCCGTGAGTGGTTTACGCGCTTCCTCTCGACCACTGGGATCACCCAGGCGCGCCGTCCAGTCCCCAATGACCACAACGGCCTTATGCCCCAATTGTTGAAACTGGCGCAGTTTGCGGAAGACAACGGCATGGCCAATCGTCAGGTCATAGTGGCTGGGATCTACGCCCAGTTTGACGCGCAGTTGCTTCCTTTCATCGCTTTTCCAGCAGCAACCGACGTAGATCGTTTCTCCTTCACAATCTGTTCTACGCCTCTGCGTCAAAACGTTTTGAATTTGTTCTTGTGTTGGTCGTTGTTTCACCGTCACAACTCGCTTCCTCCCTCAAGAGTTCTCATTTCTTTGCAGCATTGTAACAGTATGCTCA
>CAVZJN010000029.1:0-22081 GCA_963775585.1 uncultured Chloroflexia bacterium | reverse complement strand
TGAATGGATTGCTTAAAAGATAGCGATGAAAGACACGAGGAGATAGGAGGTGAAGTATATATCTTGATCGCGCGCATCTATAAGAGAGGTTGGCTGACAAGTTATCAGCCAACCTCTCATTACCATGCAATAGTTCTCTATAATGACCCTAGAAAATCAGACAAAAAAAGATTGGCTTGTAAGGTGTAAAAAGGCTTATGCAGAAAAAGAGACGGAAGCAGTATACAGCAGAATTCAAGGCGAAAGTCGTCAAGGAGATGCTCAAGGAAGAAAAGACCGTGGGGCAATTGGCAGCCGAATACGAGGTGCATAGTAATATGCTCTATCGCTGGCGAGATCAGGCATTAGCGGGCTTGCCCAGTCTGTTCAGTGAGCAGACTGCCCAGGAACTGGCTGAAAAAGAAGCGGAATGGCAGCAAGAGCGAGAAGCCTTGTATGCCGAGATTGGTCGCTTAACCACGCAAGTGACGTGGTTGGGAAAAAAATCTCGAGCAGTGCTTAAGTAGGAAAGAGCGGCGCAGGCTGGTCGACTGGGAAAACAGGGAGCTGCCGGTAAGAACCCAAGCGGAATTGCTGACCCTCAATCGCTCGGGCCTCTACTATGAGCCGGTGCCACCATCGGCGGAAGAAGTGGCTTTCAAACATCGCATTGACGAGATCTATACGGAGCATCCCTATTACGGCTATCGGCGTATCGCCGCACAACTGCATCGTGAAGGTCAGCCGATCAATCAAAAAACGGTGGCTCGGTACATGCAAGAGATGGGACTGGTCGCGTTCTATCCCGGTCCGAATCTGAGCAAGCGAGCGCGAGAAGCGGCCATCTTTCCCTATTTGCTCAGCAATGTGACGGCAACTACCCCAAACCATATTTGGGGGATCGATATCACCTACATTCGCTTGCGAGGCGGCTGGATGTACCTGGTAGCGATCCTGGATTGGTACTCACGTTATATAGTGAGTTGGGAATTGGATCAAACCATGCAGATCGCCTTCGTGATGGAAGCGATGCAGCGAGCACTGGAGCAAGCCAGCCCGCAGATTTGTAATAGCGATCAGGGCAGTCAGTTTACCAGCCCGCAATACACCCAATTGCTGCTCTCCCATGATGTGCGGATCAGTATGGATAGTAAAGGTCGAGCGCTTGATAATATTTTTACTGAAAGGCTGTGGCGAACCATTAAATACGAGGAAGTCTATCTCAATGATTACGCGAGTCCCCGTGAAGCACGGGAAAGGTTGACCGACTATCTGCGTTTTTACAATGAGCGACGCATCCATCAGGCACTTGACTATCAGACACCAGCAGAGGTATATTTTGCTCGTCGTTTGGATGATCTAACACTATTGCAGGAAGAAGGGTAGCTCTGGCTACCCCCAGAAACCCCTGGCGAAACAACAAAGTAATGCGTAAAATCAGCAGGCTCCTCTTTTCTTCAGGGGAGCAGGAAGGAGAAGCAGACCATGGCAACCTTCGATCCCATCCAGTACAAACAAACGACCCAGGAGCAGTGGCAGGCGGCGGCGGCGGCCTGGAACCAGTGGGTACCGACGCTCGAACAGTGGCTTGGACCAGCGACCGACCTGATGCTCGATCTCGCAGAGATTCGTCCTGGGAATCGGGTCCTCGATCTGGCAGCAGGTGCCGGGGGGCAGACCCTCGTGGCCGCTAGGCGTGTGGGATCAACAGGCTCGGTCTTCGCCACCGATATCTCCTCTAACATCCTCGCCTTCGCAGCAGAGAATGCCCAGAACGCTGGCCTGAACAACGTGCAGACGCGGGTCATGGACGCGGAGAATCTCGAGCTTGAGGAAGGGACGTTCGATGCAGTGATCTGTCGCCTAGGTTTGATGTATCTTCCCGATCAATCGAAGGCGCTCACCGGCATCTATCGGGTCCTCAAACCAGGAGGAAAGTTGGCATCGATGGTCTTTACCCCAGCTGAGAAGAATCCGTTCTTTTCGCTCCCAGTCGCCATCATTCGCCGCCGTGCGCAGCTGCCACCTCCGCTTCCTGGACAGCCCGGCCCATTCAGTCTGGGAGGTTCCGGCATCATGGAGCGGCTGTACCAGCAAGCTGGCTTCCGTGAGGTGCAAACCCAAGTCGTTTCCGCACCCTTACGCTTAGCTTCAGCCGCTGAGTGTGTCCGCTTCGAGCGAGACTCCTTTGGAGCCCTTCATCGGATGCTCGCAGGATTACCGCAGGAAGAGCGCGAGTCGGTTTGGCAAGAGATCGAGCAGACGCTTCGTCAATTTGAGGGGCCCAGTGGGTTTGAGGGAGCCTGCGAACTGCTTCTTGCGGCGGGGACCAGATAGGGGCCTGCTTGCGCGAAAGGACGAGTTGGGAGGAAGGAAGAATGCCATAAATTGAGGTGGCGGGCTGCTGCTCTGGCTCATCGCGCTCTGTAGCTGGAGCAATTTCCCACAGGGTACTGTACATTTACTGCTAGCATTGACGAAGAAAGGCGGGTACACCTGAGAAGAGACCTTTTCTATGTCTTGACAACAGAGGGTAGTTTACTATTTCGCAAAATAAGAAAGGAGAGTACACCTTAGCAATCGCCATTTTTGTGTCTTGACATGATACTGTTGGCGAATTCAAAAAGTGGGGAAAGATATCACAAAAAAGGCCATTTTCCTCTTCTCGGTGGGGAATATTACCATCTTTGGTGCCTAAGAAAAATAGAACGTCCCTTCGAAAGTCGAATTCGCCAACAGTATCTTGACATACTGGGTCACCTTACTACGCACTGGGGCAAGGAAATATCAACCTTGTACCAATCCAGATTAGCTTTGTTGTCAACGGCAATGTAAGTCTTGATACTGGGTTGGGCAACGCGTTAGCCGCGGGTATGATAGCTGTACTGGAATCTCAAAGCAAACAGCAGTAGATGCTACAATCTCTCCCAAACACAAAGAGCAGCCCACTAGACGGAGCTTTGGCCTGGATAAAATAGTCCTTGTACTTGGCCATTCACCTATCGCCCAATTGATAATAACCTCCGCGCTATCAATACCAGAGTTCTATCAGAAGCAGCATATAGCCTGGGATGTGGGTGGTAGAGAACATTCCTGACAGTTGTTCTCCCCAACATCTGGCCTGGTATTATTAGCGCAGCGCTGTTAACCTTCGCCACCGTGATGGGAGAGTTCACAGTAGCCAGTCTCTTTAGTATCTACACCTTCCCCATTTACCTCGATGTAACCGGGCAAAATGACGCGCATAAAGCAGCAGCTTTAACCATACTAAGCTTTACCATAACCCTCATTTGCGTATTAGGTATTATCTTACTCATCAGATTTAGACCTGGCGGAGCTGGAAAAGACAGCCAGATCGAAATTGGAGCGGCAAAATAGTAAGGAGCACATCATGGCTTTTCTTGAACTAAAAAACATTGCTAAATATTTTGGCCGAAATGCTGCTGTTGAGCATATAGATTTGTCAGTAGAACGGGGTGAGTTTCTCACACTTCTTGGTCCGAGCGGATGTGGAAAAACAACTATCTTGCGTATGATTGCAGGTTTTGAAACACCCAGTGAGGGGAACATTCTGCTTAATGATGAGGATATCACCAACCGCGCAGCCAGTAAACGCCCAATGGGCATGGTATTCCAATCGTATGCTCTCTTTCCCCATATGACTGCTGAGCAAAACATCGCCTTCGGCATTAGTATTCAGCATAAACCCAAAGATTTTATCAAACGCCGCTGCGCTGAATTACTCGAACTGGTTGGGCTTAGCGATAAGGGCAGCAGCTTTCCCCATCAACTCTCAGGTGGGCAACAGCAGCGCATCGCCCTGGCTCGCGCTCTTGCTGTAGAGCCCAAAGTGCTCCTACTCGATGAACCACTTTCAGCCCTGGATGCCAAAGTGCGTGTCTCTTTGCGCAACGAGATTCGCCATGTACAGCAGCAACTTAAGATGACGGCAATTTATGTGACGCATGACCAGGAAGAAGCCCTGGCAATTTCCGATCGCATTGCTGTTATGGCGAAAGGACACATCGAGCAACTCGACCAACCTGAAGAGATTTATAGCAATCCTCGTACTGTTTTCACTGCCAGCTTTGTAGGTAGTAGTAATCAGTTCCAAGGTGTACTAGAGTCAGCAGGAGAGGGTCTCTGCCAGGCAGACGATTACTTGCTCCACGTTTCACCTCAGCAAGAGTTAAAGGACGGTGAGCAAGTGTTGGTGCTCACACGCCCAGAAGAGATATCTATTGGTCCAACTACAGAAGAAGAGGCATATTCAGGCAACAGTCCTGGTAATCATATTACCGGAATAATAGAATTGCGGACCTTTCTCGGTCCATTCACCCGCTTCCATGTTCGTGTTAATAAAAATATGATCTTGACAGCTGATATTCCAAGCCAGCAGGCACGAGACTACTTTGTTGCCCAACACGTCACGCTCTCATTTCCACCTGATGCTTGCCAGGTGTTGCCACTCGACTCCAATGAGTCCAATCTGGTGAAACAAATTGAATCAAAAACGGTCTAATACCCTGATACAGAGATAAGCTGAAAAATGGTAACGTTTTAGCAATATTTGGCAAAATTTCAGGAAAGAGAGTAAGGTGCATGGGACCAATTCAACTCGTGGTTTTCGACCTGGCTGGAACAACCGTTGATGATCGCGGCATGGTGCTAGAGTGTTTCGTCGAAACGGTACGCGCTTATAATCTGCCGAGCACACCCGAAGAACTCAACGCCTTGATGGGCTTGAACAAGCGTGAAGTGCTTGGTATGCTCGCCGGACGCCTTTACTCTCCCGGATCACCTGAGGTTGAGCAACTTGCAGACAAGGCACTGGATACCTTTGTTGAGCGAATGAGCGCGGCCTACGAGCGCCACCTGGCTCCTATTCCTGGTGCGGAAGAGACATTCGCTTTCCTGCGCGCTCGCGGTATCAAAATTGCGACCGATACAGGTTTTGATGCGACTATTGGTGGCCTGATCATGGATCGACTGAAGTGGCCCGGACGACTGATCGACATAGCCATCACCTCCAGCGAAGTTCCGCGAGGGCGCCCTGCCCCTTACATGATTTTCCATGTTATGGAGCATCTCGGCATTCTTGACGTACACCAGGTGATGAAGGTCGGCGACTCGCCCGCTGACCTGGAGGAGGGTTTTAACGCAGGTTGTGGCGAAGTCGTTGGCGTACTAAGTGGGTCACATACAGCCGCTACACTAGGATCTTACCGCCATACACGCCTGATAGAAAGCGTGGCTGACCTGCCAGCTTTGTTCGCATAACAAGGCAGGAGAAAAAGCAAATGCAGCCATTACAACACAAGGACACCCGTTATGCCGATGTAATTGTGATTGGTGCCGGTGTGTTAGGAACATTTCACGCCTATTATGCCGCTCAGATGGGATACAAAACCCTCTTGATTGAACGAAACTTATTCCCAAGTGATGCCTCAACGCGCAATTTTGGCATGGTTATACAGACCATTTATTCAAGCGTCGTACTGCCAGGGTGCGCTGCATTTTCCTGATGATCTCACGTTAGATCCTGGGCGCATGTTGAGGCAGTTCATACCCTCTATCACACAAAAAGGGCTGATAGACTATCACCCGCAAACAACAATAGTTTCCGCTGAGTCATCAGATCAACAATGCATCGTCAAGGATGCCACGGGGAATGTGTTTGCAGCAGATCGAGTCTTTGTATGTAGTGGAGCAGAATATCGTACTCTCTTTCCTCAATACTTCATAGCAAGCGGGCTAAGGATTTGTAAATTACAGATGATGCAAACGAAACCGCAGCAACAATTCAATTTGCCACACGCCATCCTTTCTGGCCTGTCAATACGGCGCTATCCTGCGTTCAGGTCGACCCCTTCTTACAGATATCTCCTGGAAGAACCAGTTGACGAGGATATTCATAGCTACGGCATTCATCTATTATTCAAACAAACTGCGGATGGTTCGGTGATCATCGGCGATTCACATGAATATAGCGTATTTCAAGATGCTAATGTCACCGAAGAATATACAAATAGCCACATCAATGAAACAATTTTGCAATATGGCCAGCAAATGATTACGCTACCCTCCTGGCACATTCAAACAATGTGGAATGGATACTATCTCATTCATCCCCATAGCGAAATTTACACCGAGACGATCGATGATAAAATCCACATCGTTACAGGCATTGCCGGTAAAGGCATGTCAACAGGACCAGGGTTTGCTCAGAAACATGTAGCGTTGAAGCTTCGATAAGTGCATCCTCTGACCCGATATTTTTCTCCGACGCCACCAACAACAATAGGTCATGGGGACAGATATTACTGCTCGATGCGCGAGAAGAAGAGTTGGAGAAGTTGGCGGAGGCGGCAGAAGAGAAAGTTTAGTGATCAACCAATATACCCAAGTTGGCGAGCTTTTTCATAAGCTTGCCGCGCCTCATCCAACCTACCAAGTTGTCTGAGCGCCCGGCTCCGGTAGTAATGAGAGACAGCTTTGTTCGGCTGAAGGCGAATAGCCTGGTCGTGAGCAGCCAGCGCTTCTTTGTATCGCCCGAGTACAGAGAGGGTTGCGCCCTTATTATTGTACGCTTTGGGGTGTTGCGGATTCAGTTGGATGGCCCGCTCATATGCCTGCACCGCCTCTCGATAACGCTTGAGGTCGAAAAGGACGTTGCCTCTTCCGTTATGGGCAGAAGAATAATTGGGATTGATTTCCAGGGCGCGGTCAAATGCCAATAAGGCTTCATCAAAGCGGCCCATTTTCCAGAGTGCCCCTCCCTTGCCGTCGTAGGCGAAGGCAAAATCAGTGTCAAGTTGGATGGCCTGCTCATGGGCAACAAGCGCTTCTTGATAGCGCTTGAGTTTGAAGAGGGCGTTTCCTTTGCCGCTGTATGCTGAAGATGAAGTAGGGTCCAGCCGGATAGCCTGCTCCGCGGCAACGAGGGCCTCGTCGTAACGTTTCAATTGACAGAGTGTCCAGCTTTTTCCATCAAATGCGCTGACATACGTGGGATCAAGCTGGATAGTCCGCTCGAAGGCCAGCAGCGCCTCCTGGTAACGATTGAGGTAATAGAGCGCGTCTCCTTTGCCGTTATAGGCAGACACAGAGTTGGAGTCCAGTTGAAGAGCGCGCTCGTAAGCCACCAGAGCCTCCTGGTAGCGTTGGCGATTATAGAGAATGTGCCCCTTCCCCTCGTAAGCATGAGCGTAGGTCGGATCGAGCTGAATGGCTCGATTAAAGGCGTCGAATGCCTCCTGGTAGCGGTTAAGACTGCTGCAAGCATCACCCCTGGCATCGCAGGCATCAGCGTAATGCGGATCGAGTTGCAACGCGCGCTCATATGCGACCAGGGCTTCTTCGTAATGACCACTATTGTGGAGGGTATTGCCTTCATCCAACCATTGCTCCTTGGTTTTCTGACTGGAGAACATGTGTAATGCAGTTACAAAGGCCTGCACATCTGGGTAACGATGTGCACGATCCTTGGAGAGAGCCTTAAGTATTGCTCGTTCAACGGGCACTGGGAGATAGGGATTGAATTGGGTTGGAGCAGTAGGCTCCTCTGTTTGATGCTTAAAGGCCATAATAGCAGCATTGGGGCCAACAAATGGATTGCGCCCTGTTAACATTTCATAGGCAATCACCGCAAGCGCATACTGGTCGCTGCGCTTGCTAATCATACCATCAAACTGTTCAGGCGCCATATAGAGAGGCGAGCCAATGATATCGACAACCGTTGTTCTCGGCGTGGAGAGGATGACTGCAATTCCGAAGTCGGCCAATAAGGCATCGCCCCTGGCGTTAAAGAGGATATTTTCTGGTTTGAGGTCACGGTGGATGATGTTTTGTTGATGAGCATAGGAAAGAGCTTGCCCAATTTGCGTCAGGATTTTCAGAGTCACATCCAGTTGCAAAGGGTGTGGGTGTGCCGCTTGTAAATGATCGCGTAGAGAGCCGTTCGGAGCATATTCAACGACAAAGTAGGGGATACCATCCTCTATGCCAACGTCAAGGATAGGCAAAATGTTGGGGTGTTTCAGCATTTCCAGAAGTTGCGCTTCCTGGAGGAAATTCTCACGTTCCTTCTGCGACCCGAGATACGCGCGATGCAGTAGTTTGATCGCGACAATACGATTCTTGAGATAGATATGCAGACCCTTATATACTCGTCCAAAGGAGCCAGCAGCGATTTCTTCGATGATGCGATAGTTGCCTATCTGTCTGCCTATATAGTTATTTTCATTCGCCATGCTATTGGCCTCAAAAATGAGAGCAAGATGTACCTATAGATACATGTAGCGACCTTGGTGGTGCTGTAGAAACACTGTATGTGGCTTCATAATATTAGACGTTGAAGGTGAGGAAAAATAAATTATGCTACAAGGCGACCACATACGAACCAGGCGACCACAAGAGATCACCTGGTTCGTATGTGGTCGCCCGCACTTGTGGTCGCCCGTTCATTCCTTATGCTTTCAATATTCTTCTCAATACAGTGGGCAGAATGCCACCATTTTGATAGTAAGTCACATCTATCGGACTATCTAAACGGGCGAGTGTTTGGAATGAGAACGTAGAGCCATCCTCGCGAGTGACTTTGACCGTCACTTCCTGGCGCGGCTTCAAACCAGCCTCTATGCCCTCAATGTCGTACACTTCTTTTCCTGTCAGGCCCAGCGATTCTTTATTCTCGCCCTGTTTGAACTGCAGCGGCAGAATACCCATCCCCACGAGATTGCTGCGGTGAATACGTTCGAAGCTCTCGGCGATGGCCGCACGAACACCCAACAGCAAGGGTCCTTTGGCTGCCCAGTCACGCGAGCTACCAGAACCATACTCCTTGCCAGCAATAACAAGCAGGGGAATACCTTCCTGCTGGTAATGCATAGAAGCTTCGTAGATAGTGGTCTGTTCGCCATCGGGCAAGTGGACGGTATAATATCCCTCCGTATCGGGCACCAGGCGGTTATGCAGGCGAATGTTCCCGAAGGTACCGCGCAACATTACTTCGTGGTTGCCGCGTCGTGCTCCGTAGGTGTTAAAATCGCGCTTTTCCACACCCTTCTCGATGAGGTAATGACCGGCAGGACTGGTTGGAGAGAAACTACCGGCGGGTGAGATGTGATCGGTAGTGATTGAGTCATCGAGCATGGCTAAGATCCGCGCACCGCGAATATCTTTTACCGGTGCTGGTTCAGCTGACATGCCATGGAAAAAGGGAGGCTCCTGGATGTACGTTGAATTGGGGTCCCAGTCGAAAAGTTCGCCCGTTGAATTTGTCAATGAACGCCAATGTTCGTCACCTTCAAAGACAGAAGCATAGTTCTTGGCGAATACCTCGGGAGTAACGGCTTTAGCAACGACCTCGCTCACTTCATGCTGGGTTGGCCATAGATCACGCAAATAGACCGCCTCGCCATTGATATCCGTGCCAACGGGGTCTTTTGTTAAATCAATGTCCACAGTTCCCGCAAGCGCATAGGCCACTACGAGAGGAGGAGAGGCCAGGAAGCTGGCACGCACCTGGGGATGGATGCGCCCCTCAAAGTTACGGTTACCGCTCAGTACCGCAGCGACCACAAGATCGTTTTCCTGTACAGCCTCGGCAACTGGTTCTGCCAGTGGGCCGCTATTGCCGATGCAATTGTGGACCGCTACTGTACCTGCCACGAAGGCATGTTGATCGTTCACCGCCAGGTCGAACACCGCCCGCCTGCCTGCTGGCCGTCGTCCCACCACCTGGAGCGCGAGTGTCGGCAGCGTGCGCGCTTCCTTCTCGATGCAGTAGCGCTTCGAAGTCTCTGCATCCGCATGCGAGCGCAATGGCGCAAACCACTCGCGCGCGCCAATCTTGCTGAACAGCTCGACAGGTGACGGGAAGTCGCATGAATCTCTATGCAGTGGCTGGAACTTGCGTGCCGTCGGTTGTGGCAGCCGCGAAAAGCGGTCGTGGCCCTCCAATAGTGCGTAGTGAGGGGAGACTACTGCCTCGCTCTCCATCAGCTCCACCGCCGCTATCCTGCGCGCACGGGAGAACGATAGCTCGTAGTCTGCCTGGTGCAACTCCTCCAGACGGGCCGACATCCACAGGCGTTGCTGATGAATCTGGTCCACCAAACGCCAGTACACCGCCGCCGCGCTGGCTCGCAGGGCCTTGTCCATACAATAGCGGAATCCCACGCGCTCCACGAACGAGAGGCCGTCTGGAAGCTCCAAGCGTACCTCCACGCGAGGGATACCGTCCTGTGCTGCCGGGTACGAGGAAGTTGCGCGGCGCGTGGGATACTCGTAGACGTTGGCTCCATTGGTCTTCACCCCACAGCGCGCCAGCAGACGGGTCACGTAGTCCATCACTTGCTTGAGAGCCTCCACATGCTCTGGTATGGTGCTTTGGGAATAGGAAGGCGGCTCAAGCGTTGCCTCCTCCTCGCACTCACCCCAACGGTGCAAGCCAGGTGCGTGCCCGTCCGCCCCGAAGAGCCCGCCCAGGAACTCGCGCACCACTGTGACAGGGCAGCGTTCATCTAATACGAATGCCGGGAGCGTCGGCGCCTGCTGAATGCGCCGCCCTGTGCGCACACCGGGCAACGTGCTGATGGCGTCCGTGAGCGGCTTCGGCAGCACGATGGTCCACTTCCTCTGGTCGTAGCGCGTTGCCGCAGGACGATAGCCGGTAAGCAGCTCAACGTCGTCGAGAACCGCCTCGCGATCCATGGCCTGCCCAACGTGCATCCGGCCCTGCCTCAGGAGGCTGATCGAGCCGTCGCTAAGCAGATGTCCGAGCAGGCGCGCGAACGCCAGTGTGCGCAGGCGTTCATACGACGTGTCTATCGTGAATGTCAGGTTGCCCACATGCAGTGCGTAACCGGCTTCGTCGTCACCAGGCTCGTCCAACGGAGCCTCAAGGCAAACCACAACGCGATCCTGGCCCAATATGAGCTGGTCGGCGCGCACCCAGCGCCCGTCCGTACAGAGGATCTCATGGTCCGAGGTGCAGACCAACGTGCGCCCGTCTTGCAGGACGAGTGAGACGCACTCGCGCTCGCCCTGAACCATCATCTCGGCCTGCGTCGCTGTGCCCAGTCTGCCGTCTGCAGTGGGAGCGAGCAGTGCGACTCCTCCAGTGCTCGCCATTTGCTCGATGCGTCGTGCGGTGCCGTTGGCAAGCAATACTGGCGTTCCCTCGGCAATGCAGGTGGTGCAGCCGAAGCCGACCAGGTGGAAGCGCAACGCCTCCAGGTATGGCACCAGGTCAGCATTCGTAAGATAGTCCATGACGGCGCGAGAACCAGGAGCAAGGCTGGTCTTGACGGTTGGTTTGACGGATAAGCCACGCTCTACAGCGTGCTTGGCAACCAAGCCGGCGGCGATCATCACGGAGGGGTTAGAGGTATTTGTACAACTGGTAATGGCGGCTATGGCAACAGAACCGTCGGTCATATGTATCTCCATACCAGTCATAGATACGAGAACATCATGCTCACGGCCGTTCTGTCCGTTCGCGCTTTTTGACCCCATTTTATCCTGGTCTTCTTTCTGGACAACCGGGTCTGGATCGCTGCTACCGCCCTCATAGCCAAGGCGAATAAGGGCACTCTCAGTCGCGTTATTCTCTTGCTTCTTAAAACGGTCAGCAAAGGCGGCGCGAAAAGCCTGTCCAAGGTTGCGCATAGAGACACGGTCCTGGGGACGACGTGGGCCAGCCAGGCTGGGTTCGATGGTTCCGAGGTCCAGTTCGAGCAGGTCATCGAAGTACGGTTCAGGCGCATCGTCCGTGCGGAAGAGTCCCTGTTCCCTTGTATAGCGCTCGACAAGATCCACCAGTTCCGCTTCACGTCCAGTATTGCGTAGATAGCGGAGCGTCTCGGCATCAACAGGGAAGAACGTAGATGTAGCGCCAAATTCCGGGGACATATTGGCGATAGTGGCACGGTCGGCGAGCGGCAACTGGCTGAGGCCGGGGCCCGTAAACTCAACAAATTTGCCAACAACGCCGCGCTTGCGCAGAATCTGCGTCACAGTGAGCACCAGGTCGGTAGCAGTTGAACCCTCCGGCAGCGCACCAACCAGGCGCATGCCGATCACTTCAGGCGTGAGCAAATAGAGAGGCTGGCCCAGGAGCACGGCTTCTGCCTCGATGCCACCGACACCCCAGCCAAGAACACCCAGGCCGTTGATCATGGTCGTATGGGAGTCTGTACCGACGAGTGTATCAGGGTAAGCGATTGTCTCACCATCCTCGTCTTTCGTCATGACAACAGAAGCAAGATACTCAAGATTCACCTGGTGGACGATACCCGTCCCTGGAGGCACAACACGAAAATTTCTGAAGGCTTGTTGTCCCCAGCGCAGCAAGGCGTAACGCTCGCTGTTGCGCTCGTACTCGCGCTCTACATTTCGTGCAAAGGCCAGGGTTGAACCGAACATGTCCACCTGGACTGAGTGATCGATCACCAGGTCGGCGGGAACAAGGGGGTTGACCTTCTGCGGGTCACCATGCATGCGAGCAACAGCGGAACGCATGGCTGCGAGGTCCGCGACGGCGGGTACTCCAGTAAAATCTTGCAATAGGACACGAGCAGGAAGATACGGGTACTCTGCTTCTGACTTTGAGGCCTGACCAGGCTCCCAGCGTGCCAGGGAGAGGACATCATCCTCGGTAACCAGCTCTCCTCCTGCGTAGCGCAGGGCATTCTCTAAGATGATTTTGACGGTGAAAGGCAGCCGGTCAATACCTTTCACGCCTCGCTGCGTCAGCGCATCCAGGTGAAAATACGTGATTTTTCGGGAAACGCCTTGTAATGTTGTACGCGCGCCAAATAAGTCTTTGTTTGCAGTCATAGAATTATCCTTAAGTGTCGTAGTGTTGTTCTTTAGGAGGGGACCAGGCATGACTGACTTGTGGATGCCAGGCTCACAAACCTAAGCAAAGAATCTCTTCACTTTTATTATATGTGACACAACAGAGAAGCGGCAAGGATGGAACAGAGAAGTCTTGCCTTGCTACATTTCTCAGCATTATATCGCCTACAAGACAAAAAAGGTGCTACACAATACATGTTATATAACATCTTAGATCAAATGTACGTTTTTATTGTATTGACAAAGCATCGCTGTTTTCGCTACAGTAGAGGAGGGTGGGGTGGGGAAAGCTGCAGGTTGGATAGGCCAACTAGAAGACCATTATGTAGATACAGGGAAAAAGGGAGAAAAGACGCCCATGGGGATGTTGTGTTTGGATGCCGAGGATTGCAACTTTGAAAATCGAGAGATTGCGCGCTTTTGCGCACAGTGCGGGATCCCGTTACAGGGGGCATTGGTACAGGGTCGCTATGAAATACTGAGATTAATCGGCAGGGAACGCACCACGGTGGCTTTAGAGGCCATAGATCGTCACAGAGGCAACGGCGTTATATTACGTGTACTACGTCCGCGGCAGACCACTGTAGTAGAGCGAGAAACGTTTTTACAGGACGCGGAACTGGCAATCTCACTATCCAGTCAGATGCAGGAACCCGGCAGTATCTATGTGACGGACTATGGGCAAGATGGTCCTGTAGCTTTCCTGGTAAAGTCAGAGTTGGGCCCCTACAACTGGCTGGCCATTGGAAACCACCTTTATGAGCTAGCACACTATAATGAGGCCCTGAGCGCGTATGAGGTGGCTACGACAGAGGATGAGTTGTCGGTGGAGGCATGGAGTGGAAAGGGAGCAACATTGCTGCACCTGGGGCGTGCAGAGGAGGCTCTGCTGGCTTATGACCACGCACTCTCACTCTACCCAAATGATCCTGATTTATGGAATTCCCGGGCGAACGTATTACATGAATTGCAGCGCAATGATGAAGAGATGTATTGCTATGAGCAGGCATTAGCATACGATCCAAACTATGCCTTTGCCTGGAGTGGAAAGGGGATGACGCTGGCTGAGCAAGGTCGGACAGAAGAGGCTCTGCTGGCATTTGACCGGGCACTGGTGCTCGATCCCAAACAGGGTGTGATCTGGCAGGCGATGAGCGATACACTGTATAGCATCCAACATTACGCTGATGCCCTGATTGCTATTGACCGCGCCCTGGAATTAGAGTCCAGCAACGCGGCGCTGTGGGATACGAAAGGGAATATTCTCCGCCATTTGAAGAGACTGGACGAAGCATTCTCTATGCACGAGCGGGCGACACAGCTTGATCCACAAAACGCAACGGCTTGGTTTGATCAAGCAAACGATTTGCGGGATATGCGGCGATTTGCTGAGGCTTTAGCAGCTTACGACAAAGCGCTTGCACTTGACCCAACACTAGCGGGAGCATGGTATAATCGAGGTAACGTCCTGGCGGCATTGCGGATATTTGAAGAGGCGCTCGAATCGTATGATCATGCACTTGATTACGATGAGGGATTGCTTTCCGCATGGTATAACAAGGGCAGCCTGCTGCACGAGTTAGGGCGGCATGAAGAGGCACTGGTTGCATTTGATCGGGCGCTGGCCGTAGACGTACATTATTTAGCAGCCTGGAACAACAAGGGATTAGCCCTTTTTGCTCTCAATCGCCTGGATGAGGCGCTGGCAGCGTTAGATCAGGCCACTTCATTTGCGCCTGAGGAGCCTGATGCCTGGTATAACAAGGCGGTTGTGCTGGATAAGCTGGGCAGGGGGCAGGAGGCGCGCTCCTGTCACGAGTGGGCCCAAACGTTAGAAGCGCAAGCCAGTCGTGTAGGGACATGATTGTGCGCGACAGATCGGGGACGCGATAATGACTTTTAACAAAATAATCCGGTCATCCGTAGGGGCCGATTTATCGCGCCCATCGCCGATTTATCGGCCCTCGGTGGATTTTCCGCTATCCAGATGAATAAGACAAACAGCATCATCGAGTCCCTACAACTCGTAGAGGACAATAAAAGAGGAGTTAGCATATTGAAACGCTGCGCCGATCAGATTGACTGCGGCTATGAGAATCGGGACAGCGATCTATTTTGTCGGGCATGTGCGCTACCTTTATTGAACACTGCACTGGCTGGTCGCTACAAAATACATGCCCTGATTAGTAAAGGTGGCTACGCGGCGGTCTTTCACGGGGTCGATCAGAATCTTTCTCGTCGCATCGCGATTAAGGTTTTGCTGCCCAGCAAAACGACGCAAAGCGAACACGAGCATTTTCTGCGCGAAGCACGTATTGCCGCGGCGCTTGACCATCCCAACATCGCGCCCGTGCTTGATTATGGCAAGGATGGTCCCAGTGTCTACCTGATAATGCCTCTCTACACCGCCGGCTCTCTGCGCACACGGCTCGCAAAAGCAGGTGGTCCTCTGCCCGCTTCTGAGACAATGAATAACTTTCACCAGCTTGTCAACGCTCTCCACTACGCGCACACGCGGCCTCGTCCGGTCATCCACCGCGATATAAAACCGGAGAACATCCTGATTCATCCAGAAGATAATCGCCTGGTGATTACGGATTTTGGTATTGCCCGCTCCCTGGAGCCTGGCGCGAGAGTAGGAAAGACGATTACCGTGCGCGGGACGGTGGGCTACATGGCGCCTGAACAGACAAGCGGCATTGTCGATCCACGCAGCGATCAATATGGCTGCGCGGTCGTGTTGTACGAGATGCTGACAGGCTATCATCCACTCGACTCGCAGAGAGGCGGTATTCCACTCCCTTCTCAATTAAACTCCGACCTGCCTCCAGCTCTGGACAAAGTAGTATTACGCGCTCTGGCGTCTCGCCCAGAAAAGCGATACGCTAGTATGTTGGAGTTTATGCAGGCATTCGACCTGGCACGTCTTCCTGGCACCAGGGTACATATAACGCCTCCGGCCAGTCCTGTGAATTTACCCTCCGCGCGCGGTACCTCAAACACCGCGTTACCTGTTATTCAAGTGGGAGGAAAGAACGATGCATCAGAACGTACGGTCGATGAGCAGTCAGGGGTAAGAGCACAGGTAAACACAAGCACCGTGCGTGAGAAATGCCTTGAGGGCGATGAGCTGAGAAAGCAGCAACGATATTCTCAAGCATTACAGGCATATGAAGAAGCTCTGCGCATGGATCCACGCAATTTCTATGCCTGGAATGGCAAGGGGACAACACTTTACAACCAGGGCAACTATAAAAAGGCACTGGAGGCTTATCAAAGGGCGACCGAGATTGACCCCGGCAATGCAACCGCATGGGTTAGCGCGGGTCTGGTATTAAATCGTTTGGAACGGTACCAGCAGGCCCTCGTGCATTTCGAGCGGGCATTGTCGATTGATCCGCACTATGTGCCGGCATGGAATGGCAAAGCCGACGCGCAGCTTGATATGAATATGCCTGAAGAAGCCCTCTCCTCTTATGAACAGGCACTGGTTTATGATCCCAAGAGTTTCCAGGCGTGGAACGGCATTGGGAATGCACGCTCCTGCCTGCACGCTTTCTCCGGCGCTGTCGATGCCTATACCCACGCGCTACTGGTGAATCCAAGAAGCGCGGTAGCATGGTGTAACAAGGCAGAGGCCCTGATTCACCTGGGGCATAATAAGGCAGCGTTGGACGCGCTGAATGAAGCGACAGAGATGGATCGTAGCTACAGCCGCGCCTGGTCGTTGAAGGCGGATGTCTATGAAATACTAGGCAACTCCCAGGAGGCGCAGAAAGCCCGCCGCCGCGCTAAACCCTGGGGGCTAATGAACTGAATTGGGTTCCTAAACGACTATTCCACGGCGCATAGAGAGTACACCTACGCCCACAGCAACCAGGGCCGAGAGGGCAAGTATGGTCATATCAAGACCAAAGAGGTCAGAAGAGCTATAGAATATGGCCATCTCCATGGCATGTCTCCCATAGGTCAGCGGATCAACAATGGCGATATTCTGCAGCCATTGAGGCTCAAAAGCAAGAACGCCGATTCCCCCAGCCAGGAAGAACAGGTAGATTGCGACGTTGATGGAGACAGCAATCACAACCTGAATCCTTTGTAACGCAGCTCCAACAGCGACACCAAGCCCTGCACTAAAAAGAGAGAGCAGCGCAATGGCGAGCAGGGCACTCAACCAGTAGATGCCCTCTGGTCGCGTCCAGCCAAGAGCATATCCCAGTAGCAACACAAATGTCCCCAGGCAAAACGTGATCGCAAAGCTGGCAAAGACCTTCCCGGCAATGATGGCCGCTCTAGAGACAGGGGATAGCAGCAGTTCCTTGACGGTGCGGCTCTCCCATTCGCGAGCGGTCGAGAGACCACCATTAATCAGCCCACTGATGCTAAGCAGCAAAACGATGATAGGTACTACACTATACTCGAATAGCTGCACATCGCGCTGCCGCAAATCATGCTCGTTCACAGTAACTTTGATGGGACTACTACTTCCCTGAGCGTGGTAAAATTGCGTGATGGCATCGGGCACCGAGCGGCGGATATCGTTGGTAAAGTCAAGATTGAGGTTGTTGACGGTGACATCGATGGGCGCGTTGCTATGGGTCTCAACACGCTGGGTAAAGTCGGCTGGAATGGTAATGATGGCAGCCACGTCGATGTTGTTGTACAACGCTATCGCCTGCTGTGGAGTCGCATCGGTGATACGGAACACATCGGCGTTGTGGAAGATCTGCACCATCTGTACCCCCCTTGCACCATGATCCAGGTTGACAAGCGCAACAGGGTTCCGCCCAACGGCTGCTGCTCCCAAGGCTCCTACTAACAAAAAGCCGATAGGCGGAAGAAACGTCGCCGCTAACGTTACAGGCTGGCGCACCCAGACGCGTATATCTTTTCTGAGTATGACCCAGATAGAGCGAAAGAATGTGAATAGCATATGCTTCTCTTCTCCTCAGATTAGTGGGCAAAAGTATTGCGCCTTAAAACAATGGCGGCCAGGAAGATAAGCGCCACAGCATAGACAGCAAGAATCAAGGCATTGATGCTCGTGCCGTACGTGTTGAGATCAAAGCCATGGAAGGCGTGCTGCTGCAACACAATGGCATAGTAGATGGGAAAGATCTTGGCGATGAACTGAATTGCCGGAGTGGTAAAGGAAATCGGTCCAAATGCACCACTCAGGAAGAAGAGGGGAATGGATGTACCAAAGGAGAGTGCAATAACCGGCATCCGCTGTTTCAGCACCGTTCCTAAAAACGCTCCCCAGGCAATGAAAATGAGCAGGCATAGACAGGTGTAACCGATAACCTCACCCCAGTAGACGGGCTGCACCCCTATGAATAAGATCAGGACAAACAGCACCACAATCACTGCTGCGATACTCATGATAAAAGATGCCAGCATCTTTCCGACAATCATAGCCCAACGACTGGCCGGAGAAAGCAGTAGTTCTTTGATCGTTTCGTTCTCCCACTCACGCGCCGAAGCAGTACCCGACTGCAAGATGCCTGCGAGCAACAGGCCGACAACCAGAATCGAGACTGTCAGATAAGGTATATATCCAGTATCCTGCGGGTACTGATCAATTTCATTGGGCGTAATCGTTACCAGGTCAGGAAAGGCTTTGGCGTAAAAGGTAGTGATGGAAAGCGGTATGGCACGGCGAATGTCATTGGTGAAATCGGTGTTGAGGTTGTTGATATCCACGCGCACCTGTACCGGCTGGTTTTGCTGGATGCGCGTATCAAAATCGGCCGGTATCGTGACTACCGCGACAATTTTTCCTCTCTGAATCAGGCTTTCCGCATCGCTCGCAGTCGCGGTTTGCAAAATGAAGGAGTGGGCATGGCTCATAGAGTTGTAAAACTGCCTGGCATATGGGCCAGTATCATTCATCACAACGGCTGTGGGCGCCTGGCCCCCAGAGATAGCAAATAAACTCAGCAGAATAAGGATGTTTACCGGGACAAAAACGCTGACAATGGTAAAAACCCGTTCGGTCAGGGCACTTTTAATGTCCTTTTTCATACATGCCCAGATGACACGTAGAGTATAACCAGGTGTTGCTAGCATGCTATGCACTTCCTTTCATCGCTGGATTTCAAACTACTCTCTCATCTCTCTAAAAGTGAACCTTAATCTCGTAATGCCGTCCCTGTTAAATACAGAAATATTTCGTCAAGGTTGGGTTCGCGAATAACAATATCCCTGATCTCCCCTTCCTGGGTAAGTATGGTAATGATCTGCGGAGCGATATTATACACGCCCTGCGTAGTAATCTTCAGGTGCGTGCCATCCTGGATCACCTCTTTGACTCCTTCAATGGCACGTAATGCATCGACTGCTTTGCTCGGCTTAGCGGTCTCCAGCTCAATGACACTCCCGCCATAGGTACGTTTGAGATGTGCTGGGGTGTCTTCAGCCACCAATTTGCCGCGATCAATAATTGCTAACCGCTCGCAGAGTGACTGGGCTTCTTCAAGGTAGTTCGTGGTAATCAACACCGTCTTGCCCTCGTCGCGCAGCGAAAGAATATAGTCCCAGATCACCCGCCTGGCCTGGATATCCACACCCAGCGTTGGTTCGTCAAGATAGATCAGTTTTGGATCATGTAGTAACGCTCGTGCAAGAGCCAGGCGCCTCTTCATTCCACCAGAGTAGGTACTGACGCGAGAGTCTTTGCGATCGTACAGTTGTACCAGTTCTAGCAGTTTGGTGATGCGCTCTTTCTTTTCTTTACGGGGAATACCGAAGAGATCAGCATGAAAATCCATGTTTGTCCAGGCCGAGAGTTCTTCGTAGAGCGCAGTTTCCTGCGGGACGGATCCAAGCATCTGGCGCACCTGGCGAGCATTGTGTCGAACGTCATAACCCATAACTCGTACTTCGCCACTGGTGGGGACACTCAGACCGCTGATCATATTGATGGTGGTTGTTTTGCCTGAGCCGTTTGGTCCCAACAGCCCATAAATCTCGCCCTGCCGCACTGTCAGTGTCAAACGATCAACGGCCTGAAATTTGCCAAAGGACTTACACAGTTCTTTGATCTCTATGGCCGGGATAGAGTTTCCACCTGTCTGTGCTGTGCTTGTTGTCACTTGTGCAGCTTCTTTACTCATATCTTCTTTCCTTGCTGTTGATCGGTATCTACATTTCCTGCCCTACTGCTTTTTTCTTCATTCCCCGAATGCGGCTGCCTTCTTCATTCCCCGAATGCGGCTGCCTGGTCCGTTGAACATTCCTGTGAATACTCCTGCTTATCACGCGGGAAATTCGGGGGTAGCAAGCCAAAACGGTCGCCTGCGTGTGATGCAACAAAGGATACGTTGAAGATGATGCGCTGGAGTTTTGTTTGTAAATCGCGCAGCTCACCTTCAGAAAGGCCCTGTGCCATGATCTTAGAGAACTCTATTGCAGCATCGGGCAAGAATCGCATGATGTCCCGCCCCTCATCAGTAAGATAGACCTTCACCAGGCGGCGGTCCTTGCGGTCATGTTTACGCTCGACCAGGCCGCTCTGTTCCAGCCGTTTCACGATGCCCGTCATCGTAGGCGCATCGATTGCACGCTGCTGACTCAACGTGCCAAGCGTCTGCCCTTCTTGCTCATGCAGAAGAGACAGCACGCCCCATTGAGGAGGCGTGATGACATACGGCTTATCATGCTCTATACAACACGCTTTCAACGCTTCATAGAAGGCATACGCGACACTGCGCTGAGCATAGAATAGCCAGTATCCAAGGTGGTCTTCTGACCGGAATGTCATAGCTTTTCTTCCATAAACTTATCTTTAGTGTGCTAATATTTAGTATACTAAAGATATTACAAGATAATAAGGGCTGTGTCAAGACTAATCTTCAGAGTCTCTATTCTTTCACAGAAGAGAGGTGAATTCTGGCTGTTCTGCTACGAATTTGTCTTCATCTCGGAACCCCGTTCACAATGCTATTCCAGCCCGGCACCTACTGCTCCGCGTCCTGGTCCAACCTCTTCAACCGTTCTACATAGCGCGAACGCAGCGACTCAGACATGGCGAGGCCTGTCCCACCATGCTGCAGCATAGTGATCTCCGCCATGATACAGAGAGCGATCTCTTCTGGCGTGCTCCCACCGAGGTCAAGACCGATAGGAGCGCGCACACGCAGCAGTTTTTCAGCGGGAACTCCCTCTGCGTGCAGAAGTTTAAAGACGGCCCAGACGCGGCGCTGGCTGCCGATCATACCGATATATGCGGCAGGAGAGTCGATGAGGGCGCGCAGCCCCTGTACATCGTGCGCATGAGCGCGAGTGACAAGGACAATGTGGGTACGTGGGGTGATGGGATATTTGCGCAGCGTCTCTTCGATATCACCCACCAGCAAGCGTTTCGCATCAGGGAAGCGTTCGCGGCTGGCAAACGACGCGCGATCATCGGTCACGCTGACGGAGTAGCGCATCAGGTGCGCTATGGAGGCCAGAGGGGCAGCAATATGGCCAGCGCCCGCAATGAGGAGCACGGGAGGAGGCAAGAATGGCTCAACAAAGAGCTCTGCCCATGCATTTTCAGGGCCAGCTATTTTTTCGATGTGGGGTTTTCCGGTTGAGATGGCGCGATGAGCGTTCTCGACAAGCACTTCCTTGCATCCCCGCTGACTGAAAGTAGACGCGCTGTAGAGTGCGGATGTATCCAGCACGTCGGAGTTGCAGGGATGGCTTTCAAGCTGCACGGTCAGGGAGGGAGGCGAAATTGTGGGAAGTTCAAGGGTACCAACCGTGCTGCCATCCTCGTGGACAAGCATGTGCTGACCTACCAGGGAACGCCAGGGACCACCTGCGGCGACAATGGTGATCAAGACAATAGCGTGCTCACCCTCAAGCGCTTGTTGAATAGTGAGGGCGAATTCTATCATGCCCGGTTGACCCGGGAGCAAAGTATTGTGCCAGGGCTGGATAAATACGTCGAAAATGCCGCCGCAAACGCCCTGGCTCTCCATGGCTATCTCTTCGGTTAAATCCACCTGGACGGTGCTTGGGCGCAGTGTATCAATGACATTGAGGGCGCTGCGCCATACCTCGGCCTCGCCGCAGCCGCCACCAACAGTGCCACTGATCCTTCCACCCCGATGGACAAGCATTTTCGCGCCCACTTCACGCGGCACCGAGCCTTTGCGCCTGACAATAGTTGCCATGGCGATGGTCTCTCCACGCTCCAGCTCCTGTAGGAGTTCTTGAAAAAGTTCTCGCACGTATTGATTCCCTTAGA
>CAVZJN010000028.1:0-18329 GCA_963775585.1 uncultured Chloroflexia bacterium | reverse complement strand
GAGGTGTAAAACCAGCTCTAAGGCGGTTTTACACCTTTACAAAAAGAGAGATATGCCAAGGATCAGAATCGAACTGATGACACCAGCATTTTCAGTGCTGTGCTCTACCAACTGAGCTACCTTGGCTTGTTTTAGTACGTGCCATACTATAACATGAGTGGTGTTTTCCGTCAATCCCTGTGAGGCACTTTTCTCAAGGGTTTTCGGAGGATTTTTTGAGGCAGGGTTACAGGGGAGTATTGCCTATTTCTTTTTTGGTGGTTGGCTTGGGGGCTTGGGCACGGCTTTGTAGTGTACGGTGATGTGGGGTAGGTAGAAGGTGACCCAGCCGACGAAGCCTGGGGAGATTATCACCTCTGCGTTGACCGCGTCGGGTATGGCACCGTTGCCTGTCGTCAGAGCGGCTTTGGCATCGTCTGCAGATTTGCCGCTCACTAACTGGCGCACGGTATCTTCAGGGACTTGTGGCGCAACCTGGCCTATGGCGGTGTAGCTGAGCGTTAATGACTTACCATCGCTGGAAGGCTTGTTTGTCATCTTGGTGATCTCAGGTAATTGTTGCGGTACAAGTGCCATACCCGTATTCTGCTTGCTGAGAGTCGCGTTAATTTCAGCGATTGAAGCCGCTTGAATGGTTGCCGCTTTGACTACAAGCACGGAGAAGTGGAGATTAATGGTCATCAGGAATGTACCTTTGGTGACGACGCTGCCTACTGACGGGGTAACTACAGGTGGGGATTCGACTCGCACGATATTTCCCAACTGATCACCGGCATGAGTGTTCTTTTTAATATAGCCATTGACTTCAGACTGGAGTTGCAGGTCGAGCTGCTGCTTCAGAGTAGTTACATCCTGGTTGGTAACTGTTGCGGCGCTTCCTACACCGCCTCCGGTCGTGACGCTGGGGTTGATCACCGTTAAATTCAGGCTGGTAACTGAAGGGTTGGCCTGTTGAATCCTGTTCAGGTTATTATTATCATTGGGAATGACGGTAATGCTGCCAGCAGGAACATTACCGCCGGTACCGGCAATCTGGGCCTGGATCGGAGCCAGGTTGGTATTGTTGGAGCTTCCTGAAAGCACTAATACCTCAGCCTGTGTGACGAACTTCACATTGTTTTTTGTGGCAACGATAGTGCCGTTGGGGACAACGACCGAGCTATTGCTGTTATTAGTAAAGACAACCGTGCCGGTTGCCTGCACCGTGCCTACTGTCGTGGTACCTGTTGCATGTCCTGTGCCGCTCGCACTTGTGCTATGGGAGAGCGTTTGCGCCGGGATCGTGTGGTGTGAGACGTCTAACTGGCTTGTGCCAGTGGCAGTTAGCTCTAATGGCAGTGAATAGTTGTGTGATTGCAGCGTGACAGTGACATCGGCTGTAGGACCCAGGTAGGCAAGTAGGCCGATCAGGAGCAGCACAAGGATGCTAACAAGCCCCGCCACTGCAAGGCCAACATTGCCACTGCTCTTATTCTTCGGCATTTTGGCCTTTGGCTGCGGCGTCTTTGCTTTGGAGGCGGTAAGCGGCGCTTGAGCTACTGGAGAGGCGTAGGGCCGTTGTTTTGTCTGGGGCTGCGCAGGTCTCGATCGAGTACCGCTTACTGGCGGCGTGCGCGTAACCGAGGGCGTGCGATGGCCTGTTCCCATGACGGGGTAGGAGGCCGGCTCATTCGCCGCCTCGTTAGACGGTGAAAGTCGAGTGCGCTGGTCATAGACCGGCGGCAGCTTTAGATCTTCAGCGTTAAGATCCGATCGCGGTGCCTGGGATGGCTGCATACCGCCGGTACGACTTGCGCGCCGGCGAACGCCGTGGACGCGTGATGGCCCTGGAATATCCTGCTCTTTATCAAGCGTCTCTTCACTCCAGTCGAGCGTTGTTGAGCCAGGGAGATGGTAAAACTCTTCATTGACGTCACCAAGGTCTTCGATATGTAAGGCGCTGGTCGATTCATCGGAAATGTCATCAACTACATCGTCCGGGTGGTGAAAGATGACGCCACCGCGTTGCTCTGGTAGAGATGACGGATGGTCATCAACCATATTGCTCGATGGATCGTCTACCTCGCCGGATTTTGACGAGAGATCAGTTATTTTTGGCGTTTCCTGAGGAGGCGCGGTTGTGCCGGTTGTAGGTACAACGGTGTCCTCCTCTATCGGTTGTGCTGCTTCACGAATACTCTGCGCATGGAGAACATCTTCAAGAAATAAATCAGGTTCTTCATCCTCGTAGGAGGATC
Source organism: uncultured Chloroflexia bacterium (assembly GCA_963775585.1). GTDB lineage: Bacteria > Chloroflexota > Ktedonobacteria > Ktedonobacterales > Ktedonobacteraceae > UBA11361. The sequence continues at coordinate 16,092 of CAVZJN010000028.1, read as the reverse complement.
CGAGCGGGTGATTGGAGCTGGATGGGCCAAGGCTATAATCATCGGGATCATAGGTAGACGAGAGAGGAGGCATGGCCCATGCTGTGGATGTGTCCTCCTGCTCTGACCAGAAGCGATTGTCATATTGCTGGGCTATTTGATCGTTCGGAGGCACTTCTGTTCCCGCGGGAGCATTGTCGCCCTGTACAGGCTTACTCCCCAACACGGGCGGGGTACCCTGTATGGGCATTTTCCCCATCACAGGGGAGGTACTCTGCACGCCGGCATTGCCTTTAACGGGTGGGGTACCCTGCGTACTCTGTGCACCGGCGTTACCTCTAACGGGTGGGGTACCCTGCGTACTCTGCGCACTGGCGTTGCCTTTAACGGGTGGAACGTTCTGCCCAGCCACTTTGCCTTTGGTAGGTGGAGTGCTCGGGCGTGGCGATGTCTTGCCACCCAGGCCAAAACGGCTGGGACTGCTGCCGCCGCGCGGCCTGGCTGTAGCGGGAGACCCCTGCAGGTCAGCCGCCTTAAAACCAGCTTCTTTGGCAACCGAACGGATCTGGCGATCAGGACTGATGATTGAGATATCTTTGCCAAGGTCACGCGCGGTGTCATGCAGCAAACGCCAGCTTACATGACCACGCAGTTGTGTTTCTGATGGAACGACAAGTACAATACGCCGGCTCGCCGTTTTACGCAAACGTTCACGTACAATCGTTAAATTATCTTCTGGACTGAGATAAATAGGCTGATCCTCGGCCATATACCCTTTCACTCCCAACGAACTCAAATGTGCATGTTATGAATCACCCGGTAAAGCGCTCTCTCCAGGGTATTATTCTCGTTTTGCAGCTCAATGGCCTGGAAGGCCAGAGCCATTGGCGTGATATCTTGCGCGTTTTTCAGTAATTCTTTCGGATCATCGATGGTGGTCACCATTTCTGGTACCACTGTCTTTATGATTGGTTGATGAGCAAATGGCAGCCGCTCCGTCCAGGGAAAGGACTCTAGCTCCTGGCGCAGGTCTGGCAGTGCAGAGCCACCACCCACCGTATATATGGCCGGTGGTAGCAGTTCACCTTTGGCCAGCTCCTCGATCAACAGTTCGATGCTATCCATCCATGTCTGGCATTCAGGAGCAAGGATGGCCTGAATCTCGTCACGATCGCTGCCTTTGAGGAGGCCGCTACTGTAGGCCAACTTGAGCTTCTCTGCATCTTTGACCGAGATACCTTTGCTTGTTGCCAGACGGCGTGTAAAGGTACGCCCGCCAAGAGCAAACATGCGCGTCGCTTCAATGCCGCCCTGCCGCACAAGAGCAATATCGGTGGTACCGCCGCCGATATCAATGAAAATGGCTCCGCTATCAGAACCAGCGTTGGTACTCAGGCAGCGCGCCAGGGCATATGGCTCCGCGACAATTGAGACCAGGGTCAAATCCAATCCCTGGGCCACGGTCTCTAACGCACCCAACTGCATCAGCGGGGCGAAGGCGCTAAAAAGCGTCAGCGTGAAATGGCGTCCGCGAAAGCCGATGGGATTAGCCACCGTTTGTCCATCGATGCGCACAGATATCACTGCGGCATTGGTCAGGCGCACCTCAATGTTCTGGTAGCCCGTCTCAGCGGCAATACGATCTTTGGCGATCTTCAAGATTTTTTGCTGTGCTCCGGTGATTAACGACTCAAGCTCTTCTGGCGTGACGGGTTTCGTGGGTTGCTGCCGTTGTTTATAGACAGTGGTAGAACTTCCCTTGACCAGTTCTCCAGCTATGCCAATGATGGCTGAAGGAGCAACTATGCCACCCGCTGACTTTTCGGCTTTAATAAGCGCCTCATTGCAGTTGGCGATCACTCCTGAAATGTCCGTAACGATGCCATCAGACATGTGGGAATAACTCTGCTGATGCCGTCCCACACCCAGGACAGTGGTCTGGTTTTCATGTATTTCGACGATAATCGCTTTTGCGAATGCGGTGCCGATATCGAGAGCAGTAAAAAGCTGCCGGTCGTCTCCGCCAGTAGCGAACGGCTGATCCTCGTATAAGCTTTCCTGGCCGTAACGATATCCGTTCTCTTCTTGTCTTCTCTGAAAGAGGTTACGCAGACTTTGAAAGAGATTTTTCATGCCTAATTATCCCAACTATGGCGGTCAAGTAGGGCGACCGCAGACCGCATGCCACCAGGGCGACCCACGTTACCAGGGCGACCCACGTTACCAGGGCGACCCAAGGGTCGCCCCTACATTATTGCACAAATGTCCTATATAAAGCAAAAGTTACTTGATGTTATCTTTCACGTAACGAGGCACTAGATCGAGGGCTGCTCCCAGTTCAGCCTTGTTTTTGCCTCCACCTTGCGCTGAGTCAGGCCTGCCGCCACCTTTGCCACCCAGGCGTTCTCCAACGACACTGGCTATTTTACCGGCATGCAGACCGCGCTTCGTCAATGCCGGGTCAACGCTCACCTGGATGCCTACACGCTCATCATAGGTGCTGGCTACTACCACCACCCCTGGACGGCTCAGTTTGTTACGCACTATGTCGCCCATTTCACGCAGCACCTTCTCGTCCGGAACATTCACCGTCGCCGCGACAACCAGCACGCCAGAGACCTCCTGTGCATCTTTCGCCAGCGCCTCCGCCTCTCGCTGAGCTGCTTCTCTGTGGTACTGCGCGACCGAACGGCGAGCAGCAGCAAGCTCCTGCAGCAGTTGCTCCACGCGGGACTCGAGCATATCAGGCTGCGTCTGCAACCTGGCAGCCAGGGTATCGATAGCAGCGCTGCGGCGGCGCAGATAGGCCTCGGCTCCGCGTCCAGTCAGCGCCTCAATGCGGCGAATACCGGCAGCAATACTTGTCTCCTGAATGGTGATATACAGTCCGATCTGGCCTGTATATGAACAATGGGTGCCGCCACACAACTCTGTGCTCTTGCCCATCGAGACCACGCGCACCACGTCTTCGTATTTCTCGCCAAAGAGGGCCATTGCTCCCGTCGTCAACGCCTCTTGTAATGACATTATACCTGTATGAACGGGTTCGTTAGCACGAATCCAACGATTTACCTGTTCGTCAACCTGTGCTAGTTCTGAAGGGGTCAGCGGGCGCGGGCAGGTGAAGTCAAAGCGCAGACGCTCAGGCTCAACCAGCGACCCGCGTTGTTCAACCTGCGGGCCGATGATGTCGCGCAGGGCCTTATGGAGCAAGTGTGTGGCGCTGTGATTGCGCATCGTGTCCTCGCGGCGCTGCTCTATGACATTGGCTTGCACAGTTTCGCCGACACGCAGGTACCCTTCGCGCATCTCGCCATAATGGACAATCAAGCCTTTGAGTGGGCGACGCGTGTCGTTTACGCGGAAGACACCAACTAACCCGCTAATGTCGCCCTGATCACCTATTTGACCGCCGCTCTCGGCATAGAATGGGGTAGAGTCGAGGATCAACAGCGCCTGTTGCGGTGTACTGATACTCTCTACTTCAGCGCCGTCAACGACCAGGCCAACCACTTTGCCGCCGCCAGCGATTCCCTGGTAGCCGGTGAACTCAGTGGCGCCAACGCGCTTGAGTACGTCCGTCAAAGCCTGGTCGTCGCGAGTCTGCGTGAACGCCCCGGTTGCTCGACTGCGCTCCTGTTGACGCTGCATAGACTGCTCAAAGCCAGAGGCGTCGACCATCAGTCCATGCTCGGCGGCCACCTCTTGCGTCAGCTCCAGGGGGAAGCCATGGGTATCATAGAGCTTAAAGGCGTCTTCGCCGGGTATGGTATGGTGGCCCTTGTGTCGTATATCTTCTATGCGCTCAGTGAGCAGCGCCAGGCCAGCGTTCAGCGTTTGATTGAACTTCTTCTCTTCCAGGCTCAGAATCTCGATAATGCGGTCGCGTTGCAAGCCCAATTCGACATAGTGGCTCTTCATGAGATTGATGACGGTATCGGCGGCCTCCGAGAGGAAGGGCTTATCCAGGCCAAGCAGTTTGCCATGGCGCACGGCGCGGCGCAAGAGACGACGGAAGATATAACCTCGTCCTTCATTGCTAGGGAGGACGCCATCGGCAGCCAGGAACACCAGGGCACGCCCATGATCGGCGATGACACGCAACGACACATCATGTTTGGTATCAAGCCCGTAGGTAGTGTTGGCAATGGAGGCGAAACGGTCAATAATGGGACGGAACAGGTCTGTATCGAAGACCGAGTCCTTCCCCTGCATGACCATAGTCAGGCGTTCCAGGCCAAGGCCAGTGTCGATATTCTTCCTGGGCAGGGGCGTACGAGTGCCATCGAGGTCCTGGTAATATTGCATAAAGACGAGGTTCCAGATCTCCAGGAAGCGTTCGCAATCACAACCGGGTTTACAGTCAGCCCGCCCACAGCCATGTTCCACGCCGCGATCAAAGTAGATTTCCGAGTCGGGGCCGCATGGTCCCGATGCCCCAGGAGGTCCCCACCAGTTGTCTTCCAATCGTACAATAGCCTCATCGGGGAAACCCGCCACCTCGCTCCAATAATGAGGAGCTTCGTCATCAATCGGATGGACCGTGGCGTGCAAACGCTCGGCAGGTAATTTGAGCACCTGAGTTAACAGATCCCAGGCGTAGGTGATCGCTTCGCGCTTAAAATACTCGCCCACGGAGAAATTACCCAGCATTTCAAAAAAGGTTAAAGAGCGCTCATTGCCCACCTTGTCGATATCGGTTGTGCGAAAACATTTCTGGGAGGAGGTCATTAGCAGCGCTGGAGGAGTCTCCCTCCCCAGGAAGTATGGTATCATCTGTTGCATACCAGCCGTTGTGAGCAAGACCGTCGGGTCATTGCGCGGAATGAGTGATGAGCTGGGTACTTTGAGATGGCCTTTGCTGACAAAGTAATCCAGGTAGCGCGCACGAATTTCAGTACTTGTGAGTTTTAATTCAACAGACACGTCGTTGCCCCTCGTCTAATGTAATGGTTGTATGTAATCCCTTTTGGGAAGTAGCAGTTATGAATATTCGTAAGTATGTGTAGGGAAGCTAGCAACTGCCAAGAGTAGCCCGCCGATATTGTAAAATACGCCTAGCAAATGAAATGGTAAGTGCATCTCTATTTACGAGATACATGGTGCGTGTGTTACATGTATACACGGGCATTATACCAGAGGAGAGGAAGCATCGCAATAATGGAGGGGGTTACAGCAGGCGATAATGGAATGCCAATGAGCATTAAAGTACCTCCCAGGACGCTCCTGGTGCTGTGCGGGCCGGCAGGCTCCGGGAAAAGCACGTTTGCTGCTCAACGCTTCGGCAGAACTGTCATTGTCTCATCCGATCATTGTCGCGAGCTTATCTGTGACGACACAAACAATCAACAGGTGAATCGCGATGCCTTTGATCTATTTTATTTCATTCTTAAAAAGCGCATGTTCCTGGGGCGCTTTACTGTGGCGGATAGCACGGCTCTCCATGCCGATGCCCGTCGCAGGCTGCGCGATATGGCACACTGGCATGGCTACCTGGCGTGCCTGCTCATCTTTAACATCTCACAGGAGACCTGTGCGCAGTGGAACCAGGGGCGCGAACGCAAAGTAGAAGAGAAGGTGCACCCCTATCACGCGAAGCTCTTACAACAGACACTGCGCGACGCACCCAACGAGGGCTGGGATAGACTACACATACTGGGAGAAGAGGATATGAACGCGGTGATAGAAATTTTGGCGCAATAACATTATTTTCATAAGAGGGTGCGAATGCAGATCCCTGTACTTTGGAGACGACCAGATTTACTTTTTCCTTCTACGTTCGATACCATTTTCTTTGATGTTGATGGCGTGCTGATCAATGCAAGCGTCTCGTTTCGTGCCACCGATATTGCTGTAGCCGAATATGTCGCGGGCACTATCCATGGCCTGGATTGGGGTAAGGAGCTCGGCAACCATCTTGTGACTATTGAAGATGTGAATGCATTTAAACAGGCGGGTGGCTACAATAATGACTGGGACATGTGCTATCTACTGGCCGCGCTCTGTACCGCACGGCTGCGCGAGTGGAAGGGCACATCTCTGGCTGAGCGCAGTAGCCAGGAGTGGGCCGCGCTTTCGCGGGCTGCGAACTTGCAGGGGCACGGCGGAGCCAAATGGGTCGATGCTGTAATCCCTGCCAGCGCACGTCTTGACTATCATTTTATCGGCGATCTCTACCACGAATACTATTGGGGAGCGGATGAACTGCAGAAACGCTTTGGACATCCTCCACGCTACCTGAAAGGTGTACCTGGATTTGTTCATCGCGAGGAGATGCTTTTCTCTCCTGATCTGCCAGCCAGGTTACGCCAGTCAGGTGTACGTCACCTGGGTATGATTACCGGGCGCGTGGGACCGGAGGTTGATAGCGCCCTTGAGCGTATAAAAGCCTATTGTGGCGAACGCTGGTGGGAGGTAATCATCTCCGCCGATCTGTGCCCCAAGCCAGACCCGCGTGCTATGCAGCTAGCGATCAATGCTGTGGGAACACGGGGCGGTCTTTACGTGGGTGATACTGCCGATGATCACGACCTGGTGATCAATTACCAGGCTATTAAGAAAGCGGGCGATCCTGAGATACTGGCGGCGATGCTCGTTCACGAAGATGAGGTGGAGGTCTACCAGCAGCGAGGGGCGGATGTTATTATTGGAGGGGTGGAGGATGTATTGGCGTGTTTGCCGGAGCGGTGGGGTTAGGAAGACACGGCCAAACAAGTAGGACGACCGCAAGGGTCGTCCCTACTATACTTCGGTTTGACGGCGCTGCCTTCAAAGGTACCTCTCGATTAGAGATCAGTTATTTGTTTTGCGCTTCTTCGATGAGGCTTACCAGGTATTGCAGCTTCTTAATGGTATGTTCTGCGTTATTTTTATTGCGTTCATAGCCATCGGGAGCAAGCTGGCGAAACCAGGTGAGTATATCCTCTTCGGAAACATCGTACCACTTTGCGTCTGCTTGCAGGCGCAGGTAGACGCGCATTTGGGGGTCCTGTTTCTTGCGCACAGTCAATTGCATTGGCTGTACGGTGGCACCCGTCTTAGCGCTATCGAGTTCGTCGTCGGCTATAGCTTTTGCCAGAGCAGCCTCTGGATGCAACGACTTATAGAGAGAATCGACCTCGGCGGCTTTGAAAAACGAATCGCGCCCGACCCCTTTATAGGCTTTCAGGCGGCCGTCGCGCACCCATTGATCGAGGGTGATACGGTCAATACCCAGGCGGCGGGCAGTCTCGCCCGCGTCTAGGAAGGCAAAACGCCCACTGCCTGGTCCGGACATGTTTATCATTGTTTTTAGCTCCTGATTAGCGTCTGCTCGGCGGGCGACTGGGCGACGCAAGCGTCCCCACTCCACTCCGCCCCTCCCCCGCCCCTACGAAAGCACCTCTCCCGCCCCTACGGTTTGATGATTCTGTTCCAAATTATGCACTAGCGTTGTTGCAAGGTGATACCGAGGCCGTCGGGATCATTACAAACGGCAAGGGTAACGCCGGAGCTTTGTTTTTGCGGGGGCAGAGAGAAATGGACATGCTGGTCTTTCAAAGATTGATAGACTGCTTGCAGGTCATCCACCATAAAGCCAAGTTGGGCCTGTCCTGCTGGTGGGCGCTGGGTTGGAGGCAGCGTACTCTCGCCCGTCGTATGCAAGGCGACGGCGGTTGTACCTGTGTTAAACTCGGTCCAACCGGGGGTAGCGTATTTCACGGGTAGCCCGAGGACATCACGATAAAAGGCTGTGGAGCGCTGCATATCGCTCACATAGACAATAATATAATCAGGTTTCTGTAACTGTATCGACATTGGCGGATTGCTCCTCTTTCATTGAAAAAAACATCAGTAACGTGCTACCATAGCGGCGCTCGTCGGTAAGTGCCAGGTGTTTAAGCGGCACCGCGACGACACCATCTCGCTCTTTGGGATGTATCTGGATGATGACCAACCCTGTTCTGGAAACTAGCGGCGAAGTATCAAGGATACCTAAAGCACGCGCTGCCATTTCTTGATACTGCGGCGGCGCTACATAGATGATATCATATGGCGCGATTGGCGCGATCGTCCTGGGTGCGTTTTTCGTTTCCACAGACGAGTTTTCGGTATGCTTTTTATGCTGTCTATATTGGCCGTGTTGCGCAGGGAGCACCTGATGTGTTTGTAGTGGCTCGTTTTGTAAAAACTTGAAGGCATCGGCATGCATGGTTTCCGCACGGTCTGCCAGCCCGGTGATGCTCAGGTTTTCGCGCACCACTGCCAGCATTTTATGATTCAGTTCGATAAAGGTAGCACTGGCGGCGCCACGACTTAGGGCCTCGATACCGACACTGCCTGTTCCCGCAAAGAGATCCAAAAAGCGCGCATCTTCCACGCGAGAGGCGATGATATTGAAAAGCGCCTGCTTGACGCGATCGATGATGGGACGAGTGCCTATGGTTTTCGGCCCTTTGAGTTTACGTCCTTTGGCTTCACCAGTCACTACGCGCATATTGTTCCTCTTGAATCAGTAACAGCACATTCTCTGCTTCACCGACAAAATCGTCCGTTTTTGCCCACGAAATCAGTGCTTCTACCTGGTCATTTTTCAATTTTTTGAGGGATGTAACTCCCCAGACACCCTGCGCTAATTGCAGGACTTGCTCCTCGCTCACCTGTGAATTGGTCACATTGTGCAGGACCTTCAAGCGCATATCGCTGGCGAGGGAAGAGCCGCGCGCATCTCTCAGTTTATTGAGTATCTCTTCCGCCAGTTCGCGTTCCTGTTTGGTCAACTCAGGCACGAACTCGACCTCCTCATCCTCAGGCAGGTCGATCTCCTGCTCCAGGTCAATTTCTTCATCGAAAGCATACGCCGGGGGATTATCACGGATCACCGCATGCTTGATCTCGATAATATCCGGGTTCTTTGGATTGGCGACGGGAGGAAACGGCCTGGACTGCGCCGCGGGTGATTGCGGAGAAGATGCGGCCGAGTGAGACGTGTCATGCGCGGACGCAGCGGCGGACCTGGCAGGAGATGCCGGATTGGTTGTTCCCGACTGTGTCTCTTGCTGCGTTTGATTACTCTCAATGGGCTTTGGGCTGGCAGGTACGACGGGCACCGCTATGTTTGTTGCTTCCTGTCCAACGATCTGCTGCAATTCCTCAAGGGCTTCACGCAAATTCAGCCCACTGAGTGATTTCACATTCAACAGCTCCATAGCTTGCTTGGGAGTTAAGTCCATCGATTCCTTTATAAACAGAATGAATTGTGGTAGTTTCAGGCTGCCGCTTGTATCCACCGATATACCGGGCGAACTGGGCATGCTCGCGCCTATATTCGGCCGCGTTGGCGGAACCACTGCCTCTTTGATCTCGGGTGGATTGGTCGGAATAGTATCACGGGGATGTATTGGCACCAGGAGAGAAGGCGCTGCGGTTGATGAAGTGCTCGCGGGAGTGGAGGATGGTTTGCTGACAGCTGCCTGCGCTGTAGATGCTGGCTGTTTGGCGGTTGGAGTTTTGGCAGGTTGAGCTGGCTGGCTAAGTGAAAGTTTGCGGGGTGCGCCGCTCTCGATACGCTTCGCAAGCTCTTCCATGCTGGCTTCAGCCTCGTTGAGCAGTTGTTCACGCACATTCGCGCTCGCGCCAATTGGAATAGGGATATCCATTTCGATGGTGTGCGTTCGCCCACCCACGGTAATCTGCAAGGTATGATGCAGCCAGAGATGCGAGCCTGTCCCCTCTGGCTTTCCAGTTGTTCTACTATCCATTTTTCTCTCACCTTAACGCGGCGCGGAGGCCCCGGCGTTCACGCCAGGGGAGGAAGCGCCGCCCCTGCTGTCCTCAAGACGACGCATAGCTGTAGCCATCCATGCGTTGCAGCACTCGACAGTATCTCGCGTTGATCCCATCGGTCTTGCCGACCCGAAACGAGCCGGAGGCGCGCACTGCGACCCGTCCCAGGCGAACCCCTCCTGTTTTGAGATGCGCGGGTACCTCTGCGCGTACCAGATCGCCCGTCGAAAAGCCCCGGACGCGCTTCTCTCGCGTGAAGTATCCACGTGGGAAGCCAGACCCATTGACATTTGTGCGCTGATACCTTCCACGCCCCTGGGCGGTGATCGCCAGAGGGCACAGGGGAGGGACATGGACACCAGCAAGGGTCCCAACACAGAGAGCATCCAGGCAGTGCGCCTTCTCGATGCCGAAGCGATCTCTATTCCATCTCGTTCGCCCACCGCTCCACGTTCCGATCGGCAAGCCGAGGACGCGCAGTGCCTCCACGAGCGCATATCTGGTCGCATTCACTGCTGCTGCATCTCCAAGGGGGCGCTTTGCTTGCGCTTCGACCTCCGGGTGGCCGAACTCAGCGGCGGTCTGCTTGCCTTTGGCGATATTACAGTCGTGGCAACTGAGCGCGAGGTTGCTTACACGATTGGAGCCATGCCGCGAGCGTGGCACAATATGGTCCAGTTCAAAAACAGTATGTGCGCGCCCACAGTACGCGCAGCGATACTGAAACTTTTCCAGGAGATATGCCCTGACCTCCCAGCCAAAAAGCTCACCACGCTGGTATTCGACCCCTGCCACCTCCGGGTTCTGCATGAGGGCCAGGTCAAACTTGACCCGCTCCACCTCGATCCGGCTGACAGGCGCCCAGTGGGCATAGCGTTGTGCCCAGGTGAGCACGTTTCCGATCCGTGAGCGTAAGGAGGGCGGGAGCCAGCTCAGAGCGCGTCTGCGGAGGGCTACGCGGCACGGTCTGTACCGCAGGTTGGCGCTTCTGCGCCGTCGCCGATAGCTTGCTCGTTGCAGCAGGGCGCGGTGAACCGCTTCGCCGCGATGGGTGAGTTCGGCGAGGTGCAGCGCGTAATGGACCGGGCCGTCAGGCGTGGCTTCCTCCCGCACCAACGCGCTGCCAGTGGTTTTGGAGCCTGGGTCCAGTTTCAGGACAACAGGTTGGAGCACCGAGTCGAGAGCGCGCCGATCCTTGAGACGAATGACAAACGGCTTGATGCGATGCACCACCGCCCGCCCCTGGGCGAGCAGCAGACGTGCCCGTTTGGGCGTGCATGGCATGAGCGGTTGTTTGTGCTTGTCGAGTACGAATACCATGTGCTTGTTCCTTTTCCTCTTACGAGGCCCCGTAAGGGGCTGTCTGACGGGTAGAGGCAGACGTCCCTCCACCACTCCCCTCGCCGCTGTTGGCTTGGCTTGTTCGGCTCATCGCACCGGCTGACACCCCGAACCGCCTTTTAACGATGAACGACAGCGCCAGGAGCTGAGGCAGCACTCCTGGGTGTCTTGACGAAGCCAACGGTTCTGCCAGTTCGCGCCTTGTCCACAGGCTGTGGCAGATCGGCTGGTCAACGACAGGCCTGTGGCGTCTCGCCGCAAGCCCCCGCGTTTACGCGTGGGGTCGTTGACCGCCTTTCGCGCCGCATAACACGGAAGAATGAATGTTCCAGTGTTTCTGACATTATACAGCATCCCACTGAAACGCATGCACGTACATTATATCAAACGAGTTCTATATGCATAATCATGGCAAAGAATAGGGGCTTGTGCTGTTGCAGGTTTGGCAGGCGCAGTCCGCCAAACCTGCAACAGCACAAAGATAATTCATAGGACCTGGCGGTGTCGGCTGTACCATCTTGCCAAATGGAACGGAGTAGTGTATCGTACCATTAAGATACTTTCAGTGCGAGAGTAGCAACACTCGTTTTATTGTGGTATATGTAACGGATATTCACGCACCTTGTAGAGATGTGCTAATATATCTTATGTAAAGAATAACCTGCCAACCATGCAGACGCCTGAGAAAGTTGAGAAGCGAGACGTATGAGTGTTAACACGGCACCAACTCAACAACCACCAGATCGTGATGTGAAACCTGAAGAAAAAAAGGTGAAGTCTACACCTATCAGGAAAAGAACAAGCCAAACTCCTATCGCGCGATTCTTCAAGGCAATCTTTCGCCCTATCTTCAAGGGCATCTACTATCTATTACAAGCGATAAGGAAGCACAAGCTGGTCACTTTTCTCTTGCTGCTCCTTTTTCTCGCCAGTAGTGTCTTCGCCACCTATCTGGTCACGCAGACATGGCCCCTTGGCGTTGGCAGCGATCAATTCAATTTCCGTGTCAATGGGAAAAACTTCAGCGGGGAGCATGTAAAAAACTGGCTCTACGCGCTGCGTGATGGCGACGCCTCTACCCTTTCGCTCATTGGACAGGAGACGGCGCAGGGAGTAGAGCTAGCGGCATCCGGCACGTCATCTGCGGCCATTAACCCGACTGATACGAGTACGCTGATCAACTCGTTCAGCCAGGCGAAAACCCACCTTACATGGAAAACTATTACTGTTCTCGGCGTTTCCACTGCGCCAGATACCACCGTCGATAGCTTCGTAGAGGTGGATACCGCCAGTTCGGGACCAGGGGGCAATGTCAGTGGTATCATGATCTGGCACTTCATTACAACACCACAAGGTAGGCTTCTTGCTATCAGCCTCGTCTCTTTCCGTTCACCCTTACAGTAGTGCGAATGCAATTGATCTCAAGAGCAGAAAAAGGAATACACCGCCATGGCAGAAAAAACCAAGACAAAAAAAAGTAATCTGGATAGATCAATTGATCTGGGCATGGACCAGTTTGGACGTTTTGTCAGACTACGCTGGTTCTGGCTCGTCGTTGTAAGTATTATTCTCTGGTACACGTTCTTCTTTATTGTGCCGCAGTTGAGCGCGCCAAACCCTGGATCAATCTTATACTATGCCTTTCAGATCAGCTTTGCCCTGCTTTTTGGTATCATGCAGTTCGTCGCCATCTTCTGGTTCCTGGGACGTCCGCGACTTTACTGGGTGATGCCGGGAGAGACCGGTGTAACGTTTGAGGACTACAAGGGCAATCCAGAAGTGCTTGAGGCTGCCCGGCGTATCGTCGCGTTGTTGCGCGGCATCAAAGAGTTCCAGGATATGGGTGGCTCACCTGTGCGTGGCCTCCTGCTCTCCGGCCCTCCAGGAACAGGGAAAAGCTATCTGGCACAATGTATGAGTACTGAGGCGGGTGTCCCTTTTGCGTATGCCAGTGCCGCAAGCTTCCGTGCGATGTTTATCGGCATGGATATCTTGATGATCAGGAGATTATATAGCAAAGCCCGGCGCCTGGCCCGTGAATATGGCGGTTGTGTCGTCTTCATGGACGAAATCGATGCTATAGGAGCCTCTCGCGGCAGCGGCGGCATGGGACTGGGCGGAGGCATGATGGGTCTGATGGGCGGCGCCGGAACCGGTGGCCTCAACCAGCTCTTGATGGAGATGGACCCGCCAAATATCGAGACGGGCTGGTTTAAGAAGATCCTGCGCACCATTGGACTCTCTCATAGCCGTGTGCAACAAGAGCCAGTGCTGACCGTTGCAGCGACCAATATTCCAGAGTCGCTTGACCGGGCACTGCTGCGCCCAGGCCGATTTGACCGCAAGATTAATGTTGCCCCTCCGACTGACAAGTATCGTGGTGAAGTCATCGACTATTACCTGAAAAAGGTTGAACACGATCCAAAAATATCGATGAGCGCCCTGGTACAGCGGCTGGTCGATTATACGCCTGTAGCAATCAAACACGTCATCAATGAAGCGGTGATTATAGCGCACTTTGACGGTCGTGATAAGGTCACCTACAGGGACCTCATAGAGGCACAGGATGTGCACGAATTTGGCATGCGCCAGACCAGCGAGCTGACGCCGATTGACCGACGACGACTGGCCTATCACGAGGCAGGGCACGCTGTGACGTCTTACTACCTGTACGATCGATACTTCCCGGCCTATGTCACCATACATCAACGAAGTGACGTGGAAGGAGCAGCGGCCTTTGCACTCCCACGTCCAAAAGAGTCGATAAAAACGTTGAGCAAAGAAGATATCGTGGCGCGCATCCAGGTAGCCCTGGCCGCTCGTGCTACGGAAGAGCTCTTCCTTGATTTGAACATGAACGGCGTCACTTCTGATCTACAGCAGGCAACCACAAATGCTTTCGCTTACGTTGGTTTGTGGGGCATGGATGGCACGCTGGCCTCAGCGAGGGTGAGCGAGGTTCCCCAGACGAGGTTGGATGAGCGCGTGGAGAATCTGCTGCAAGCGCAGTTCAAAGCCGTTAAAAAGCTCCTGAAGGATCACAGCGAGGCCCTCATTGCTGTTGCTGAAGCGTTGATCACGCGTGATGAGTTGGTGGCGGACGAAATTAAGCAGTTGATTGACGAGGCCGATGCACGTCAAGTGACTAAAGAGGTGTTGAGTGACTTTGAGGCTCTGCTAGGCAACGGCCATAGCAATGGGAAGAACGGCTATGCATTGGTTGGCGGCAACGGGAATGGCAATGCTCCGTTGATCGAAAGGCCGAAAGCTGGCTCAAGCCCGTCCACATCGCCTTTGACTCCAAACGTGCTGGATAAATCCGCACTCTACAATGAGGCAGGCGAATCAGGAAGTGTTGAGCTTCCATTTATTGATCAAAAGCGTAGGGATCTATGAGAAACTGTAGATGTCAGCAAGCATAGTAGCAGATGATGAAACAAACGCCGCGAAGCCGGGCCGGAGGCTGCGCAGGGCGCCCGCCTTTCGCTGGCAGCTTGTGCTTTACTGGGGAGTGCTTTTAGCACTCCTCGCAATCGCTCTGGGCATGAGGCTCTATGGCCTGGGCCTGCCTTTTGACCGCGACGGTTATGATGAAGGAGTGTACTGGCAGACATTGCTCTCTATGCACGCCGGTTACACCCTCTACCAACAGATATTTTACTCGCAGCCTCCCTTCTTCATGCTCTCTACCTATCCTTTCTACGTCCTCTTCGGCAGTACGCTCTGGTCCGCGCGTTTGGGAATAGCCCTTATGTCGCTACTCGGACTGGCAGGGGCCTTGAGTATGGGCAAAGCACTGAGCGGGCGCCTCGGAGCGATCGCGGCGGTGTTCTTACTGGTGATAGACCCACTTTATCTGAGCCAATCGCAGAAGATTCAGGCGGAAGTATCTTCGACGGCTTTTTCCTTCCTGGCGGTGGGCGCGGCGTACCTGTGGTGGGAAATACCGGAAGGAGCGGTCGGTTTCTCTCTGGCGGCCATTTCCGGCGTAGCCTTATCACTGGGTATATTGTGCAAGTTGCTCAGTGTCACCAGCATCGTCCCAATCTCTTTGTTGCTGCTGGCACGCCTCTGGCAAATCTGGCGGAAGAAACCAGGCACGAACTGGCGCAGCCTGCGACCAATGATACTGCTGGTTATAGCCTGCGTAGGGACAATGTTGGTAGTTTTGCTGCCTTTCCTGGGCGCATATGCCAGTATGATACAGGACGTGATTACGTTTCATACTGACGCCAAGTCTGTACTTATCAATGACTTTGTACCTAACAAATATATGTTGAAAACGTTCTTGCTCTCAAACCTGCCGCTAGTAATAGCTGCGTTCGTTGGATTGATCTCAGCCATGCTGCGGCGCGACTGGCGTGTAATTCCTCTGGTTGCCTGGATATTGGTGACCACGTACATGCTCATGTCGGTTGTTCCGCTGTTCTATCGACACTTTATCGCGCTTGATCCGCCGCTGATCGCCATGGCTGTGATGGGAGTAAGCCGCACATTTCCTGCCGACGACTTTTTGTCAAGATACAAATTGTCAAAGATCATGCCAGCCCTGGCGGTACTATTGATCCTATTCATTGGTGTGATGGAACTTTTGCAATATCCGTCATACTATCAGAATGCTAACAAGCAAGGTAGTCATGCTTCTACCAGGCTACAAATGCAGGTTGCCAGTGATTTGCGCAACGCGATTACTCCCGGTCAGCTTGTCATAACAGACGGGCAGTTTGAGGCAGCTCTGGCAGATCGAAGAACACCGCCCGGCCTGGTGGATACATCGATGGTCCGGATTGACAGTGGCTACTTGACGCAGCAGCAGCTTGAAAGCGAAGCATCACAGCCGAACGTACATGCAGTGCTTTTCTTCAAGGATCGATTGCGCTTGCCACAGGTAGCGGGCTTCTATAGCTGGGTCACCCAGCATTTTCACTTGAAATACCGGTATGGACCAGGTAAAGAATTGTGGGTAAGATAGATAGGAAACACCAACTATGCAGAAGAAAACAGCGT
>CAVZJN010000027.1:0-16545 GCA_963775585.1 uncultured Chloroflexia bacterium | reverse complement strand
TTGTAGCAGGCCCGCACTGGGAGCAGTATACCTTTACCTTCGAACAGTTTGGCCTATCAGAGGTGGAATGTCTGGATGTGCGCTTCGTGGCATTTGTAGCGGGTCCCAAATCCGGCTCTTTCGCGTTCAATATCGATCATGTGGCCCTTTTCTCCTGAAGCAGGCACCACGCATTCCAAATAATTATGGAGCATTATACTCGCTATCTGCACCAAATAGAGAGCACGACATCCTTACAGCCTGAAAGCCTCCACAGAAGTTTATGGTAGAATGTACAATCATATATCATTCATTCTGATCTGAATCATCACACTCTACCCGCTCAAGAGGAGATTCCTATGCAACGACATCACACTGTATTACACTCCCTGCTTCATATATCCCTCCCTGGCTTACTGGCTTGTATGCTCGCATTGACCGCATGTGGAGGGAGCGCCGCTACCACTCCCGACGCCCATACCTTAATAACCCAGGCACAGGCCGCCATACAAAAGGTCACCTCCTACCATTTCAACCTCACGGTTGATAATCCCGGCACAGGCGGTGCCCTCATTGTTAAGACTGCCGATGGCGACATCCTGGTGCCGGATAAACTCCAGGCAAATGCCAATGCACTGCTCCTTAACAACGTCGTCCAGGTAAAGATCATCGCCATTGGCGCCGACCAGTACATCACAGACCCCATTACCAACGCCTGGCATAAAACCAGCGGCCTGCTCGATCCCCGCACGCTCTCAGCCTCCAAAACAGGGGTCGCCGCCATCCTGGGCAATATTCAAAATCCCAGTACACCCACCACCTCCTCTGTTGATGGCATACCCTGTTGGAGCATCGATGGCACGCTCGACGCCAAATACCTGGCGGCAATCAGCGGCGGTGGCGCCCCCGCAGGCTCCACAGTCAAGGTGACCACCTGCATCGGGAAATCCGACAACTTGCCCTACCTGATCAAAATGAGCGGCATCGCGGCACAGGGCGACTCCACTAACACTGTCCGTAACTTCAAACTGTCAAAGTTCGGCGAAAGTTTGACCATCACGGCCCCCATTTCATAAACTGCTTGGCGAGGAACACCGCATGGACATAAACAAGGTATACCTCAAACAGGATCGCAGCGCGGCCATGCTGGCCCTTCTGACTGCCTGTGCGGCTGTTTTTCTCACGGCTCTGGACCAGACAGTTGTCGTCACAGCACTGCCCCAGATCATCACAGACCTGCAGATTCCCGTGGTTCAGCTCGATCGCGCCGCCTGGATTGTCAGCGGCTACCTCCTCGGCTATGTCATCGCCATGCCTCTCATGGGGCGCGTCTCCGACATGTATGGACGCAGGCGTATCTTATTCATCTGCCTTGGCATCTTCGCCCTTGGTTCCCTTTTCTGTGGCCTTGCGCCTATCCTGGGCAATACTATTGATGTATCATTCTTACAGAACTTCGGCCTGGATGTTGACTCTCCAGGTCTTATCTGGCTGGTCGCGGCCCGCTTTGTACAGGCCGCTGGAGGTGGCGCCGTCGTCCCCGTCGCCATGGCCGTTGCGGGAGACTTCTATGGCGAGGAACGACGCAGCGTTGCTCTCGGTCTGATTGGCATGGTCACCGAAGCTGGCGGAGTCCTTGGCCCCCTATACGGCTCTATCATCGTCCAGTACTGGGGCTGGCAAACCATCTTCTACCTCAACCTCCCCATCGTGGCCGTGTTGCTCATCTTAATCTGGCGTTTCATCCCACCCGGTGCCCATCTAAAAGAGCGCATCGATCTACCAGGCGCCCTCTTACTGGGCGCCTCGCTGGTCTGCCTCAGCCTCGGCCTGTCCCAGGAAGCAGCACAGATCACAAGTGCTACAACCGCGACAACTGCGACAAGTGCGACAAGTGCGACAAACGCGCCCATACAGAACAATCCCTGGCTCCTGGCCGCCGCGCTCATCTTCCTGGCCTGCTTCATCGCCCTGGAAATCTTCAAAGAACGCCGCAGCAACTGGCCCATCGTCGAACTCTCGATCTTCAAGCGCCCATCTTTCTCAGCAACAGCACTGGTCAGTCTCCTCGTGGGGGCAGCGCTGATCATAGCCATGGCGGATATCCCTATCTTTATCGCAACGGTACTGGGACGCCGGCCAATCGATAGCGGCCTCGCGCTCCTGCGACTTACAGCCATGATCCCCGTCGGAGCGCTGCTGGGAGGCTGGCTCTGTGGTCGCATCACCTGTCGCTGGACAGCCGTACTCGGCCTGGTCCCCACAGCCATTGGTTTCTGGCTTATGCACCTCTGGCCACTCAACGTCAATTGGACGCAGATTACCGTCAGCACGCTGATTGGAGGTCTCGGCTTTGGGCTGGTGATCGCTCCCATCGGCACCACCGCTATCAACTCGGTCAACCGGCGCCAGATCGGCATGGCCGCGTCAGTCGTCACAGCATTGCGCATGGTGGGCATGATCCTGGGCCTCGCCGCTCTGACATCGTGGGGACTCAGTCGCTTCCGCCTGCTCGCAGCCGCATTCAAACCTCCAGCCGGCCTCGTCCCTTTTAGCACCGAGTATAATAACCTGTATGCACACTATCTTGTTTTGTCGGCTCACGAGGTATACACGGCCATCTTCCTGGCAGCCGGCATCCTATGCTTGATAGCCATAATCCCATCCCTTTTCCTGCAAGGAAGAAAAACACCTCCTCCCCTCTCGTTCGTAATATCAATGAAACATAACTCACAACACAACAAACAAGACAAGGACAACCGATGAGTAGAGACAAGGCCAGAACACCCGAAGATTGGGATGACGACGATCAGAGACAATACGACGACTGGGACGACGAAGAGTACGAGTACGCCCCTGCTCCTCGCCGCCGCCGTCCTCCCCAGTACAAGCAGCAACGAAGGCGCAGTGTCTGGCCATGGCTCCTCTTAGGCTGCGCGAGTGGTGTCATCATCATCGTCCTCGCGGCGGTCATCATCGTGCTCCTGGCAGTCCGTTCTGCAACGACTGGGAATACCATCCCCATCATTCCCGGCATCCCCAGCCAGGCAACCTACTCAAAGCAAAGCCAACAGACGCTGCAAATCACCTCGTTAACACAGCTGCAAGTACACAACCAGATTGGCAATGTCACCATCACGGCAGACCCCAACGCCACCAATGCCACCATCACGACCATGAAGCATGTCAAAGCCGCCAGCAGTAACGACGCAAACACAGAATTCAATAATATCTCCGTACAGGTGCAAACGCCCACTGCGCCCGATTACACTCTTAACATTAACGCAAAAGTGCCTGATACAGGCAGCGTCTTTGGCAACCATAATGATTCCGTTGATCTGAACGTCACCCTTCCAACTTCGGCGCTGACAGCTACTCCCGTAGCCACTTCGCCTTCTCCTCAGGCAACGTCCTTCAAGCTCAACGTGGTCAACTCCATAGGGAACGTGACCGTTAGCGGCCTCAAAGGTATCTTCCTGCTCCAGGATGATATCGGGGATATTGCCGTGGATCATGCAACCCTCTTCGATACTTCGCACCTGCTGACAGGAACAGGCAATGTTATCTACAACGGTGACCTGGATACGACGCCTCTTGCAAGCAATACCACGCCGAGGTACAAACTCCAGTCTGAGACAGGCAAGGTTATCGCCACTCTTCCTGGTGACACGAATATCATTCTCGATGCCAACACCAACTATGGCACGATTACCAGCGACTTTCCCATCAACGTCACGAACTCTGACAAATCGGCCAATTTTTATGGGCCGCTCAACGCAAACGCGCCGTCAGGTTCAGCAGTAGCGGTGCTAACCCTAAACGTCAGCACCGGCGATGTTCTTGTTCATAGAGCGTGACAGGCCGTCTAATTTGCGATAAAATGACTGGCGGAAAACCTTGACATTGCACTACATGCATACATCTAGCGGAAAGGAGATGCCGTACACCCCTGCTCATCACTCCACGTATCTATGACGGCAGGCCTCTGCGGCTAATTGTATGGAATCACTGAACGGGTCACCAGGTTTCGGTTCGATCAACTTTCTTACAGGCTCGCAGGCAGGCAGCACCATCCAGTTGCATAAACCGGTGTTAACCATCGGACGAGAGCCGGGTAACGATATTGTCGTTACCGACCCATCAGTTTCGCGGCGTCATGCTCAAATTACCTTGAACGGTGGCGTATGGACGATCAGCAACCTCACTCAAAAGAATACCGTCACCGTCAATCAACGGGATGTCCCTCCCTTACAGCAGGCGCTCATCAGCGAACGCGACACGATAGCTTTGGGCACAGGTACGACTTTTATCTTCTTGCCAACTGTTGGCACGCCATCATCTTATCAATCATCGAACAACGCGCAGCCCGCACAACCATTAAAACAATCCCAACCTGCCACGCCTATGCAACAGCCTGTTCAAAGTAATCCGCCTTCTCCAGTGGCATTCCAACAAGCAGCCATACCGCAACAGCAATTTGAGAATATTCCTCCTCCCGCCGCGTCGCCGTCAATCGTTGCTCAACCACTTCAACCAGCAGTCCCACCGTACAATCCTACCGTGGCTGTCCCTCCCCCTCCACCACCAAATCAACCAGTGCAACCGGCGCAACCAGTTCAGCAACGTGCTCCTTTAGGAGTGTACGACGCACCATCAAGTGGCATCGAGAATATCCCTAAAGGCATCCCCTCGCTAGAGATTACTTCAAACACCCATACTGATAAACCAGTCTATCCGCTAACCAAACCGGTAATCAGCATTGGGCGTCACCCTACCAACGATATTGTCATCAAAGAACCGGTGGTCTCTGCTTTTCATGCCCAGATCGTACGTGAAGGCGGTCAACTCATATTCATACATCCTCACCCACAGCAGCAACGCACAACCAATGGACTGCTGTACATGGGTCGCTCTATCCCAGGCAATGAACCTTTCCGCAAACCATTGGAACGAGGAGACATCTTCCGCATCGGCGATGAGTATGGTACACTAGTCACCCTCACCTATAACGATGGCTCTACCGCGGTTCAGGATATTGTGTCTGTAATTCGCCCTATTCCACTGGGCGCTCCACTCATTAGCCTTGGACGCCACTCCGATAATACCATGATCCTCAACCATCCGCAGGTATCTGCACACCATGCTCGTCTGGAAATGGTGCAGGGCGGCTACCGCATCGTTGACCTTCGCAGCACTAATGGCGTGTATGTCAACGCCCAGCGGATGTCAAACCAGTTGCTCAAACCCGGCGACGAGGTCCGCATAGGACCTTTTAAGCTCACGTACACAGGCACTCAACTCACCCAGCAAGATGAGAGCAACAGCGTTCGCATTGATGCCATCGATCTCGTGAAAGTAGGCAATAAGCAAACGATATTGCTGGACGACATCTCTCTTGTCATTCCGCCACGGAAGTTTGTCGCCATTGTTGGCGGCTCCGGGGCCGGCAAATCCATGCTTATGGATGCACTGAATGGCCTGCGACCGGCACAAAAGGGCACCGTTCTTTATAACGGGCAGGACTATTATAAGCACCTTGCAGCTTTCAGTACCCAGCTTGGCTATGTCCCACAAGAAGACATCATCCACCGCGATTTAACTGTTGAACGCGCCCTTTACTACGCAGCAAAATTGCGCCTGCCAAGCGACTTTACCGAAGCTCAAATTAAACAGCGTATCAATGAGGTACTGGAAGATGTAGAGATGTCCTACAGACGAAATCTACTGGTGAGCAAACTCTCTGGCGGTCAGCGCAAGCGCGTCTCCATCGCCCTGGAACTGCTGGCCAATCCCAGTGTCTTCTTCCTGGATGAGCCAACCTCTGGCCTTGATCCTGGACTGGACCGCAAAATGATGTTCCTGCTGCGCAAACTCGCAGACAAGGGTCATACCATCATTCTCGTAACCCACGCCACAAACAATATCAATGCGTGTGACTATGTCTGTTTCCTCTGCCAGGGTGGACGTTTAGCCTTCTTTGGCCCACCAAACGACGCAAAAACCTATTTCGAGAAAACTGACTTTGCCGAGATATACAGCGCCCTGGAGCCTACTGAACAGAACAAGAACATACCGCAAGAGGCAGAGGCCAGGTTCAAGGCCTCACCATACTACCGGCAGTATGTGCAAACACCGCTTGAACAGGGGCCTGCCGGTCGCTCCAGAGTCATCGACGCGACGATTGAGGTGAAGCCGCCCAGGCGCGGCGACCCCATGAAGCAGTTCAGACTGCTCTCCATGCGCTACCTCGATCTGCTCAAAAACGATACTGGTAACCTGTTGATCCTGCTCTTGCAAGCGCCCGTTATCGCCTTGATTCTGTTTTTCCTGGTAGCACCTCTGACATTTACTTCTAGCAGCGTCGCTACCTGCCCGCCGAACCCTCAAATTCCACAAACGGTCCCAAACAAGTACGACTGCCAGAATGTGGTGAACGCTCTCAATACGCCTCAAGGACAGGATTACCTGGCCCCAAATGGCATGACCAAAACAGAAGCCTTACAGAAATCTATTATACAGGGTTCTGGTGGAGATGCCCAGAAAATCCTCTTTATCATGGCATTTGCCGCTGTGATGTTTGGAGTAATTAACGGGGCGCGTGAGATCGTCAAAGAAGAGCCCATTTACCGGCGCGAGCGCACAGTGAATCTTGGCATCATTCCCTACATGTTTTCGAAAATCAGCGTCTTAGGAGTATTGTGTCTCCTGCAAAGCCTTGTGGTTGTGATTTTTGTCAATCTGAAAGCACCATTCGAGCACAGTATCTTTCTTCCACCTGTTCTAGAAATATACATCTCCCTGGCACTCGCTTCATTAGCGGGCTTGATGACTGGATTGGCGCTCTCGGCGCTTGCACCGAATAATGACCGGGCGACGAGCTTTATCCCGCTCATCCTCATTCCACAGGTGATCTTTTCGGGTATCATCTTCTCGCTGGATAATATTGGCCTACAATTCTTAGGATCATTTTTTCCGGTTCGCTGGGCTATGGCGGCAATGGGCTCCACGGTGGGACTCCACGGAGACAAACTTGGTAGTGGAGGTGATTTCGCGTACCAGGGCACTCTCTTCTCGATCTATAGCCAGGGGCAGGCAGTTGTACACCTTTTGCTCATGTGGTTTGCTCTCATCGTCCTGATTCTCGCCCTTGGGTTCGCTACAGGGTACTTCTTGAAACGAAAGGATGTGCGGAAGTAGTAAGGTGACTAAATCCGGACATCACCATTTCTGATGGTACTTCTTGGCATATTTCTTGCCTGAAAGTATCATCCTATGCTATTGTTACGATGTTCTCGTCAGGATCATCCAAGCTAAGGGAACGAGCAAACGAAGAGTGTTACTCAACAAGCGTATCATCGTCGGTATCTGTGGAGGGATTGCATCATACAAAGCAGTTGACCTGGTAAGCAAATTGCAACAGGCAGGCGCGCTCGTAGATGTAATCTTAACAGAACATGCGGAAGACTTCGTTCGGCCGCTGACTTTCTCAACCATGAGCCATCGGCCCGTATATAGCGACCTCTGGGAAGCTTCGGGACATGCTGCCGAAACGCATATCGCGTTAGCAGAGGAAGCAGAATTACTGGCGATAGTGCCAGCGACGGCCAACACTATTGCCAGGTTAGCTCATGGCATAGCGGATAACATGCTTACCGCTGTGGCGCTGGCAACGAGGGCTCCCCTGGTTTTGGCTCCTGCGATGTACCGGGACATGTATTTGCACCCGGCAACACAGGCAAACCTGGCCCTGCTACAAGAACGTGGAGCATGGATCATCGAGCCAGAAGTTGGACGACTGGCTTCCGGGGCAATCGGGCCGGGCAGGCTGCCAGAAACAGAGGTTCTGCTGGGAGCTATCAGCAAAATACTGGGACGCAATGGCGACCTCGCAAATCGCCTCGTCGTAGTCACAGCTGGTGGAACGCATGAACCAATTGATCCGGTACGATATGTAGGGAATCGCTCATCAGGAAAGATGGGTTATGCTCTAGCAACAGAAGCCAGAGACCGCGGCGCTCGCGTCATTTTGATCTCGGGTCCTGTAGCCTTAGATGCACCCTATGGCGTAGAACTACAAACAGTTGAAACAGCATTACAAATGCGTAACGCTGTTCAAAGCGCGATCACCAATGCGGATGTGCTTGTTATGAATGCCGCTGTTGCAGATTTCCGCCCAGAAACTCCAGCAGTACAAAAATTGAAGAAGGAAAATGGTGGCGGTGAAGCGCAAGGATTTGTTTTTGATGCCCAAGGAGGGTTTACCCTTCACCTGGTACGTAATCCAGACATTCTTGGAGAACTTGCCGGGGTAACAGAAGCATCAGCCGGGCAAACAACGGATATTGGTGAACCTGGAAGGCGCCTTGTGCGTGTTGGCTTCGCTGCCGAAACAAAAGATATCGTTGCCAATGCACAGAGCAAACTGGTTGCAAAACACCTGGATTTGCTGATTGCAAACGATGTCAGCCGCCCTGAAAGCGGCTTTGGTATGGAAACCAACAAAGTTATCATCTTTCATGCCACTGGTATAATGGAAGACTTGCCTGTAATGCCCAAAGCAGGCGTCG
This sequence comes from uncultured Chloroflexia bacterium, assembly GCA_963775585.1. Taxonomy (GTDB): domain Bacteria; phylum Chloroflexota; class Ktedonobacteria; order Ktedonobacterales; family Ktedonobacteraceae; genus UBA11361. Next base: position 7,999 of record CAVZJN010000027.1, on the reverse strand, counting down.
CGGCAGCCATTTGGGATCGGATCGCACTCCTATTGAGTACGATATAGATTGAAGGGAAGTGGCGCTGTGATGGGAGATTTTGTTCTAGAATTATTGAGTACGAGGAGTACGCAGGAGGCATCCACTATGGATCGTGCTACTAGCGCTGGTTTTGAAGGCATCGCTCAGATGCTGCTCGAACAGAAAAAATTGATGGACGCTCTGGAATCCGAAAATCGCGAGTTACGGCGACAACTTGCCGATCTTCGACGAGGGGTAGGGATCGCGGTAGTCATTGAAGGCAAGACTGTTCAGCTTGCTACTGACACTGGCGGACCTGTTCCGATGAACCCACAGACGCAGGCAGCTTTGCAGAGTCTGCAAAGTTTACAGAATTCACAAGCTAGTAATACTTATGGACAAAGTAGTGGTCGCCCAACAGGTGGGCAGCAGCCAGTGAGCCTCAATGGCGAAAAGCGAGAAAACAGCGTCTCACGCGGACCACTTGCAGACAGCTTTGTTCTGTAACTGTTTGTAAAAAATTGAAAAAAGGACAGACACCCGAGCTCTTGTAGGCTGCCTATAAGGATGTGGGTATCTGTCTTTTTTTGTAAACTTTCCTGCCAAAGTTGTGGGTTCCATAGCGGTAGAGGTCGTGGTAGCGAAGAGTATCTGTTCTGAAAGCACTTATTGGCAACACACCCTTGTATATTCTTTCCGTTACTGATATTATCCAGTCAGGTATTCAATCAAACGTTATGCAGGCCTTCATCCTCTTGACGCATCGAAAACAGGGGCCTTGCAGCAATTGCTAACGCACATAGGAGGTCATACATGATTTGTCCTCGTTGTCAAAGCCAGGTAGCAGACGGAGTAAAGTTCTGTGGAGCCTGTGGAAGCCCTATGCCAATGGGTCAGACCCCACCCCCACCTCAGCCACCACAAAATCCGTATGTTCAACCCCCACCCCAGGGTCAATATGGTATCCCTCCACAACAAGGTCAATATCGGGGGCAACAACCACCTGAGGGAGCATATATACCACCTAACCAGTATGAAGAATACACTAGTAGCCCATTCGGCACTGCTGTACCAAGGGCCGAACTTCACAACCCCAAAGGAGATCTCAGGATAGGCGATCTGGTGATCCACATTGATGGGGAACTTGTGCCGGTTGTGGATATCATGCTTGGAAATCAGCTCCCGATCTACTTCGAGCATCATATTCTTCTCTGGAAACATCCGGGTGTACAGATCGGTTTCAAGAATATTAGAGGAGCAGCGAAACGTTTCTTCGCCGGACTGCAAATCTTTATCAGCGAAGCGCAAGGACCCGGGAACATCTCCTTCTCGCGCGATTCCGTGGGACAGATTGTGGCATTACGCCTGCAACCCGGACAGATGGTTGAAGTACGTGAGCACCAGTTCCTGATAGCTACAGGCAACGTCGATTACGGCTTCACGTTTATGCAAGGCGCGGCCAATATCCTTTTCAGCCGCACTGGACTCTTTATCGACCAGTTCACTGCTCGCGGGAGTGAGGGTATGGTGCTGCTGCATGGTTACGGCAATGTGTTTGAGAAGATGTTGGCCCCTGGAGAAACGCTTGATGTTGAGCCTGGTGCATGGCTGTGGAAAGACCCATCTGTACAGATGCAGGTGACGACAGTTGCGGGTTCACAGCGCGGAGGCGGCATCTTCGGTGCTATCGGTGGCTTGATGGCTGGCGCGTCAATCATCCTCAACCGCTTCACTGGCCCTGGTCGTCTTGGAATTCAATCGATGACCTACCATCCTCCACAGCCAGAGGGCGCACAACAGGCGGGTGGCCAGCAAAATCTCGATCTTGGGCAGTTTTTCAACTCCTAAGTCAGTTCCCAGAAACAAGAATAAAGGACTCCGTCAAGGAACGCTTGACGGAGTCCTTTATTCTTGCCCTCCCTTTTCCTTTTCGCGATTGATACGCAAAATTTTGAGCATATATTGTTCTGAGTTGAGATAATATGGATTGCGCTTGATATATTTCCCGACAACAGAAATAGGATGCAGCTTCAGCATCTCCACTACCAGGTTGGGCACCAATTTCCCATGATCGTAGTGCATCAATGCAATGATGGGGGCATTCTGAAAGGTAAATACAGCATCCGAAGCCGCTTCATACTTCAGAATCTGCTCAGGGGAAGCAATATCTTTGGCAAGCCAGCTCATATCAATTGAAATACGTACCGCCTGCCATCCTTCACGCAGGGCTTGAGCAATAAATGTCTGGTGAGAAGAGAGTAAGAAGTAAGGATCAAAGCGTTTGCCATTCGCCAGAAACGGCTCCCGTTCTTCATACAAAACCAACTGCCCTGACTCGATCAATTCATCCACATTCAGTTGCAACTTTTGTAGTTCTTCGCGTAGTTCCTTCACCTGGGCGGGAGCAGCTGCAAACAAACATTTCTCAGAAAGCGTAAATCCCACACGCATGAGACGTGCTGTCACGCCAGGAATCTCTGTCACCTTACTATAAAGTTGACAGATATGTGAGCCAGGCGGTATACGCTCAGTTTTACCTTCAACATTAAGATCCATACATATCTCCGTTTGCATTGCTAGCCTTAAAATTGCTCATTCCGGTAACTTTCTTTGCCTGACGAATTCGCGCGGACTTGTTGTTCGTAACGACAACGAGCACTCCCAAACCGCCAAAAACACCCACGCCCGAGAGAATCGCGAAGAGAAAGAGCCATGCCATCCTTTGGAAGGAATATGAATAGAGAGCAGCCTGTATCAACGGGCAAATCGACATCGGGAGAGAGAAAAAGACGACCCAGGCAAGCAAAACTCGCATGCCTTGTTTGAAAGATAGAACATCTTCTCCGCTATAGGGGAAGAGTATACGACGTAGAAGTGGGTAACGCATAGGGTTATTCAAGTCCTTCCTTACGCCGATACTCTAACCAACGCTGCAATACATCTTCCGCCTGGTAAAGGATATTTACCTCGTTTTGATAACTCAAGCGACGGCATGCCTCTGATAGAGGGAACCATTCCACCATATCATATTCCTTGTCATGGAGCGCTGTATCCCCTCCTATGGCCTCCAACAAAAAATGCCGTACCTGTTTCTGATACCGTACTTGATCGCGCACAAAGGAATAGGAGATGCTGCCAATATAGGCAATTAAACGAACAGCCAGGCCCGTTTCCTCCTGCACTTCACGCAGCGCAACTTGTTCGATGGTCTCTCCAGCTTTTGGTGTTCCTTTAGGTAATGTCCAGATACCTGCGTGGCTGCGCCCGACTAGCACTATCTCTACGGAGAGGCCATTGTCAGTCTGAGGTGTTCTCTGCCCCAAGCCTTCTTTACTTGTTACGAAGTTGTTCTCTTCCCTGGAGCGCATTGGAACAAGGCGAAAAACCACTCCCCCTGCCGAATAAGCCCGCATCGTTCGATATCGCTCCATTATTCCCAATGTACCTTCTCTGTACCACCTAACGAAGTGTCCCACGATTGTCAATCAGACGGCGTCGAGATGCTTCGCTGCGCTCAGCATGACAGGACCTAACGAAGTGTCCCGTGATTGTCAATCAGACATATTAATAACACTATACAACATGTGTTAGGTACGTTGCTGAATATTCCACTGTTCGCTTAGAAAACAGAGTATAGCGAATGGTATCCAGCGTGTCAAGCCAGGGCATTGCGAATGGCCTCCAGATTCTTTGCAGGCGTTTCAGGTGGGATAGAACAACCAGGAGCTAGAAGAAAATGCTTGCCACCTGTCAACTCTATGGCGTTTGCCACCTCCTCGCGCACCTGTTCGGGTGTGCCGTTCTTCAGCGTGCTCTTTTGACTGATCCCACCCATCACAGCTTTGTCCGAGCGCATTTTGCCCGTACGAAGATCGGGATTGCCTTCTGCCAAAGCATCCCAACTGACAGCCTGTACAGGGTATAGGGCAAGTTGATCGAAGTAGATAGACGTGCCACAATTATGCAGTATATTGAATTTACTGCGGCTCTTGATGGCATCGAGAAACTCTAGATCATACTGTTCGCCAAATTCACGATACTGATCTGCGGTGAGCATACTCTTGCTGGCCCAACCATTTGTCGCATAAAAGATACCGCTAGCGCCCTGCTCCAGACAGGCAATAGCATATGCTGTAAATGTTTCAGTAATGACACGCAAAGCGGCGTGCATGGCGGCACGATCCTCGTGCAAGGTCTGAAGTACCGGCTCGGTTTTGTTGCCGGCCAGGTATTTTGCCACACCGAGCGGACAAAAAATGGTCTGTACGAAGTATGCATCAAAGCCAATTGCGTGATTGATTAATTGTAATGCGCGCAGTTGTTCGCCAAGAGCACCTCGATCAGCCTCAAGAGGGCGAATACGTTTCCAGTCAGAGGAGCTTTTAATGGGTGTATCTTCAATGATAGGTGCTATGTATTTTTCCCCCGAAGGCCGTACTTTGACTCCCCAGCCTTCGACATGGTAGGACGCCCGGGGATTAACCTTCATGTAGTCCCAATCGTAGCGTGTAAAGTTTTCTACCATCGCTTCAGCTAATGATTGGGCTCCCCATTCCCGCTCAAAGTCATGGCCCCACATACTTGCAGGTATTCGATCTACTTGATCACCGCGTAGTGCAGCATCAACGCGTTCCTTTTTATTCATAACATTGCCTTTCTACTCAGCTAGTTGTTTCATTGTTAGGCATAATCGTCTTACCCTTCCAACTCTTTGAAGCGGTAGCCAACACCCCGCTCGGTCAGAATATATTTTGGATGGGCAGGGTCTTGCTCGATTTTTTGTCGTAGATAGGTGATATACAAACGCAGGTAGTGTGCCTCATCGCGATATTCACGCCCCCAAACCTTTGAGAGTAACGTTTCATGCGTCAACAGTCGCCCGGCATTGTTCACAAGGTGATAGAGAAGCCGATATTCTGTTGGGCGCAATATGACTTTTTTGCCCCGCACAATCACTTCGTGACGAGTAAAATCTATTTTCAGATCAGGATCAACAACAATTTCTGTCTTTCGCGCAGGCGCTGGCATAAACGAGCGACGCAGTAGCGCACGAATACGTGAGAGGAGTTCGCGCGGACTAAATGGTTTGGCGATATAATCATCAGCACCGAGGTCCAGTCCATGTATCCGATCCTGTTCATTCTGGCGCACGGTGAGCATTATTACTGGTACAGTTGAGACCTCGCGGATGGAACGTAACGTCTCAAACCCGTCCATTTCTGGCATCATAACATCCAAAACAACAAGGTCGGGGAGATTCTCGCGCAACTGATCAAGGGCTTCCAGTCCATTGCTGGCCTCAAAGACACGATAATGCTCCAACTCCAGATTCATACGCACGAAATCTCGAATACGCGGTTCGTCATCGACAATCAATATCGTCATATCGCGCTGGTCGATTACATCATTATCCATACTCAAAACACCACCATAGGCAAAAATGCTTTTTCCACACGCGGTAAACTAAATGAGAACGTCGAGCCTTGATGTAAGGAACTCTCGACCCAGATTTGCCCTCCATGCGCCTCAACTATGGCACGACAGATATATAAACCCAGTCCAGCCCCTGGCGTTGAGTGCGCCATACTATTACCGACGCGGTGAAAACGGTTAAATATGTGCTCCTGGTCACGCAGTGAGATGCCCATACCAGAGTCACTCACGCTGACAATCACCTCATCACCTGTGGCGCTACAGGCAACGGTCAGGTTGCGCTGTCGAGGTGAATACTTGATGGCATTATCCAGTAAATTCTGGAGCACCTCTTCGATACGATCCCTATCAGCCATCACTATAGGCAGATTTGGGGGGATATCCAGCGTCACGCTAAAATCCGGGCTTTTTGCCTGTAGGCGACGAACAACCCCCTGTACGAGGGGTGAAATGTCAAGAGGCACTAAATCCATCTGTAAACCACCCGCCTGGATACGTGAAGCATACAGTAAATTACCCACCAGCTTGTTGAGGCGATCAGCCTCTTCTTCAATAGCTACGAGACGTGAACGTAGTGCATCAGCATCAAGCAAAGTATCGGTGCGAGCTAATGTTGAAGCGTAGCCTTTAATAATAGCGATCGGCGTTTGCAATTCATGTGAAATCACAGAAATGAATGTTGAACGTTCTTCCTCTTGCTCACGCTCACGCGTGATATCGCGAACATTGAGTATGCCATTCATAGGCTCGCCTTTATCTAAACGAATACACGAAGCCGTTACAGATACATCGAATCGCTGCCCATCACGCGCAGAGATCACCATTTCTCGATTCACAACGTTTTGACCCGCGAATGCCTGTAAGATAGGTGATCCTTGCAGGCCCAGTTCGTTTCCCTGGCGGTCTTTCGGACGCAATACATCATGATAGAAGCGTCCCAGAACCTCGCTTTCATGCCAGCCGGTCAATCGCTCCATGGCAGGATTGAAATCAATAATGCGTAAAGCACTATCTACAGTGAGGATGCCCTCCATGCTATGTTGAAAGATAGCAGCCAGTCTTCGCTGTTCTTTCACCAATGACTGCGATTTCAAAGCAGAACGCAAACCAGCAGCCAGTTGTGCAACAAAGAGCCGCAAGGTGCCATCTGACCCTTCCTCCTGTTCAAAACAGGAGCGTACACCCCGTGGTCGGAGATAATGCAAGACCCCCAACACGCCGGCATTATCGTGCACCAATAATGAGCAGCGCTCGGCATCTTGTAGCCTCACTTCTTCGTTATCACTGAGGTCATCAACCAACATGGGTGACAACACCTTTCTAACCAGGATACACGATGAGTTTGGTTGCCTTCCATTAAGTTGTATGCTTTCAAGGAGCACGGGCAGCAACGACGGGCTAAGGCGATATAGTATATACTCGGGGCTACTTTGAGGATCAAACGCTTCGTTCGATACCACAAAGACACCCGCTTCACCTAACAGCAACCGGATCGCACTCCCGGTGAGAATTGTCATCTGATCATGCAAATTCCCGGTTTGCAAAGTTTGGGACCAAGACATAGTTAGCAGGCTCCGCTTGTTCACTGGGATCAACCCCTGACATCCCTCGTGGATGTCTCTACATGAGGCCAGCTATGTTTGACGACGTGAGAGACATATAACAGCACCCCTTGAAGGTGCCAGGGATGAATGTATAGACTTGCCAGAAAGAAGCAACGATGATATTGTAACACACATAGGGAAGTAGGGGAATCTATGCATGTTGATATTTTTACACTGTTCCCTGGCATGTTTCAGGGACCGTTGACGGAAAGCATCCTTAAACGCGCACAGGAGCGGGGGTTGCTGAGCATTGCGTTGTACGATATTCGTGATGCTACTACAGATAAACATCATATTGTTGATGACTATCCCTATGGTGGCGGAGCGGGTATGGTGATGAAGCCAGAACCAATTTTTACCTCTGTTGAGTCCGTCTATAAGGGTGGCCCAATTATCCTACTTACACCACGCGGGCGGCTCTTCAACCAGAAGATCGCCCACGAACTCGCCCAGGAGCCGCGCATCAGCTTACTGTGTGGTCACTATGAAGGGATTGATGAGCGTGTACACCAGCACCTGGTTACTGATGAAATCTCTACCGGCGATTATGTACTGACCGGCGGAGAATTAGCGGCCATGGTTGTGGTTGACGCGGTCGTTCGCTTAATTCCAGGGGTATTGGCGGGAGAGTCAACGCAGGAAGAGTCGCACAGCAGTGGTCTGCTGGAGTACCCGCACTATACACGTCCCCCTGAGTTTCGCGGCTGGCCCGTGCCTGATATTTTGCTTTCGGGACATCACGAGCAGATTGCCCGCTGGCGCCGCAAAGAATCACTGCGCTTGACACGAAAGCGACGACCCGATTTGTTTGCGAAGGTGGATTTGAGTAGCAAGGAGGACGTGAAGTTGTTGAGGGAATTGGAGGAAGAGGGAAGAGCATAGTCAACGATAGCAGGCGCTTCAGGCCTGGATGTGTGAGCATAGGCGGCAATGTTTGAGATGCGGACATTGCCGCCTATATT
>CAVZJN010000026.1:0-33739 GCA_963775585.1 uncultured Chloroflexia bacterium | reverse complement strand
AACTATAGTATGCATATCTTAGTACAGGATTCCACAAATGTGTTCATATACGATTCTAAGCCTGAGGCCGATCGAGAACATCAAAGCTCGGAAAGAACTTGTGATATGCTGTACTTAGCTCATAGAGGACCTGATGGAAGTCATTAAAATTTCACCCCGTGGCTATTGCTATGGGGTTGTCGATGCGTTGCAACTGGTACGGCAAACAGCCAAAAACCCTACTGTCCCGCGTCCCATCTATATTGTCGGACAGATTGTCCATAACCGTCACGCGATAGAAGAATTGACCAATCTCGGCGTAGTTACCCTTGATGGGCCTGACCGCGCGAGTATCCTGGAACAGGTTACCGAGGGGACCGTTATCTTCACGGCACACGGTGTATCCCCACTTGTAAAACGAAGAGCGCGCGAACGCGACCTGAACTGTATCGATGCCACCTGCCCCGATGTCACCGTGACGCACGACCTCGTCCGCGACCTGGTGGCAGAGGGCTACTATATCCTCTACATCGGGAAAAAGGGACATCCCGAACCTGAAGGTGTCCTGGGTGAAGTGCCCGGACACATCAGCCTGATTGAAGATGAAGCCGACGTTGACGCTCTTGAACTCACTCCGGCACAACAGGAGAAGTTGGCTGTTTCTACCCAGACAACGCTCTCACAATGGGACACGCGGCGCGTCATCGCGTATATAAAGAATCGCTATCCGCAAGCCGAGGTGCATATCGATATCTGTGCGGCGACGCAGACGCGCCAGGAGGCTGTAGTAACGCAGGCCAAAGGCGCCGATTTGACCATTGTCGTCGGTGATCCCCGCAGCAACAATACCAATCGTCTTGTACAGGTATCCGAGGAACTGGGCGGCGTTCCCGCCGTACGCATCGAAGATCTTTCGCAACTGAAACCCGCCTGGTTGAAGGGCAAAAAGCGCGTCGCCGTCACCGCGGGCGCCTCGACCCCCAGCCAGTTGACGCGCGAAGTGATCCGCTACCTCGAGCAATATCAACCCGAAATCGAACAATAGAAGAGATAACAGAAGCCTTTGTAGGCGGTTTTAGAGGTGTTTTGAATGAAAACGTTTAAACAGGAACTGGTGAAGTGTACAGCGCAGCAGCTTGAGGAAATATATCATTTGTGGGGTCTGGATGGGCTATCCGATAAAGGGACGCAAAAACGCCAGGACGTCCTGCTTACTCGTGTAACAGACCCTATCGCGGGGCGTTTCGTCTGGGAAAACCTCTCACAAGACGAGCGCCAGGTATTGTACCGCACCCTTGGACATTCGGCACGCAGCGGTATGCGACGCGATCTCACACAGAAGAAGTCCCAGCTTTCAGAAAAATCATTTGCACATATCATATCTTCTCTCGAACATCGTCTCCTCCTGTGGGAGAACACGGTGAAAATGCGCTCTGATCCCTATCCTTACAGTAGAAAGAGCGTAGCGACAGTCGAAGAAGTAACGCTTCTGTATCCTTTTTCGGAGTGCGCCGAAGCACTCTATAGTGCAGGCAAAGAAAATTTTTCTCCGAAGTCTGACCGCTCACAAATGCCCCTTGATAAGCTTTTGACGATGTTCTACCCTGGTTATGAGCTGGATACTCTCGGCCAGCGCTTCGGCCTTGAAGCGGGCAGCTACTACACGCGCATCGATTTACGCTCAATGATCCTTGATGAATTGACGCAACCAAATGGCGCTTTTGAGATGCTACAGAAACTCTCGTCCGCGCAGCGAGACATCCTCAAGTGGTTCTGCGAGCAGGGGGGAAGGGTATCCATGGAGGCTGTGCGCAAACATACAGGCTATGACGATAACACGCTCTATATCACTCTCCGTGCCTTTGAGGAATATGCCCTCGCCTTTGATACATTTACGGCCGAGGGACGGGTGCTTTTTGTGCCCTCCGACTCCTACGAAACTCTCAAAAAGGCCACCGCGATGAAGCAGCCTGTCGAAGAGCGCAACGAATTTGTGCCCATTTCTGCTCCAGCCCAGGACGATACATGCTGGTGAAAACGCCGTAATCTATGACCTGGCGATCATTACTGGCGCGATATACCAGCAAACCATCGAGCCAACACAGGCTGGTAAGGTCCCCAAGCGCATTGCCACCAAAATCCGGCCAATGTTGCATGGGAAAGAACGCCAGCGCTATACTGATGAAGATGATCTCTACCTGGATATGCTGTTCGCTCTGGCGCAGGAACTTGGTATTATGAGCCTTGCCAGGACAACCCTGGATGGCGTCAAACCACATTATGAGCCAGGACCCCAGTTAGAGCAGTGGTCAAAGCTGGACATTGTCGAGCAGACCCGCCGTGCGCTGGAATGCTGGACTAAAAGCTTTCGCTGGATGGATATTGTGGGAGTAGATTTTAAGCAGTGGGACCCGTACTCCTGGAATCCGATCAAAGCACGCGGTTCTATTGTCGAACATTTGCGAGAATGTCTTCCTGGGCAATGGTATAGCGTGTCCTCGTTACTGCAAAAGATCTGGGACAAGGACCCGTTCGAACTACGCCCGCTGCAATACAATGCACGGCGAGTAGAGCGCTCGAAGACAAGCGCCCTGCGTACGAAGTGGAACAGCAGCGAGGGCGAATACTACGTTGGGTTGCTCTCCTCTTCTCTCTGGGAATTTGGCGTTGTGACACTAGGCTCCCAAAAGCATGCACAAACCAGCGAGTTTCAGAATCCAGATGCCTTTATGCTGACCGACCTGGGCAGCGCCGTCCTATCCGAAGAGGCAAAGCCCGCAGCGCATCCCCTGGTGTCTCCGCTCTCCAATGGCAATGCTCCATCGCTCCCTGGTCTTACAACCCAATTTTGAGCTGCTCTTGCTGCATCCCGATATGCCAACGCTCTATAGCCTCTTGCCATTTGCGCAGGTGAACCAGGTCAATTTGGTGAGCCGGCTGACGTTGACACGCACCTCTGTCCTGCGTGGCTTGGAAGCGGGTGTCACTCTTGAGAAGATGTTGCAAGTTTTGGGAGAAAGCAGTCAGAAAGAAGTACCTCAAAACGTTGCTTATACCCTGGGTGACTGGGGCAAGCTGTACAAGGATGTGAAGATTTCGCAGGTATTGTTGTTTGAAGTGTCGAGTGAGGCCATTGCCGATGAGATCTGTGCCTCAAGTAAGCTGAAAAAATATAATCTGCGCAAACTTGGCTCCACTATACTCGCCGCCGGTAACGATATAAACCTGACAGATTTGCGCCGTGCTTTGGAGAAGGAAGGCATTGCTGTTCGCATTAGCGGTAATATTATGACTCCCCAGAACCGCTATGCTCCGTCTTCCGACAGGTACTATTAGTTTTTTGCAATGAGCGCGCTGGCTACAGCCAGCGCGCTCATTGCAAATAGTATTACCTTATATCAAGCCAATCTAAACTTTCGAGAAGCCTCATATTTTTATTGTGGCCCAACCAGCGTATGGCGAATCAACATCAAGTGGGTAAGTGGGCCGAGTCCGCCAGGCACCGGCGTTAGAAAAGAGGCCACCTCTTTTACATTGGCAAAATCGACATCGCCAACCACTTTCCCATTCTCAGCATTAATGCCAGCATCCAGCACAATTGCGCCCGGCTTCACCATATCGGCAGTGATACTGGCCGGGCGTCCCATACTCACAACCAGAATATCGGCGCTCCTGGTAATACTGGCCAGGTCCTGCGTATACGAGTGACAGATCGTTACCGTAGCGTCCTGCTGCAGTAAGACAAGCGCACTGGGTTTGCCACCAATATTACTGCGTCCTACGATGACTGCATGGCGACCGGCCACCGAAATATTGGCATCGCGCAAAACGGTCAAGATGGCATCGGCAGTGGAGGGAATGAAGCTGGGAAAGCCGAGCAGCAAGTTCCCAGCGTTGCGGGAGCCAAGTCCGTCAACGTCTTTCTCCGGGCGCAGCACGTCAGTCACAATGCGTTGTCGAATATGCGCCGGCAACGGCAGAAGGAGGACGACGCCTTCAGTGTTGGCATCATCGTTGAGAGCGGCCACCTCTGCTTGTAGTTCATCTTCTTCAATTTCAAAAGGGTAGGCCAGCGTTGCGCAACCCAGGCCAATGTTCCTGCAAGACCGCACTAATTGTCGGCTATAAACCTCCGCCGCGGCATCATGTCCCGCCACCAGTTGCGCCAGGCGCGCTGGACGATGGTGCTGTTTGCGAAATTGAGCCGCTTCGCCGCGCAATTCTTCGGACATTCGCGCCACGAGTGGCCTGCTATCATAAATCGTTGCTGACATATTCCTTCCCGCCTCCGAGTAGTTTTTATCATATCACATAGCTATTCACACTCGTAGGGGCGGGAGAGGAGTGGAGTGGAGTGGGGACGCTTGCGTCGCCCATGGTGGGCAGGTTGCGCTGGCCATCGAAATGGGTGCGACGTACGGCTGTGTGGAGTGGGGGCGCAGCCGCATTTGGGGAATGATGAAGGCAGCGTTGCCCTGGCCACTGAGAGACTTGGGTGGTATTGTGGCAAATACCACAAAAATGCGTTACAATGCCCCACAGATAGACAGCATAATATTTTTTGCGACATGAAGTGGGAATATCCCCTTGATAGCCATTCTGTACCAATTACACGTCAAAGAGAGGAATTCAATGGCTGGAGAATGTTCATTTGATATAGTTTCACAATTTGACGAGCAGGAACTGGTCAATGCCCTTGACCAGACACGGCGAGAAGTTCAGACTCGTTACGATTTGAAAGATACAAAAACCGAGATAGTACACAGTAAAACAAGCATCACTATCCTCACCGATAGTTCACTCACGCTCAAAAATGTACGCGATATCCTTGAATCGAAAGCAATTCGTCGCAATCTTTCTCTGAAAATTTTTAAGCCTGGCAAAGAGGAAAATGCAGCTGGCGGCAAAGTGCGGCAAGTAATCGAATTGCAGCAAGGGATTTCACAAGAACTCGCAAAAGAGATGAGCAAATTCATCCGTGACAACAACCCCAAAGTGCGCCCACAGGTCCAGGGTGATGCTGTGCGGGTATCGGCCAAGAGCCGCGATGATCTCCAGGCAGTAATTGCTTCCCTGAAGCAAAAAGATTACCCGGTCGCATTGCAATTCATTAATTACAGAGGGTAATCCATTAGGATACTCTGGTAGGACATAAGGTACTTTAGTACCAGAAGAAGCGACCCATAACAAGATTTGTAGTAACCTAATTTTGACTGAACTTGTTGAGTTTGGGCGGTGCAATACGTTGCACCTCTCTTTTGTAATACCATTGTGAGAAAGTGAACCTTACATGCCTGGGAACAGACAAGCCTTCAGTACGGCAATGAACGCAGCGGACCGTTACCGTTGGGATAGCCAATGGGCAGAGGCTGCACAGGAGTACCAACGAGCACTAGTGGAGTTCCCAGATGACGCAATGGCGCGGGGTGGACTAGGTTTCTGCTTTATGCAGACCAAGCAGTGGCAAAAGGCTCTCGACGAGTATGAATATACGCTGAAGCGTGACCATAGCAACATTATTGCTTTAAGCAAAACAGCCGAATTGTACGGCATTCTTCATCGGCGCGATGACGCGTACCAGGCGTACCTGCACCTGGCGGATTTATACTCCCAGGCAGGGCAGGGGACCCGTGCCGAAGCTGCCTGGCAGAAGGCTGTTCAGTTGTCTCCTGGCGACCCCGAGCCTCATGAGCGTCTCGCAGCCTATTACTTTGGGAAAAAAGATATCGCCTTTATGATCCAGGAGCGTCTGGCTGCCGCTCAAGGGTATCTTCATCGGAATGACATGAAGGCCGCTCGCACGCAGTGTGAAGAAGTACTGCGTGTGGACGCCACAAATATACAAGCAAAACAGTTGCTCTCATTGATGAATGGGCACAGGCAGCAACAATCAGATCCTCTTCCAACAGGTGCGGAGGCAATGTTTTCATCAGTAGCGGGCGCAATGGCGAGTTCGTCATCGGGCCCGTTAGCATTCACAGGTAGCCCAATGGCCGAGATGGCTGTGTCGGGCAACATAAGCGGAGGGAATACAGGCATCATGGGTAACATGGGTAGCGCGGGCAATTTTGGCGGGGTGGGCAATCATGGACCATCTTTTGCCGGTGGAGGCATGGCTGGCATGGCTGGCAGCATGGAATCAGCTCCACGTAGACGAGTGACTGCTAGCCAGGTCACAGGAGTGTTGAAACAAGCTCAAACCTTTCAAACCCAGGGTCGTTTTAATGATGCTATCGACCTCTGTGAACAGATCCTGGAGAGCGGTTTCGATCGGCCAGACGCACGGTACTTTTTAGGCTGGTTATATCAAGAGCAGCAGCGTTGGGACGAGGCTATCAATCAATTCCAGATGCTCCTCAACGACCCGGATTATGCGCTTTCTTGCTACTATGCGCTAGGACAGTGCTATCGCGCGCGCGGAGACCTGCACACCGCGACGATTCACTTTGATGAAGCCGTTGATCGCGTGAACCTGGATGCGCTGACGGTTGAAGAGTCTGATCAACTGGTACAACTCTGCCAGGAAGCAGCGGAGGCACATCGTGCCTTAGGCGAGCAGGAGCAAGCCTTGACTGTCTACAATGCCCTGCTTGGTTTCTTGCGCAGTCGTGGCTGGAGCGATAAGGTCGCCCAGGTCGAGTTTATGTTGCAGCAGCTCATGAACGCGCCAGCGGCTGTTCGGCCTGTGACGCCGCCACCACAGATGCAGCAACAGCCGCTGCAAGATGCTGCCACTATGACCTTTAACGCGGCAAGTAAGCCGCCAAATGCGTCGCCTACTGCATCAGCACAGCTGCCAGCATCACCGCAGGCATCCATACCGGGAGCCACGAATTCCAGTACCAGTGGAGAACTGCCAGATTGGTTGACGGGTATTTTGAGCGACGCGGACAAGACCCAGATTGTCAACAAAACGGCTGCAAACGCCGCCTCCCAGCAGCCCCAGGTTGCCGAGCAGCCCACGACTGAGCAGCGTATCCCTTCTGGGCCGATAAGCGAAGCGGTCTCATCGGCGGAAACCATCATCCCGCCCGCTGCCGCGGCGTCATCTACGTGGCTCACAGAGGATACAAAACCGGGCAATGCGACCCGTATCATTCCGCCCGAGCCACAACCTTCTGCTTCCCCCACGTCGGTGTCTCAGCCTGCACAGCCTGAGCCAGAAATTGAGGCGTCACCGGTCGCACCAACTTCGCCAGTATTCGCACAGGAACTGGAACAGCTCAGCCCTGTTCTGCAAAGACCACCCACGAAAAGCAGCGGCAAAGGGGCCGAAGATTTGTTGAGCCAGATAGCTGGTTCCAGCAATAAAGACGAAGCCTTAAAGCAAGTCGCGGAGGCGGTTGTCGCCAGTACCGCTTCTCTGCCCGAAAACATCCGTATGCAAGTTGTGCAATCCATGCGGGATATCCAGAAATATATTAATCATGGACTGCTTACGTCAGCTACCGAGGAATGCCTCCACGTCATAGATATAGCGCCGCAGTACCTGGACGTTCACCAGGTGCTCTGCGAGATCTACGTTCGCCAGGGAAAGGCCGAGCAGGCCATTACCAAGTACGCCATCCTCGTCGATACCTATATTGTCAATGGCCGTCACGACGATGCCGTTGCCACGTACCGGCGCATTTTGCAACTTGAACCAAACAATCTTACCTATCGTATGCGCCTGATCAACCTGCTCTCCTCGCAGGGAAACAAAGAAGACTTGCTGCGCGAGCGCACGCTGGCTGCCGAGTCGTACCTGCGTTTAGGCTATATGGATCGCGCTCTGACGGAACTTGAGCAAGCCTTGCAAGAGAGTCCCACCAGCGTGCCGACGCGCCTGAACTATGCCCTGGCTTTGCAGAAATTGGGACGCAGCCAGCAGGCTGTCGCTGAGTACCAACGTGTCCTGCAGGTAGACCCGCGTAACGTTACTGCGCTGGTTCGCTGGCATGTCGCGATGATCACCACCATGGGTACGGCACGTGCCGCTTCACTTGAGGTGATTTCCCGTATTCGCTGGCAATTGCGCGGCGAGGGACAACGAAAATACGAAGCGGTGGTCCGCGACTATAACCAGGCAGCGGAAGCCTATCCCAACAATGCTGATGTGCACTTTGCCCTCGGGCAGATTCACCAGCAAGCTGGTCAATTTGATCAAGCCATTGCTGCTTACCAACTGGCTATGCGCGACAGTGCGGTTGATGTGCTGGCACGGGTCAGTACAGCCCAGTGTCTCTTGAGCCAGGGAAAACCCGAAGATGCTATACAGCAGCTGGAACAGGCACTGCAGACCGTTCGTCGTAATACGACAGGTTCGATAGACCCCGGCACCTGGGCGGCACGTCCACGCGAAGAAGGCGAAGAGCACCAGGCGCCTGAGGTGGAAATCTCTATGCTACTCGCCAAAGCCTATGGACGTACCGGCAAAGAGGAGCAGATGCAGGCCATCTTGCGCCAGGTGAAACAGTCCACTACCCATCAGGACGAAGTTTCTTCCGCGCTCGCCGAGATTTCCGCGCGCCAGGGAGATATCGAGAACGCCCTGCAAGAGTATGCTGATCTGGTGCGTCATTACCGTAGTAAACGCCAGGCGGAGAATGCTCTCAGCGTCCTCAATGAAATGGTGCGCCTGGCGCCGCAAGACCCGCGCGCACATAATGAACTGGCGGAAATCTACCTTAATCGTGGACTCCTGGAAGAGGCGATAGCGGAACTGCGTCTGCTTGCCAATATCTACCAGCGCCAGAATTGGCGAGAGCAGGAGGGCGCGACCCTGCAGCGTATTGGCAACATCTATGCTGAGGCGGGAAATCCAGAGGAGGCGATGATTAATCTGCGCCGTGCCGTCGAACTTATGCCCGATTCGATGAACCTGCTGCGCGAAGTTGTTGGCATCTGTATACAGCTAGGCCGCTCGAATGAGGCCGTCCAATACCAGGTGGTGATTGCGCGCCACTACTTCGATACGCACCAGGTCAAAGAAGCGGTGGCAGCACTCCAGCAGTTGATAACCATTGACCGCAATAACTACGAAGCCTATGATCTACTGGGTCAGACCTATCAATCCGTCGGCGAGTACGACCAGGCCAGCCGCGTCTATCGCAACCTGGCCAAAGTCTCCCCCGAAAACGCTATCGCCAGGGAGAGACTGGCAACTCTGCAAGAATTGCGGACAAGGTAGATCAGCCAAATAACATGTAGGGGGCACCGGTATCTAGGGCGACCCAAGGGTCGCCCCTACTATACCACGACGCGGCTCCCACTCCCGCTTCACGATCGTGAAGCGGGAAACGTATATAGTAGGGGCGACCCTTGGGTCGCCCAAATTGGTCCATGTGCCCCTACATGTTATTTGCCCCCCTTTTTCTGGCATCCCGCCACCGCTTCACATCCAACATCCGCTTGTATGCCCCATACACCAGCGGCTGGTAGACCAGGTCATGGGTCATCAATGAGCAGATCGGGTATCCCCCAAAGCCGCGTTTGAAGACGTAGACGCCCCACAATTCCTGCCCCTCTTCCAGCACGTCTGGGATGCCGCGGAAATTGTAGTACCAGCAATCGTGCGACTTTGCCCACTGTATCCCGTTCCACTGCAACAAGTGATTGGGCATCAGGTTACGCTGCTCGTTGGACGAAGCTCCATACATATACCAGCTCCAGCGCCCAAAACGGAGTACGAGGATGCCCGCGATTGCTTCTCCCTCGTACTCAGCCAGGAAGAGCGCCGCGCGATCCCCCTCGCTATACAGGCGCATGGCATCCTCGTAATGTGACTTGTTATGGATAAAAAATTGGTCTCGCTCACTCGTGGTCTCGTAGAGGCGATAGAAGGTGTCCACGTCAGCCTGCCCCCCCCTCTCCCACTGGCCTCGTCGCACGGTAACACCTTTGCGGCCCGCAAGACGAATGTTATAGCGCCACTTCTCTTTCATATTCGCGAGCAGCATCTTTTCGTCGGGCCGTATATCCAGCACCCACTCGTGGCGAATATGGCTGGCGTAGGGAGTGGTTCGAAAGCCGCGTTTTTGTAGCGCGTTCAACCAACGCTTGTCGCCATCCGCTACACTTGGTTCGACTTTGAGCATGAATGCGCCGCGTTTGTGTGCCTCTGCCTTCACAAAGTTCAGCAGCACGGTCATCGCTGGAGAGTCAGGCTCGTCAATGACGGGACCGCGTGGAGCATAGAAATAGGTTCTGCGCAGGATTGGGGCGGCAGCGATGAGTACCAGCATAGCGGCGCAAAGCTTCCCTTGATCGTCCACGACCCCAGCATACAGTGCTTCTGCACCCAGGTGGGGCGCTAATTGGCCCCACTCAAACGATTGTGTGATATTACAACATTCCGAGCCTGCCACAAAATCATTCCATTGCTGGCGGTCGGTGATAATACGTGCTTCCATTTATTCCCCTACGAGCTATTCTTGCCCCTCGCTGCGCGTTCTAATTCGACTTTTTTGCGTTCGGCGTGGCGACGGGCACGGCGCATTTCAACAAAATTGCGCCATGCGTTGTAAACCAGCGGGCGATAGGCATGATCCTGTGTGGGAATGTTTAGACGGGAGAAACCACCAAAGCCCTTCTTGTATTCATAGACACCCCACATCTCTTCTCCAGGCTCCAAAATTTCGGGAATAGTGCGAAAATCGAAGTAGCTACAACCGCGTGATTTAGCCCACTGGATACAGCGATACTGCAAGAGATAGGTTGGCTTCAGGTTGCGCTTGTTATTGGATGAAGCGCCAAACATATCCCAGCACCAATCGCCAAAACGGATCAACATTTTGGCGGCAATGGTTTCGCCCTCGTGCTCGGCCAGGTAGAGTATCGCGTCACCTTTACTGGCAAAGTGGCGCAGGATTTCCTGGTGATACTCTTTGTGGTGAATAAAGAAGGCGTCGCGCTCGCTCGTGGTCTTCAAAAGCTCGTAGTAGGCATCGAAATCCGCCTCGTTTTTAGCCTCGCGGATGATCACGCCTTTGCGCTCGGCGCTGCGCACATTCTGCCGCCAGGTCATCTTAAAGTTGGCCAGCAGTTCTTCATCACTCGGTCGAATATCCAGCACCCAACTTCGCCTGCCGTGAACGGCAGTGGGGTTGATCTGAAAACCGAGTGCGTGGTACGCTGCAAGCCAGTCATCCATGGTCGGATCATCATCGGCTATATTCGGCTCCAGGCGCAAGACGACGACGCGCTCTGCGCGGGCAATGGCGTTGGCCTTTTCAATCAAAGCGGGGAGTGCGGGCGAATCCAGGGTATTCGACGGTAGGGCCACGGGAGCCATAGAGCCAGTGAAAGCGCAATCCTGGGAGTGTCACCGGCAGAGGTACCTGCGCCACAGAGAGCATCAACGCACCTACCATGCGCCCATCGTCCAGGGCGCCCAGGCGATAAATACGCCCGCCCAGGTAGCGATTTAATTCTCCCCATTCATAGGATTGCAGCAAATGGCCACGTGGCTGGCTTGTCAAAAAGCCGTTCCACTGTCCGCTATCAGTAATTTCTTGAACGGTGATAGTCATGCAGCAACACTCATTTGCTTATTTCAGTATTTTGTATATATTCGCTTCTGAGCAGGCTGCTGATGCGCACGTCATTGTATTTGCCGAAGCGCAGGATAACTTCTCGCAGCGTACCCTCGTACTTAAAGCCGACCTTCTCGTCGGCACGCCAGCCGCCGATATTCTCCTCCATGGCCTGGCTTTGTATACGATTGAGGTTCAATTCCATAAAACCGTAACGTATCATCAATTCGGTGGCCTCGGTGCCGTAGCCTTTGCCCCAGGCAGTGCGATCACCGATAATAATATAGAATTCTGCGCCCTGGTTAATGTAATTGATATCCTTTAGCCCAACCAGTCCGATCAAGCGATTGTCTTCATTAAGGGCAACCCCAAAGATAATATGTTTGCCATCTTTATAGAGCAGTTCCAGGCGTTCTTTGCCACGTGTATCGCTAGTAGGATAAATAGAAAAATAACGGCGAATCTCTTCGTCGTTCATCCAGGTTGAATACAGGTGATTATCTTGTGCAGGCTCCAATGGTCGCAGGTAGATGCGCTCTCCCACGATAAATGGATTCTGCATGTTTGAGGTGTCGTGTGTCATAAAAATACTCCCTTCTCACTGTTCGATGCCAAGTATAGCATAGTGAGAGAAGGGAGGCAATTTTGTAGCGGCTACTCGGCTACTGTGCTGCTAAATGGTACTCTTCTTCTTCTTCTTTGAAGTAAATCTATCGACAAGGCTATCCGCGTAACCGCTGACGATGGGTATTCTGAAATTTTTGCCGCGATACATCTGGAACATCAAGAAAAGCCAGGCGACAACAGCAACGACCGTAATGACTGTGCTGATAAAAGAGAGGGGGATACTTAAAAGAACGCCAAGCAGGGGAATAATGCTGATCAGATGCAAAACTCCCAGTAACAGAGAAATGCCACCGAAAAAGATGAACGACTGTGCAGCGTGAAAACGGACGAAACGATTCTTTCTTTCTATCACGAAGAATACCAGGCCGCCGAGCCACCACAGCGCATAACCCAGGATGGCTTCAGTTCTAGCGCTCAAAGGTGTCGTGGTCGGCCCATAGGCGCTCATCGTCGGAACTGCGCTGCTTGGCGGCTGATAGGTGCTATCCTCGTACTTCTGTTGCTGGAACTGCTGACCATAGGAGGACTGTTGATACTGCTGAGAGCCTCCCTGCTGTTGTTGGCTGCTCTGTTGAGTGCCACTCTGGCCACCTTGCTGTCCATACTGTGGACCACCGGAGGTATCGCCCGGCTGCTGCGGTGTGGTGTAACGACCGTAGCCACCATAACCGGTTCTATATTCGTTCTCTGCGTTTTTATCCTGTCCCATTGTAGTATATCCTTCTCTCTGGTTTATCACTTCCATTATATATATATACTACGTGCTGCACCCTCTAAAGTTAGAGGAAGCATCAGTTCTACGTCCTTCAGGATGATACACGATGTAAATGTGTAGGGGTGCAATGATGGACATTAATACATTATCCCCGCATAATCAGCAACCTCAGCCAGCTGTTGCAGAGTGACAAGATGAACTTAGGATGCACCTCTTCCAGAACCACGAGGTTCTCTTAACACCTGATCTTGTTCAAAACGATAGACCTCGTTCAGGTCATTGATATGTGTCAGGATGAACTCAAGATCTTTCCATTGTCCGCTATCATTGAGATATTTAGCACTTGCTCCATTGACGATCTCTTGGATGGGGACACCTTTCCAGCGCTCTACGATCGCAGCTGTCCTCGCATCTTGTGGCTGGTAGCTAGCTTCAAAAAGACTCTCCGCAATCCAGGCACAGCACATCTGATCCTCTTCACGAAACTCCCCTCTCGACCCAGCGCCAATCACAGCGACCTTCGAATGGTGAGCCGCTAAGTGAGCCGCCTGGGCTTTATAATTTCGAAGGCAGGCAACATACACGTCTCCCGCTCCTTTAGTTTCACAGATGAGCCTGGTGCCTGAGGTAGAAAGAAGGAGAATCGGACGATGAATATCAGTGCGAGACTGCAAGTCGGTAGGACTATTATTCATATCAAAACCGACGGGCATATCTCCGTTGATCTCTCCAGCCAGCAACGGGTTGATCAATTTCGCAGCTAACGGGGCTATGGCTTCGAGTGATGGAATTAGAAAACACCTTCGCCCGAGAGCAACGGCTGTTACAGCCGTTGTTGTCGCTCTAATGACATCGACCGCTACAATTGCATGGCTATATTTGTAAGCTTGCATGCTCACTGGCCAGCAATCGATAATGACCGTCTTCACTGATTGTGCGACTCCTCTCTATATTATACCTAGTACAAGGACGTAGAAATAACGCGGGAGTATATACTATTGCAAAAAGCCTCTTTTAAGAACATCCGGACTCCTGCATTATTTCAGCGAGGCTGTACTAGATCCTAAGTAGGCAGGCCGTAAGTTAGGTATATCGAATGCATCTGAATGAAGACCACGTCGAAAGATCTCGACACGTAGTAGCTCTTCTAGACGCACATTACCAAGTTGAACCTTCTGCCCAAAATGTTTGAGAAGTCCGAATTGACTTGATTTATTAGGAGCCTCGAATATGATAATTTCAAGCCCGAACGCTTCTACAAGTCGATCCGCAAAGTTTGGATTGAATATTCCATTGTCGTCGAACATTCCAACTCCGCATGCACTCTCACGAGCCTCGATAACGAGTTTTTCAGCTCCTGCGTTAAGCCAGGTCTGTCCAAGTGCAATCTGTTCGTTGAGCGTCTTCCAGGTAAAAGGACCTTCGTGTTTCTTCCCTAGCTCGAACTGGACAGCTAATCCGCGCTCATGTGCCATCTTTACAGCCGTTCGCGGGTCGACCGATAACGAAGTGAAGCTTTCACCACCTTCGATCCGTGTTACGCCCAGGTCAGCACATAAGTCGAGATAAGTCGCAAGCTGTCCCTGGGCTACAGCTATCTCAAAAGGGCCCCCTCCCGTGACTACAGGCACTTTATGAGTTCGAGCTGCTCCGATTTTCCGCCGAGTCGCTCCTTCATCGGCAATTATCCAACATGCCATCGAAATTTTCAGGGAAGCCATGAGATGAGCACTCTGATCTAAATGGCTCTCGAGCGTAACCGGGTCATAACCGGGATCAAATGGGCTTGTGAGTGGGGGAAGATCTGGCACGCCGATTAAGCGTAAATATTCTTGTGTATTCATCGTTTTATTGGCATTTCTCATCGATACTCCTTTTCATTCTACGCCATATATACTTGATACTGCCTTTGTGTCTTCTTTGACCAGGCTAATAACACCCCCATACTCTACGGCTTTATATTTGAAATGATCCGTTTTTGATGGGTATGCTTTGTTGTCTCAATAGAGGCTCAACCAGGTGCCAACGTGATTGGCCAGGGCTCTTCGATAAATAGCCTGAGCGCAAGCTATATCCTCAATAGCTATTCCCATAGGGTTGAGGAGAATAATTTCCTCGTCAGACTCCCGCCCTGATCGAGAACCGATAAGAATCTCGCCTAGTTCAGCATAAAGCTGTTTGCGGGAAAAGCGCCCTTCCAATACTAACTGGTTAATGACCTTCTTCTCTCGGTTGCATTGGTCCCAATCATCTACAACAACCTTGTCAACCTTGAGGAAGACATCCTTGTAAACATCCATAATAGAGATGTTACTGAGAAATGTGCCCTTGCATAACCATTCGTATTGAATGTAAGGGCTCTCTGTGACTGTACTGGCAACTACTACTTCTCCCGCTTTCACTGCCTCTTCCGCTGACGCCATTACGCAAAACGCTACTGAAGGAAAACGCTTTTGTATCTCAGCTTTCAAATGCTCAGAGGCATCCGGGTTAAGATCGAAAAGATGAACTGTAGTGATTGATGAAAACTGCTCAAGAAGCGTAAGCAGGTGCATCCGAGCAATAAACCCGCAGCCAATGCAAGTCAGATGATTAAATCCCTTCTTAGCTAAGTAGCGTGCGGCGAGAGCAGTAACTGCTGCTGTTCGCATACCACTGATGAGGCCGGCTTCCATAACAGCGAAAGGGTAGTTGGTTTGCGGATCATTCAATATAATGAGTGCACTGGCCCGCTCTAATCCAAGATTCGACGGATTATCATGTTTGCTCCCGACCCACTTTAAGCCTGATATAGGCGTTTCTCCACCCAGGTAAGCCGGCATAGCAATGATACGATCTGCGACATGACTCCTTTCTCCTTCAACTCGTAAGTAGGGTTTGAGAGGCTGAACAACCTCATTACAAGCATGAAGAGATAGAGCGTGGAATACTGCATCTATATAGAGCTGAGAAGTGCTGCCACCTGATTGAACAATATCAGATCTGTTCAAGTAGAGAATCATAGGTAAGTCTAGGCGAGCAACAGATGTCTCCATAAAGAGTCTCCTCCGTTCAAAAATGGTAACTACCCAGTTGCCCAGGTGATAGGAAGAGGGCGACCAGCAGCTCTGCAACCTTGGCTTCTAGTTCGGCTATCCGTTCCTCTACGTTCATGTCTCTCATTTTACCAGCCCATTACCAGCCCACGCAACCCCTCCTGGGCAGTTACAATTAATCTTCATAATCGCGCCCAGGACATTACATAGCAGTAATCCCCGAACTGGACCATCGCTCGGCCAGGTCGCCAATCAATGGCAACTTAAAGATTTTACCCTGGAAAGCGTTGATCATTGCTATCAGCCAGCCTATGAACAATCCAATCGGGATCACGAAGTAGCCCAGGCCAAGAATCAAACCTCCCAGGTTGCTGTTTACGAAAGCCAGAGCAATACCGACAAAAAGGAGCACGAAGAATAGCACGAATCCGCTGACGGCCAGCAGTACTGATTGCAACGTATGGAAACGTACAAAGCGATTCTGCTTCTCAATAAAGAAGAAGATGAGCCCAACAAGCGGGATCAGGTAGCCCAGCCCAGCGGAGATATTCGGGTCCATACCTATTGAGCTAGGACCAAGTGGGCTGACTCTTGGAGGCGCGCCATAGGGCGGCTGCTGTCCATAACCATAGCCACCTTGTTGATACCCTCCTGGCTGTTGATACCCACCCGGTTGTTGATACCCTCCTGGCTGTTGATACCCTCCCGGTTGTTGATACCCTCCTGGTTGTTGATACCCTCCCGGTTGTTGATACCCTCCTGGTTGTTGATACCCCGGCTGTTGATAGCCGCCTGGCTGCCCATATGGTGGTTGTCCTCACAGGTGTGCCTTGTTGCGGTGGAGCATAGCCGCCGTACTGGTTGGGTTGATTGGGGTCTTGCCCCTGGTTAGGATTCCAACTCATGTTCGTATCCGCCTTTCTTCTATAAAGAAAGAGACTTCTATACACAAATCTATCCAATGCGTAGAAGTCTCTTCCATCAGGCCCCCTCTCAGGGAGTTATTGCCCGGCTTACATGCCTGCAACACCCTGGTTCGCATATTTCTCAGCGTAATCGCCAACGATGGGCAACTTGAAGTATTTGCCCTGGAAGCCGTTGATCATTAGTACGATCCAGCCCACCAGTCCTATAAGTCCAAGAGCCGAACTAGCAAAGAACGTAAGCACACCCTAGAAAACCGAAATTGCCGATGACACTGAGAATAATATCGATTACCGTATACCACCAAAGAACAGGATCGACTGCATAGCGTGGAAGCGCACAAAACGATTCTGCTTCTCCACTAAGAAGAAAATGAGGCCTGTCACCCAGCCGAAAACATAGCTCAGGCCGGCTTCAACATTGGGTTGCATGCCCATAGAGGTTGGTCCAAGCGGACTCTGGGCGCCAGAGGGAGGCGCTCCATATGGCCCCTGCTGATATCCCGGCTGCTGATATCCCGGTTGCTGATATCCCGGTTGCTGATAACCACCTTGTGGCTGTTGATATCCACCGTATTGCTGTCCGCTTTGCTGCTGTCCATAGCCGCCCTGTTGTCCGTATCCCGCCTGCTGACCTGCCTGTGGGCCGCTGTAAGGATCGGTTGGCTGGGGTTGTGATGGTGGCGGAGTGTAGCCACCATACTGACTTGGCTGATTGGGGTCTTGCCCCTGGTTAGGATTCCAACTCATGTAAGTATTCCTCGTTTCTGCTTAGTATAAGACCATCGTAGTAAAAGGTGTGTCCTTCGACATTTGGTAATACAATAGCGTAGAAGCCTGAGCGTTGAAATGCAGGTTTCACAACTGACTCTACTTATGTAATACGTAGTATACTCTTAAAGGTTATTTTTGTGAACTATCCAGTTCACGAAAGAAACGGTAAAATCACCATTTTCTTAGCGGTTTTGCGTATCGGTTTCCTTTGCGCGTAAATTTGGATAAGAATCACGCGCAACGCGATCCACCTGAGGAATAATTATTGGAGAAGGCTCCTGTTCATCTGTATCTCCCTCGGGTAGTTCATTGACAGTAGAACCAGTGCGACGCAGTTGGTCCCGGTTACCAGTGCGTTGGTCATTATTCAATGGGTTAGGTTCGGATAGTGCCTGCCCCTTCTGGTTTTCACTCTCGGTTTCCATGTGAGGAGCGCCGTGTAGGGCACCTTCGATGACCTGGTCCATAGTATCTACAAAGGTAAAACGTATACGCCGTTGGATTTTAACTGGTACTTCCGCCATGTCTTTCTTGTTTTCCATGGGAACGAACAGGTGGTGAATGTTCGCTTGGTAGGCTGCCAGCACCTTCTCTTTCAGTCCTCCCACTCCTAGTACGCGCCCGTGCAGGGTAATTTCACCGGTCATAGCGATATTCGCGCGTATCGGTCTCCTGGTAATCGCCGAAATGAGTGCCAGCGCAATGGTAATACCCGCAGAGGGGCCATCCTTGGGAATGGCATTTTCAGGGAGATGAATGTGCAGGTCGGTGGTTTCTTGAAAATTCGGGTCAATCCCCAGCCATTTTGCGCGTGAGCGTACATAGGTCAACGAGGCCACCGCTGATTCGCGCATTACATCACCCAGCTGGCCTGTAATCAATAAATCTCCCTTTCCTACCAGGGTGACGACCTCTACCGGAAGCAAAATACCTCCGTATTCGGTAACGGCTAAACCCATTGCTACGCCTATCTGTGTTTTTTGCGTGGTGGGCGTGAGCGTGTAACGAGGAGGTCCCAGGTATTGCTCCAGGCTGTTCGTTGTTATGCGGAGATACGTTTTTGGATTCTCAATGATACGACGTGCTGCTTTGCGGCAGATCGTCGCCAGTTGGCGTTCGAGATTGCGTACACCGGCCTCTCGCGTGTAATCTGAGACGATATGTTGCATGACAGACTGCGGGATTTTCACCTGTTCAGGGGTCAGCCCGTGCTCTGTCAATACCTTGGGCAAGAGGTGCCGTATACCAATGGCGACTTTCTCTTCAAACATATAGCCAGGAAGGTCGATGATATCCATGCGGTCGGCCAGCGCTCGTGGTATCTGATATTTGACGTTTCCTGTGCAGATGAAGAAGACCTCTGAAAGATCGTAAGGGATTTCGAGGTAGTGATCGGTAAAAGTATTATTCTGCTCCGGGTCCAGTACTTCCAGCAGCGCCGCAGCAGGATCTCCGCGATACTCCGCGGAAAGTTTGTCGATTTCGTCGAGTAAGAAAACTGGATTGCGAACGCCCACGGTCTTCATCGACTGGATAATGCGCCCGGGCAACGCGCCAACGTACGTACGGCGATGCCCGCGAATTTCTGCTTCGTCGTGTACTCCACCAAGTGAAATGCGCGCAAACTTGCGGCCTAAAGCATTGGCTATCGATCGACCCAACGATGTTTTACCAACGCCGGGCGGCCCAATGAAGCAAAGAATCTGTCCCTGGCTCTCGCTATTCGCCTGCCCACCGCGACTGGCCAGTTGCTGGCGCAACTGTCTTACCGCCAGGAACTCAATAATGCGTTCTTTGATACCTTCCAGTCCATAATGGTCCTCGTCCAGGATACGCCGCGTCTCCTCAATATCAAAATGGTCCGCGGAGCGTTCGTTCCAGGGAAGAGCCAGCACCCAGTCGACGTAAGACCGTAACACCGCAACCTCGGCAGATTGAGCAGGGGTACGTTCCAGCCGGTCAATCTCTTTACGCACCTTCGCCATAACCTCGGGCGGTAGCGATTTTTCTTTGAGCCTTGCACGGAGTTCCTCAGCCTCGGACGAAGTCTCCATGCCCAATTCTTCCTGAATGGCCCGCAATTGTTCACGCAGGTAATATTCTTTTTGCGTGCGGTCCACCTGCGATCGCACACGGCTGCGAATTGTCGATTCCAGCTCGAGTATCTCAATCTCATTGCCCATGATCACGCAGATCTTCTCCAGGCGCTCCAGTGGGTCGAACGTCTCCAGCAGATCCTGCTGTTGCTGTGAATCGGTAACCAGGTGTGCCGCGAGCATATCTGACAGCCGCGCAGCCGTTTTGATGGCGACCATTGAGTTGATATCTTCGACCGAGAAACGGCGATTTAGCTGGGCATAGTGCTCAAAGAGATTGGTAGCATGACGTACAAGCGCATCGGCCTGGGGGCCACGAGCCTGAGGTTCCTGTGGCGTATCAACGCTGACGCGCATAAAAGGCTCCTGGTCAAGATACTCCTCGATGGTTACACGGTGCAGGCCGCTTAACAGTACCTGTAGGCTTCCGTCCTGTTGGCGGTGCATCGTCGTGATTTCGACCAGCGCACCGGTGGGGTTGATATCTTTAGGCTGAGGATCTTCTATATCCGGATCGCGCTGGCAGGCCGTGATCAGTGCGCGGTCAGGCCGCATCATTGCTTCTTCAACAGCACGTACAGACTTCTCGCGCGCAATAGCCAGCGTCATGCGAGTGCGCGGGAATACAACCATGTTTTTTAACGCCACGAGAGGATACGTTTCTTGCGTATCCTGAGGTACTTCCTGGCGTCCCTGGTCACTCATGAATTTGCTGCCCGTTTCCTCTCAAGCAGTGTGTCTGTATGCATACTGTACTTTCTTTCGTGAATACCTAAAACTGATGAGTCTGCCTTAAGCAGACTCATCTTCAGGATATGCAGTTGTTCGATTACTGCGCGTTTCAAGTAATGGTTTGTGATGGGCAGTAATCACATCGCTATTGATGATGACTCTCTTCACATCCCCGCGTGATGGAATTTCATACATCACGTCAAGCAGTACATCTTCGATAATACTTCGCAGCCCCCTTGCTCCGGTACGCTGTTTGAGAGCGCCTTCAGCTGCTGCATCAAGGGCATCATTGGTGAAGACTAGCTCGACACGATCAAGTTGTAAAAACTTCTGATACTGTTTGATGACGGCGTTCTTCGGCTCGGTCAATATCCGGATCAAGGCCTCTTTATTCAGGCTGTCCAGCGAGACAGCGACTGGTAAACGCCCAACGAACTCAGGTATCAGGCCGTACTTGAGGAGATCATCGGGTATAAGATGGGTTAAAACCGATTCTTCTGATTTGGTATCGACTTTGTCGCTGCCCCTGAAGCCCATCGTCTTGTTACTGCCGAGGCGCTGCTCCACAATCTTATCCAGCCCTTCAAAAGCGCCTCCACAGATAAAGAGAATATTGGCGGTGTTGATCTGAATGAAGTCCTGGTGCGGATGCTTGCGTCCTCCCTGCGGAGGTACATTGGCGATGGTGCCCTCGATAATCTTGAGCAGCGCCTGTTGCACCCCTTCACCGGAAACGTCGCGAGTAATTGAAGGATTATCCGACTTGCGCGCAATTTTATCGATCTCGTCAATATAGACAATGCCCCGTTCAGCTCGCGCAACATCAAAATCCGCCGTCTGGATGAGACGCAGCAGGATATTTTCAACATCCTCGCCGACATAGCCTGCCTCTGTGAGGGCTGTTGCATCGGCGATACAGAAAGGCACATCTAATACCTTTGCCAGTGTCTGCGCCAGCAGCGTTTTCCCGCAGCCTGTAGGGCCGATCATCAGGATGTTGCTTTTCCCAAGCTCAACATCGTCTATCTGCATCCCTACGCCAATGCGCTTGTAATGATTGTAAACAGCTACCGCCAGTGTCTTTTTTGCTCGCTCTTGCCCGATCACATATTGGCTCAGCTGTTCATAGATCTTCTTTGGCGCCGGTATCTTGCCTGTCTGGAGACGCGGCTTCGAGACCGTCGCCTGCTCCTCTTCGATAATCTCGCGACAGAGGTCGATACATTCGTCACAGATGTAGACACCACCAGGACCGGCAATCAGCCGTTGCACCTGGTCCTGGCTCTTCCCGCAGAATGAGCAGCGGTACGTCATTCGCGTATTTTTCGAGTTTGCCACGTTTGTTACCTTTCCCTCATATGCAGCTAAAGAGCCACATCTGATGGCTACATCCTTATTCTACAACATTTACAGAAGCGTCATCTATTACAGGCACAGCGGATTCTTCAGCCTGGCTATGCACATGTTCGGCCTCTGCGTTCAACGCCTCAGCGGCAAGTGCGGCAGCCCCTGCATTCTCTATACTGGCTTCTACTTCGTTGGCTTCTTCCTCAGCGGCCTCGGCGCTGCTGCCGGTATCCGTTGTTAGCTCTATCAGGCGCGTAACGGCCTTCTCCCGCTGCAGATTGACTGCCAACGCCCGGACCTGCGCTTCTGAACGCCCAAGCGGCTGGCCTGCCTGCTCGTATGCGCGGAAAACTGCCTCCACCTCTTCGGGTGAAACGCTGATCTTTTCCTGGCTCGCTACCTGGTCCAGGACAAGTTCACGCTTTACGCGCTTTTCGGCCTCGGGTTCCATCTCTTTCAGGTACTCATCGCGAGTTTTGTGCATCATCAGCAGGTATTGGTCCATAGACATGCGCTGCTGCTCCAGGAGACGGGTAAGCTGGTGCAGCATTTCTTCGGCCTCCTCCTTGATGAGCAAAGGATGAAGGGTGATCTGAGCCTGGTCGATGACGGCATCCACAACCTTATCGCGCAACTCGTCGCGAATGCGCCGCTCTTTACTTTCGAGTATATTATCGCTGATGGCCTTGCGCAGGTCTTCCAGGTTTTCGTATTGCTTATTACTCACCTCGCTGGCCAGGGCATCATCAAGCTCAGGAACTTCTTTAACCTCTACCTTATGGACGGTAACCGCGAAATGGCCCTCTTTACCTGCCAGTTTCTCGTTGGCGTAGTCTTCGGGCAGGACCGTAGTAAACTCTTTGCTCTCTCCTGCCTCCATACCTACAATATGCTCATCCATGCCGGAGAACATACCATGGCGTTCCCGCGTCAGTTCAAACGTATTATCTTTCAAGTCAGAAACGTTATTGTCTTCGATGGTGAGCTTGAGATCGGTGGTAACACGGTCATCGTAGTCAGCAGGGCGTTCAACTTCATTCCAGGTGGTCCGCCGATTGCGCAGCGACTCTAACTCTTTCTCGACCTCTTCGGAGGTGACATCAGCCTCTTCACGCTCAAAGTGAAGGGTTTTGTAATCACCGAGCGTCACAGGTGTGATAATCGGCACTTTCAGGCTGAAATGATAGGGCTGCCCAATCTCAAGGACGGGGGCGTCCAACTCGGGCTTGGTAATAGGGGTAAGTTCGTGCTCCTTGAGCGCGCTGCGATAGGTCTCAGTAATCAGCTCATCAAGACCTTCCTGGTAAATATATTCTTTACCAAGTTTTCGTTCTAGCAAAGAACGCGGGGCCTTGCCCCGGCGGAAGCCCTGCACATCAACTTTTTGTACCAACTTGCGGTACGCTTTATCTGAAGCCTTTTCCAGATCGTCCCAGCTCAATTCTACTTCAAGGACAGCTTCACTGGTGGGCAACTTTTCGACCGAGACCTTCACGTTTCCTCCAACAGGTGTTCATTCTAATCAATAGTATTGTATAAGTATATATCACTACACACAACCCGCTATACTGATTGTGGTTACAACAAAGAGCCTGGGAAGCACAGAGAGGCAATCACTACTATAGACCACACCCTGAAAAGAGACCGCAGTCTTCAGCACATTCCAACGTTCTGTTTCTCACAACAGTGCGTTTTCTATGTTGTGTGAGTTGCATCTACACTTGCCCCATGAGGACAACATGCTCTCTCCTGCTAAGACCGAGCTTGCGGTCACCCAATACTCAGACAAATCTGGAGCGGGAGACGGGGATCGAACCCGTGACTTTCTCCTTGGCAAGGAGATGCTCTACCACTGAGCCACTCCCGCATAACTGCGAAACTTGTCAACTCTACGAACGCTCATCGTAGTGGGCGGTGAGAGACTCGAACTCTCACGGTTCATCACCAACAGATCCTAAGTCTGCCCTGTCTACCAATTTCAGCAACCGCCCATAGTTTCCGCAAAAATGGGAAAACATCCTCACCTGAGGATAATACATCAGCGGCATACCTGATGTCAAGGCAATTGACGCGCCCGCGCTGCTATGGCTATTCCCTGCTGTTGAGCTTCTTGTTCAATGCAATGGCAGGTCAAATGAAAAGGTTGTACCCTGACCCTCAGCTGTGTGCGGCTCGAGGCGCAGGGTACCTCCATGTGCTTCAATAATGCTTTTCGTAATGTGCAACCCCAGGCCAGAACCTTGCCGGGCGCTGGTCGCCTGCAAACGGACATACGGGCGGAAAAGCTGGCCCATCTCTGCCAGAGGAATGCCGACGCCCTGGTTATGAACGCTCACATGCACGAGATCATCCTCTGTCCAGATACGCACTGTGATCGTTGTGCGCTCGTCGGAATACTTGATCGCGTTATCTAGCAGGTTCCCCAGCACCTGTTGCAGGCGCCCACTATCCCAGTTTCCAATAACAGGCGCTTCAGGAGTCTCCAGCGCTAGCGTATGATAGGGAGCAACGGGACGCAGTTCTTCCACCACCTCTTTTGCCAGTGCCGCAATATCACACGCCTCGCGCACGAGTGTGAATTGGCCTGAGCTCAGGCGAGAAGAATCCAGCAGATCGTTGACCAGGCGCGTCAAACGCCTGGCCTGGCTGATAATCACCTTCGTTCCTCGCTGGATTGTCTCTGGCCGCTGTGTGGGACGCGCCACCAACTGCGCATAGCTGATAATGGGCGTCAATGGGCCGCGCAATTCGTGGGCGATCATAGCAATAAACTGCTCTTTACGCGCCAATCGATCCTTCAGTAAGAAATTGGCCTCAGTTAACTCATCTACCTGGCGTTGTAGAGCTTCTATGATCTCATCCTGCGATTGCTCACGCTGCACTTGCATACCAATCCGTCTCCCTGATCCCCTTCACCTGCTTTGGGGATTGTCTATTAATTATACATGCTAGTATGCTAAAAAACGCCCTTTTAGGAATATTGGGTAAAAAAGTGTGAGATATCTGTTACAGATACAGAGAAGTTGGGAATGTAGCAGCCCCCGCAAAACATACAGAGAAGTTGGGAATTTGGCAGACTGCGTCTGCCAAATTCCCAACTTCTCTTAATAATCTTTGCGAAGAGCGTAGCGATGAGGCCACAGAAAAACAAACACAAAAGCTTAATGCAACAAATCTAAAGCCTCAAGCTCTTCCAAAGCACCCTCACTAAGCTGCGACCTATCCAGCGAAGGATCAGCATGTGCAATAAGATGACGCAAACGCTCAGTAATCTCTAAACGCATATAAAAATCATCAGTGAGCAATAACTCACCAATCGTAATCTCAATTTGCTTCCGCTGCATCGTAGCCAGCACAGACTCTGCCATATACATCCCTCACAAACGTAAAGAACCTACCCACCCTACCCAACCGCCACCTCAGCAGCCCTACTTCGTCTTCGTCGTAGTGCTAGTAGCCGCAGGCACCTTACTTTCGCTCGTCGACGAGTTACTCGCGCCGGACCCCGTCGTAGCAGACTTGCTCTCTCCAGCACTCTTCGACTCGCTGGAAGCGGCAGCCCCATCACTTTTTGTTGTCTGGCCGTTGGAGTCTGCAACACTTGAAGAACGGTGATCAGTCTTATAAAATCCAGAGCCTTTGAAGACAATACCGGCCGGGAAAAACACCCGGCGAATGCGCCCGTCACATTCTGGGCAGACATCTAATGGATCATCAGTCATTTTTTGCCACTGCTCGAATCGGTGGCTACAGGTTTGACAGAGATATTCGTAGGTTGGCATACAGCAATCACCCCTAAAAGGTCCGAACAGCCACCACGGCTGCTCCTCCAATGTGCACAAATGGGTAAGCCCGCTGGCTACCCTTCATTAAGAATATATACCTATACTAACGTACCTTTATTACGATTGTCAATCAGACGAAGAGTCCGGCTTCTACCAAAAATCGGAGATCGGAAGCATCAAAGTCCGCTCACTATTCCCGTGTATAGTGTATAGCCCAGGAAGGCGGTCGCCCCGGAAGCTCTCTAGACATAAAAACAAAGTACAGTAGCCCTTTTATTCCACGCGGCCAATATATTCCTTGACCTTCTCAGCCGCATCGCGCGTCATGCCGTCAAGGGCCGCCAGGTCCTCTATGCTGGCCGCGCTCATCGCTCGTACTGAGCCAAAATGCTTCATTAAAGCCTGCTTGCGTTTGGGCCCAATGCCCGGTATCTCGTCCAATACAGATTTAAACGTGCGCTCGGAGCGCAACTTGCGGTGGTACGTAATGCCAAAACGGTGCGCCTCGTCGCGAATGCGCTGTACCATATAGAGGCCCTGTGAAGAACGTGGCAGCATTATCGGGTCCGGCGAGCCGGGAGTGAAGATCTCCTCGTTCTCCTTTGCCAGTCCCACCGTCGGTATATCGATGTGGAGTTCCTGCAATACCTCCATTGCCGCGCTAAGCTGGCCTTTCCCGCCGTCGATGATAATCAAATCCGGCAATGCCCATTCATGCTGGAATTGGGTAGCTACTGGCGTTTCATCAACGGTGGCGTAATCTGCTGGCTCAATGTACGTGTCAGTGTGTGTAATAATTTCGGAGGCGGTCTCTACGTCGGCGGCTGCTTGTTTTGCCGCATTGCGAAATCTGCGCCGCAGCACCTCCTGGTGACTGGCGAAGTCGTTGGGCCCTTCGACGGTCTTAATTTTGAAACGGCGATACTCGCTGGGCTTTGGTCGTCCCGCCTCAAAAACTACCATGGCCCCCACCGAGTTTGTACCCTGTGTATTCGAGATGTCGTAGCACTCGATGCGCTGTGGGGGAGCCGCCAGGTTGAGCGCCTCCTGTAATTCCTCCAGGGCCAGTTGCGTTTTCTGACTATCGGTCAGCCACTTGATACGCTGTTGCTCCAACACCTCGCTCGCGTTTTGCTTCACCATCTCGATCAAGCGCAGCTTGTCCCCCCGTTTGGGTGCAGTGATGCTGATCGCCCCATTACGTTTCTCCCGCAGCCACGACTGAATGACGGCGCGGTCGTCCGGCTCTGCCTCGACGACCAGTTCCGGCGGAATGTGCGGTGAACTTTCATAAAACTGCTGCAAGAAGGAAGCCATAACCTCGCCTGGACTGCTATCGCGCGTCCCCTGCAAGATAAAAAATTCGCGTCCAATCAGCTTGCCATTGCGGAAGAAGAAGGTCATCATGCACGTCTCATCCTCGTCGCTGGCAAAAGCGATCACATCCTGGTCGTCCTGCCCCTCTGTCGAAATGATGCGCTGCTTCTCCAGCACGCGCTCAACCGCCTGGATGCGATCGCGTATACGCGCTGCCTCCTCAAAGTTGAGGTTCTCCGCCGCCGCCTGCATCTTCTCCTGCAGCGTCTTGACCACCTCGTCGTGCTTCCCCTCCAGGAAGAGAATCACCTGTTTGATCACCGCATCGTACTCTTCCCGCGTGGCGTAGGCGACACAGGGAGCGATACAGCGGTGGATATAGTACTGCGTGCAGGGACGTGGCAATAATTTTTGCTTCCATCCTGCGGGAGGTTCACCCTGTGCGGGTGGTGCCCATGTGCTCGCGTCGTAGCGGCAGGTGCGAAAGGCAAAGAGCTTGTTCAAGAGATCCAGCGTAGCGTCAACCGCCCCCGAATTGGTATAGGGGCCAAAGTAGCGATTGCCGTCGCGGTGAAAGCTGCGCACGCGGTATACCCTTGGAAAATCCTCCGTCAGCGCTACCTTTATATACGGGTAGCTCTTGTCGTCGCGCATCAGCACATTGTACTTCGGTCGATACTCCTTAATATAATTGCTCTCCAGCACCAGCGCCTCGACCTCATTCTTGACGACAAGAAACTCGATATCCTCAACCTTCGCCACCATACTTCTATTCTTGGGGCTGAGATCGCTCGACTCCTGGAAATACGAGCGCACGCGGTTATACAGCGAGATCGCTTTCCCGACGTAAAGTAGAGTGCCCTGGGCATCCTTCATAATATAAATGCCCGGTTTATGCGGCAGTGAATGAAGTACAGACTGGATTTTTTCGTTCATTCCACCCCTGTTCCTGCTGGCTATGTGTACCTTTCCTTTATTATATCGTTTGCAGCGGGTAGGTGTCGATAATGGATTTTTTGTTTTTTGATAGATGAAGAGGATGTTTACTCAGCCCCGGCCGATTCTCATGTCATTCCCACAGCGACGATGCCCGTCAAGGTTCCGATGAAGATGCTTCCCTGGGAGAGCGTCGGCGTCGCGAAGCGCGATGTTGCGCCGACAGAGAGCGTGGCACGCACCTCACCTGTTGCGGCGTTGAGGGCATAGAGCACACCACCACCAGGATCGAGGCTATAAACAGTCTGTCCTCCTATGACTGGTGAGCCAGTCACCTGTCTGAGGGCTTGCCATCCAGTGAGCAGGTTCGCGCTCGACCCAAGCCTGATTTCACGCAGTCCATCAGCACAGGGAATGAACGCCACCTGACCATTCACAGCGGCCCCGCCATAGGCGCCAGCAGCACACACCGAGATTGTCTGGATCTGGCCGCCTATGCCTCCCAGGTGATCTGCGTGGAGCAAGTAGCCCTGGTTCGACTTGCCCTGAATAAAGAGTAAACCGTCGGGCAGGAAGACTGGTCCCATTGAACTGAGATCTAAATCGTCCGCGTTATCCTGCTGCCAGCGCTGTGGCGCAAAGGCGTCCTCCAGGTGTAAGGTTGGGGACAGCTTTAAGACCGAATTGGTATGATCCCAGCTCCCCTTGGGTCACTGCACCGTTGCCCACCGACACGTAGAGATTTCCCTGGGCGTCTACCGTTGGTCCCGCAGGTTCCCATATCCCGCCCTCACGTGGAGTCGGCACCTGGTACGTGAGCAACGCTCCTGCACCATCAGTACGCGAGGCAACCACCAAGCCGTGGTAGTTGCCACAGTCGCCGTACAGCCCACCGAAAGCAATAGAGACTCTGCCCCCTGAGAGGGCCAGGGCAGCACGTTGCTGGTGTGCTAGCGGGTCCATTCCGGGAGGATCTACCAGGCGGCGGACTTTGACGTGTCCCGTTTTGACATCAACGCCGACCAGAACGTGGGCCGGCCCCTGTATCTCTGCCACAGCGAAGACCAGACCCGTCTGCGGATCGTAGACCGGCGTGCCGGTGATGCCGAGAGGATCAATATTGCCACACGGCAAATCTGATAGCGGCACGGGGGTTCCCACAGAGGTACGCCATTGTTCCTGCCCGGTACGTGCATCAAGCCCGTAGAGGGTATCGTTTTCCGTCGCCACAATCACCTGTCCATCGACCACGAGTGGCTCAGCATAGACCGCTCCGTCGAGTGGTTGCTTCCAGAGGCTCGTGAGGTGGGTAGGATCGGGCGCTCCTGCTATAAACCCGGTACGAGCGTTGTCATTGTGGTACATGGTCCAATTGGCACTGGTCGCCTGACCAGGCGTCGCAGTGCTTGGAGGGAGCGTTAACGGCGTAATATGCACAGGTTGAGGTGGTGGTACGCTCAAGGCCTGGATGAGCAGATGAATCTGGTGACGCTGGCTGTAGAGGAGGCCAGCCAGCAGTAGAACGACGACGAGCAAAAGAGTCAGGATGATTTGCCCGCGTTTTGTTAAGCTGCGAAGGTGTTTCTTTGTGTCGTTCGTTTTGTTCGGTTCTCTCATCAGTGTAGAATAACCTTCCTCAACCCCTAGCCAGGGATACGCTACCTTGTTTTAACAGTCAAGCGCAATTGTCTTTGTAGTGTAGCCTATGAAGGGAAGTATTTCAACAAGTATTCTACAGAGAATATCCATTTCGCTCCAAAATAGATAGTCAGAAACCCCCTCTTAGTGTATACTGAGAGCCATCATTACAGTATCCTAAACCGTGCCATCGCCATCTTATTGTTAGGTTCAGTTCACCCCCAACCAGGGGCGTTACGTGTATAGTAGGGTTGACCCTAGCGGTCAACCCCCAACCAGGGGC
Organism: uncultured Chloroflexia bacterium; assembly: GCA_963775585.1. Classification (GTDB taxonomy): domain Bacteria; phylum Chloroflexota; class Ktedonobacteria; order Ktedonobacterales; family Ktedonobacteraceae; genus UBA11361. Next base: position 4,039 of record CAVZJN010000026.1, on the reverse strand, counting down.
GTTACCGTGTATAGTAGGGTTGACCCTAGCGGTCAACCTAGCCCGGCTGCGGTCAACCAGGCCCGGAACTGTAATTATCCATGAGTTGTATTGGTACTGCCGGCCATGTAGACCATGGGAAATCTACGCTCGTCAAAGCTTTGACAGGCATTGATCCCGATCGCCTGGCGGAAGAAAAAGAACGCGGCATGACGATAGACCTGGGCTTTGCCTGGCTCAAACTGCCAGGTGGGCGCGAGGTCAGCATTGTCGATGTCCCCGGTCACGAAAGCTTCATCAAAAATATGCTCGCGGGTGTGGGCGGTATTGATGCGGCGCTGCTGGTTATTGCCGCCGACGAGGGCATTATGCCGCAGACTCGCGAACACCTGGCCATTCTTGATCTCCTGCACGTACAGCGAGGCATTGTCGCGCTGACAAAGGCCGACCTGGTCGACGAGGAGTGGCTGGAGCTGGTGCACGAGGAGGTCGCGGAATATCTTCTACCAACAACGTTGGCTCATGCTCCCATCATCGCTGTCTCGGCCTATACTCTGCAAGGCATGCCAGAACTGCTTGCCGAGATTGAAAAGATGCTCGATACCTCGCAGGAGCGCCAGAACATTGCTCGCCCTCGTCTACCGGTTGACCGGGTTTTTACACTGACGGGCTTTGGCACCATCGTCACCGGAACTCTGCTTGACGGCAACTTCAAAGTCGGACAAGAGATTGAAATCTTGCCGCAGGGCTTGAGGACGCGCATCCGTGGCCTGCAAACGCACAAAAATAAAGTCGATGTTGCGCAGCCGGGGAGCCGTGTGGCCATGAACCTCGCCGGCGTCGCGCGTACAGACCTGGAGCGTGGCGATGTCATCGCTCTGCCGGGACAACTTCGCCCAACCATGCTCGTCGATGCCCATATCCAACTGCTGGCCGATGCCCCTCGTTCGCTCGCGCACAATACGCAGGTGGATGTCTATAGTGGATCGCAGGAAGTGCCTGCCAGGGTGCGTCTGCTCGATGTAGATGAGTTGCAGCCGGGACAGAGCGCGTGGGTACAACTACGCATGAGCCATCCGGCAGTGCTGGCACGCCGCGATCGTTTCATCTTGCGTATCCCCTCGCCCAGCACCACTATCGGCGGCGGAGAGGTCGTTGATGTGCAGCCGCGCTACCATCGCCGTTTCCAGGCGGCGGTAATCAGTCGACTCGAGACATTGGAGCACGGTGTGCCAGAAGAATTGGTGCTGGCCGCATTAGATAGAAGGATACGTGTTGCAGGGACGCCAAATGCTGCTGTTAAAGGTCAGATATATAAAGGATTCAACGGCTACGAATTGGCGGAGATCGTCAAGCAGAGTAATCTAGCCGTGGATGTGACACAACAGACGTTGGAGACGTTGTTACAAGAAGGAAGAGTTCGACGAATAGGAACAGCGTGGTTCGCGCAGCCGGTATGGGATGCCCTGGTAGAAGAAACGGTGCGCCTGCTGAGTGAGCAGCACCGTCAGCATCCCTTGCGCAGCGGACTCTCGAAGGAAGAATGGCGCACGCGCCTCAACCTCCCTGCGAAAATGGCGGTTGAAGTGTTCGCCGCCTTGCAGGCAGAAGGGGTAGTTGCTGAGGCCACAACGACTGGTAGCTCAGCGGGCAGCACAATGCGTCTACCCGATTTCATACCAAAGTTTAACAAGATACAGCAGCAACAGGTCGAACAATTGCTGCTCCGCTTTCGCGAGAATCCTTATACACCGCCAGACCGCAACGAGGCGGAGGCAGCGGTAGGTACTGAAGCACTGAATGCATTGATAGAACAAGGGCAACTGGTGAAACTAAGTGATGGAGTGCTTTTTTTGCGGGAAACCTATGACCAGGCCATAGCCACGTTGGTCAAGTTTCTGCGTGAGCATGGTACAATGACTGTAGCAGAGGCACGGGATGTATTGGGGGCAACACGAAAATATATCCTGCCACTTTTAGAGCATATGGACACACTAAAAATTACCCGCCGCCTGGGAGATCAACGCGTACTGGGTACCCTGGCACAGGTAAATCACCCGTAGTGGCGGGAGGATATCGGAAGGGAGGGGACGCAGCCGCATCCGGGGGATGATGAAGGCAGCGTCGCCCTCGTCCTGGTCATCTTACTGCACATCACATGTCATCGTACCCTGTAGCACAATGTAATGTAGTGTTCCATTCTGTTGCAGAATGCGTTACAATAGTGGGTGCTAAAATACGAAGTAAGGGCGCAGCAGATTGCGTCTACATAGAGAAAGGGCGCAACAATATGCGTTCCGATGAGAAGTATGCCAATCGAAGTTTTGGGTGAGCGATACCAATTAGGAGAATCTATAGGTCGAGGCGGCATGGCCACTATTTACCGTGGCCAGGATATGCGCATGGATCGCGTAGTGGCCATCAAAGTGCTCCGCGAAGTCTATAGCACCGATCCAAAGTTTGTTACTCGCTTTCAACGTGAAGCAAAAGCTGCGTCATCATTACAGCACCCTAATATAGTGCAGGTCTACGACTATGGCCAGACCGATGGAAACTATTTCATTGTGATGGAACTGGTGGAAGGTACAGACCTGCGCCGCTATTTGCGCTCGCGCGGCGTTCTTGCCGTTGATCGAGCAATTATTATTGCCCATGACGTTGCGCTTGGACTGGGAGCGGCCCACCGCCGCGGCATTGTTCATCGCGACGTCAAACCACAAAATGTGCTGGTGGGACGGGATGGTTCAATCAAACTCACTGACTTCGGCATCGCCAGTGTCTATAAAGACATCAACGCCGAACGCCTCACCACCACTGGCATGACCCTTGGTACTGTGCAGTACTACGCGCCAGAGCAGGCGCAGGGCGAAATTGTCAGCCCGGCTGCCGATGTCTATGCTCTCGGCATCGTCATGTACGAGATGCTCACCGGGCGCACACCCTTTGATGGCGACACCCCTGTAGCAGTAGCTATGCAGCATATCCAGGACCTGCCAGCGCCACCGACGCTCTTCAATCCCAATATTCCCCCGGCCCTGGAAGTGATTATCCTGCGCTGCCTGGAGAAAGAGCCGGAGCGACGCTACCGCGATGGTAGTACGCTTGCCCGCGCCCTGGAATTGTTGGGCGAAACAGAGGTAGACGAAGTCTTACCCGGAGCCGTATCACCAGGAGCGCTACAAACACTGGGCGGTGTAGCAACAAATATACCCAGTATCCCGGGGCCGGCAATCAGCGCCAGCCTACTTCCTCTCCTAACAATATGGGGTATCCCTCGAGCAATGGTGTGTCGCGCCAGCCCGAGCCGCTTATACTTGCCAATCAACCGGCATACAACAACCAGGCGGAGGATCTATCCGCCTATCCGCGCAGCACACAGCCGCGCGCAGGCTCTGTCATCTACGATAGGCGGGATTCGCGATTTGCCAGCATCGTTACCGCGATCATCCTGCTGGCAACGTTATTATTGCTGGGTTTTAGTATATACCTGGCGACACAACTCAATTTCATTCGCTTTCCCTGGCTGGGCGGCTCAAACCCTACTCCAACGATTACTGTCCAGCAAATCCAGGTCCCTGATTTGCGGGGGTTAACATACCAGGCTGCACTTACAAAAGCAACCAGTGCGGGTTTTACCTTAAAAGTCACGAATGGTATTACAACGGGGATTGTAATCAACCAGGACCCCGCGCCGCCTCTACTTGCTCCCAAAGGCTCCGCTATTCAGATCACCCTGGGCTCCGCGACACAACAGACAGTCGTGGTACCGCCTGACCTCGTCGGCAATACCCTCAGCGGAGCGGAACAGATTCTGACCAACGCGGGTATCAACTATTCTGTACGCCCAGATGGTACAGATCCAAATAATCCGGCGCCAAATATTGTCTCAAGAGTGGATCCGCCGAGCGGTACCTCGATTCCAAAGGATCGTACCGTCATTCTCTATGTGCAGAACTTCACCAATGGGACGCCCAGGGTGACGCCAACCCTGGATCCGACGCCAACGAAGATACCGACGCCGACGCCAACGAAGACGCCAACGAAGACACCGACGCCGACG
>CAVZJN010000025.1:0-16031 GCA_963775585.1 uncultured Chloroflexia bacterium | reverse complement strand
CCAGAAAAATTGGGCTATTTGACCACGAACTTGCGGTTTTCACTCACCCACGCACCAGAAATGTAGGATATAATAGGGCTTATATGGTACATTGATCGGTTTCACTCAAAAACTACGAGAGGGTCATGGGGGTGGCCTGGTCCCTGGCAAGCTTGTATCCATGAAGAGTGGGGCGGGTAGGGTTTTCCTTGAACCGTGAGGGACGTCTGTCGTCCAACTCTTGGCGGGCAAAAGCGGACCCCAAGCTGCTTACTGATGTACAAAAAACTGCCAGGCATAACGTCTATTCTAAGATGCACCTCGCATGAGATGCATCTTGAGACACAGCAACCTATACAGCAACCTAATAAGGAGGGCGAGATGATTAATCTTACTGAAGTTGGTGCCTTTGCCTCTGCATCTACCGAGGTACAATTTGGGGTGTACCTGCCGGGGATTGAGCCGCAGGACGGCTACGAGGTTCTCGTGCGCGTGATCCACAAGGATGACCGCTTTGTTCCACAGATCAAACCCCTCGATTTCCCCCTTACTCCTGTAGTTGGCTCGTCAAACAATCTCTGGAGCGCTAAGGTCACTATTCCTGTCAAGCCTGGGACCAATTTTGGGCAGCCTGGCACCTATCTGTACCGCTACCAACTCCTCCAAACAATTCCCGGTACCGCCACGAAGAATGTGGTTACGCGCTGGTTTACTGACCCCTTCGCCCGCGCAACGGATGACGTGGGTGAGCTTTCCGCATTCGTCACTCCGGGCTCTGTTGCAGACTTTGTCTGGACTGATGATGCCTGGAAAGTCCCTGAATTGGAAGATCTGGTGGTCTACGAGCTCCATGTCGAAGAGTTCAACAGTACCTTTGACGGTGTCGTCGAACGCTTGCCTTACCTCAAGAGCCTTGGCGTCACTTGCCTGGAGTTGTTGCCAATCACGAGTTTGAAGTTGGACTTTGACTGGGGGTATGGGCCGCTGCACTACTTTGCCCCATGTGAGCGTTGGGGCGGCGTGCAGGGACTCAAGTGCCTGGTCAATGCCTGCCATCAGGCAGGAGTCGCGGTCATTCTCGATGTAGTCTATCAACACGTCGATGTGACCTTCCCCTACCATTTGGTCTACGAGAATGCTAGTCTTCCGAGTCCAATGATCGGTGGATTTGGTCCGTTCGGCCCCGAGATTGACTTCAGCCAGGAGTTTGCCCGTGATTATGTCCAGGCAGCGAACTTTCACTGGCTGCACGAGTACCACGTGGATGGTTTCCGTTACGACGAAGTCACCGATCTCTACGACGGTCCGGCAGGTGTGAAGTACGCCAAGATGGCCTTCGATGTGTATAATGAGTCGCTGGGGATCCCCCGGTTTACCCCCTCTGGCGGCGTAGCTCCAGGTGAATACAGTCGGATCATTCAGTGCCCCGAAGCCCTGAATCGGCCCCAAGAAATCCTCAGCGCCACCTTCTCCAACAGCACGTGGCAGGATGGACTACTGAACAAAGCCGAGCGGCATGGCGAAGTTCAATTTTGTGGATGATGATTTTGTCCATCTGCTTGATACCCGCTTCGGGAGCAATCCCTACCCCGATACCAAAACCGTGCATGACATTGCCAATAATCCCGTCGAGATGCCCGTTACACCCTTCCAGTACCTTGAGAGCCATGACCATAGCCAGTTGATTTGTTTTGTGGGGGAACTGCCGGGTGACGTCCCATTCGGGGATAGGAGCAAATCCTACAAGCTGCAACCCTTTGCGATCGCACTGTATACCTGCCAGGGAACGCCAATGCTCTGGCAGGGACAGGAGTTCGCAGAGAACTACGTTCTGCCGGATCAGGGGAATGGGCGTATCTGCTTCCGGCGCGATGTGAACTGGGAGTACTTTTATGACGATTTCGGGGTGCCGCTCGTGCGCCTTTATCGGATCCTTGGAACGCTTCGGCACACCTGCCCTGCTCTACGCAGTCGAGAGTCCTTCTACTACAATGCCCAATCCAGGACTGGCGATAGGGTAGTGGCTTACAGAAGACAGTCCACAGCTGCGCAGCAAATTGCCATGGTGTTCCTCAACTTCTCTGATCAGCAACAATCGATCGCGGTTCCTTTTCCAGAGCCAGGTAGCTATCGAGAAAGGATCGATGATGATGTGCGTTCAACTCCCCTTGAGATTGCAGTCAGCAGTGCGAACCAAATCATCACGGTCGATGTGCCAGCTAACTATGGCTACCTCTTCATCAAGTGAATACAGAGGTTGCGATTTTCGCTCGCAATGGGTGCTGGTTCGCCTGTGTATTGGCTACAGCTCTGGCGCAGAAAACCACCACGGAAGCGCAAGGAGATACCTTGCGCTTCCGTGCTCAATTTAGTCGGATGCGCAAGAACACAAGCCCACAATAGCCACAAGGGAAATCAAGCTCAATTCTTTGTCACACGTTCATCTGGGGATTGGGTGAGATCATCACCGCTATAGGTACTGCCGGCTATGGTAATATAGAGGTGTAGGATAGGGCAAAATCAGAAGAAGAGAAATGGGACGTTACTTATGGTGCGTAAAAGTGATTTGAAGAGTCTATGGCGCCGAAATCCTTTTACGCGCCTGGTGCAGAATATTCTCATTATTGTAGTTGCTCTACAGGCTCTCACGGTAATCGTGCTGCGTGTGGTTGCGGAGTTGCGGGGGCGACACAAACGCGAAGTTCGTTTTCCACATCTGCGGCTGCATGAAGTACAGGTTGGCGATAATTATCTACAGCTTTATGCTTATGGGGCACATCTTTACGCTGCTATGCTTGAGGCGATTGATAATGCGAGGGAGTGCATTTACCTGGAGTCGTATATCTGGAAAGGTGATGCTGTGGGGGAAGAGTTGAAGGCACACCTTATACAGAAGGCGGAGCAAGGGGTGGATGTGTATGTTGTTTTCGATGCCTTTGCCAACCTGGTCGTGCCACGCTCGTTTAAGCATTTCCCGCCTTGTATCCACATGTTGGAGTATCAGCCCATTCGTCGTCCATGGCATATTCTTGATCCGCGGCGCTATGCCCTGGATCATCGCAAAATGCTGGTCGTGGATGGATCTATAGGATTTATTGGTGGATATAACCTCGGGAGCCTCTATGCGACGGAATGGCGAGACACACACCTGCGCATATGCGGTCCGGCAGCGGCCGATCTCGCGCATTCGTTTGTGAGTTTTTGGAACCGATCTTACGTGGGAGAAAGAGCTATTACGAGACATTACCCACGCAAATTTGATCCTTTGATTAATATACGCAGCAACGATGCATTGAGGCTGACTTTTCCTATACGCGATATGTATATTGAAGCTGTTGACCGGGCTGAGCACTCGATCATGCTCACCAATGCTTATTTTGTTCCTGATCATATCCTGCTCGGTGCTTTGAAGGCTGCCGCTGCACGCGGAGTGGATGTACGGGTATTAGTACCCTGGCAATCGAATCACATTGTGGCAGACTGGCTGGCACGTGGGTATTTCACCGAGTGCCTGAAAGGGGGCCTGCGTATCTTTGGCTATCATTACGCAATGCTCCATGCCAAAACGTGTTCAGTTGACGGCCAGTGGGTTACACTTGGTACTGCTAACCTGGACCGGTTGAGTTCCATTGGCAATTTTGAGATCAATGTCGAGATTTACAGCGCTGAGTTAGCACAGCAAATGCAGGAGCTTTTTGAAAGTGATACAACTGGCATGTTTGAGCTGACACTGGAGAAGTGGAAGAGCCGCCCATGGTATGTAAAACTCAGTGAACGTATCCTGGCTCCGCTGCGATTTTTCTTGTGAGCGAGTTCTGAGTGGAAAGATATTGCAGCGAGAAAGGTCGAGATATACATGTATGTAAAAGGAGATGCCTTATGTCGAACAATGAATTTAATCAGCCCATCTCTTACGACTTTGCTCCGCATGGCAGCGTTTGCGAATGGTGTGGGAAGCCTGCAGAGCAGCAGATCACCGTTATCGGAGGTAAATTCCACAATGATGGGGGCTTCTATTGCCGCAAGTGTGGCGAGGAGTATGTTCGCGAAGTTACCAATGCGATGAAAACTGCAACACAAGCTGAAACACCTACAGACCAGGCAACTCACTAAACTTGTGGGCGAATCTGATCATTTTTTACAGGGTCTGCTTAAGAGGTTCATATGCAGATACTTGCCTTTATCATCTTTGCTTTCACGTTTGATCAAATGATCGCGATCCTTGAACTGCTTGTAGGTGCTTTACAGGCGTTGGTATTGCCGGTGACCATCTATCTGCTGGTGGTGCAGACGCGCGCTATGCGCATACAGACGACCGCGTTGGTGGAGCAAAGTAAGGAGATGACGGCGCAGACGCGGGTCTTTATCGATACTATCTACAGCGCGACATATCAGAGCCTTTATGACGCAGAGGCGCACATCGGCGAATTGATGATGACGTATCCAGAGGCCAGCCGTATCTTGATGAGTCCAAAACCAGCGGGAGCAGGGGAGGGGGGCAATAATGAGATTACGCGTACGCTCAAGACGATTGATCCTGCTCTTAGAGAGCGTGTGCGCTGGCTTGGCACGGCTATGTTGGATTTCTTTGAGCATATCTGGACGCAGTCACAAAAGGGTGGCCTGCCCAACGATGTGTGGGAAGCCTGGGAAGAGTATATGGGCAGGATGCTCAGTGAAACCAGGCTGCGCCAGATGTGGCAGACTGAACGGGGCTATTATTCTGCTGGATTTCGTCGTTTTGTGGATATGAAGGTGGGCCTTGCTCCTGAAATACCGGCTATGCCACCGCTGCCGCGTCCTTTGCCGGGCGGGGTCAGCGGACCACTAACGGTGGGGGGCAATGAGCGTCGAACTGGCACGGAAGGGCCTCCGTCACAGGTTGCGCGTGTGTTACGGGCGGTGGTTGAGGATTTTGAGGAAGAAAAATAGGTTATGTGAAGGCACAATAGGGAAACCCGCAGGCTTCCCTATTGTGCCTTCACATAAGCTGGAAAGTGTTATGCCAGGAGTTCTGTTTCGCTCAATGGTCCCAGGGCAGTCAGGACTTGTTTTTCGCGGATGGGGAAGCGTTTCAGGGAGCGGACAACATCGTCGACAGTGACTTTTTCGATGCGCTCTATCTCTTCATCGACGGTCACCAGGCGACCCTCGGTAACCCAGTCGGAGGCGAGGTTGAACATACGGTAGAATGTTGACTCGCTATTCAATACGATGTTGCTGATCCATTTATCTTTGGCACGACGCAACTCGTCCTCGTAGGCCCCTTCATTAAGGAAGTTATTGAGTTCTTCGTTCAGCAGTTTGAGAACGCGCGGGGCCATATCGGGCGTTGAATTGGCCTGCATATATAAGACGCCGGTGCCTTCCATGGCCATGATACCGGTGCTGGCCGATTCTGCCAAACCCTTCTGGTAGATGTTCCAATAGAGACGTGAACCTTCGCTATCCCCCAGGATGCTGCTGGCCAGGTTGGCGGCGTAGTAGTCGGGGTCTTTCAGGTCTACGGAGGGCATGGCGAGAATCATGATCTGCTGTTTGAGCTTTTTGTCAACGACGACATCGTTGATTGATTGGGCGGGTTCGTAGCGCTCAACGTTACGACCGGAGTCACCCACGCGCCAGTTGTTGCAGTATTTTTCCGCCAGATGGAGAATGTGTTCCCAATCGAAATTGCCGGCAACGGCCAGGATCATATTGTTGGCGGCATAGCGGCGATTCCAGTACTCGCGCATCTGCTCGACGTGCATGTTGTGGATGCTCTCTGGCGTCCCAAGCACATCATGGCCGAGGGGGTGGGTGCTGAAATAGGTCTGTATCAAGCGGCGGAAGGTGGAGCTGTATGGCTGGTCCTGCGAACGAGCGATCTCGTTGACGATGACTTCTTTTTCTGTCTCGAAGTCGCTTTCGGCCAGTCGAGGATACATCATGTCGCTGAGAAGTTCAACGGCGCGGTCCAGATATTCACCCAACACGCGCGCGTAGTAGACGGTGGACTCATGCGAGGTAAAGGCGTTGAGTTCGGCACCAATTTTGTTGAACTCGAGGGTGATTTGTTGCCAATCAAGGGTCTGGGTGCCCTTAAACACCATGTGCTCTAAGAAGTGGGAGACACCTGCGATGGTGGGATCTGGCTCGTCGCGAGAACCTGTACGGACGTAGTATGAGACGGAGACGGATTCGAAGTCGGGCATGGGCTGGGCGACGATTTGTACGCCATTGCTGAGTGTATGTGTATGAAACACAGTGCCGTTATTAGTGGCTGTGGGATCGGTCATGAGAAAATTTCCTCCGAAAGTGCTGTGTGTGGTATTTTTGTTTATAGCAGAATGATAGCCCTGGGGTGGGGGTGTTGTCAAATGGGGGGAACGATTGCTGTAAGTGGTATCTTGTTTGGTTGTTCCCTCTCATGTATACTGTGTTTCATAGTAAGCGATTAGTATTAATGAAGGTTGTGTTGGTATGATGAGTTCTTCACTGTTTCAAGCTGCATCCGATTTTAACCCTATTGTTATTATGGAAGATTATAATGACAGTAATGTTGTGACCATGCATCAAGGTGATTTAAGAACCTTTTTGAAAACGATACCTGATGGTGCGATATCTCTTGTTATAACTTCTCCTCCCTACAATATTGGCAAGTCGTATGAACTTAAGCAAGATATTACTGCATATCTTGCTGAGCAAGAGGTTGTTATCTCTGAGTTAGTGCGTATGTTAAATGATAAGGGTAGTATATGTTGGCAGACGGGAAATTATATCGATGATGGAGAAGTTTTCCCTCTCGATGTCTACTACTATCATATTTTTAAGAAGCATGGACTCAAGTTAAGAAATAGAATAATTTGGCACTTTGAACATGGATTGCACGCATTGAAGAGATTTTCTGGGCGTTATGAAACCATTTTATGGTTTACAAAAAGTGATGATTATACGTTCAATCTTGATCCTGTTCGTATTCCTGCCAAGTATCCAGGGAAACGGCATTTCAAAGGCCCAAATAAAGGGCAACCTTCTGGAAATCCGTTGGGGAAGAACCCCTCAGATATATGGACTTTTCTACAGGAAGAGTGGGACACATGCCTCTGGAATATACCAAACGTAAAAGCAAATCATGTGGAGAAAACCAACCATCCTTGCCAATTCCCGGTAGAACTTGTCGAGCGTTGTGTCCTGGCTCTCACTAAGGATAATGACAGAGTTTTGGATCCCTACTGCGGTGTAGGATCAACGTTATTAGGGGCTTTAATGCATGATCGAAGAGCTGTTGGCGTGGAACGAGAAGAAGAATATGTGGCTATTACGAAGGAAAGAATTTATCAACTGTACAATGGAACACTAAAAACTCGTCCTTTGGGGAGACCTGTTCATAAACCGTCGGGTTATGAACAGGTGTCACAGGTTCCACTTGAATGGAAACGTCAGCGTAGTGAAGAAGGATAGACATGCGTATTGCGGGAGTGTATTCATTTAATGGTAAAGAAGTAATTTCAAAACTGCATCGTTCCCAATAGGCGTGATTGATTGTGGGGTAGAGATAGTTCCTGTGAAAGCGTTTGCGGAAGAAATGTCTACAGGCGTGTCTTACTTCGAACAGTTTGTCTGGGACTTAGAGCACAGAGGTGTATCAGACATAGATATACCTGTACTCATACTTGGTATAGATACCGACGGAATCACGCCGAAGGACTTGAAGCTAGCAGAAACAAGACAAAAGTATTTGTTTGCGGAGGAATAGCTTTTACAGGCAATTGTTATCAACGTTGCGGCTTAAACGAAGATTTAATCGCTGACAAAGAGTTGGGACACCTGCGAAGGGTGTCCCGTTTTGTTTGGCGTAGCGAACACTATCAAGAGTATGGCGTTTATGAACTGTAATAGGCCTGGGCGAAGCGGGCTGCCCAGAGGGCATTGTTGATGAGCAAGGCTTTGTTGGCTGCGACGCTTTCTCCGGAGGTTCCTTTTGCTACGTGGGCAAGGAGGAAGGGGGTGGTGGCGGAGCCGCGAATGCCTTGCTGATGGGCGAGGCGTAGGGCTTCCTCAGTGGCGGCCTCGAGCAGGCCGGGGTCCATTGCATATTCTTCTGGTATGGGGCAGCCTACGACCAGGCCGTGGAGGTTGCATTGCCATTGTACGCGAGCGATAGCTACGATTGTGGCGACGTCATCGGCGCGATAGGAAATGGGGTGTCCACTGTTGCGGACGTAGAAGGCGGGGAAATTGTCGGTTTGCCAGCCAATGACGGGTACGCCCTGGGTTTCAAGGTATTCGAGGGTCAGGTTGAGGTCGAGGATAGATTTTGCTCCGGCGCAGACGACGAGAACGGGAGAGCGACTCAACTCGGTGAGGTCCGCGGAGATGTCCATGCTGGTCTCGGCGCCGCGATGGACGCCGCCGATGCCGCCGGTGGCAAAGAAGCGAATGCCAACCATACTGGCACAAAGCATGGTCCCGGCGACGGTGGTTGCGCCGAGTTGTTTTGTGGCAAGGGTGATGGCAAGGTCGCGCCTGCTGACCTTGCGCACATTTTGCGCGATGCCTAAGTGGGTAATCTCGTCGAGGTTCAGGCCAATTTTGATTGTGCCGTTGTGGATGCCAATAGTGGCGGGAATGGCGCCCTCGGCGCGAATGGCTGATTCCATGGATTGCGCAACTTCGATGTTAGTGGGATATGGGAGGCCGTGGGCAATGACCGTGGATTCGAGGGCTACGACGGGGCGTTGCTCCTGTAAGGCTATCTGCACTTCGTCCGATAGGGTGAGGTATGTTGATGGTTGCATTGTTTTTCCTTTTGTGGTTGAAGGGCCTGGAATGAGATTAGCGTGTGCGATGGGATATGTCAAGATAGACAAGAAGTACCATTGAGTGTTCTTCTGAATATACACCATAAGTAGCCATGTTGACTACCTTATGAAGAAGGCAGAGGAAAACATCAGAAGAGATAGGCTCCATCGTCTACCTCTGTCCTCTGCCCATACCTTCTCATAATAGAGTGTAGCCTTTAGATGTCACAGTTTAGTCACTATGCTGGCTCTTTCTTTCACATTTCATTCACATGTCATGATACATAGGAAACAGGAGATCTATGCGATGATCGCTTGTAGTTTCATCAAAACCTCACTTATTTGCACGTTCCTGTTTTGGCATGATATAGTACCTTTTGTGGCTCACGTTTGCAGGTGAGAGCAGGCGTTTTCTTGATGTTTGTTGCAAGATACTATTTATTACGGGGGATAGAATGAAACTGGCAGGGAAGTTATTTACTACGGGGCTGTTAATCGGTGGAGTGCTGGGAACAATGACCGTAGTGAATAGATTAACGGAGACGATGGCGGGCGAGCTTGATACCGTATTGACGGGTGAAGAGCGACGCTATCCGTGGAAGTATGGCGATATGTTCTACGAGGTAAAGGGCGCGCGGGATGCGAAGCCTTTACTGCTCATTCATGGTTTTGGGCCTGGCGCTTCTTCTTACGAGTGGCGCAAGAATATCGATATACTTTCTACGCAATTCCGGGTTTTTGTTGTAGATCTTTTAGGGTTTGGTTTGTCCGATCGCCCGGTGATTGATTATCACGCCGAGGTATTTACTGACCTGGTGGGGGATTTCATCAGGGAAGTTATTGGCAAGCCAACTGTGGTTGTCGCACATGGTATGAGCTGCGCGTTTGTGATTGCGGACGCTTACCGCCATGCAAAGTACTACGATCGACTTGTGCTGGTATCACCACCTCCAACGATGCTGCAGGAGAGCGCACCAGGGCCGGCGAGTGGCGCTCTGGGGTTTATTTTGCGCCTGCCGATCGTTGGCCAATTTGTGTACAATCTGCTTACATCGCGCCAGGCGATTAGCGGGTACTATGATCGCCAGGGGTTTCACAACCCTGGTTTGATTACCGATGATCTGGTTGAATATGTTTACACCACTGCTCACCAGCCCAACAGTCGCTACGCGTTGATCTCGTTCCTGAGCGATAGTTTAAACGTGGATGCGCACGAGGCTACGGCGCGTTTGCAGATGCCTGTTATAGTAGTGGTTGGGCGCGAGGGTGAGGGCATGTTCTCTGCGTCTGAAGTGGGCGATGCTTTCAAGCAGGTGAACGCACAGATTGAGGTGCATATCCTGGCTAAGTGTAGTTATCAGTTACAGGATGAGCAAGCTGTGCATTTCAATAGCCTGGTGCGCGAGTTTGCGGCTGCCACGGTTACGCGGTAGTTGGACGCGATAATGCAAATGAACAAATTGATCCAGGCATCCGTATGGGTCACAGCACTGTCATGCTGAGCGCAGCGAAGCATCTCTCTGCCCAGCGCAACAGACCCTTCGCTGCGCTCAGGGTGACAGTGGAGGGGCCGATTTCATCATCCGTATTATTTATTGAAACTGCATAGTCGGGTCCCTACTATTTGAGTATATTAGCGCAAATTGCCTAGTAGGGAGCGGGCGATAACGATGCGCTGAATCTGGTTGGTGCCCTCAAATATTTGTGATACCTTTACATCGCGCATGTAGCGCTCGACGGGATAATCGCGGACGTAACCGGCGCCGCCGAGGACCTGTACTGCGTTGGTCGTGACCTCCATAGCTGTATCGGTGGCGAAACACTTGGCCATGGAGGCATACATGCTTGCGCTCTGGCCGGTATCGAGCCGGTAGGCTGCCTCGTAGACGAGCAGGCGGGCGGCTTCGATTTTCATGGCCATGTCGGCGAGCATAAATTGAATGCCCTGGAATGCACCGATAGGATGGCCGAATTGCTGGCGCTCTCGCGCATAGTTGCAGGCAATGTCGAAGGCTGCCTGGGCGACGCCAACGGCCACTGCGCCAATATTGACACGCCCGCCGTCCAGGGAAGAGAGGGCAATTTTGAAGCCCTGGCCTTCATCGCCGAGGCGGTTGAAAGCGGGAATTTGGCAGTTTTCGAAGATGAGTTCGCGGGTCGGGGATGAGTGCAGGCCCATTTTGCGCTCTGTTTTGCCAAAGGAGAAGCCTGGCGTACCCTTCTCGACGACGAAACAGCTTATACCTGACGCGCCCTTTCCGGCGCTGGTGCGGGCCATGAGCAAATAAACATCGGCCTCGCCACCGTTGGTCACCCACGTTTTTGAGCCATTGAGGAGGTAGGAATTGCCCTGGTTCTCTGCGCGACACTGCAGGCTGGCGGCGTCTGAGCCTGAGGCGGTTTCGCTCAGGGAGAAGGCTCCCAGCAACTCGCCGGAGGCCAGCCTGGTGACCCAACGCTGTATTTGCTCTGCGTTGCCAAAACGGGCGATTGAGCCTGCGACCATGTTTTGAACCGAAAGTCCGACGGAGGTAGCCATCTCACCCCTGGCCAGTTCTTCGTAGACCAGCGCGCCAGAGAGGCGGCTGAGTGCGCTGCCGCCATACTCTTCGGGGATGGTCATGCCCATGAGGCCGAGTTCGGCCATGAGGGTATAGACTTCTCTTGGGAAGTGGTTATGCTCGTCCCACGTTTCGGCGTAGGGTGTGATATGACTTTCGGTGAAGCGACGGACTATGTCGCGGATCTCTGCTTGCTCTTCGTCGAGATCGAATTTCACTGTGCTGTTCCTCTCGGTTTCTTGAGTGTGATTTCATTCATGCTATATAGGTAGCATATTGAGGGGGAGGGGTGCAAGATGCTTCGCTGCGCTCAGCATGACAGGGCCTTCGCTGCGCTCAGCATGACAGTGCCGTCCTCCTGCCGCGCCATCGCCCCTACAGCATTTGATGGGCTTTTCTTAGGTTGATGCTTATTGGGCGACCCAAGGGTCGCCCCTACAATGGTTGCCAGATTTGGACGGTGTTATCTTCGCTGGCGGAGGCGATCAGTTTGCTATCGGGGGACCAGGCCACGGCTTTGACACTTGCGGTGTGCTGGGAATACGTGATGACCTGGTTGCCAGTAATGGCGTCCCAGATCTGCACACTTGTATCATCGCTGGCGGAGGCGATGTACTTGCCATCAGGCGACCAATCAATACCTCTGACCGCGGCGCTATGGGCGACATAGGTGAGGAGGTAGTTCCCCGTATCGACATCCCACATGCGAATTCTCCCAGTATTATCCCCAGAGGCAATGAACTTGCTATTGGGAGACCAGGCAATGGCATGCACTTCAGCGGTAACTCCGCGATAGGCGAAGACGTAGGCGCCGCTGATGGCCTCCCAAACCTGCACTGTTTTATCGTTGCTGCCAGAGGCGATGAATTGCCCATCGGGCGACCACACAAGTGTGTTGACTGATCCGCCCTTGCGCCAGTGCGCATGCCCTTGATAGGTGTGGACGGTGCCTCCAGTAGCGACATGCCAAACCTGTACGGTTTTATCGTGGCCGGCAGAAGCGATGAGTGTGCCGTCAGGTGACCAGGCAAGAGCTTTTACACTCCCGCCGCGTAGGATATGGGCATGACCAGTATATGTAGTGATGTTTTTGCCGGTAGTGGCGTTCCAAACCTGTACGGTTTTATCATCGCTGCCAGAGGCGATACGATAGCCACGTCCAGGAGTCGCTGTTCTCCTATCGGTAGACCACGCCACGGCATTAACTGTTTTTGAGTGTCCACGATGGGTAAAGACGGTTTTGCCGGTGGAAGCCTCCCACAACTGGACATTTGTGCTGGCGGAGGCGATGAGTTTGCCATCTGGCGACCAGGCGATAGCATTGACGGGCCAAAAATTGCGGTAGGTATAGATGCTGGCACCCTGGCGCGATGGAGTTGATCTGGCTTGCGGCGGAAGCGCGGAGACCTGGAGTGGCATTGAGACAGGCCCGGGAGTGTGAAAGCGTCTCGTTGGTGGTGTTGAGGGATTTCTTTGAAGACGTGTGTCGTTAAGATGTGTCTTGTATTCGCCTTCCAGAGAGGCAATGCGCTGCAATACCTGTTTGATGGCGGCTGCGCTGCCAGGTCTTTTGATCTCATCCATATCTACCATCTGCATGACCAGCATTTCAAGATCTAACAGTTCTGGCTGATCTTGAAAATTCAGCGACGCGAAGCGGAAGGGGGTATTGACGGGGTTGTTGCCTGAAAGTAAATAGTGGAGGGTGGCACCTAAACTATAAATATCAGCGCGCGGGGTTGTCTGTGCTCTACCGTATTGTTCTGGGGCAGCGTAGCCCAACGTACCAAGAACATGGGTATCCCTGGTCTGTCCTGGTTTGAAGCGGCGAACGATGCCAAAGTCGATCAGGTAAATGTGACCGTTCTGTGTGCGCATAATGTTGGCAGGCTTGAGATCGCGGAAGATGATAGGAGGTTGACGTGTATGCAGGAAATCAAGAGCCGTGCACAGCTGGATACCAATATCGAGCACTTCTTTGATGGTGAGATAGCCATTTGTTGTTGAATTGAGGTAGTGTTCGAGCGTTTCGCCTTCGATAAATGTCATTACGAGGTACGAGCGACCACCCTGATTAAAATAATCGTGAATGCTAGGGAGGTTGGGGTGATGGAGGCCAGCCAGCATATGAGCTTCTTGTTTGAAGGCTTTAGAGGCCAGGGCGATCTCGCGTGGATTGAGGTCGCTCTGGCTCAGCTCTTTGATGGCGACCAGGCGATTACCGAGTTTCGTGTCTTCCGCTTTGTATACTGCTCCCATGCCGCCCATACCGACCTGACCAAGAATGAGATAGCGCTGATTAAGGGGGTAATTGTTTGGCAGAGATCCAGTGGAATTGATAACGGCTGCCCCCAGAGCTTTTGCCCTTGGCGACTGCCTGCACTGGATACATACGATTGCTTGTGGTAGATTGGCGGATCCACAGTGAACGCAGAAAAGAGGGTAAGACACTCTATATCCTCTTCTATCGACTACATCGACGTTATACATTTCAGAATACGCAATAGAACGGTGAAGCTCTTGCGATAGGTCTTTTTAAGCTCGTGCAATATTTTGAGCATGGTAGCATGGATATTTCGTAGCTGTCAAGTGCGGTATTACTATGGTTGCCATATCTGGACAGTACGATCGACGCTGCCGGAGGCAAGACGGGAGCGATCAGGCGACCAGGCAATGGAGGTGACATAGCCTGTATGGCCCTGGTAGATGCAGATAGAATTTCGGGTAATGGCATCCCACACCTGTATTATTTTATCGTTGCCCCCTGAGGCTATGAAGCGGCTATCAGGCGACCAGGCAACACTATTCATGCTGCCAAGTGAGTTGCGATGGAGAAAGCCTGTTCTGTTGGTAATGGCATCCCAGATCTGCATCGATTTGTCGTTGCTGGTGGAGGCGATGCGCCTGCCATCAGGCGACCAGGCAACGCCAGTTACCTTCTGGGAATGACCGCGGTAGGTATTCACGCGGCGCTGGGGGAAGAGTAACGAGGTCAAAAAATTGCGGTTGGTGTCTTTGGCCCATTCCCAGACCTGAACGGTGCGGTCATTGCTCGCGGAAGCGATGGACTTGCCGTCGGGTGACCATGTCAGGGCAGTGACGCGGTCAGTATGGCCGTTGAAGACGAAGAGGACGCGCCGCGTGGCGACCTCCCAGACCTGGACCGTTTTGTCCGCGCCGGCGGAAGCGATGCGGGTGCCATCGGGTGACCAGGCCACGGCAAGGACTTTGTCGGTATGCCCACCGAAGGTAAAGAGGGGATGATTTGCGCCGGTCTCCCAGACCTGAACGGTGCGGTCGTCGCTGGCAGAGGCGATACGTGTGCTGTCGGGCGACCAGGAGAGGGCATTGACTCTATCTGAATGGCGACGGTAGATGTGGATATTCTGCCCGTTGCTGGGATTCCAGATGCGTGCCGTTTTATCGTAACTGGCGGAGGCAATGTGGGAGCTATTGGGCGCCCATGCTACCGCTGTGACGCGGCTGGCATGGCCGGTGCAGATGAAGAGCGTGTTTTTGCGCGGCTGCGGGATGGTGGAACGTTTCGAGCGAGGGGCGATATAAGATGGGTTGGCGGCAGGAACTAAAGGACTTGCGAGCGGTATGCCTGGCAAGACTGACTGGTAGCCACGTGGGAGGGTTGGTGGCAAGGGATTGGTCTGGGCTACAGTATGGAGAGTTGCGATGTGTTGTAGTTTTTGCTTCACTTCGGTGACGCTGGCGGGTCTTTTACTGCTATCGACCTCTACCATCTGCAAGATGAGCTTTTCGAGGTCGGCCAGGAGAGGGCTTCCATGTGTTTTCAGGGGCGCGAAATGGAATGGTGAATCGGTGGGGTCGTCCCCGCTCAACATCTGGTGAAGGGTTACTCCCAGGCTATAGATGTCGGTGCGGGGAGTTGTCTGCGCTCTGCCGTATTGTTCTGGGGCGGCGTAGCCAGAAGAGCCAAGCGCGGTGGTATCCTTCGCCTGTCCTGGCTTGAAGAGGCGAGCGATGCCAAAATCGATGAGGAAGATGTGTCCGTTAGTGGTGAGCATGACATTGGCGGGTTTGAGGTCGCGAAAAATAATGGGTGGCTGGTGTGAATGGAGATATTCAAGGACTGAGGAGAGTTGTGCGCTAATATTGAGCACTTTGTCCAGCGGCAGTTTGCTGCCCATTTTGTCCAGGTTCGCCTCCAGGGTTTCACCCTCGATATAATCCATGACGAGATACCAGCGACCGTTTTCACTGAATTGCTCGTAGATACGGGGCAAATTGGGATGGGTCAGGCCAGCGAGCAGATGGGCCTCGTGTTTGAAGGCCGCGGTTGCCTCGTGAAGCTCTTGAGGGTTAAGGTTACTCTGGCTCATCTCCTTGATGGCGAGTGGTCGATTGCCAAATTGTGTATCGGCCGCTTTGTAGACGGCCCCGAAGCCTCCTTTGCCGATCTGACCGAGGATGCGATAGCGCCTTTTGAGGATGTGCTGCTGTACGAGCAGGCCTGTGAGGGTATTGCTGATTGGGCCATGGGCGGATTTGTGCAAAGAGCGCCCACAGGCGGAGCAGAACATCGCCTGTGCCCGGTTGGCCGCGCCACATCTATCGCAAAAGATGGTAGAAGATAGTGCCATGCATTTCTTTTTCTAGGTTTAGAAAGAATTTTCATGTTGGTTTTTGTAGGTTAGTACAAAGGTAC
Source organism: uncultured Chloroflexia bacterium (assembly GCA_963775585.1). Classification (GTDB taxonomy): domain Bacteria; phylum Chloroflexota; class Ktedonobacteria; order Ktedonobacterales; family Ktedonobacteraceae; genus UBA11361. The sequence continues at coordinate 30 of CAVZJN010000025.1, read as the reverse complement.
GTGATCTGTCAAGGGGGTATTTGAGGGCTA